>NZ_WNKT01000160.1 GCF_009720725.1 Allochromatium palmeri
ACCGTCGCCCCCTCCGCCGTGCCCTTCGGTGCCAGCGACAGGGCGCCGCTCGCGCTCGATCGCCAGGCGATGATCGAGCTGCGTGACGCCTTTGCGGCGGCCGCCCGCCGGGCCGCGCGACTCGGGATCGATGCCGTTCAGGTCCATGCCGCCCACGGCTACCTGCTTCATCAGTTCCTTTCGCCACTGTCCAATCGGCGTGAGGATGCATTCGGTGGTTGCCTCGAAAACCGCCTGCGCTTCCCGCTTGAGGTGTTCGATGCCGTGCGGGATGCCTTTCCCGCCGATCGGCCGGTTTCCGTTCGGGTATCCGGCACCGATTGGGTCGAGGGCGGCTGGGACTGCGAGCAGACGATCGCCTTTGCGCAGGCGCTCGAGGCGCGCGGATGCAGCGTCATCCATGTGTCCAGCGGCGGTCTGCATCCGAACCAGGCCATTCCGGTTGGCCCCAGCTATCAGGTTCCGCTCGCCCGTGCGGTGAAGGCGAATGTCGGCATCCCCGTTGTCACGGTCGGCTTGATCACCGACTACGATCAGGCCGAGGCGATCATCGGCACCGGCGATGCCGACCTGATCGCCTTGGGACGGACCATCCTCTACGACCCGCGCTGGCCCTGGCACGCTGCGGC
>NZ_WNKT01000161.1 GCF_009720725.1 Allochromatium palmeri
AGCGCAACCCCTCCTTGCCTAAATGGGACATCCTCATCCGGCCAGCTGATGGGTAAGTTCTTTCCTGGCAATCTCCTAATTGGAGATGCTCTTAAAATGTGATGGCCGCATCGCGAAGAACTGACCAAAATTGCGTCGCGCCTTGAGTCCTTCGTATAGCTCGCAAATCTCCATCCGCTGCTCCGGCGCCTCTACCGTCTCGAACCAACCCCGAGCTTCAGCGTGGCTAAGCCTCGCGCGCGACCGCTTGCTGAAAGCGGGAACCGGGAGGTCGGGGTCGTAGGCAAAGTGGGCTTTGAGATAGCGCGCCTGTCCTGTCGAGGTCATCGACTCTGGCGGGCTCCATCCGGGCTGGGTCACTACCGTCAAAGTCACCAGGTGCTGGAAGTCGTTGACCAGCATCTCGAGATCAGAGGCATCATCGATGCACCGATAGGGCCAGGGTCCAAGGCCATCACGGTAGTAGGTATCGGCAATAGGCCTCTGCAAGACGCCGAAGTTGCCACTTGCGTGCATTTCCACAGAGCCTAGTACCGCGCACCCTAAATTGACTGGACAATTTCATGCCATCAGCGGCTTGCCGATATAGGTCCAGCGAAACGGCTTGGCGAGGGTCTGGTTGAA
>NZ_WNKT01000162.1 GCF_009720725.1 Allochromatium palmeri
CCCGCCCATCGCATCCGCTTTGTTTATACTCCCAAGCACTGTTCCTGGCTCAATCAGGTCGAGATCTGGTTCGGTATTCTCACCCGTCGGTTGCTCAAGCGCGCGCGCTTCGCCTCCACTGATGAACTCAAGCAACGCCTCCTTGAGTTCATCGATTTCTTCAACCAGACCCTCGCCAAGCCGTTTCGCTGGACCTATATCGGCAAGCCGCTGATGGCATGAAATTGTCCAGTCAACTTAAGGTGCGAGGTACTAGCCGAATCGTAGCGACAGAATACCAGCCCTCCCTCATCAAACCGTGCGTACGGCTCTCGGTTCGCTCATTTTTGAAAAAGCATTTATATTCAAGGCTTTATATTTTCAAAAAACGCTTTTTACACCATAAGTTAAAGTTTTTTGTTTGAAAAATCAGTACCCTATAAAAAATGAGCGAACCGAGGGTATTATTCTCAGATGCCCGTCTCCTAGAATCTGTGGTCGATGTCGCCTTCATGTGGCCTATGTTAGCCCGAATTATTCATAAAAAAGGGCGAATCTCGTTTAACCAATTGATAAAATTGGTGTTCCGCCAAGAACGCTTCGGAGAAGCTAAACGAGGTCGCCCATGCCCGAG
>NZ_WNKT01000163.1 GCF_009720725.1 Allochromatium palmeri
TCGGGAGTCCCTCATGTGTGTCAGATCAGCCGCCTACAGCTTAGCTCAACAGGTAAACTTTTATTCGGAAATCGCCTAAGGTCTCGCCTGAGCGCGTCGCGACCATACTGATCAAGGTTTTTGGCGGCGTTGAGGTCGCGATCCATGACGTGTCCGCAGTCACAGACCAGCGTGCGCTGCGACAACGGCATGTCGTGGAGTTCGCCACAGACGTGACAGGTCTTGGAGGATGGAAACCATCGATCCGCGATGACGACCGTCACGCCGCGCCATTGGGCCTTGTATTCGATCTGCCGCCGTAACTCGCCAAAGCCGACATCAGCGACGGCACGGGCGAGTCGGCGATTCTTCGTCATTCCAGTGACATTCAGGTCTTCAATCGTGATGACCTGATAGGTGCGGGTCAGCTGATCGGACAGTTTATGGAGGACCGCCTGACGTTGGTTTCTGATCCGCTGATGCAGCCGGGCCACTCGGAGCTTGGCTTTCGCTCGGCGTCGGCTGCCTTTGACTTTGTGCGACAGCGTCCGTTGTCGGCGCTGCAAACGCTTGAGGTTCTTCTTGAGCGCCGGGTTGGCGGGGATGACCTCGCCGGTACTCAA
>NZ_WNKT01000164.1 GCF_009720725.1 Allochromatium palmeri
TGAAATTATTGATGGTTATGGATCTGAATATAAAATTGCGTTTTCATCTGTTTAATTTTTTTAATGAAAGTACTTATATCAAAGTATCAGCCATCTCCAACCTGACGTTGAATGATTCAATTGGGCCAATCCCATCAATTAACCAACATTCGCTGGACAATATATTCTTATGCGCTTCATCAAATACTTCACGTTCTACTAAATCACCGTTTTTCTTGTAAACAATCGAATCCAACTGATGCAATGGGATGCCGGTTGCTGAAGCTAGCGATTTACTTAACGTTGATTTGCCGCTGCCAGGTTTCCCAAAAACTGCGATTTTCTTCATTTTGCCTCCATTAAATTACAGGTAACCCAAGAGGCAGTTGAATGGAACCCACCTCTGTTGGGTGGTTTTGACAATTATTTAGCGCATCACAAAGCCCACCATTCATATGGAATGATGCTAATTCGTGACTCCGGTTTATTAGATATAGATGTTTCATTTGACATGAGGACGACGGGAGCGCTCCACTAATATAAATAAGTACTTTCATTAAAAAAATTAAACAGATGAAAACGCAATTTTATATTCAGATCCATAACCATCAATAATTTCAC
>NZ_WNKT01000165.1 GCF_009720725.1 Allochromatium palmeri
GCCTATACACACATGATGAGAGATTGGCTGGGCATTGGCGCCTTAAGTCATTGATTTTCTGTCGATGGCACAGCGAACAGGTCGTAACCATGCAGATCGATGTACACTCTCTGGAATAAGCGTTTGGGATTGAAGAGTCCATAACTGCGCCGCTTAAGCACCTTGATTTTATTGTTTAACCCTTCGACAAAGCCGCTTGTTTGACGATCGATAAAATAGTTGGCGACTTCGTTCCAATGCGCGCGCAATGTTTTGATAAAGCGATTGAAACACGTCAGCTGGCTGTGTTGAACGCGAATGATCCAGCCACTGAATTGGCGCTTCGCTTGGCCGGGTGTCAGGAGAGACTCATAAATCGCTGTTAAGGCTTGACTCAACGCATACGCTTGCTGAAGTTTCGGGGATTTTGCAAAGAGTTGCGTCCGGATTCGACGTTCATCGGCGGTTAAATCCGCTTCAGATTTGCGCAAGATCCAATAGGCTTTTTTGAAGGACTCATACTCGGCTTTTGGGAGTGTTTTTTGGAGGCGCTTGAG
>NZ_WNKT01000166.1 GCF_009720725.1 Allochromatium palmeri
GGATGTCGCGATCGATCGGGCGGAAGCAGGGCATCGTCGTGGATCCTGAAAGGTGATCTCGGCAGTCTACCAAGCCGAGAGCCATCCGGCAGCGTTAAAGTCCGACAGGCTGCTAGAACGGGTCGTTGCGGAGCATCGGGCGGGCAAGTGGCTGACCTACGGTCAGTATGTTCGGCTCAGTGACAAGAAGGTAGGGCACTGCCGGCCATATCCTCCGGATATTCTGGCTCGACGCGCTTATCGCAGTTTCCCCTTTCTTGCTAGTACCTCGCACCTTAAGTTGACTGGACAATTTCATGCCATCAGCGGCTTGCCGATATAGGTCCAGCGAAACGGCTTGGCGAGGGTCTGGTTGAAGAAATCGATGAACTCAAGGAGGCGTTGCTTGAGTTCATCAGTGGATGGCGAAGCGCGCGCGCTTGAGCAACCGACGGGTGAGGATACCGAACCAGATCTCGACCTGATTGAGCCAGGAACAGTGCTTGGGAGTATAAACAAAGCGGATGCGATGGGCGGG
>NZ_WNKT01000167.1 GCF_009720725.1 Allochromatium palmeri
CTGAGCGCGACCAACGCCCCGAGCACCTTCGTCCGAACCGACGACACGCCCGAAGCCGGCCAGGAAACCCTAGCGTTGGATTTCGGCACGCTCACCAACACCAGCGGCGCGGTCACAACGCTCACCCTGACCTATCGGGCGCGGGTGGACAATCTGCTCGTCAACCAGGACGGCGACACCCTGACCAACGCCGCCGCTCTGAGCTTCGACACTCCCGGCGGTACAGGCACCCAAACCCTTGAAGATGACGCGACGCTCACCCTCGGCGAGCCCAGGCTCGCCCTGACCCAGGCCATCACCAGCGCCACCACCAACCTGGAAGCTGGCGACACCCTGACCTACCGGGTGACCGTGACCAACACCGGCACCACTCCGGCATTCGAGACGCTCCTGAGCGACGTGCTGCCGCCCGAGCTGGGTCATGTACAGAACTTGGTCGCGGCCTCCCTGACCAACACCAGTGGCCGCAGCGAGACGCCGACCCTGAGCGCCCGCGACGACGGTTGGGACAGC
>NZ_WNKT01000168.1 GCF_009720725.1 Allochromatium palmeri
CCCGCGCCATCCTCGCCGCACTCGGCGGCAGGGGCAACGTCCAGCAGGCCGAGTCCGCCGCCGAGACCCGGCTGCGCATCGCCCTTGGCGACGGCGCGCAGCTTGACGAGGCTGCCCTCACGGCCGCCGGCGTCCAAGGCATTCTGCGACTGCCCGACAACGTGCTGCACCTGATCGTCGGACTGAATGCCGATCAATACGCGGCGGAGATGAAGGCAGCGATGGCGGGTTGATACGGCTTATAGCACCCCGGCTGACGAACCCTGCACGGGGTTGTCAGCCAATGCTCTGTTCACCCGCGGGCATGCTCGGATGGAGACAATCATGGAGTTGGACGCGACAACCACGAAAATGGCCACGATCTTTTCAAAGTAAGTGGCCAGACGGGCCATGAGACTAGCCACAGAAAGACGAAACTCCGTAACTTCTCAATAAGTCATGGCAGCCTTGGCTGAAGATATCCGTTAAAGTACCCCATCGCTTCCCTCATCGTTTCC
>NZ_WNKT01000169.1 GCF_009720725.1 Allochromatium palmeri
GGCTGGACCAGCCAGGCAATGCGCGCCTCGGGCCAGCGACGGCGCAGCGCCGCGACCAGCGGCGAGGCGAAGACGATGTCGCCGATGGCACTCAGGCGGACCACCAGGATAGACTTCAAAATCCGCGTCTCCGAGGGCGATCAGTCGAGGCCGATATAGCGTGAATAGCCAGGGTTGGTGGACGAACCCTGGCTGGAGCGCGGTCTGGGCAGGCGATCAATTCAATCCGCACATGCCGCCGGCACAGCAGGAGCCGGTGGCGCAGGCAGGCATCGGCGCGCGGCCGCTGCCCAGGCTGGAACTGGTGATAACGTTGCCGCCGGTGGCGAGCCGATGGATCGGCGCTTCAGCCGGAGTATCGCCCGGCTCGATTCCGGCGCGCTCGCACAGCTCGCCCCAGTTGGTCAGGTTCTCGCTCATGCGATGGCTCACCTCGATCACGCGATCGTTGGTGTCACAGCGATAATCATAGGTCGGCATG
>NZ_WNKT01000016.1 GCF_009720725.1 Allochromatium palmeri
TCAGGCACTCAAGGACTGGCACGAGAAACGCCCCAAACTCTTCAAAAAACGTGTCTACAATCTCCGGGGACTTGACATTTCTTTAGATTTTTATAATTCTGACCGCTGGCCATACGTGATCCTGAGGGAGACCAGGTCTCTTTGACTCATTCGTAATATCCGTAGGATCTCGCTAATTCCCAAGCATCTTGAGCAGCGACACGATCAAGACTATAAAGTTCATCCCATGAAGTATTTTTATACTTCTTCCAGTCGGATCGTGAATCAATATCTTTTACGTTACGAGCAACTAAAGCATCTCTGTTTTCACTCAATTTTAATATACTACAAAGTAGCGCAAATTGATTTGAAAAATCCTCAAGCCTAATTCTAAAATCTGCTACTTCTTCCGCTCTTTTATTCCATGCAGTCCAAAACTTTGCGCACTGAACTGTAAGGTTCTCATTCTTACATTCCGGGCAATACGCAAAAATGTGAGACCATGCATGCTCATTGTTCGTATGATTCGATGAAATTACTTTAATAGGGTCTCGTACTAAATGAACAACATGCTCAAAAGCAACCCCTCTGCCATTGGCTTGCTTAGCCAAAACTTCCTTAATAGCAAATTGCCATGCAACAATACCGTCTGCACCCATCTTCTCATGTAAAACATCCATCCCAAGGCGACGTAAAACGGAAGTGACATAGTGAGTTCCACTTCGACCGCATCCTGTTACCAGTATTCGGCGAACAATAGGGTCTTTATTCATCATATATTACTTCTCTAAAAAATGTAACAAAAGGTTAGCTGATGCGCGATGGTCACGCCACCTACCGCGAACTCAAAAGAAAAAGTTATTAATCTTTAAAGCTTATCTTTTGCGATTGACGTGGCAAGCCGCTAAGTGTTTGATCTGCGTTATCAACATATATGGTTGAAAGCAACGGGAAGTACGCTCGGTGGGACAAGCTTTTATTCAGATAGCGCTGGCTGATCTCCAAGTAGTTCTTTTTATGGGCGGTTACCAATCTAACAGGTCCGTGCGCAACACATGGGAGTCCCGTATTAAAGTGATATTCACCAGGTATCACATAACATCGCGCAGTTGACTGATAAATACATTTAGTAAGAACACCCTGGTCACCGGCATCCATATTTTTTTCAAGAGCCAACAAATACTCACTTCGCCACATAGAAAAAATCTGACGTATCTCAGGAGTGTTCTTAAAAAGTATCATGCTTGAGCTTAGATCAGATAACGGTGAAGCTTTCTTTCGAAAGGAGGCGCGCGGCAACGCTATATCAAAATACTTAAGTATATCAAAAATGTCCTGCATATTATGAATAGCCAAAGTATCGGCATCTAAATACAAAGTCTCCTCGAAAGGCGTGTGCTTTATCCAATCTACTTTCATTTGGTATTTCCCTAATAATTCTGTTTTCTTCAGGATTACCTTATCAAAACATTTGACTTCCCTAGCTTGTTGGATGTATTCCTCATCAGTCATGACTGCGATAGCTATCTGAGGCAAAAATTTTTTTATCGATTGAGCTGACCTTATAGCCAAAGATAAATAGGATTCGCCAGTGTACCGACTAATTCCAGTTACAGTATACAATACTCCTCTGCTCATCATTTTACCTCGGGTTTTGCGTAGGTTATTATGGGTTCTAAAGTTTCCCACTTTTGCATGACACGTCATGTAGCGTGTTCGAGTCATGCACGGTGTGCGTCGGTATGATCCAAACGCCGTTCTGATCCAGGCCTCTTGGGGCGGAAAACGGACTCACGGTGGACTACGCTCATAGGGTGTAAACGTCCACTGAACCGTCCTAACCCGGAGTCCGCTTCCCATGTCGATCTTATCCACACTCCTTGACGAGTTCCACGCCGTTTTTCCGCGCGGCGTTCGCGGCCAACTGCATGGGTCCTGCTTCCTGCTGACGCTCAAAGCCCTGCTCATTCCGCTGGCCCCGGCGCGGGCGTCCAGTCTGCGCCGTGTCATCGCCGTGGTGTTCGGTGTGACGCTCTCGCGCTCGGCCTACTATCGCTTCATGGCCTCAGCGCGCTTGCCCTGGAAGGCGCTGTGGGTGCGCCTGTGGCGCGGTACCCCGAGTCCGCTCACCGATGGGCGCCTGATCATGGGGCTGGACGATTCGATCAACCCCAAGACCGGACGTAAGATCTTCGGGTGTCAGACCACCTTTGATCATGCGGCCAAGCCGAATCAATCCGCCTATCCGTGGGCGCAGACGATTCTGTTGCTCGGGCTGCTCAAGCGCGTCCATGGACGCTGGGCCTGTATTCCTTGGGCCTTTGCCTGGTATCTACGCCTGGCGACCTTGCGCCTGGGCTGTCAGCGCCTGCGCGGACGCGCCATTGGCTTCGAGACCAAGTTCGCTCAGGCTACACGCCTGCTGCGGTTCTTAGCCGTCGTGTTTCCCAAGACCCCGATCCTGGTCGTCGCCGACAGCTGGTTTGGCAACAACGGACTCTGGAAGCCGATGCGTCAGGCCCTCGGCCCACAGGTCGATCTGCTGGCCCGGATGCGCGTTACCACCGCCCTCTACGATTTGCCGCCCCCGCCGAGCGGAACACGCGGACGTCCGCCCAAATACGGCCCGCGTCTGGGCACCGTGAAAGACCTCGCTGAGCGTCTGCGTCCAGAGGCCCGCTGTGAAACCCTCCAACTCTATGGACGTCAGCAACCGGTACAGTTCGCCGAACGCCTCGTCATGCTCAAGACCCTCAAACGCCGTGTGCGCCTCGTTTGCGTCTTTCGGCGCTCCCACTACGTTGCCCTCTTCACCACCGATCTGACCCTCACCCCCGCGCAGATCATCGAATTCTATGCGGTAGTTGTCAGCATACTTGTCGCCTGCATCGGTGTGAAGTCACTTAAGAGACAAGCCAGGGTTCAGGTTGGCACTGGGGTTGGGCAAGATGACCATGATCGGGTCTCTGTGGCCTGTAGGCCGCTCCAGTGCTGGGGATGTGGCCCATGTCGCTCTGGTGCTGAGAGCGGCTTTGAGACAGGATCTGAGCATCCTCGCCTACTCGATGTATTAAGAAAGATCGCAAGAGCAAACGACATGTATTCTGACACTGAGGGTATGGGGCTCGGTGGAAACTCGAATCCGGGTTCAAAGAAATCAAACAGGACATCGGCAGCGCTCAGACACAAGCGCGCACCCCCGAAGCCGTCGACAACCACCTCAACTTCTGCCTGCTGGCCACCGCCTTGACCTGGATCTTCGGCGACAGCCTCACCCAGGCCCCGGACCGACGCTACGCCACGGCGCGTCGCACCCAGTACACCTTCGCCGATCTGCGCCGTGCCTTCGCCAAGGCCCTGACCGGGGAGAATTTTGAGGGGGATTGCGCCGCTCCCAGCAAACCCCCGCCAAATTCCATCGCCGACGCCCTACTCAGGCTGGTCGCCTAGGGCCAAAAACGGGAAACTTTAGATGGGTTCAGCTAAGCTCGACTTTGGCCATTTTCCCTGATCAGTAACTCCTTTTCAATCAGTAACTTACAAGGCGCAAGAAAAATAGCGAGGGGTCAAAATCCGGCGTTCGTGCGTCCAGACCCCCTCTAATTTTCCACCCCTACGGAGTTTCAAGCACTTAGCTGGCTGTGGGAGTCCAAAAATGGCCAAAGTCGAGCTAAGTACATTAATCCAATTTCTTGTAACTTAAAGCCATTTGTAATTATAATAATTATTTTTTAATTGAGTTAAGAATTTTGATGTTGAGGCACTTCTCCCGAACGTTTTGAGCCTTCCGGCGTCGCACTTTTTATCGGAATGGCTCCCAAAGACCTTTATCGAAATTGCTTATTGGCGGCCTCATTCTGACTGCAAGAGGGTTTCGCACGAATATCAGGTCACATTGATAAAGTGCTGGCCCGTAATAGACCAAATCAACAATGTCCCAAAGCTGGAAGCCAGCCTCTTGGCAAGATCTGAGCCTCGCACCAAGCGTGGCAAAAGTAGCTTCGATTATTATCACTGAAGCGCGCTTTAAGTGCTCGCCGAAACCTAGTAGTACTTCTAGATCTTTTCCATCCACATCGATTTTCAGTAAGAAGTTTGGATCCACAGTGATGCTTAAGGAGTCAAACCGCCTTATTTCCATCGGTGAACATTTAATTATATTCTTCCCATCCACATCAACAGGCTTCTCTAGTATCTGACTATGAGTCGCTGAATTTCCTCCTGCTACATTTTTCTCAACCAGCCAAGCATCATAATCCCGATCAGATAAAGCTACACAAAAAAGCTCATGTTCTAGTGACTGATATTTGCTGGCGATGGGATCGCGAAAGTGTTCCATTGGCTCAAAGAGGTAATGTTTTGCCTTCGGAAACGCAGATATGAGTTCCGGCGTGCCAAAATTCACACCGACGTCGATCACATTCTTTATATCCAGATGCTCCCGGATACGCCGCAGAACATCGATCTTAGATGGTCGGGGTGCCGTCATTACTCTAACCCTCTGAACTACTGTCTGCTATGGCCTTGATTATGGCTTGGATCTACTAGCTGCAGTAAACCCAGTTCATCAGGGAAACAGCCTGATTTTGCGACCTCAAATTAGCCATTTTTTCCGCATCGCTAGTTTTTGGATCAGGCGTGCCCAAGATCTTTGTTATCAGTTAAAAGAAATGAACTTATAACCCCTACTAGGCTACATAGCAAAACACTAAAATAACCTCCCCGCGCATCGCGTTCCCACACTGCGGACGAAAGACCCCTCTTGAAGAGATTGTCACGATTTACAACTTCGAAGGTAAGTATATTGACCAGCTATATTTTTTTGTTCTCTGACAAGATTACCGCTATCAGTAACTTGAATTAAAGAATAAACTGTATCGATTAGCGGAAAAGAATCAAAAGCTTGCATCCTTTCAGTTAGATCAACCAGAGTGTCTATCTCCGCTAAATATTCTTTTTTTAATTCTCTACTTAACTGCCCGATGCGCTCATGGAAAATGCCAAGGGCTTTATTTACAGGAACAATTTCTTCTGTTTCTGCAAAACGACGCCATAGGTTCCAGTCGCCCGCAAGACCAAGTCGTGAAAAATCCATTTTTACTGAAATTCTTTTCCACATAAACCCTCGGAAATAGGTGCCTTCTTGCTGCAAGAATGGCCAAAAATGACCATCACATAAGCCGCGACGTAGCACTTCACTATTAACAGGCAAATGATGCTCACTAACCTTGTTACTTAACGACTTAACACAGGTTTTTCCAGTAACCCAATTAATAGAAACATCAGGCATTTGGTCAATGAAAGACAATAATCCACACGAACCGGCTGTTAGCGTATCATCCGCATTGAGCCACGTCATCCAGTCCTCGTCCCGTATCGGAAGAGCCTCAAATCCTTTCGCAACCGCATCATACATACCAGTATCCGTTTCAGACCGCCACGTCATCGTCAATAACCGACATCTTCCCTGCAATTCGCCGCTTTCAATTCGCTTTTTCCAGCTCTCGACTACCTGGATTGTTCCGTCGGTTGAGCCACCATCTTGAATATGATAGTAGAGTTCAAAATCTCCCTCTTGGTTAACAACACTCTTAATACAGCGTTCAATATATTCAGCTCCATTAAGCACCGGCGTAACCAAGAATATTCTAGTCGTAGCCGAATCATCACGCCGCTCATAATCTACAATCGTTTGTTCAGTGCTCTTTCTCTCTATCGGCTTTGAGAACAACCAAAGGTCATGCGCAATCGCCTTTGTCTCTCTCCCAACATCACGATCCGCCCATAATGATGTAAATCTTCGATACAACTCTTGGCTCATCCCTTCAGACTCAATTAGCTTGGTTAGCTCTTCAAATCTCTTCCGCAACCCTTCTTCAAAGCAGCCTGCAACCGTTCTTAGCCCTGAGCTTAGTGCTTGAGGTATTGCGCAAAACAACGAAATATTTCGCGCAATAGCAAGTAACTGTCCATAGCCAAGAACAAGCTTTGGCTTATTGGATAAACCGGGTGAACGACGGTCATAAATTGACCCTACATATGCACTATAACACCACTGTCCCTCTCGCGAGGTAGAGGCAAGTCTCATTTTGAGCGCCCAGTCTTCATAAAGATCAAAGTAAGGATCGAAGCCCCCGACACGCTCATACAATTTTTTGGGTATCAGCAGATCCCTCGGAACTGGAGCGCTACGAGACGCAAGCAATTGTAATAATTTGTCGGGCGGCGCATTGTGATACTCGCTGCTATCTAAGCGCGCAGGACCGGTTTCAGTCAGCGTCAACGTGTCACTGAACGCAACGTTATTCGGATTATTCCCGAGCGCGGCGAACTCAGCCTCTAGCTTTTCCGGCGCAAAGAGGTCATCACCGTCCAAGGTCGTTACAAAATCCGTATTAAGTGCTTGAAAACCTAATCTACGGGCCATTGCAACTCCGAGATTATCGGCGTTTCTAATCAACTTAAGCGAGAACTGAGTGCAGTTTGATTTAACCTTGCGAAGAAGTTCAAATGACGCATCGCTGGATGCATCATCTACAACGACAACTTCATCTGGAAGCCTCGTTTGCCCCATCAACGAAGCAAGCGTATGTTCAATCGTGCTTTCGTTGTTATAACAAGTCACGACAACACCAATTGAGAATTGGCACGTCTTACTTCCCTTCGTCTGATTCTGTTCAAAGCCCGGTCGACGATATTGCTCTTTGCTAAGTAAGCTCCAAGGGGGGAAGATATCTTCCATATTTTTTTTTTCCAAATTTTTCTTTATCTCATCTAGGCTGTATCCAAGCTCAGCAATTACGTCAGGCGGAATTAAATCGAGACATTTTGTGAGCGCCCTTCTATTTTTTACTGTCTTAATCCCATCGAGCCATTTAAATGGATTGTTGACTGGTTTAGTATTTTTGTACACGGACTCAGGGTCACCAAATGCAAATTTTCGCGTGCTGGATGCTTTTGAGTATTCGATGTAGTCGTCCGAGTATGGTATGCCGAGATACTGGCATATTCCTCGCACTTGTGATTGTGGCTCGGCGACGAGATCCTCGTATTTGACAACGTGCTTTTTAGACCCGTTATTCAAATATCTGGCTAGGCTTTTGAAACCTTCCGTGAAATCATATCTGTAATATTCGTCATTAAATACACTATCAAAATCTCCTCGTCGCCAAGTTTGCGCATAGGAAGTAATTACGGCAGCAGGATTCCTTAAAAGGACAATAAACTTTGCGTTTGGGTATAGCTCTTGGATTTTTTCGGCGATGTAGATGTACCGCGGCGTCTTGTCCAGAAAATATTTCTTCTGCGTCTGCTTCATTGCTGCGGAGTATACTGCATCCGCATAGACTTTTTGAGCATGTTGTACGGCATTCGGACTACCGATATCTTTTTGAAAAATACTGATGGCCTCTGATGCCAGTTCAGTGCAGTAACGCGTTTTAGTTAGGTTATGATCGGTGCCAGCCAGAAGAGGAAGCATTACCCAAGGTTCGCTCGCAGTTCCAATCATCCTAGTGTTTTCTAAAATTTTCTGCAGCAACGTTGAGCCAGAACGCGGCATGGAAATCAGAAAAATTAACCTGTTTTCTACGTTGCTTAAAATGCTATTTAAGTGCTTGTTCGTATTGAACGTTTGTGGATTAACCCATTTTCCTTGGGTCGCTAACAGAGACCGATAAAAATCGTCAATTTCCTGTCTGTCGATTCGTGGGTGCTGGTATTTTCTCACGACTTGCCAGCGTTCAAGCGTCCTTTCGTAAAAGTCCGAACTTATCCCTACTGGTTCTATCTGACTGACGGCCCATGGAAGCTGCCGAAATGACGAACCGCCTGTGTATAAGCGATATAGGAGATCGTAGTCAGATACAATGCGATACGCTTGGTTATATTTGTTGTTTTTGATTTGTGACGTTTTGAAAAAAACTGACTGATGCGAACAAACCATCCCTTTCCATAGGTTTTCGATATCACCCGCTGAGGTAACGTTTGGCGAAACGAATATGCAGTCGCCATACAAAACATCATGTTTCGTGCCTTCGTCTACGTTATCCAGAAACTTGGATACTATCGTATCATCTACCAAGGTATCGCCAGAATTAAGGAAAAGCGTATAGTCTGACTCTGACAGACTTATGCCTAAGTTCATTGCATCATAAACACCTACATCTTTGCCATAAATCGCGATGTCAATATCTGAGGCTTTGTCATGCAGATAGTCGAGCGAACCGTCATCGGAGTAACCATCTATTACTATATATTGTATTTGCCCTCGCGCTGTTTGCTTAAGCACACTTTCAACAGTGCTCGCTAAACCTTTTTTATTGTTAAGATTTACGGTAACTATAGATAGCGGTTTGCGGCTTGAAAAACACCTAACTTCTTGCCAAACATTAGCGCACTTACAAATATTCAATGCCAAAAGACAGTCGTGACGTGATACAACGCTGGACGAGATCTGTGAATTGATGACCGCCGCGAGTTTTGACAACTGATTGTTGTTAAATAGCTCGCGAATTTCGCGTGAGAAATTTTTCTTTTCCATCTGCAGTCGCTAATAAAAAGTGGAATGGAGGCAATTTCCTAACGCATCGAATGCACTTGCGGTTCAGTGCCGCATTGCCGTTGCAGTTCAACACATTTCGGATAAAAAGAGTTTTCCAGATCTCTCAAATCTTGCTGGCTTTCGCTTAATTACGGAAGCCAGACTGATGTGCGCAAAATCATGCGTAGGTATGCCGGTAGGTTCGGGTCGTCATGACCGAAACACGATTGACCTCAATCCAGCAACGGATGGCCTCACTGCTTGGAGTCGCGTTACGGGTCACCTCATGCAACACCATATCGACGATATGCACCGGCCAGTTGGGCTTGAGCAACAGATCGAGTACTTGCCCGTAGGCCAGAGTGATCAGGGGCCCAGCATCCGGCAACAGAAAGACCGGCGCCCGATTGGCGATGACATCGCTCATCCGGCCAGCGCATTGAGTTCCGCCACCATGCCGCGCGTCGTGGCTTCCGATAGACGCGGCATCGGCAAATGCGCCTGCATCATCAGCAAAAACAGATCCTCATCCGTACCGATGCCCAAGGCACGCATCGCCGCCAGATCGTCAATACGCCCCAGGGCAAAATCGAGCAGGATACGATAGTTCTGATTACCCACGGCTTCAGCCAATTCGAAGGTTTCGACGAGATAGCGCAACTCGGTATTGAAAATGGCGTTCACCGAGGTCTCCGTCTTGGCCGCGATGCGCTCCGCACGCTTGAGCAGGTCGCGATCAACCACACCGGTAAAATTGACTGTCGCCATCAGTGTACTCCTTGATTGTATGGTAATTGGGGCGCAAAACGAGATCAAATGCACTTCATGCCGCCTTCAACGCCCCCATGAACTCAAACAACGCCTCATCCGCCACCCGCAAGCGCCGCTCATAAAACCGCCGCGCCCCCAGCGCCAAACGTTCAGCCAACGCCCGATCCTCACCAATCGCCCGCACCGCCCGCACGATCTCCGACACATTCGCCGCCTCGACCACCAACGCCTCCTCCCCAGCCCGAACCTCCAACCCCAAATGACTGCGCGCCAACACCACCGGCCGCCCCATCGCAAAATACTCCGGCAGCTTACTCGGAATCCGCTGATCATTGAACGCCCCCGGCTCCCCCGGCTGCACCAACACATCCGCCGCCGCCAGAATCTCCGGCACCTGCTCACGCTCCACCCAACCCAACTCCCGCACCTGAGGCGCCGGCGCCAACCCCTCCAACGCCCCAGACGCCCCATTCACCCCAGTACGCACCAACACCGTCGACCGCCCCAACCGATTCAACTCCGCCACCGCCCGATACAACTCACCCACCTCGCCCCGATTCGCCGCATGCACATTGCCCGTATACACCACAACACCCGCCTCATCCCCAATCGCCAACGCCTGCCGCAACGCCCGATTGAGCGGACGCGGATAAAACAACCGCTCATCCACCGGCGCCGACAACACCAGCGACGGCCGACCATAACGATTGAAACGCCCCAGCGTCTCGATCACCAACGTCAACCCATCGGCCCGATCGAGAAACCAACGCCCGCGCAGCGGATGATAGCGATGCTCCGGAATGCAACGATCCAACTCAGCCAACGACAACCGCGCCAACTCCGCAAAAGGACGCCCCAGCGCCACCTCAGTCAGATGCTCCTCATTGTCCTCGAGATGCACCACCAGCGGACACCGCCAACGCCCGCGCACACCCTCAACAAACCGCCGCACGATCTCACGCGGCGTCCAGGCATGCACCAAATCCGGACCACGCCCATCCCGAAAACCGGCCCCCGACGCCTCACCCAAAACCTGAGTGTACGACCGCACCCGCAGCGAAACGCTCGACGCCGCATACAGCCCATCCGGAACCGCCACCGTGCAATCCGCCCCCCGCGCCAACAACAGCGCCGCATGGAGCTGGACGTGATAACCATTGTTACTGTCGAACTGATGCGGCAACACGAACAGCACATTCAAACTCGCCCCGTCCGCCTCACCGCCCTCCGCCGCCAACGCCCGAGTCCGCTCACCCCAGAGCGCCTTGAACCGCCGATGATTGCGCTCGATGCGCGCATTCGTCAGCGCCCGATCGCGCCGGCGCGTACTGCTCTCGGCATGGCGCAGCCCCAATTCAGTCAGACACCAGGCCCGCTTGCCCAGATCGCGGGTCAGACGCAGACAGAAATCGATGTCCTCCAACCCATAGTCATACTCAGCCGAAAAACCGCCCAACCGCCTGAAATCGCGCCGCCGACACAGCAAAAACGCCCCCGTCACCGCCGGCTGCCATCCACCCCCGGACCGCGCCCCCGACTCCAGAGAGCGCTCGAGACTCGCCTGACGAATCTGACGCGGCTGATAGTACCCACGCGCCTCAGTCCAGACAAAGTCGATCCCCAGATGCTGAATCCCCGCCTCCTGCCCCGGCGGCAGACTGTCAGGATCATCATCGAGCCGCACGCCCACACAGCCGATCTCAGGCTCGGCCAGCTTCGCCAGCGCCGCCGGCAAGGCATCCGCACTATACACAATATCGTTATTCAGAAACAGCAGATTGGGATAACGCGCCCAGGCCGCCCCGAAATTACAGGACGCCGAAAAACTGTGATTCGCCCCGCGCCGCAGATGCCACAGTTCGCACACCGCACGATAACGCTCGATCACCGCCGCCGTCTCATCGCCCGGATCATCGAGCGCCCCATGATCGACGACGATCAACTCCACCGGACGCAGGCTGTTAGTCGCCACAAAGGTGCGCAACAACCGATCGAGCAAGGCCGCGCCATTCAGCGTCAGGATGATGATCGACACCCCGCCACGGTCTTGGCCCCAGACCTCGGACAAGGCACGCCACAACGGCCCGAACCAGGGCACGACACCGAAACGCACCAACTCAGGCGCCAGCCGGCGTGGCCCGACATGACCACGCCCATGCGACTCCAGCAGCGACCGCACAACCGAATGATTCGCCGCATTGGCCACGGTGACGCCATCGAAGGCGTCGGCCAGACCAACGGCGAGACGAGTGCCGGTGTTGCCGATCAGCGAACCGAATGGCTCCGGCGACCATTGATCGAGCTTGAGCGGCGCCTCGGCCCCGACGAAGGCCAGCTCCTCATCATCGATATCGACGAGGACAGAAGCCTCCCAGAGCCATTTGTACAGCAACCCGATGAGAATGTTTGGCAGGCGCGGCTTGGAGAGATGCACCAGATCATAGGGATGCGCCAGCACCAGTTCGAGCGCCTGCTCGATGAAGCGGCATTCATCCTCGACCAATAGACTGCGCACAGGGATCGGCGTGCGGCGGATCGGCGCCCAGATCTCGCGCCCCCAACTCGGAAAAAGACAGCCGATGATCTCGACCTCGACCAGTGACTGATAGAGCCGCGCCAGCGTATCGACCCGCCCAGCCGGGTTGTGCCCCAGCGACCAGCCGCACACCGCCACACGCGGGGCCGCGTTCGTCGTCACACGTTCACGGCGATAGCGTTGACGGGCAAGCGCCAGACTGTCGGCAATCGCCAGCGTCTCGGCCAACTCGGGCGCTTGCATCAGCAACCGCGCATACTCGGCCACGGCCTCGGCATAACGCCCGACACGCCAGGCCGCGTTACCCTGGCTGAGCTGAAGCGACGTCGGCGCCCGCGTCGAAACGACTGCACCGGATGACGGCGCCATCAAGTGGCCGATACGCGAAGACATACGAACGGAGTGACTTGCGAGACTTGACTGACTTGGGCGCAATCGAACAACGGCTCGTCACAGGGCAACAGCTCGCCGCTCTGAACCGCCGGCCCCGCCTGACTCAACGCCGTCGAGCCGGACACCGGATGCGAAGAAGACACCATCGACGCCGGATCGGGCGTCGTCACCGAAGCCGCCACAGCCGTCGATGCCACACCCGAACGCGCCCGAACGCCCGACTGACGACCCTTGTTACGACTTTTCTGACGACTGCGCTGACTCACTGACTCAATATCCCTTGAGCATTCCCTGCGTGTAAAAACGGGTCGGATCATAACAAAACACTCGCCACCCGGCCAAGCCGACGGACGAACGGCGGCGAGTTGCGCAGCGATGGAGCCATTGTGGTGAGCCGATCCATCGCAGCGGCCATCCGCCGATGCGGAGGCGCTGGACGCTGACGGGGGCGCTGGGCTGGGCATGGGTTAGCGGGCATCGTGGCGATCTGTTGCGCGTTCGGTCACGACTTGATTCCGCAGCGCATTGACCGCCGCTTCAGTTAAGCCGGCGGCGCTTGCAATTTGCTCATCGGTCAGGAGATTGCGTGCCACGGCTTCTCGGCCTTCTTCGCGACCTTCCCGCTTGGCTTCATTCAGAAACGAGACTTCATCGTGCAACGCCCGCTCGCGCACGAAAGCCTGGCGGCGCGCCTCTTCATCGGCACTGAGGGCGCGCAGGCGATTCATGGCCTTGATCACGGGTTCGTGAGTGATGGCGGTCATGGTCAGTTCCTCCTGCCAGTGTTTAAAGAAGGTAATCCAGGTGCGTAGCGGTCCTGGGGGCAGCCCGAGGCGGTCGGCCTTGTTGAGTTCGATCAGGTTGAGCTGGAATATGTTGCCGAGTGTGACCTGGGGCTGAGTCTCATCGCGCATCTCAAAGCGCCAGATGGCTTGCTGACGTTCGGCCTTGGGGCGGTGAACAGATCGAAGTCAATCCAGACGGTAGTCGAGCCGGTCGAGCAAGGTTTGAAACGCCTCGGACGCACACGCCTCCTGCTCCAAGGTGGGCGGATGCGCACGACGCGGGCGGGGACTGATGCGGTCACCGTGTCGACCACTGTCGCCGGACAACTCGATGGCCGAAAACGACTCGATGAAGTCAGGATTGTAGCCGAGCCCAAGCCCCTCACAGATGCGCTGCATCGTCGCCGCCGGATCGGCCACGAAATCCTCATAGCGAATCAGCGGACAGCCCGCATGCGCATCGAGAAACGCATGAACGCGACGCGCATACTCATCGAGCGTCGGCGGACTGAAATGCTGCACCCAGCCGGTGTCTTGCAGACTCAAAAAGGTATCGAACGGATGGCGCACCGTCACCAGCGCCCGCGTCGGATAGACACGCCCGACGATCGCACGCAGCGTAGGCCGCTCAGCAACCGCCTCGCCGAAATGGAACTGACCATGACTATGCTCGCGCAAAACGAGATGCTCACCCTGACGCCGCGCCTGCGCATAAAGCACCGCCAGACCGGCCAGGAACAGCTCGATCTGAGTCTCGGTGTCGGCGGGAGGCGAGCCAAAACGACTGAGGCCAATGAGATCGGTCGGCAAAAAGCGGCCGGGCACGAACGGACTCAGAGGATCGACTTCGCTCAACACCCAGGTATCGGGTTGAGCCGCGATACAGCGACTGATCAGCGTGCCGCCCGTACACGCAAGATGATGGATCAAACGCACGGGCGGCGGCCACTGCCCCGCTCCCGAATCGACGCCCATCGCTCTCCGAGCGGGACGATGCCGTCGATCACGCGGCGGCTCCAGCTTGGGCAGATCGCCGCCATCGAATTGATGGCGAATTCGCGCCTGCATCAATAGCTCGGGATCATTACCCGGCGCACCGACCGTCAGCGCCGTTTCGAGGTGACGCAGGGCGCCGGCCTCCTGACCCGCCAGCACCGTGGCACACCCCAGCGTGTTATAGACCCCCGAGATCAACATCCGCTCGATCAGCGTACGATCACAGCCCCACTCATGCGCCAGACGCACCAGACGGCGCGTCTCCTCAGCCTGCCCGAGCTGCTGATGCCCGGCCGCCGCCAACAGCGCCAGCCGAGCGCGGCGCGGATGATGCGCAAAATCATCGGGATCGAGTACGGCGAGCCGGTTCCAGTCACCGAACTGCCATTGAGTGAGGGCACGGTCGAACAGTTGCTCGTCACAGGGCAACAGCTCACCGCTCTGAGCCGCCGGCCCCGCCTGACTCAACGCCGTCGAGCCGGACACCGGACGCGAAGCAGACACCATCGACGCCAAATCGGACGTCGCCACCGAAGCCGCCACAGACGTCGACGCCACACCCGAACGCCCCCGCGCACCCGACTGACGACCCTTGTTACGGCTTTTCTGACGACTCCGCTGACTCACGGTATCTGCCGCCTCTTTACAGCCTGCGGCGACATATCGACACCGCTGACCTGCTTCCCGCGCGACGCAAACAGCGTGGCGGTGGGCAGATCGATATCGCCGTGGCCGATCATGGAAATGCGGTTGAACATGGTTTCAGGCGGCTTCCTTGGCTTGTCTTTGCAGGAGCTCAAACAGGTATTCGGGCGCAAGATCAGCACCATTCGCCCAGGTGACGGTGCCGAGTTCCGGATGCTGGTGAGCGGTTTTGAATAACTGCGGATCTTTCAGCGGCTCGAAGACCTCGCCCCAGAGTTCGTTCGATAAATCGATTTCGCCGCTAACGCCATTGTTGAAAGTGACTTGCAATCGGTAGGCTTCGCGGGGCTCGATGCTTAGGGTGTGCAAAAAGGGCATAGCTTACTCCAAAGGCGGCACTGGGTGGAGTGGCTTGCGCTGGATGGCGAAATTCCAATTCTGCATCAGTGGCTCTTGATTGAGGTCAGCCCACTCAAGCACAGCACGCAGCGCACGCTTGGGAAACTCACCACGGACGACACCGGTTTCGATTTCAACAGCGATTTCGTAGTCACCGTATCGTGCATGAAAATGCGGCAACGGGTGATCACCCCAGTTCATGTAGATGATGATACCGAGAAATCGCGAGATCTCAGGCATACGCCGCTTCCAGCAGTCTGTCGCGCATGCGTGCGGCGGCCTGCTCGCTATGCGTGCTCATACAACACCTTCCCTTCGCGCACGGCGGAATACACAGGCGTACTCCACCAATCACGCTTCTTCTCGAATTCCGCCACCGTCATCAGCACGATATCGACACCCACCTCGACACCGCAAGCCGCGCGATGCAGCCTGAGATACTCGTTCGCCGGATCCGGGATCTCCTGCTCGACGACGAGAAAATCCAGATCCGAACCGGTATCCGCCTCACCGCGCGCATAGGAACCGAACAAAATCACCTTCAGCGGCGCATGAGCGGCCGCCGCGATTCGCTGAGCCGCCGCCTCGATCATCGTCTGACTCAGCATCGGTGCATCCTCTGGAACAGCGCCACATTCGCCCGCGCACCCGACTGACGACCCTTGTTACGGCTTTTCCGACGACTACGCTGACTCACTGACTCAATATCCCTTGAGTATTCCCGGCGTGTGGCCAAACGGGCCGGATCATAACAAAACACTCGCCACCCGGCCAAGCCGACCGACGCCCAACACCCACCGCTACAGACGCGCGGTGCCGGCCTGCTTCCCGCGCGCCGCAAACAGCGTGGCGGTGGGCAGACCGATATCGCCGAGGCCGATCATGGAAATGCGGTTGAACATGTATTGCTTCTCGCTATTTACAGGCCGTAGGCTAGTTGATGACCCACTCGCCTGATTCCTTGATATGGTTATGCATGGCATCCGGCGCCAAATCCAGCTCACCCGGCCAAGTCACAAAATAATCATTGACCATCAGTTTGTTGAATTCTGCCGGATCGCGTAATTTCGCAAAAACACCGCGATAGGCCGTTGGCTGAAAACGGACTTTGCCTTCGAGACCATCGGCAAATTTGACATAGATACAGCCATGCTCCAGAACACTGGCCTCTGTTACGTCCCAATCCATCCTCGCTCACCCTCTTTATTCCAGCGGCGCAATCTCGTCGGGTTGCTGATGCTGTTGGCACAGTTCCCAGTCACGCAGCAACTCACTTTGGTGCAATTCAGCCCAGTCAAGCACCAACCCGGCGGCTCGACGCGGCAACGTTCCATCGATGATGGCGAGTGCGCGAATGTCGATAGTAGCGCGATAGTCACCATATTCGACATGAAAGTGCGGCGGCGCATGCTCATTGAAGAACATTCGAATGACGATACCGAAAAAGCGGCTGATGATTGGCATGGTCTTCACACGTTCAGGGCGTTTCGAATACGCACAGCAGCCAAACCGCCGCCATAGGGATCGCCGCCGCCACACCCGAACGCCCCCGCGCGCCCGACTGACGACCCTTGTTCCGGCTTTTCCGACGACGACGCCGACTCACGTGACCGACTGCCCCTGTCTGCGCTCGTGTTAGTGCGGCAACTCATCATTACGGTCGAGTTGGTCTGCAAGACTGTTGGCGGCCACGGCGATTTCATCGAGGCTCATATCGGGCAGCCCAGTTTTACGCCATTCGGTGTAATCGAATTTGTCCCGCGATACGGCGGCCAAAAAGCGTTCGGCCTCAACCAGCCCGAGTGCACCGATGAGCGCCTGCATGCCGGCCAGACGAATTTCCGCCTCAGTCCTCATACCAATTCTCCAGAATCGCCAACGCCTCAGCCGGTCTTTCCGCGTTGATCCGACCGATCATCTTGCGACACTTTTTGAGCAATCGATCATCGGTGCTCACAAAAATATCCACTTGTGCCGCCAGCGCCGAGGCCACATGCAAGGCGTCGAAGCGTGCCAGGCCATGTCCTTCGAGCTGCGTGGCCGTTGCGATGATATCCGGCGTGGACCGGACACAACAGGCCGCCAATCTTCTCCACTGAAAGATGGCTTGCCGATGTTCCGGGAAGGGATTTTTACTGCATTCGAAGTCGAGTACGGCCGACCAGGCCAGCTTGCACCGACCGGCGTGGATGCTCTCTTGGATGAGCAGTTTCGCCTCGGTTTCCAAACGAATACGCGCCTGCGACTGATCGTCATAGGGACGATTGAAGCAACACATGTCCAGGTAGATAAGTTTCATGCCAGGGTAGCGAGCCTGAGCGTCGACGCCACACCCGAACGCCCCCGCGCGCCCGACTGACGACCCTTGTTCCGGCTTTTCCGACGACTCCGCTGACTCATTGACTCCGTATCCCTTGAGCATTCCCGGCGTGTAACCAAACGGGCCGGATCATAGCAAAACATCCGCCACCCGACCAAGCCGACCGACGAACGGCGCCGACTAGAGATAACGCATCGCGCCGATGACGACCATCACGCCCGAAACGATGAATCCCACCAGCCACATGAAGTGCCTGTCGTGGCGCTTGAGCATCTCGTCGAAACGCTTGTCGACCTGCTCGAAACGCTTATCGATCTGCTCGAAACGCTTGTCGACCTGCTCAAAGCGCTTGTCGACCTGCTCAAAGCGCTTGTCCATGTCGGCCTTCATGAGATCTAAGCGCTTGTCCATGTCGGCCTTCATGAGATCCAAGCGCTTGTCCACTTGCTCGATGCGCTTGTCGACCTGCTCGAAGCCCTGAAGCATCAACTCACGCTGATGCTTCAGCTCCTCCTCCACCCGCACCATGCGCTCACGCAGCTCCACCTCATAGACCACCGGCGGCTTGCCGAGACTCTGCTCAGCCAGCCACTCCCCGAGATGCTGCTTGATGAACACAATGTCTTCTTGCGCCAATGCCATGACGGTCCCCTCTCTAACGGCCACGCGATCTCCAGACTCTAGCCCACACCAGCGCGCCGCGACAAGGCGCACACAGACACGCCGGCGCCACCGATCACGCTAAACTACACCCACCGCGCCCGAACCCCGAGGACCGCTCCCATGCACTTCCCCTACGGCCTGAGCGACTTCAGCACCCTGATCGAACACGATTACTGGTATCTGGACCGCACCGACCGCCTCGCCGACATCGAAGCAGCGGGTCGCCAACTGATCTTTCTGCGCCCGCGCCGCTTCGGCAAGAGCCTGCTGCTGTCAATGCTGGAGCATTATTACGATCTGGCCCGTGCCGACCAGTTCGAGACGCTGTTCGGACACCTAGCCGTAGGACGGAACCCGACCCCGTTGCACAACCAGTATTTCGTCATGAAATGGGACTTCTCACTGGTCCCGGCCCAGGGTGAAGTGCACGACATCGAGCACACAGTGCATCAGCACATCAATGACCGCATCGAAAACTTTCGCGAGACCTATGCGGCTCAGCTCAAGACCGCGATCCGGATTCATCCCGACAACGCCATCTCCTCTTGGGAGTCAGCCCTGCGCGCCGTCTCCCAGACCTCGCACAAGCTCTATCTGCTCATCGACGAATACGACAACTTTGCCAACGAGGTGCTGATGGCCGGTCGCTCCGGCAGTCAGGATCGCTACGAGTCACTGCTTTACGGCGAAGGACTGCTCAAGACCGTGTTCAAAGCAGTCAAGGCCGCCGCCGGCGGCATGGGACTGGATCGCGTCTTCATCACCGGCGTCTCGCCCGTGGTCCTGAGCGACATGACCAGCGGCTACAACGTCGGCGAGTCGATCTATCTGCTGCCGGAATTCAACGACCTGTGCGGCTTCACCGAATCCGAGGTCAGCGCCGTCCTGGAACAGCTCGCCGCGAGCAAAGACGGCCAGACGCCACCCTGGTTGGTGAGCGAAGCCCTGGCCACCATGCGCACCTTCTACAACGGCTATCGCTTCAGCGAAGAGGCCACCGAGAGCCTCTATAACCCGACCCTGAGTCTGTACTTCCTCAAAGCCCTGGCGCGCGCCGGTCGTCCACCCAGCCGGCTGCTCGATGAGAATCTGGCCATGGACCGCAACAAGCTCACCTATATCGCCAGCCTGCCCCAGGGCGAGGCGCTGCTGATCGCGGCCCTGGGCGGACAGGAGGCCGAGAGCGAGAAACACGAAGCGCCGGTGGTGGTCCCCGAGCTGGTGCGACGCTTCGGCGTGGCCGACGTCCTGGCGGCGGTCAAAGATCAGCCGTTCATGGCCTCGCTGCTGTACTTCTTCGGCATCCTCACACTCGACGGACTCACGCCCTTCAACGAATGCCGACTGCGCATCCCCAATCTGGTCGCGCGCGGACTCTATGTCGAGCGTCTGCGCGAAACCTGGCTGCCACAGGTCAATCAAGGCGAGTCGGCCCGCGCCCTGCAACCAGCCATCCGCCGGCTGGCGCAACAGGCCGATCTCACCCCGCTCGCCGATCTGATCGAACAGGGCTATTTCCGCGTACTCTCCAACCGCGACTATCGCTGGACCAACGAGCTGCTGGTCAAGTTCGCCTTCCTGACCCTGCTGTTCGACGATCGGCTCTACATGGTCGTTTCGGAGCTGGAGACCGACCGTGGCTATGCCGATCTGGCACTGATCCTGCGCCCGGACATGCGCCGGTTCCAGGCGCTGGATCTGGTGCTGGAGTTCAAATACCTGGGCCTCAAGGAACTCGGACTCAGCGGCGAGCAGGTGCGCGCCGCCCCACGCGCGGAACTGGCTCAACGCTCCGCCGTCGCCGCCCGACTCAATGAGGCCGAAGCCCAGGCGCGCGACTATGGCGCCACCCTGATCCAGCGTCATGGACTCAAGACACTCCACGCCTTCGCCGTCGTCGCCCTCGGCGTCGAGCGGCTGGTGTGGCGCCCGGTCGTCATCGCCGGGGACTGACTAACCGGGCCCAGCGCCCACATCATCCTCACCCATCCGCTCCACCGTCCCCTTGATCCGACTAGCGCGAAAGAGCGCGGCATAGGCGCGATGCAGGAGCTGGGTCGCGAGCGGATCAAGCGTCAGATCCTGCTCGGCGCGCGCATTGGCTAAGCGGTCGAGTCCGCGCGCGCTGTCGAGCAGACGCGCGTAATAGGGCGCGATGCGCGTCCATTCAGACTCGACTCCATCGATCTGCGCCCAGGCCCGCACCAGCTTGTATGGGTGGCGCTGGTAGAAGACCCAGTTCGAGCGTCCTTGCAGGACACAGCGGCGTGCAAAATCATCGACGCTCAGGGTGCGGATCATGGCGCTGAGCGCCTGGGCGTTGTAGCGCACGCGCAGACCGGCTTTGCGCAATCTGAACGCCAGTTCGATGTCCTCGGCGCCGAAGCGAAACACTGGATCGAACAGCCCATATTCGAGCAGCAGAGCGCGCTTACAGGACGAGCGCCCGCCCCAGAAGAAGGAAAAATCCAACTCCTGGCCGTCCTTGAGCGAGGGATAGTAGAAGAGCTGACAGCCCACGCCCGTGACATAGCGCATCAGCGGCGAGCGCGCCGGCCCATGAGCGAGATCAGTATGGCCGAGCACGGCGGTCTCGACCCGAGGATCGCGCTGATGGCTCAGCCAGTGCTGTTCCAGAGCGCGGCTGTCGAGCACATCGTCGTCGTCGAGAAAGACCACGATCGGCGCGCGCGCCAGACAGACACCATGATTCTTGGCCGCCGCCAGACCCGAGTTGGGCTGATAGACATAACGCAGATCGAGCAGCGGCGCAAAGGTCGCCGCGACCTGAGCCGTGTCGTCGCTCGATCCGTCGTCGATGAGCACGACCTCGAACTGTTCCGGGCCGAGCGTCTGGGCACAGAGCGCACCGAGCGCCCGCGCCAGCAGGGGCGCACGATTGTAGGTACAGAGGATGGCGCTGATCAGTGGCGTCTGGTTCATGGGGCGGAAGCGATCGCGGCCGGGCCAGTCAGTGGATAGGTCTGGCCGGCAATGCAGGCCTCCGACAGGGTCAGATGCGGCTGCCGGTCGAGGAACGCCTGCATCGCCGTCTGGGTCTGGGTGTAGTCGTAGGTACTGACCGGCTTGCGCAGTGCATGGCGCATCGGCGTGGCATCGACGATACCGAGCCGCTGGTTATGACGCTCCAGCACCACGGGCCAGACGAAATCCAGCCCCCAGCCCATGGGCGCGTCCTCATCGAACGGCAGCAGAGACGCGAAGCCATCGCGACGCAGCGAGAACAGTGGTCCGATCTCGACGAAGCGCGTGCGGCGCGATTCGACCCCTAGCAGCTGATTGACGAATTGATGGTCGGTATAGCTGTCATGGGTGCGCGCCGGCTGGGCCAGTGTGAAATCGCGCGTCTCCTGAATGGCGAGAAAGCGGTCGAGAAAGCCCGGCGGCAGTTCGATGTCGTCGTCGACCACCAGCAGATAGCGATAGCGCTCGATCTCGACCTCGGCGAGCAGGCGGTTGAGCAGTTCGAACTTGGGCACGCGCTCCGGGCTGTGCAGTCGCGTCAGGGCTTCCAGCTCGGGATCGGTCGGCGCGTTGGACTTGGACGTGGACGTGGAAACACTCACCGAGGCCCAACGCAAATCGACCTCCCAGTCATGCGAACCAAGCAATTCGCGCGAAAGCGTTGCGGCATGGTTGGCGATCTCAGGCAGATAGATGCCGAGGATCAGCACACGCCGGTCGGTCTCGCGGGGCGGCAGACTCGCGGCGTGCGGCTCGGTGCTCGACACTGACGGGTCGGACTGGGGGCTTGCGACCGGCTCGGGCGCCGGCTCCGTCAACAGGTCACGCAACCGGGCGGCCACCACCGGCACCGAATAGCACGCGCGCATCAACGCCAGCCCGGCCTCGGAGAGGTGCGACCACAGTGCCTCGTCGCGATAGAGCCGCACGACCGCTGCGGCGAACTCCACTGGATCATCGGCGATCAGGGCTTCGTCCTCGTGCGTCAGACCCAGGCCCTCAGCACCAATAGAAGTCGTGACCACCGGCAACCCCTGGCTGAGACTCTGGCCGATCTTGCCCTTCATCCCGGCGCCATGGCGCAGGGGTGCAACGAAAATCCGCGCCTGGGCAAAATAGGGTTCGGCCTCAGGCGCATAGCCGACGGCCTCGATGGCGGGCGAGTCGAGTTGACGGACCGATTCCGGCATATGGCTGCCGACGATGCGCAGACGCACTGCCGGCAGCTCGGCGCGCACCAGCGGCAGGATCTCGGCGGCGAAATAGTGCATGGCGTCGACATTGGGTTCGTGCTGAAAACCGCCGATGAAGAACAGATCACGCCGCGCGCTCAGAGGTGCGGCCCGGTCGACGACCGGATGGACGTTCGGCAGCACACGCACATCAAGCCTCGGGTCTTCCTGGAGCAGACGCGCGCGTTCGTCCTCGGTGATGGCGATGACGCGATCGGCCGCGCGCGCGTTGGCCAGTTCGAGCCGGCGATAGTGGCGTGCGCGTTCCAGCAGCTCGGTTGGATCGGACGCGAAGGCCGCACCACGCTCGAACCGCACCCAATGCAGATCGACCGTGTCATAGATGACCGTCGCCTGGGACGCATGCGCACGCACCGGCGCTAGATAGACCTCAGCGACCTCGGGACGCGAGATCCAGACCTGGCGGTAGCGATGCCCTTGTGCGGCCAGATGATCGAGCGCCGCCGACTGGCCGACGAGTGTCGTGATGCCGCGCGCACGCAGCGCCTCGGCATAGTCCGGATGCTCGGCCTCACGATCACCGATGAAGTCGATCGCGACGCCCGACTCCAGCAACAGATCCAGGATCAGGCGCAGGCGATAGGAACCTGAGTCGAGATCGGGCGTCGGCGGCTTCCAGTCGATGACGAGCAGCCGGTCGGCCGGCGCGTCGAGCGGTGGCCGCAGGACACTCCAGTCGCCGTCCCAGGCCGGCGCGTCGAGCACGGCCATCTGGCGTGACCCGAGACGCGCGAGCGGCCCTTGCAGCAAAAAATGCTTGATACGCTGACGCCAGTGGAGATCAATGGGCAGCGCGCGCCAGAGTGGACGCAGCAGATCGATCGGGTTCATGTGGGGTCAGCCGATCGTGCAGACTTGAAATACATGGCAGAAACTCGGAATCCGGGTCTATTGTTGAAACAGGCTCAATGGCCGCCTGAAGTCTGCCCAGAATCGGCGTAAAACACCAGTCACGAACGAGCAGATCCTTGATCGCCGCTCCGCGTCTCCGCCGACCCGGCAAAGGGACTAACCTTTGCCTTTCCTATGACGTACACTGCCCTTTTCGCTGGGAGGGACTCGTCAACATGTGCAACACCTGCGGCTGCAACATCACACCCGGTAACGAACATTTGGTCCAGGGCGATGGGCATCATGCCCGGACCAGAGATGGCAAGGCCGCCGTCGAGGTGCTTCAGGGACTGCTGTCTGAAAACGACCACCAGGCCACGCATAACCGCGAGCATCTCGATCATCATGGCGTGCTGGCGCTGAACCTCATGTCCTCGCCCGGTGCGGGCAAGACCAGCCTGCTGGAAGCGACCATCGAGGCGCTCGGGCACGAGCTGCGCATCGCGGTGATCGAGGGCGATCTGGAGACCGAGAACGACGCCGAGCGGATCCGCGCCAAGGGTGTCCCGGCGATCCAGATCGCCACCGGCAGCGCCTGTCATCTCGACGCTCATCTGGTCCACGAAGCGCTCCATCGACTGGATCTCGACGGCATCGACCTGCTCTTCATCGAGAACGTCGGCAATCTGGTCTGCCCGGCCAGCTTCGACCTGGGCCAGCATCGCAACGTCATCCTGATCTCGGTCCCCGAGGGCGACGACAAGCCGGCGAAGTATCCGGTCATGTTCCGTTCGGCTGACTTGGTGCTCTGTTCCAAGTCCGATCTACAGCCCCTGATGCCGGAGTTCGATCCTGAACGCGCCGAGCACCATCTGCGCGCGCTCGCCAGCACGGCGCCATTCGAGACCGTCTCGGCGCGCTCGAGCGCGGATCTGGAGCCCTGGCTACACTGGCTGCGCGATGAACTCCAGGCCCAGCGTGCGCGTCTGGAACTCGGGCGTACGATTCGCCCCAGTCATCAGCACGCCGGCGAGCATCGCTCGGGGCTGACAGGCACGGCCGCACCTGGACACCATCATCCGCACCATCATGCGCCGACTCACCAGCACGGCTGAGATGTCACAGCCTCATGTTGACCAACTGGCGCACTCAGCCAGAGTTCAAGACGCAGGACGACTAAAAAAACACCATAAAACCCGATCTGGAGGATTCATGTCAGTGTCTGTCAAGCCCAAGCCTACACTCGCCATCCTCGCCCTGAGCGGGGCGGTCGCCATCATGGCCTATACGCCTGTGAGCCACGCCTTCAATTTCGGCAACATGATGAACCCGAACCGCTGGTTCGGGGGCGACCGCGACCGTTATGACGATCCCTATTGGGGCGGCGGCCCCTATGGCTATGGATATCCAGGCGTCTATGGAGCCCCGTATGGCCCGCCCTATGGCGCTCCTGGATTGGGTGTGCCGCCCGCCGGCTATGGGGCGGTTCCGGCTCAGGCACCCGCGCCCTCAACTCAGCCCCAGATCGATCCGGGTGAGGTCGAGGCGCTCAAGCGCCGGATCGAGGAGCTGGAATCGCGTCAGCAGGGTCCGTCCCAACCGCAGCCGCCTGAGTGGCCATCGGCCCCGGCTTTTCGCCCCATGAACCAATACTGAACGGCGCTCAAACCGCGTCCAGAACGCCGCGACGCGGTGCCAAGCACTGAGTAGCAGTGCAAAAAATTCACCATCCCGGTCCATCTTCCCCCCTCTCGACCCCCTCTCCCACGAGGGGCGAGGGGTAAAGATGGGCCCGTTGTTATTGAACGGTTACTGAGTGAGTCCGCATGCCTCATGACGCCACGCTGGCCATCCGCTACAAGCCCTGGACGGCGCTCTGCTGAATGATCATTGCGCGCGCCTACTATACGAACCTCGTCGAGATCGCCGTCCGCTATTTGCCGCGGATGCTGCATGTCTTGCGCACCGAAGGGGTTGCAGTCTTACTGCGCAAACTGCGCCGGCGGCTGCATATCCGCCCACTCGACTCCAGAGGGCCGCCGACCCTGTTCGCGCTCGAAGAACCCTTCGCGCCCATCGCTGTCCCCTGTCACGCCGCACCCTGTGTCTCGATCGTCATTGCGATCCAGCGACCCTTGCGGGCTATCCATCACTGTCTCGCCGCGCTCTCCAGCGCCGAGACACAAACGGCGTTCGAGGTCATCCTGGTCGCCGCAACGCTCGATGACAGGACGCGGCGGCTGGCCGGGTATCCGGGCGCACGCCTGATCCAAACACCGCTCAACACGACGGACGCCCCTCCAAGACTGGCCAACCTGCTCAACCAGGGAGCACAGAGGGCACGCGGCGACTGGATCGTCTTTCTGGGCGATGACACCCAGGTGCAATCCGGCTGGCTGGATGTGCTGGTGCAGAGCTTCACCGAGACACCGGCGGCCGGCCTCCTCGGCAGCCGGCTGCTCTATCCCGATGGACGCCAGCGCGAGGCGGGACGCCGACTCGATGCCGATGGCCGGGCGCACGCGCTGGGCGACCTGGACGACCCGGATCAGCCCGCTAACGGCTATCGGCGTGCGGTCGATGTCTGCTCGCTGGCCGCACTTGCGATCCGCGCCGACCTGTTCCGGCTTCTGGGCGGTTTTGATTCCACCCTGGTCACGTCCAGCGATCTGGCCATCGACCTGGCCCAGCGCGTCCGCGCCGAAGGCCTCGGGGTCTACTGTCAGCCACTCTCGCGCGTGGTCCAGTGTGCGCCCGATGACGAGAACCGAGACGAGTCCAAGCCGCGTGCCCGGCCTCTGGCGCACACCATGACCGTCGAGGCGAGCCAGCGGGTGCTGGTGGTCGACAGCTACATGGTCACGCCGGATCGCGAATCCGGCTCACTGCGCATGCTCAACCTGTTTCGCATCCTGCAGGGACTCGGCTATCAGGTGACCTTCGCCGCCGCCAATCTGGAAGCGCCGCCGCCCTATGTCGCCGACTTGCAGCGACAGGGCTTCGAGGTGCTCTATCGGCCCTATGTGCGCTCGATCGCCTGTCACCTGGCCAGTGAAGGCAAACGCTATGATCTGGTGCTTTTGAGCCGCGCTGATGCCGCGGCCCAGGTGATGCCCGCCGCGCGGCGTCATTGCCCACGGGCACGGATCATCTTCGATACCGTCGATCTGCATTTCCTGCGCGAGCAGCGGCTCGCCGAACTGCTCGGCGACCGGGGCACGCGCCTGCTCGCCGAGGCGCGCAAGCGTCAGGAACTGGATCTGATGCGTCGGGCCGATCTGACCCTGGTGGTGAGCGAGGCCGAGCGCGCTCTGCTGGCGGCGGAAGCACCGGACGTCGAGGTGCGGGTGGTCTCCAATATCCACCATATCTTCGGCTCGGCCAACCCGCCCGAGGCGCGGCGCGATATCCTCTTCATCGGCGCGTTCTCGCATCCGCCCAACCGCGATGCCGTGCTCTTCTTCTGCGATGCGGTCATGCCGCAACTGCGCGCGCGTCTGCCCGCGCTTAGGCTCAAGGTCATCGGCTCGGACCCACCCGCCGAGGTGCTAGCGCGCGCCGGAGACGAGGTCGGAGTCGATGTGCTGGGCTATGTGCCGAACGTTGAGCCGTTCTTTGCCGGCTGCATGCTCTCGGTGGCGCCGCTGCGCTATGGCGCCGGCGTCAAGGGCAAGATCAACCAGAGCCTGGCCCACGGGCTGCCGGTCGTCGCCACCGGGCTGGCGGTCGAGGGCATGCATCTGGTCGACGGCGAATCGGTCCTGATCGCTGACACCGCCGAGGCGATGGCCGAGGCGGTCATCCGTCTGCACCAGGACCGGAACCTCTGGCAACGTCTCTCGGCGGGCGGGCTGGAGGTGATGGAACGCCATTTCAGCTTCGCGGCGGCCGAACGGGCCGTGCGCGCGGCACTCGCCCCGGAGTCCAGTGCGTGACCGACACCAGCCACCCGCCAACCCCGTCCGTCAGTATCATCCTGGTCAACTACAATGCGGGGCCGCTGCTCACTGAGGCGGTGGGCGCGGCGCTTGCGTCCAGCGTTCCGGTCGAGGTCATCGTCAGCGACAATGGGTCGCGTGATGACAGTCTGGAGCGACTCAGACAGGCGCATGGTCGGGATGCGCGTCTGCAGATCCTGGAGAACGGCGCTAATCTCGGTTTCGCCGCCGCGAACAATCGGGCGCTGCCCCTGACGCACGCCGAGCGGTTGCTCTTTCTCAACCCCGATTGTCTCATCGCACCCGAGACACTCGAACGCCTGATCGCCCTGTTCGATGCCCGACCCGAGGTCGGTCTGATCGGCTGTCTGGTGCTTGATCCGGATGGCAGCGAACAGGTCGCCTGTCGACGCGCGATCCCGGACCCCTGGATCGCACTCCAGCGCCTCCTGCATCTGGACCGTTTGCACCGCTCGACGGCCGGGCGGCGTCTGGATCAGCGTCATCAGCCACTCCCCACCGGGCCGGTCGCGGTCGAGGCTATCTCGGGGTCGTTCATGCTGACGACCCGCGCCGCGCTAGCGCAGGTCGGGCTGCTCGACGAGGGGTATTTCCTGCATTGCGAGGATCTCGACTGGTTCGTGCGCTTCCAGGCGGCGGGGTTGACCATTCTCTTTGTGCCGAACCTCAGCGTCATCCATCACAAGGGCGCCTGTAGCACAGGTGATCCGCTGGCCGTCGAGCGTCACAAGCATCGCGGCATGGTGCGCTTCTTTCGCAAACATCAGGCCCGGCAGCATTCGCGTGCCTTCAGCGGGTTGGTGGTGCTTGGCATCTGGGCGCATTTCGGACTCAAGGCGGTGCGGATTTGGCTTAGATCCAGGAGGCACGGATGACGAGTACGACTCACGATGCCCAACTCGGCTCGGTTCTGGTCACTGGTGCCACCGGTCAGGTCGGACGCCGTCTGGTCTCAGCCCTGCTCGCCGCCGGACATCCAGTAACCCTCCTGACCCGCTCGCCCGAGGCGGCGCGCCGGCTGTGGCCGAATGACCACGTCGCCGTCCATGAAGGTGATCTGACCAATGCCGCCAGCCTCGCCGGACTCGGCGCGGGCGTGCAGACGGTCTTTCATCTCGCCAGCTACGCCCCCCGCCCCGATGAACCGGATCTCTACAACGCGCCCGATCACTGGCGCGTAACCGCCGAGGGCACGGCCAACCTCGTCGCCGCACTCGCCGACGCGTCGATCGAGCGGCTGGTCTATGTCAGCACCGTCAAGGCGATGGGCGATCGCGCAGGAACGCTCGGTCATCCAGCGAGCGCCGACGCACCACCCGAGCCGGACTGTCTCTACGGTCGCGCCAAGCTCGCCGCCGAACAGCAGGTGCTCGCATTAGGTCACGCGCACGGCATCAAGGTCAGCGTGATGCGACTGCCCATGGTCTATGGGCTCGATGGCGCCGGAAACATCGCGCGTCTGGTCGGTGCCGTGGCGGCGGGACGCTTCCCGCCCTGGCCGCGCCTCCAGAATCGACGCTCGGCGATCCATGTCGAGGATGCCATCGACGCCGCACTCCTGATCGCCCGCCACCCGGAGAGCGGCGGACGCGCCTACATCGCCACGGACGGTCAGCCCTATTCGACCCGCTGGATCTACGAGCAGATCCGGCTCGCTCTCGGGCGACCGATCCCGCGCTGGACGGTGCCGCTGTGGATGTTGCGCCGCGCGGCGGCGGGCGGCACGCTTGCTGAGCGCTGGTTTGGAAGGCGCATGCCACTCACGCTGGATGTGCTCTCGAAACTGACGCAGGATGCCTGGTATGACTCCAGCGCCATGGCGGCCCTGGGATTCGTGCCTCGACATGGGCTGGCGGACGAGATCAAGCGCTTGACTCGGCGGTTGTCGGCTGAATCCGCTCCATGACCCGCGCGACGGCCCGCTCGGTCAGTGGGTTTTGACTCAGCAGACGTGCGGTTCCCTTACGCAGATGCGCCGCCAGACTGGCCGCCGCGAGTGTCATGGCATTCTCACCCTGACGATTGGTGAAAAGATAAACACCCTTGAATTCACTCACCCAGCTCAGACGCAGGGTGTTGCGTGTTCCACGCTCTGTTTGAAACTCGATCCAGGCGCCCAGGTCGAGAGCCTGCACCAGCTTGAGATGGGGGTCATCGGTCGTCGGTGCGCCATAGCCGCCTGACATCGGCTTGGACGGCGCGGCAGCGCGTTCCGTCGCCGGAGCGCTCGGAGGCTGCAATGTCGAAGCCGCACCCATCGCGGCCCCTTCACCGCGCAAGGCCGCCACATGACGCTGAATGAGCACGCTGAAGAACTCGCTCCAAGCGTCCTCCAAACCCAAACGCACCAGTCCCGAACGTAACCCCTGGATCAGACGCGGCAGCATACCAATGAAGTGTTCGCGGTCCGCTGGACGGATCTTGGGTTCGACACTCCAGATCAATTCATCCATGAGCTGGATCGCCTGAGTCCACTGGGGCCCCGTCTCACCCTGGCGCACGAACACATCGCTTAGAACCTGACTCCAACCCCGTTCAAGAAACTCCACGATCAGCCCCGGGACATCCGGCCGGCTGACGCGCTGTTGGATCTCGGCATTGACACGGTCAGTGGCCAGTTCCTGGCGTTCGCGCTGGGCAAGCCCCGCGACGAGTCCGACCGCCTTGTCACGCGACTGCGCGTCCTCCTCAGCTAGAAAGGCTTCGAGTTTCTCGGCCTGGTCGGCAAAGATCCCGATGTCGGACTCGAAACCCTCGATTACGGCCGTCACGACCGCACGAATCGCCGCCAACAACCCCGGATTCTCCTGCTCTCCGCGCCCAACGCCCGCTTGGGCGATGAAATCGAGCAGACGTCGTGCCGGATGCTTGCGGTCGGAAAAAAATCCCTTGTCGAGCAGCGCGACTTTCAGCACCGGAATCTGGAGCTTGGCGATTTCAGACCGTATCGTTGCCGGCAACTCGGGGTCATCGAAGATCGCCTCGAAGAGCATGGCCACGATGTCGATCGTTATGACATCAACGGGTGGCGACCCGTTGGCCATGGGCGTGGCGCGCAGTTGCGCGACGACATTACCGGCCTGAGGGTCGAGAGGCGCCATGCCCAGACCCGGCACTGAGCCTGGAACAAGCGGTCCGCGTTGCAGACTGCCCAGCGTCTGCAGCAACTGTTCGCGTCCAAAGCGTGGCGATGCCCCAGACGACGGCGGGACCACGAGCGGCCCCCGATAGGGGGCGACGGAGACGGCTGATCCAGCGACATTGGCCGGCAACACCGGGTAAGCGGCCGGCCCCTGTAAAGCGCAGACCAATTGCGCAAAGACGTCATCCGTTGACATCATCGGCGCGGCCGGCGTCGCTGGCGCGGATGCCGATCCAGAAACGTTTGGCTGAACGGCGGAGGCCTGGGTTTGCGGTTCGGTCAGTGGAATCTTGGGCAGGATTCCTGATTCGATCAAATAACGATTGATCTCGTTATAGATACCCGGCAACTCGGTAGATGTATGACGCTCGAACAGCTGCATCAGAAAGATCGCCGACTCACGGCTGACATCCATGGCCGTCAATGCCTGGAACAGGGCCTGGTAGAGGGTGATCGGATGCAGCGGGCTGTTTTCCGGGCTGACTTTCGCGCCATTCAGCAGGGCCGTGAGGCGCCGGTCGAGCGCGACCAAAGGCTGAGCACAATTGAACGACGCGCGTGTCGTCAGCTTGGTCATCGCCAGATCGAGTTCGAAGTCTTCTTCGTCGACCAGCTTGAGTTCATCAGGCAGCTCGGCCTGTCTGTGCACATCCGGCTGCCCAAGACGCTCGATCGCCTCATCGAAGAGTCTCACATAGGTCTCACGGAACTGCTGCAACAACATCGGTGCGCGATTGGCCAGCAGCGACATGGCATCGAAACACAGCTGCCGCTGATCCTGGTCGACCGCTTGATCCATCATCGCGAGCAACTCGTCGTTTGCGCGCCCGACGTGGCGCGTAAAGACCGCCCGCACGGTATCAATCAGACGCTCGCGGCACGTCTGGAGAATGGCACGCGTATCCGCGTGCATCGCCTCGGACGGGCTGATCTCCCGCGACCCGAAGGGGATGACATTTGAGTTAGCCTGCTTGACCATGGCGGATGATGTGAACCATTGGCAATACACCACGCCCACAAGCCGGAGTTCGGGCGTCTCAGAATCAACAAACGCCGAAGCGGCTTGCCATCAGCGCTGAAAGATATGACAGATGATTGGAGATGAGGTTTACCGATGTCGAAGTCTAGGAGCTTGCGGCACGCCTGTTTGCCAACCCCGTCACACTCTGCCCAAAAACCGCTCAAGCGGTCAGACATCGCGCCTATTCCACCGTCACCGACTTGGCCAGATTGCGCGGCTGATCGACGTCCGTGCCCTTGAGCACGGCGACATGATAGGCCAGCAGTTGCAGCGGGATGGTGAAGATCAGCGGATCGATCAGATCATCGGTTTCGGGCAGACGCACGACCGTCACGCCCTCCCCTTCATCCAGTGGCACCTGGAAATCAGCGAACACCACGAGCTGACCGCCGCGCGCGCGCACCTCTTCCAGATTGGATTTGAGCTTTTCGAGCAGCGCGTTGTTGGGGGCGACCACCACCACCGGCATCTGCTCATCGATCAGGGCCAGGGGGCCATGCTTGAGTTCACCGGCCGGATAGGCTTCGGCATGGATATAGGAGATTTCCTTGAGCTTGAGCGCCCCTTCCATCGCGATCGGATACTGCTCGCCGCGCCCGAGAAAGAGCGTGTGCTGCTTGTCGACGAACTGCTCGGCCAGCGTGGCAATGGTCTCATCGAGTCGCAGCACCTCTTCGATCTTGCCCGGCAGCGTGCGCAGCAAGGCCACCAACTCGGCTTCAGCGGCCGCATCGAGTCGATGAAAACGCCCGAGGGCGATGGTCAGCAGCAGCAGCGCCACCAGCTGGGTGGTGAAGGCCTTGGTCGAAGCCACACCGATCTCGGGGCCGGCATGGGTGAGAAAGACCAGATCTGATTCGCGCACCAGCGAACTCTCGGGCACGTTACAGATGGCCAGCGTCGCCGCATAGCCCGACGCCTTGGCCTGACGCAGCGCGGCCAGGGTGTCGGCGGTCTCACCTGACTGTGAGATGGTTACGAACAGCGCCTGCTCCGGGACGACGTGCCGACGATAGCGATACTCGCTCGCCACCTCGACCTGACAGGGCACACCCGCAACCGCTTCCATCCAGTAGCGCGCCACCAGTGCGGCATGGAAGCTGGTGCCGCAGGCGACGATGGTCACGGCTCGTAAACGCTGGAAGAGTTCACCGGCCTGATTGCCGAACGTCTCCGGCAACACATGCTCACCGCTCAGACGCCCTTCCAGGGTATCGGCGATGGCGCGTGGCTGCTCGAAGATCTCCTTCTGCATATAGTGCCGATAGGGACCACGCTCGGTGGCCTCGGCCGAGACCGTGGACGTCTTGACCGGACGCTCGACGCGCTGACCATCGCGATCCCAGATCCGCACCTGCTCGCGCGTCAGCTCGGCGAGATCGCCCTCTTCCAGGAAGATGAAGCGATTAGTGACCGGCAGGAGTGCGAAGACGTCCGAGGCGATAAAGTGCTCGCCAAAACCGACCCCGATGACCAGTGGACTGCCCTGGCGTGCTGCGATCAGATGCTCGGGATCGGCCGCATCGATCACACCGAGCGCATAGGCCCCATGCAAGCGCCCGGTCGCGGCGCGGACCGCCTCGACCAGCGGCACGCCGCGCGCCAGCTCGGCATGGATGGCATGGACCACGACCTCCGTGTCGGTCTCCGAGGTGAAGACGTAGCCGGCGGCGAGCTGTTCGCGCCGCAGTGCCTCATGATTCTCGATGATGCCGTTGTGCACGAGCGCGCAACGGTCGTGGCTGAGGTGCGGATGGGCATTGTGAGTCGCCGGCTCGCCGTGGGTCGCCCAGCGCGTGTGGGCAATGCCGAGCGTCCCCTGGAGCGGACTGGCGTCAACCGCTGCGGCCAGACGCGCGACCTTGCCGAGTTCGCGCCGCCGGTCGATCCGGCCGGCCTCGTCGAGCACCGCCAGGCCCGCTGAGTCGTATCCGCGATATTCGAGTCGGCGCAGACCCTCCAACAGGATGGCCGCGACCGGGCGTTGAGCGATGGCACCGACGATTCCGCACATGGTGTGATGATCTCCTGATAATTCGTTTCTTGACGCTTTACGCCGTGCTGTCCCGCCTGGACTCGGCCAGCGCCCGATGCATCTGGATATTCAGCATCCGCATGGTAGCCCCAATGGCGGCGAACACCTGATTGGCATGGACGCCACGGGTGCGCAGCTCGCCGCGCTCGGTCTGCCAGGTGATGCTGCATTCGGTGAGCGCATCGGTACGACCGCCCCTGGGGATGCGGACCTCATAATCGATCAACGGCGGCAGCGTTAGACCCTGACGCTTGAGAATCCGCCCGAGCGCATTGGTGAAGGCATCGAAGCCGCCATTGCCGGCGCCCGTGCCGGTGAAGACCTGATCGCCGAGCCGGATCTTGATCCCGGCCATGGACTCCAGATCCAGACTCGACGAAACCGTGCAGGACAGCAGTTCAGCGTGATCATAGTCCTTGCTCTCCAGCACCTCGGCGATGATGAAGGGCAGATCCTCCGTGGTGATGGTTTTCTTGGAATCGCCCAGCTCGACGATGCGCTGCAAGACTTTGCGCTGATTCTCCTCCGACAGCTCGATATCGAGCCGCTCCAGGTTCTTGGCCAGCGACGCCTTACCGGCGAGCTTGCCCAGTGCATATTTGCGCCGCCGTGCGAAACGTTCGGGTGAAAGCCGGCTGTGATAGAGACTGCCCTTCTTGTCACCATCCGCATGAATGCCGGCGGTCTGAGTGAAGACATCCGCCCCGACGATGGGCGCATTGTCGCTGATCCGCTTGCCCGAGAAAGACTCGACCAGCTCGCTGACCCGCGCCAGATGGGTCTCGTCGATCCCGAGTTCGCCGTCGAGCTGATCGCGCAGATTGACGGCGACCTCGGCCAGCGAGGCATTCCCCGCCCGCTCGCCGAGACAGTTGACGGTGCAGTGCACGGCCGCGGCGCCCGCCCGGACGGCCGCCAGCACATTGGCCGTTGCCAGTCCATAGTCGTTATGTGGATGGAAATCGAACTGGAGCGCTGGAAAACGCCCGACCATGTCCGAGATGGCCGTGAAGACCTGATCCGGCGTCATGACCCCGAGCGTGTCGGGGAGCATGAAATGCCCGATCCCGGCATCGGCCAGCCGCTCGACCAGACCATAGACATAGTCCGGATTGTCGCGATAGCCGTTTGACCAGTCCTCCAGATAAAGATTGACACTCAACCCCTGCGATTGGGCCAGATCGATGGTCGCGCGCACATCGGCGACATGTGCATCGAGCGTCTTGCCGAGCTGGCCCTGACAGTGCTTTTCGCTGCCCTTGGCCAGCAGGTTGAGCACCTGACCGCCGGCGCGGCGGATCCAGTCCACGCTCGCCCCGCCATCGACGAACCCCAGTACCTCGACCCGCTCGGCCAGTCCGCGCTCCCTGGCCCAGTCGATGATCTGGGCCACAGCACTGGCCTCACCCGAGGACACGCGCGCCGAGGCGACCTCGATGCGGTCGACCCGCACCTGTTCGAGCAGCGCCTTGGCGAGATTGAGCTTCTCGGCGGGCGCGAAGGACACGCCTTGAGTCTGCTCGCCATCGCGCAGGGTGGTGTCCATGATCAGGACGCGACGCCCGGACGCTCCCCGAGCCGGCGCATTCACGACCGACTTATTTGGAACCAAATCAGTCATGCCGGGGACACCGCCTTGAGCGTTGCTTCAAGGTATCCTTTCACAGCCTCAGCGGTGGCGTCGAGTTCCTCGCAGCGCGCCTCCTTCGCCAACAGACCTTGCAGTGACGGCGGTGGCGGAGCCTCGCAACCGATGGCCTGGACGACCGCTTCACTGAACTTGGCCGGATGCGCCGTGGCCAGACAGACGGCGTCCGGCACAGCACGCGCGGCGCGCACCCCGACAGCGGTATGCGGACAGAGGATGTACCCCGTCGCCGCATAGGTCGCCCGGATCTGGTCGAGCGTCTCGGCATCGCTCACGGCGACTGCATCGAAATCGGCCTGGACCTGCCGATGATGCGCGGCCGAGACTTCGAGTCGTCCCGTGCGCTTGAGATCGTCGAGCAGGGCGCGGACCTGTGCCTGATCGCCGTCGTGCAGATAGTAGAGATAGCGCTCGAAGTTGGAGGCAATCTGGATGTCCATCGCCGGACTGAGTGTCTGATGGACGTCGTCCTCGACGGCATAGACGCCGCTCTGGACGAATCGGGTCAGGATGTCGTTGCAATTGGTGGCGATAACGAGCCGATCGATCGGCAACCCCATGCGACGGGCCAGATAGCCGGCGAAGACGTCGCCGAAGTTGCCGGTCGGCACCGAGAAGCTGACCCGGCGCTCGGGATCACCGCCCGAGATCCGGCCCCAGGCATAGAAGTAGTAGACCGTCTGCGCCAGGATGCGCGCCCAGTTGATCGAGTTGACCGCGCCGAGCCGATAGGCCGACTTGAAGGGCAGATCGTTGAATAGTGTCTTGACGATGTTCTGCGCATCGTCGAAGGTGCCGCGCACCGCGACATTGTGGACATTGGCATCGAGCACCGTGGTCATCTGCCGTTCCTGGATCGGCGAGACCCGGCCCTTGGGATGCAGGATGAAGATCTGGATGCGCTCCTTGCCGCGCACGCCATAGATGGCCGCCGAGCCGGTGTCGCCCGAGGTGGCGCCGACGATATTGAGCCGGCCACCCTCGCGTTCGAGCAGATATTCAAACAGATTGCCGAGCCATTGCAGGGCCACGTCCTTGAAGGCCGCCGTCGGACCGTGGAAGAGTTCCAGGATGCGCGTCTCGCCCGCCGCGACCACCGGCGTGACCTCGGGATGGCTGAAGGTCGCGTAAGAGCGGTCGATCAGCGCCTTCAAGTCGGCACGCGGAATCTCATCGCCGATGAAAAGTGTCGACACTTCGAGCGCCAGCGCCTGAAAGCTCAAGTCCGCCCAGGCGCGCAGACGCGCTGGATCGAGGGCTGGAATCTCAGCTGGAACCAGCAGACCGCCATCGGTCGCCAGCCCCATCATCACGGCTTGAGCGAAACCAATCGGCTCGATTCCGCCACGGGTACTGATGTAATGCATGGTGTTCTCTAGGGCAAATGATCTTCTGTGCGAGCCGGTTCAGAACGCAGACCGACCGATTGAAACGTTGACAGCACGCCAAGTGCAACCAGACAATGCTGACAATTCGCTCGATAAGGCAGAACGAGACGGATGAATCATAACCAACGAGGGGGCTTCTGCCATGTTTTGAGCGCACCGAACCGCTTCCAGGCGGCTCTCGGCGGCGCGCCCCATCGTCACCCCGCCACCTTCAGGCCAATACCGTAAACCTTAGAACGGAGTGACATCGACCATGACACCTGACAAGCGTGCGGACTATTGGAAAGCGAATCTTCGCTATCTAACAGTCCTTTTGATCGTTTGGTTCGTCGTTTCCTACGGCTTCGGCGTCCTGCTCGTCGAGCCGCTGAACGCTATCCATCTCGGCGGCTACCCGCTCGGCTTCTGGTTCGCCCAACAGGGTTCGATCTATGTTTTCGTGGCGCTGATCTTCGTCTACGCCGCCCTGATGAATCGGCTCGATCAGCAATTCGACGTCGGCGAAGAGTGAGGAACGCACCTAATGAGCCCACTTGAGATCTGGACCTATTCCATCGTCGGCCTGACCTTCGCGATCTATATCGGCATCGCGATCTGGGCACGCGCCGGCTCCACCAGTGAATTCTACGTCGCCGGCGGCGGCGTGCATCCGGTTGCCAATGGGATGGCGACAGCGGCTGACTGGATGTCGGCAGCCTCGTTTATTTCCATGGCCGGTATGATCGCCTTCGGCGGCTATGGCGGCTCGGTGTTCCTGATGGGCTGGACCGGCGGCTATGTGCTGCTGGCCCTGCTGCTGGCGCCCTATCTGCGCAAATTCGGCAAGTTCACGGTGCCTGAGTTCATCGGCGACCGCTACTATGCCAACTCGGCGCGCGTGGTGGCCGTCATCTGTCTGATCCTGGCTTCGGTGACCTACGTCATCGGCCAGATGACGGGTATCGGTGTGGCCTTCGGCCGCTTCCTCGGCATTTCCTACGAAATGGGCATCGTCGCCGGCATGGGTATCGTGGCCGTCTACGCCATCCTCGGCGGCATGAAGGGCATCACCTACACCCAGATCGCGCAGTACGTGGTGCTGATCTTCGCCTACACCATCCCGGCGATCTTCATCTCGCTGAATCTGACCGGCAACCCCATCCCGCAACTGGGTCTGGGCAGCGAATACGCCCCCGACGGCGTCGCCAGCGGCATGTCCCTGCTGGAAAAGCTCGATCAGGTGGTCACGGATCTTGGCTTCAAGGAATATACCACCCAGGTGATGGGCAGCACGCTCAACATGTTCGTCTATACCCTGTCGCTGATGATCGGTACCGCTGGTCTGCCGCACGTCATCATCCGCTTCTTCACCGTGCCTAAGGTTGCCGATGCGCGCTATTCGGCCGGCTGGGCGCTGGTCTTCATCGCCATCCTCTACACCACCGCCCCGGCTGTCGGTGCGATGGCACGTCTGAACCTGATGGATACCATCCAGATTGGTCCAGTCGGCGAGGAGAGCAGCAACCTGGCCTACGACGAGCGTCCCGACTGGTTCAAGCGTTGGGAGACCACGGGTCTTCTGAAGTATGAGGACAAGAACGGCGACGGCCTGATCCAGTACTACGACGACAAGAACGCCGAGTTCGCCGCCAAGGCCGAGGGATTCGGCTGGAAAGGCAACGAGATGGTCACGGTCAACAACGACATCATGGTGCTGGCCAACCCCGAGATCGCGAAACTGCCCGACTGGGTGATCGCGCTGGTGGTCGCCGGCGGTCTGGCGGCGGCGCTCTCGACAGCCGCCGGTCTGCTGCTGGCCATCTCCTCGGCGATCTCGCATGACCTGCTCAAGGGCGTGTTCATGCCGCACATCACCGAGAAGAAGGAGCTGATGGCCGGGCGGTTGTCGATGATCGGCGCTATTGTGCTGGCCGGCTATCTCGGCATGAATCCGCCAGGATTCGCGGCGGGAACCGTGGCCATTGCCTTCGGTCTGGCAGCCTCCTCGATCTTCCCCGCGCTCATGCTCGGCATCTTCGCCAAGCGCATGAACAAGGAGGGGGCGATCTCAGGCATGGTCGCCGGTATTACCGTGACTCTGCTCTATGTGTTCCAGCACAAGGGCATCCTCTTCATTCCGGGCACCGAGTTCCTGATGCCCGATATGGGGATGGGCGAGAACTGGTTCTTCGGCATCTCACCGAACGCCTTCGGCGCGATCGGCGCGCTGGTGAACTTCATGGTCGCCCTGCTGGTCTCGGCGCTCACGGCACCGCCGCCTGAGCACATCCAGCATCTGGTCGAGGATGTGCGCATCCCGCGTGGCGCTGGAGTCGCCACGGGTCATTGATCGGCATCCGCCATCGCTGACCTGACACGAGCCCCGCTTCGGCGGGGCTCTTTCGTTGTGGGAAGGGGCCAAGCGTCGTTGCAATCGCCGCGCACGGCCCAATTCTCCGACCTCAGCGTCAAGGCGGCGCGCGATCCACTATCGACGACCTATCGACTTTCAGAGGGGTAAAGATCATGGCGAATGGTTCTTCCTTGGCGGCGATGGAACTGATGGTGTTCCTGGGACTGGTCGGCTGGCTGCTCTACTATCAGTACTCAAACTCACGACGCGACTCCAGCCGCACCAAATCAGACGAGGAGACGTCGAAGGAATCGGACTGAGCCGCGACGCAGTCGGGCGGCATCTCGACATTTTTACGACGCTCAGTCACCGGCTCGCTTATCATTGGCGCCGATCGGAAGCCATCGTCCCATCAAGCGGACGATGGCTTCGTGGTTTCCAACACATTTTTGGCGGGTCAAGCAGCCATGAGCGTCAACCGGATGGATTTCAGGGATGACCTGAATACGGCCTCGGACTATCTGCGCATGGCCGTGCCGCAAATGGTGCGTCGCCGCATCCCACCGACACCCTACAATTACGCGCTCTGGTACGCACACGTCCAGAACGCCTGTCCGGATCTGAGCCGCTCATTGCTCGCGGACTTTCCGGAAAACGGCCCCTATGACGCCGAGAAGAGCGAATCGCTGTTCTTCGAGTATTTCGTCAAGCATTACCTGCCGACCAGCCCGCAAGCGCGCGACCTCATCGTCGATATCGTCACGCGGTTGACACGGGCGGTCTCGCGCAATCTGCGCGGCACCCAGGACTATGGCGCCAGTCTGCGCGAGGCGCTGACGGTCTTCGAGGAAAACGACGATCAGGAACGAATCCGCGCCATGGTCGGCCAACTGCTCACCGAAACGCGCGACCTGGAAAACCTCACCCAAGCCTTCCAGAGCGAACTGAAATCGGCCGGCGCTCAGGTCGAGCGGCTCAAGCGCGAGCTGGAGGAGAGCGAGCGCCGCGCGCGTGTGGATGCGCTGACCAAGATCCCCAACCGACGCGGCTTCGATGAGGCACTCGTGCAGTCACTCTCGGCGCCCGACGAGCCGACCTGTCTGATGATGCTCGATCTCGACCGCTTCAAGCAGCTCAACGATACCTATGGGCATCCCATGGGCGATCGTGTCCTGGAGATCGTCGGTAGTGTGCTGGCCAAGGTACAAAGCGAGCGCGTGTTCGTCGCCCGCTATGGCGGGGAAGAGTTCGCGGTCATCGTCAACGACGAGCTGGAGGCCGCCCAGACACTGGCCGAGCAGATCCGCCGCCAGGTCGCCGCGCTCCAGATCAAACGCAAGAGCACCAAAGACACCATCGGCGCAATCACCGTCTCGATCGGCCTGACGCGCTTCAAGCCGGGCGAAACCGGCGCATCGCTGATCGAGCGCGCCGATACCGGGCTGTATCGGGCCAAGGAAGGCGGACGCGATCGCGTGGTGATTGCTTGATGGCGCGGCTCACAGATCAAAGCGCTCGAATTCCAGACTGAACTGCCCGCGTCCCTGAGTCAGTCCGCGCAATGTCGTTGCATAGCCAAGCAGCGGCTCCAGCGCCGCCTCGGCCCGGATCGTGGCCAGCTCATCCTGGATCTCGGTCGACTGGATCAGCGCATGTCGCGACTGAAGATCACCGAGCACGGCACCCAGATTCGGCTCAGGCACGACCACCTCCAGACGCATGACCGGCGTCATCAGCGCCGGATGCGCCTTCTCCAAGGCTTTGCGCAGCGCCGTGCCGACGGCGGCTGCCAGCGCCGCCGGAGTTGAACCCGTGCCAAAGAACTCCAGTTCCTCGACACTCACCGTGAGATCCAGCAGCTGAGCGCCCAGGCGCGGACCGCTGGCCAGCGTATTGTCGATCACGTCACGGATCGTCGGAATGTGCGCCGCATCGAGCTGAGCACCCTCGGGCCGCAGACGCGGTTGCAGCTCGACCAGCACCCCCTGCCCCCGCTCGCGCGGCCGGACGCTGACCACAGCCCTCGCCATCAGATCCGGCTGGCGCGGATCAGGCGTGGGTGGCGGGGCGAACAGCGCATCGGCGCGGGCTGGCTGAGTGATGGTCTCGCGCGTGGCCACAGCCGGCCGTCCGACACGGACGCCAACACCGAACTCACGTTCCAGACGCTCAATGACGATCTGCAAATGCAATTCACCCATGCCCCGGAGCAGACGCTGGCCGGTCTCGGGATCGTCTTCGACACGCAGGGTCGGGTCTTCCTGCTGGATTTTGCTCAGCACCTCGATCAGCTTGTCTTCATCGGTCCCCGTCGCCGGCTCGATGGCCAACCCGAGCACCGGATCATGAGTCTGGATGCGCTCCAGGCTCAGCACCTGGCCGGGTGCGCAGAGCGTATCGCCCGTGCTGGCGAACCGCAGCCCGGCCAGGAGTACGATATCGCCGGCCTCGGCCAGATCGCGCTTGGTCTTCTTGCCGGCATCGACCTCGAACAGCCGCGCCACCTGCTCGCGCTGCACGCGCCCATCGGGCGTCAGGAACTCGACCGCATCGCCCGGCGCCAACCGTCCGCGATAGAGCCGCACGAAGACATGCCGGCGCCCGTCCCAGAGCTGGACCTTGAAGGCGAGCGCGGCAAGTGGCCCATCCGGGGTCATGACGACCGACTCGCGCGTCTCATCGGGCCGCTCGGCCAGTGCCGCAGGCCGGTCGAGCGGAGCGGGCAAGAAGTCGATCACACCATCGATGAGCGGCTGCACACCCAGATTGCGCAATGCGCTGCCGCCATAGCAGGGAAAGAGCGTCCCGGCCAGTGTTCCGGCGCGGATGGCGGCGCGTAGACGTTCAGGCGGCACCTCCTCGCCGGCGAGCACCAGATCAGCCAGCGACTCATCCGCCTCGGCGGCGGCCAGTGCCAGTGCCTCGCGTCGCTCGCGATGACGCGCCCACAGTTCAGGCGGACAGGGTTCGATGACGACCTGCTCGCCCTGTTCACCGATGAAACGAATCAGCTGTTGGTCAATCAAATGCAGCACGCCACCCGCTTCGGGGACCGGAACCGTGATCGGCACCGGCTCGGCGTGCAAACGCTGCTTGACGGACGCCAGACAACGGTCAAAATCCGCGCCCGGACGATCCATCTTATTGATGAACAGGAGCGCTGGGAGCTTGAAGCGCGCACGCTGACGCCACACCGTCTCAGTCTGGGGCTCGACGCCTCGCACGCCATCGAGGACGATGACGCCGCCATCGAGCACGCGCAGCGCCCGCTCGACCTCGATCGAGAAGTCGACGTGTCCGGGCGTATCGATGAGCTGGATCAGATGCTCACGCCACTGGGCCTGGGTGACGGCAGCGGTGATGGTGATGCCGTGGCGCTGTTCCTCAGCCATATAGTCCATGTGAGCGGCGCCATCATGCACCTCGCCGATCTTGTGCGAGGCGCCGGTGTAGAACAGGATGCGCTCGGTGAGCGTCGTCTTGCCCGCATCCACATGAGCGGCAACCCCGATATTGCGGACGTGCGACGATCGGGATGGTTTTTTCATCGCTGTGCAACAGGAGCTTAAAAAAGTTATGAGAGGTCTTGAACTTGGCGGACGCCCCCGAGCCTGGCTCGTGCCGGCGCTCTGCGCATCCGTGTTTGGCTGGGGTATGCCACAGAGCGCTTGGGCCGAGACCTTCCGGCTGGAGAACCCCAACGACTCGGTCGTGGGGACACCCTTCTATTTCACGGCGCGCACCAAGGATACACTGCTCGACATCGCCCGCCAGAACAATCTGGGCTATGACGACATGCGTCAGGCCAACCCCAAGGTTGATACCTGGGTGCCGGGTGAGGGAACCCAGGTGCTGGTGCCGGCCTTCTATGTGCTGCCGAACGTACCGCGTCAGGGGATCGTGATCAATCGCGCCGAGAAACGGCTGTATTACTATCCACCCAACGAGCCCAACGTCGTGCGTATCTATGCCATCACGGTGGGCAAGGATGCCATGGCCACGCCGCTGGGCAACTTCGACGTCATCCAGAAACGCAAGGATCCGACCTGGACGCCAGGGCCGCAGGTGCGTGCCAACCATGCCGCTCGCGGCCACGTCCTGCCACCCACGGTACCGCCGGGGCCGGACAATCCGCTCGGACGTTTCGCCATGCGACTGAGCAATCCGGATTATCTGATCCACGGCACCAATCAGCCCTGGGGCATGGGTCTGGAGGTCAGCGGTGGCTGTATCCGGATGTATCCGGAAAGCATCGAGGAACTCTATGGAATGACCGAACTCAAGACGCCGGTGGCCATCATTGACCAACCCTACAAGTATGGCTGGCTGGGTAACGACCTCTATCTGGAGGTGCAGACCGGGGAGAAGAGTGTCCGCCAGCCCTATCACTCGGTGATTCCCGAGTCAGTGGTCAACGCTGAGGGGGTGACGATCGATTGGAAGGCGGTGGAGCGGGCTGTCGAAGAAGACTCCGGCGTCCCACAGCTCGTGGGACACCGGAACGGATCAGGTCAAGTGAATCACTTGCCCATGATCTTCTGATACATCCGATCCAGACGCTCGGTGTTGGAGTTGCAGCAAGCCTGGGCGCTGTTCGCGGTGTCCATGGCCTGCTGAGCCATGTCGCGAGCGGTCTGGTCGGTGGTGCAGCCGCCGAGCAGCAGCAGCGCAGCGACAGAGATGGAAGCAGCCTTGACGATCTTGGTCATGAGAAATCTCCGAAGGTTGTGGACCTTGCAGTCCCTTTAGGTATAACACATGGTGCGTAAAACTACCGAGCCACACCCACGCTGTGAGCCTGTAGCCCGACTGGTTCCGCGCCCCTGGAGGTCTGGGATTGGAAATCCCACTTAGGGGCCGGTCTCCGGCGTAAAGCTTGGGGCAAATTCAATGAGACATCAAGCCCACAAACAGGTCAATCGGCGGATTTTTTACAACACCGAGCACTTTCAATCTTAACCCATCTCGGCCAATGGGCGCTATTGCCTCCAGACCCCGCTGATTTGATGCCTAAAACAAACACTGTTGTATTTTGGACTTCACTCGATGCATCGTTACTACGGGCGCGGCACCTCCGCGCCGATCGCCCCTCCTTTTCGCTGTGATGGGTTTGCACGCGCTGGCGAACTCGTCGACGCGACGGGCGAGCCGATCCCCTTGAGCCAGTTGCCGCCCTTTCTGCGCGCGCTGCTGGTCACCGATGGTACGGTCACCAAAATCCTGGAAGCCTATTTTTGGGAGCCGGTCGCGGTCGATACCCTGGAGCAGCGCTTCGAGGTCGCGCTGGAGCCGGTGCCCTGGCTCGATGTCGAACGCGGTGACTCCTGTCTGATCCGCGATGCCCGGCTGCGTGGAACAGACAGCGGACGCTGTTTCGCCGAGGCTTTTTCACTGATTCGCACCCCGCTCATCCCGCCGGACTTTCGCCGGCGGCTCATCGATCGCGAAATCGGCATCGGCGTGCTGATCCGCGACAGCGGGCTGGAGAGCTATCGCGAAGTCCTGGACGTCGGGCTGGACCGAACGGCGGATGGCGAGCTGGCGGTGTTCCGCACCTATCGCATCACCATTGAGCATCAGCCGGTGATTCTAATCACCGAATACTTTCCGCTGGCGCTGTATCGCTAGGATCGAGGCGGCGTGATCTTGAGTCCAAACCGTCTTCGCACCGAAACCAGCGTGATATAGTACGCGCCGCTGATAAAGACAATCCTTAAGATCCACGCCTCGCCGTCCGGCCAGGACGCGGGTCGATCAGAGTTTGAGTATCGATGTCGACCGACACCCAACATGGCGAGTCGTCCCTGCTGATCCAACTCCAGCATGGACTCAAGCGCGAGCAGTTCGAACGCGCCCTGCACGATATCCGCGCCGGCTGGAACCGGCGCGAACTCTGGATGACGCTCGGGCTACATGACGTGCGCCAGCGCTATCGACGCTCCAAGCTGGGACCGTTCTGGATTACGCTGTCGATGGCCATCATGGTCCTGGCGCTCGGCCTGCTCTATGGCCAGATCTTCGGCCAGGATCTGCACGACTATCTGCCTTTTCTGGCTGCCGGCTTCGTCATCTGGGGTCTGATCGCGAGCCTGGTCAACGACGGCTGCCAGTCCTTCATCCTGGCCGAGGGCATGATCCGCCAGCTCAACGCGCCGCTGTCGATCTATGCCTATCGCGGTCTGTGGTCGATCCTGATCGCCTTTGCGCACAACATCTGGGTTTTCCTTGGAGTCGCGCTCTGGTTCGGGGTCGATCTCAACTGGAATCTGCTCTGGGTGCCGGTCGCGCTGCTGGTGCTGCTGCTCAATGGACTCTGGATGGCGCTCTTTCTCGGTCTGGTGAGCGCGCGTTTTCGCGACGTGCCACTGATCGTCGGCAGTGTGGTGCAGGTGCTGTTCTTCATCACGCCGGTCATCTGGAAGCCCGAGATGCTGCCAGGGCGCGCGCTCTGGCTCGATCTCAACCCCTTCTATCATCTGGTCGAGATCATGCGCGCCCCGCTGCTCGGCCAGGCGCCCGCGCTCGCCAACTGGCTGCCGGTCATCGCCATCACGGTCGTCGGCTGGGCCGTGGCGCTTTTCTTCTATTCAGCCTACCGCTGGCGCGTCGCTTACTGGGTCTGAGGGAGATCATCGTGGCCTCGATCAAGCTGGAGAACGTCTCGGTCTCCTTTCCTGTCTACAGCGCCTCGACGCGCTCGCTCAAGAACCGTCTGATCCAGAGTGCCACCGGCGGCCAGATCCGTGCCGACACGGTCTCGCAGCGGATCTCGGTGGTGCAGGCGTTGCAGGATATCAACATCTCGCTCGAGAACGGCGACCGGCTCGGACTCATCGGGCACAACGGTGCCGGCAAGACCACGCTGCTACGGGTACTCGGCGGTATCTACGAGCCAAACAGCGGACGGGTGACGGTCGAGGGTTCGACCGTGCCCCTGTTCGATATCGCGCTCGGGATGAATCAGGAGAGCACCGGCTACGAGAACATCGTCCTGCGCGGACTCTTTCTCGGACTGCCGCGTAAGAAGATCCACGCCATGATGGATGAGATCGCCGAGTTCACCGAGCTGGGCGACTTCCTCGATCTGCCGATCCGCACCTACTCGGCTGGTATGCAGATGCGACTGGCGTTCGCCGTCTCGACCTCGGTGGTGCCGGACATCCTGCTGCTCGATGAGGGCATCGGCGCCGGTGATGCGGCCTTTCTGCACAAGGCGCGTGAGCGTCTGGAGCGCTTCACCGAGCGCGTCTCCATCATCGTCCTGTCCTCGCATTCGGAGGATCTGGTGCGCAGCATGTGCTCCAAGTCACTGCTGATGGAACACGGACAGATAGTCTTCGCCGGCCCGACCGATGAGGCGCTCGATCACTATCGAGCCATGCGCGGCTGGTGATTTGATCGGCCTAACGCGCGACCTGATTCAGATGGAAGCGGTGGCGCAGGAAGCCCTGGAAGTGCTTGACCTCTTCCAGTGCCAGCTTCAGACGCCCGACCTCGATGCGATTAAGATGGTCGAGCGGCAGATAGTTCGTCAGCGGCTCGCCGCGTTCGAGCGTCAGCAACTGGGCGCGTAGCCTAAGCGCGATCAGAAAGTCGAAGGCAGCCAGCAGGCTTTCGGCCTGTTGCGCTTCGAGGATACCGGCCTGCTGGAGTCCGCGCACCCGATCATGGGTGCGGCCCTCGCCGATGCCGGCCTGGAGCGCCATGGCCTTCAAACCTTCAGTGATCGCAAAGACACCCGCTTTCTTGACCTCAATGCAGCCGCGATGCGGGCCGCGTCGCTCGGTCTTGACGCGCCCGAACCAGTCGAGCGGCGGTCGGAAGGCGACGGCATTGGAGACGCTATGCACCAGGAACAGATTGTTGCCGTGCAGCTTCGCGATGATGTCGGCCTTGAGTTCCTGCTCGAAGGAGGCGTCGCCATAGAGCGTGCGCAGGTCGAAGAACATGCTGCCCGAGAGGATGTTGGTGGGCGTCGGGGTGCGCAGCCATTTGTCGAGCATCTGCTTCCAGCCGCTCACACTGCGTCGCCATTCGGCGTTCTTGGCCATGATGCCGCCCGAGCAGGCCGGCATGCCGATGCCGATCAGATTGTCGATCAGATCGACGCTGAAGGCGCGGAGCTGTTCCAGCTCGTCTTCGGACAGGTCATCGGCATGGACGATGGCGTTGTCCTGGTCGGTGGCCAGCGTCTGCTCGCGCCGCCCCTCGCTGCCGAGCACCAGGAAGGCGAAGCGATCGGTGAGATCCGGATAGCGCGCCGCGCGCACCAGCTCGATGAGGCGGATCAGCAGGCGGTCGTTGAGCAGGGCCACGGTCTGAACCAGATCGCGCGTGGCAACGCCGGTGCCATGCAGATGGACGACCAACTGTTCCATGCGCTCGCGCAGCGTCTTGAGCTCTTCGGGGCTTTCGGCTTCCTCGATTTCTTTCATGAGCTGCTGAGGTGAGCGGCTGTGCAGACGCAGCGCATCAGTGTCGGTGACGATGCCGCGCAGCCGGCCCTCGGCATCGACCACGCACAGCCGATGGATGCGCCGCCGGCTCATGAGATAGAGCGCCTCGAACAGATAGTCGCTCTCGCCGATGGTGACGAGCGGGCTGTTCATGATGTCGCGCGCGCAGCCTTCGCGCGGGTCGATCCCTGGAGCCACCACCTTGTTGCGCAGATCGCGGTCGGTGACGATGCCGACCGGTTCCTCGCCGTCGCGCACCAGGAGGCTGGAGATATTGCGCGCGCGCATCAGCTCGGCGACCTCGATCAGCGACAGATCCGGCGCGCAGGTCACGACATCGGTCTGGCAGATTTTGCTGACCGGGGTGAAGAAGACGTTTTCAGCGGACATGATGGCCTTCGTGTGTTGTGCCTTGGGGTCCAAATGGTCGGGATCGATGACAGAGATCGCGTGCTCGCAAGCGGCTCGCTGATCTTACCCCGTCCGCGCCGCCGAGACGAACAGCCAGGCCCCGGTCAGATAAGCCGCCGCGATCAAGCCGGCGGCGGCTTGTTCGGGCAGCCAGTGGCCTGGACCGAGCAGCAGCACCAGGGTCGCGCACACGAGCAGCGTCGCGCCGCCGACGGATTTGAGCATGGCACTGGAGGCTGTCGCCTGATCCTCGCGGACCTGCGCCTGATCGAACTTGGCACCACGCACCTGTTTATCGTAGGCCATGAGCATCCGATAGGCGATCAGCGGTAGCTCCGGGGCCTGGTCGGCGACCGAATAGAGGTTGCGCTTGGTGCGGTCGAACAGCCCTTTCAGGCCGACCTGATCCTTCATCCAGCGTTCCATGTAGGGCTTGGCCGTGGTCCAGAGATCCAGCTCGGGATAGAGCTGACGCCCCAGGCCCTCGATGTTGAGCAGCGTCTTTTCCAGCAGCACGAGCTGCGGCTGGATTTCCATGTCGAAGCGGCGCGCGGTCTGGAACAGCCGCACCAGGAAATGACCGAATGAAATCTCAGCCAGCGGCTTTTCAAAGATCGGCTCACTGACGGTGCGAATCGCTGACTCAAACTCGTCGATCCGGGTGCCGGGCGGCACCCAGCCGGATTCGACATGCAGCTCAGCCACGCGCCGATAGTCGCGCTCGAAGAAGGCGAGCAGATTCTCGGCCAGATAACGCTGATCCTCGGTGGTCAGGGTGCCGACGATGCCAAAGTCGATCGAGATATAGCGCCCCGACGGCTCGACGAAGATGTTGCCCGGATGCATGTCGGCATGGAAGAAGTTGTCGCGGAACACCTGGGTGAAGAAGATCTCCACCCCGCGCTCGCCGAGCTGCTTCATGCTCACGCCCTGCGCCTTGAGCTTGTCGACCTCGCCGACCGGGGTGCCATAGATGCGCTCCATGACCATGACATTGGGCCGGGTCCAGTCCCAATAGATCTCGGGGATATAGAGCATCTCGCTGCCGAGCCAGTTGCGCCGGATCTGCGAGGCATTGGCCGCCTCGCGCTGGAGATCGAGTTCGTCGTAGATCGTCTTCTCGTACTCGCGCACCACCTCGACCGGACGCAGACGTCGCCCGTCCTTCCAGTACTTCTGGGCCAGATGCGCCACGGCGTACATCAGCCCCAGATCCTGACGGATGGTGCGCTCGATGCCGGGACGCAGCACCTTGACCACCACCTCGGTGCCGTCCTTCAGACGCGCGCTGTGAACCTGCGCGATCGAGGCCGAAGCCAGCGGCACCGGGTCGAACTGATCGAGCACCTCCTCGATCGGTCGCCCCCAGGCTTTCTCGATCAGGGCGCGTGCTTCGGCGCCGCCAAAGGGCGGGACACGGTCCTGGAGCCTGGCCAGCTCCACCGCGAGATCATCCGGCAGCAGATCGCGCCGGGTCGAAAGAATCTGACCGAATTTGACGAAGATCGGCCCCAGATCCTCCAGTGCCAGCCGCACGCGCGCCGGATAGGACGGCAGATCGCGCTGGACCCAATGCCAGGGCAGCAGAACTTTGATCCAGCGCAAGGGCCGGAACAGATGGGTGGCGAGGATGACTTCGTCGAGACCGTGACGAAGCAGCACCCAGTTGATGCGAAACAGACGCAGCGCCTGACGTGGACCCATCATGACTGAATGCCGGTCTCCTGGGCACGCTTGGCGAGCTGCGCGATACGCGCGCCGAGTCGCTCGACGTCGTCGCGCACGGTGTCGACCTGAGTCAGGAAGGCGTCGACCTCGTAGCGGGTCGGCAGCAGGCGACGTTCCTCTTGCAGATATTCGGTGAGATTGGCCGTCATCGAGGCCGAAGTGCGCTGCGTCCAGCGTTCGGCGTCGCGCACTCGATTACCGACCTGACGCGCGAAGGGATCGCCGATGACCTGCGCCAGCTGCTCCTCCCAATCCACGTTCAGACCGGCCAGTGCCGCGCTGAAGTCCTGGGCGAGCGCGGTGTCACCCGAGATCTCGACCTCGCCGGTGACGAACTGGGCCTCCTTGTGCTCGGTCATGCCCAGGCGTGTGAGTGCCAGCGGCGAACCCTGAATCAGACAGTCCGGTTCGGCATCATAGGCACCGAAGAGTTGCAGTCCGCGCACGCCCGGAATGACCGTGATCCGCGTCCCGAAGCCTTTGGCCTCGATCGCGATGATCCGCCCTTCCAGGGCATCGAACGCCGCCGCGCCCTCGGGATCGAGCGTGAGATAGCGATTGAGCGCCTGCTCGACGACGGCAAGCAAGGCGTCCGGAATCTGGATGCCGCCGGCGCTCATAGCTTGTAGCCTCGATGGATGGCGACGATGCCGCCGGTGTGGTTGAAGTATTCGCAGCGTTCGAAGCCGGAGGCTTCCATCATCGCGCGCAGCGTCTCCTGATCCGGGTGCATGCGGATCGACTCGGCCAGATAGCGATAGCTCTCGGGATCATTGGCCACCAGACGTCCGAGCGTCGGCAGCACCGAGAAGGAATAGGCGTCGTAGACCTTGCTCAGCGACTTGGTGGTCGGATGCGAGAACTCCAGGATCAGGGCGCGCCCGCCGGGCTTGAGCACGCGGAACATCTCGTCAATCGCGTTCTGCTTGTGGGTGACGTTACGCAGACCGAAACCGATAGTGACACAGTCGAACAGAGTGCTCTCGAAGGGGATCTGCTCGGCGTTGACCAGGCTGTACTGGACATTGCCGACCCGACCGCGATCGAGCATCCGCGAGCGGCCCTCGCCGAGCATGGCGGCGTTGATGTCGGTCATCACCACCAGCCCGTCGGAACCGACCAGCCCCGAGAAGCGGTAGGCCAGATCTCCGGTGCCCGAGGCCAGATCCAGCACCCGCTGGCCCCGACGCACGCCCGAGAGTTCAATCGCATGGCGCTTCCAGAGCCGGTGGATGCCGAGCGACATCAGATCGTTCATCACATCGTAGCGGGTTGCAACCGAATCGAAGACGGCGCGCACGCGCTTGGCTTTTTCTTCGACCGGCACCTGCTGATAGCCGAAATGGGTGGTGTTCTGATCGGACATGCTCTATCCCGGTAGCGAATTGGGGTTCATGGGCACGGACACGCGCGCCCACGGCGATGGGCGTCTATATTAAACCGGTCCGGCGGGATGTGGGCGATTAAGACTGGAGCGTCTTGCGCGTGTGGCCGGCCTGCTTAAGTTCGTCGAGATAGGTGTTCCAGAGGCTGTCGTACTCGGTACCGAGACGATAGAGATAGTCCCAGGAATAGAGACCGGTGTTGTGCTCGTCGTCGAAGTGCAGACAGACGGCATAGTTGCCGACCGGCTCGATCTTGTCGATGCCGACGTCCTCCTTGCCGACCTGGAGCACGCGCTCGCCCGGACTGTGGCCCTGGACCTCAGCCGAGGGCGAATACACGCGCAGATATTCGCAGGGCAGTGTGAAACGGGTGCCATCCTCGTAGGCGATTTCGAGCACACGGGATTGGCGGTGCAGATTCAGCTCGGTGGGTACTGGCATGGGTAGTTTTAAGTTTTAAGGTTTAGGTTTTAAGTGGCTCGAGTGCGTTTTTCAGAGGATGTAACGCGACAGATCCTCGTCGGCAGCCAGATCGGCCATGTTCTGGTCGACATAGTCGGCCGTGATGGTGACGGTCACGCGGTCGAGTTCGGAGGCGTTGTAGGAGACATCCTCCAGCAGCCGCTCCAGGACCGTGTGCAGACGTCGTGCGCCGATGTTCTCGGTCTTCTCGTTGACCTGCCAGGCGATCTCGGCGATGCGGCGGATGCCGTCTTCGGTGAACTCCAGGTTCACGCCCTCAGTCCCCAGCAAAGCCCGGTACTGATCGGTGAGCGAGGCATCCGGCTCGGTGAGGATGCGCACGAAATCATCCGTGCTCAGGGCCTTGAGTTCGACCCGAATCGGCAACCGGCCCTGAAGCTCGGGGATCAGGTCCGAGGGTTTCGACAGATGGAAGGCGCCCGAGGCGATGAACAGGATATGGTCGGTGCGCACCGCGCCATGTTTGGTCGAGACGGTACTGCCCTCCACCAGTGGCAGCAAATCGCGCTGTACGCCTTCGCGCGAGACATCAGCCCCGGTCGTGCCCTCGCGTTTGGCGACCTTATCGATCTCGTCGATAAACACGATGCCGTTCTGCTCGACATTCTCCAGGGCGTGCAGTTTCATCTCTTCGTCGTTGACGCGCTTGGCCGCTTCCTCGTCCTTCAGCAGCTTGCGCGCGTCGCGGATACGCAGCTTGCGCCGCTTGGTGCGGCTCTGACCGAGATTCTGGAACAGCCCCTGGAGCTGGTTCGACATCTCTTCCATGCCGGGCGGGGCCATGATTTCCACGCCAAGCGGTGAGGCTGAGACCTGGATCTCGATCTCGCGATCCTCCATGTCACCGGCGCGCAGTTTGGTGCGCAGTTTTTCGCGCGTGGCGGAGCTGACCGTCGAGCGGCTGTCTTCCTCAAAGTCCGAGGGCGGCGGCAGGAGCGCATCGAGAATACGCTCCTCGGCGGCAGCCTCGGCCAGATCGGAGAGCTTGGCCATTTCCTGCTCGCGCGCCATCTTCACGCCGATGTCGGCCAGATCGCGAATGATCGAATCGACCTCGCGACCGACATAGCCGACCTCGGTGAACTTGGTCGCCTCGACCTTGATGAAGGGCGCGTTGGCGAGCCGGGCCAGACGGCGCGCAATCTCGGTCTTGCCCACACCGGTCGGGCCGATCATGAGGATGTTCTTGGGCGTGATCTCCGAGCGCAGCGGCTCTTCGATCTGGGCGCGGCGCCAGCGGTTGCGCAGGGCAATGGCTACGGCGCGCTTGGCGTCGTTTTGGCCGATGATGTGTTTGTCGAGTTCGGCGACGATGCGTTGGGGGGTGATTTCAGACATGGATTTTAGGCGTCGAATAGGCCGGCTTGAGGGCGATGAGCACAGGGGCTCATTCGCGATCCTTGGTGTCCAACTCCTCGATGACGAGGTTGTGGTTGGTGTAGACACAGATGTCGGCGGCGATGTGCAGACTCTGTTCGACGATCTCGCGCGCCGAGAGTTCGGTGTGCGCGAACAGCGCGCGTGCCGCCGACAGCGCAAAGGAGCCGCCCGAGCCGATGGCCATGATGTCCTGTTCCGGCTCGATGACGTCGCCCGTACCGGAGAGAATCAGCGAGGTAGTGGCATCGGCGATGCACAGCAGGGCTTCGAGCCGACGCAGCATGCGGTCGGTGCGCCAGTCCTTGGCCATCTCGACCGCCGAGCGGGTCAGATGGCCCTGATGCTTTTCGAGCTTGCCCTCGAAGCGTTCGAAGAGCGTGAAGGCATCGGCTGTGGCCCCGGCGAATCCGGCCAGCACCTGGCCCTTGTAGAGCCGTCGGACTTTGCGCGCATTGCCCTTCATGACGGTCGGGCCGAGCGAGACCTGCCCGTCGCCGCCGATCACCACCTGGCCGTTGCGTCGCACCGAGAGAATTGTCGTACCGCGAAAATTTTCCATTGAACCTGAACGGCGTTCGCTGTCTGTCTGCTGGATTTCGATGACGGACATCTTAATCGAAAACGCCCAAACCCCGAAGAATCCTGTCTAGCTGGCCCGCTGGTAGTCAGCCCGCGAGCCGGTCAGATCCCAGGCGAAGGTGCAGTCCAGATGCGACAGCACCGAGATCAGTCCGCTCTCGCCGTCCTCGACCATGACCGCCACAGGGGCACGCCGTCCGAACTGCTTGTTGGCGCGCCGCACCCAGAGCTTGCGCATCTCGGGATTGCGCGGAAAGTAGGTGTGGAGTGCTTCCTCGATCCGGGCCAGATAGGCGACACGCCGGTTGACCGCCGGATCGTCAGGAAAAGCATCCTGATCGCGGAAGCGGCCGATATGGCGCGCCTTGATCGTCTCCGGCAGTTGCAGCAGCCCGCTGATGTCGCGCGCCGCCAGCCCCCAGTCTTCCAGGAGTTGCATGGTGCGCCGGGTCAGCAGCAGACGTTCGTCGAGTGTGAGATCGGTCATGGACAGCCTCTCGATCCTGATGTGTTTACGGGAGTCGATGCGACTCAACCGCTGAAATGGCGTCGATATGACCGAGTTCCAAGCTCAGGATCGCGTGATGCGCGTGATGCGATCGACCAGCGGAATGAGCCGCACCCGGCGCATGATGCGCGCGAGATGATCGCGGCTCTTGACCAGAATGCGGAATTCCAGGTCGGTCATCATGCCATCCTTCTCGATCGTCTGAACATTTTCGATGTTGGAGCCGAGTTCGGCGATCGCCCCGGCGATCACAGCCAGCACGCCGCGCCGATTACCGACCTCGACCCGGATCTCGGTTGCGAACTCAACCTCCAGCTCCTTGGACCACTCGACATCGAGCCACTTGTCGCGCTTGCTCTCCAGCCCGCTGAGGTTACGGCACTCGGCGCGATGAACCACGATGCCGCGTCCCGGACTGAAGATCGCCGTGATGTCGTCGCCGGGGATCGGGCGGCAGCAGCGCGCAAAGCTGACCACCATGCCCTCGGTGCCGCGAATGGCGAGCCGATGCGGATGCTGCTCCTGATCCGTGCGTTCATCGGATGCGACTTCCTCGCCCTCGACCCCGGCCAGACGCCGCGCAATCAGCGGCGCGAGCCGGTTGCCCAGACCGATTTCGCCGAGCAAATCTTCGACCGCGCTCAGCCCCGCCTCGTCGAGATAGGCCGCCAGCCGCAGAGGTTCAAGCGTCTCGACCTCAGCACCCAGCGGCGCGAGTTCAGCGTTCAGCAACCGTCGGCCGAGCGACTGGGCTTCGAGTTGCTTGAAGTTCTTGAGATGGCCCCGGATGTTGACGCGCGCCTTGGCCGTGGTCACGAAGTTCAGCCAGCTGGCATTGGGCCGTGCGCCGGGGGCGGTGATGATCTCGACGGTCTGACCATTGCGAAGCTGTGTGCTCAGCGCCGCCATGCGCCGGTCGATGCGCGCGGCCACACAGTTATTGCCCACGTCCGAATGGATGGCATAGGCGAAGTCGACCACGGTCGCGCCGCGCTGGAGTGAGAGGATGCGCCCCTTGGGCGTGAAGACATAGACCTCGCCGGGGAATAGATCGACCTTGACGTGCTCAAGAAACTCCACCGAGTTACCGGCGTCGCGCTGCATCTCCAGCAGGTTCTGCAGCCAGTCGGCGGCCAGCGCGGCGGGATTGGCGGTGGCGGATTGGATGCCGCTCTTGTACATCCAGTGTGCGGCGATGCCCGACTCGGCCAGACGCTGCATGTCCTCGGTGCGGATCTGAATCTCGATCTGGATGCCCTGCGGGCCGATCAGGGCAGTGTGGAGCGATTGATAGCCGTTGGCCTTGGGGATGGCGATATAGTCCTTGAACCGCCCTGGGACCGGCTTATAGAGATTGTGGACCAGTCCCAGAACCCGATAGCAGGTATCAACCCGGTCGACCGTGACCCGAAAGGCGAAGACATCGGCCAGCTCGGAGAAGCCGCGCGATTTGTCGCGCATCTTGCGATAGATGCCATAGAGATGTTTCTGGCGTCCCTCGACCCGGCCCTCGATGCCCTCCTGATCCAGGACATGCTTGAGAGCGGTCTCGACCAGACCGATCATCTCGACCCGCGCTCCGTTGCCGCGTTTCTGGAGGGCGCACTGGATGATGCGCCGTCGCCACGGCCAATAATGGGCAAAGCCCAGTTCTTCCAGCTCGATGCGGACCGAATTGATCCCCAGGCGATTCGCGATGGGGGCAAAGATATCGAGCGTCTCGCGTGAGATGCGCCGGCAGGCCTCCGGACTCATCGCATCGAGCGTGCGCATGTTGTGCAGCCGGTCGGCGAGCTTGATCAGAATGACGCGGATGTCGCGCGTCATCGCCAGCAGCATCTTTTGCAGGCTCGCCGCCTGCGCCTCGGCGCGCGACTTGAAGTCGAGCTTCGTCAGCTTGCTGACCCCGTCGACCAGCTCGGCGACCTCAGCGCTGAAGGCCGCCGCGACCTGATCCTTGTCGATCGGGGTGTCTTCGATGACATCGTGCAGCAGCGCGGCGATCAGGCATTGATAGTCCATGCGCATCTCGGCCAGGATGCGCGTAACCGCCAGCGGGTGATAGATGTAGGGCTCGCCGGACTTGCGTTGCTGACCCTCGTGCGCCTCGGCGCCGAACAGATAGGCTTGATAGCACGCGCTGATCTGCTCGGGCGGGAGATAGCTCTCCAGATAGACACAGAGATCGCTGATCAAATAGCGTGTCTCGGTCTCCGGCGTGACCGGTTCCACCTGGTCGTCGGTTTGAACCGGCGCTTGGGGGATGCGTGCGTGGAGGCTTGGGACGGGCGCGTTGGAACCGGCCGTGTCCGTTGCGGGGCGGACAGCCGGTCTCTCGGCGATCGGTGGCTCGTCAGTCCTGGACATCCTTGGGGGGTTCCGCGTCGACGGCCTCGGCGTTGGCGGCGAACTCCACAGCCAGCGCCTGTTCCAGAGCCGCCGCCGTGTCGTCCATCTCGCGCTGAGCCTCCTGGATCATGGCGTTGCTGATCTTGCCGGCGGCGATCTCGCGCAGGGCCAGGACCGTTGGCTTGTCGTTTTCCACCGCTAGCAGCGACTCGACGCCATTGGCCAGTTGGCGCGCGCGCTTGGTTGCGAGCAGCACCAGATCGAAACGGTTGTCGACGTGTTCGAGGCAATCCTCGACCGTGATTCTTGCCATGATATTCTCCTAATGAATGGATTCGATGGAATCGAGCAGCGCCGCCAGACGGGGGCGCTGATGGGCCAGCCGCTGGCGCTCGGCGGTCACGATCGCCGCCAGCGCCGCGAGCGCGGTCTCGAAGCAATCGTTGACGACCAGATACGCATATTCGGCGAAATGGGCCAGCTCGTCGTGGGCCTGGGTCATGCGCCGCGCGATTACGGCATCGCTGTCGGTGCCGCGTCCACGCAGACGGCGTTCGAGTTCCGCGATACTCGGCGGCAGCACGAAGAGTCCGATCGATTCGGGAAAACGCTCGCGCACCTGGCGCGCGCCCTGCCAGTCGATCTCCAGGATCACGTCCTGGCCGGCATCGAGACACTGGCGTACATCGGCCGCGCGCGTGCCATAGCGATTGCCGAAGACCTCGGCGTGTTCCAGGAAAGCGCCTTCAGCGATCTCGCGCTCGAAGCGTGCGCGATCGAGAAAATGATAGTGGACACCATCCTGCTCGCCGGTGCGTGCCGGGCGCGTGGTGCAGGAGACCGAGAGCACCAGTTCCGGATCACGCTCCACCAGCGCCTTGACGAGACTGGTCTTGCCCGCGCCGGAGGGCGCTGAGACGATGAACAGCAGGCCCGTCGGCTTGGGTCGGGATAGGTCGCTCATTCGAGATTCTGCACCTGCTCGCGCATCTGTTCGATCAAGACCTTCATCTCGACCGCCTCGCGCGTGACGGCAATATCGGCTGACTTGGAGCCGAGCGTATTGGCTTCGCGGTTGAGTTCCTGCATCAAAAAATCGAGCCGGCGTCCGACCGGCTCATCGCGGGTCAGGACATCGAGCACTTCCTCGATATGGGCGCCAAGCCGGTCGAGTTCCTCATCGACGTCGAGCCGCGCGGCCACCAGCGCGATCTCCTGCTCCAGCCGGGTCGGATCGAGTTCGGCGCGCAGTTCGACGAGCCGGTCGGCAAGCCGCTGCCGCACACCGGCCAGCACCTCGGGCAGACGCTCGCGCACCCGTGCAGCACTCTCGCGCAGACGCTCGCAGCGCTCACGCAGCAGTTGTGCCAGTCGCGCACCCTCGCGCTCGCGGGTCTCCAGGAGCGAATCGATGGTCTGTTCGAGCAGCGCGAGTGCTTCGGTACCGAGCCGGTCCAGATCGGTGCCGGTTTCCTGCACCACGCCCGGCCAGCGCAACAGATCGAACGGGGTCGGTTCCTGGGGCCGCCCGGTCAGCGCACCGAGTTCGCGTCCGGCAGACAGCAGTTGCTCGACGAAGGGCCGGTTGATCCGAATCGCATTCGGCACGCCTACGCAGGGTGCATAGCGCAGGCTACAATCGATCTTGCCGCGCTGAAGACGCGCCGCCAGACGGCTCCTGACCTGGGTGTCGAGTCCGCGCAACTCCTCGGGCAGCCGGATGTGCGGCTCCAGAAACCTGTGATTAACTGTGCGTAATTCCCAGGTCAATTCACCAACATCGCCCGTCCGCGACTCGCGGGCGAAGGCCGTCATACTCTTGATCATCAGTTTGGGGCGTCTCTTCGAGGGGGAGTCTATCTTGGGCCGGTGAGTTGAAAGCAGGATGAACCGCTGCCGACCACGCCAGACAGGGTTTATCATAAATCAAGAGCGCCGTATACCGCTCGTCCCGTCAACGTCCGCGTGGAGATCCATTGCCCCGATCATGGCCGCCGCCCGAGAGACGCTTCCGCCCAACACCCTGCTGGGCTCCTACCGGATCATCAAGCCGATTGCCAAGGGCGGCTTCAGCCTCATTTATCTGGCCATCGATGATGATAGCAGCGAGGAAGTGGTCATCAAGGAGTACATGCCCAAGAAGATCGCGCGCCGCGACCGTGATCGGCGCGTGGTGCCGAGCGGCATCGAGCATGCCGAAAGCCTGCATCATGGACGCAAGCTGTTCTTCCAGGAGGTCAAGGCGCTGGCCTCGTTGAAACACCCCAACATCGTGCGCGTGCTCGCCTTTCTGCTGGCCAACGAGACCGGCTACATGGTGATGCCCAACGAGCGCGGACGCAATCTGGGCGCCTATCTGCATGAGCGCAAGGGCGGACTGAGCACCTCGTTCCTCCTGGAGGTCTTCATCCCGGTGCTGGATGCGCTGGCGCTGCTGCATCGGCGCTCGATGCTCCATCTCGATGTGAAGCCCGGCAATATCCATCTGCGTCACGGCAACATGCCGCTCTTGCTCGACCTTGGCGCCGTCCATCCGCTCAATCGTGGCCGCTCGCGCGGCGGGCAGGTCATCACCGCCGGCTATTCGCCGGTCGAACAATACTTTCGCGCCGGCGAGGTCGGACCCTGGACCGATGTCTATGCCGTCGGCGCCAGCATCCGCACCTGCATGGACGGTCGCACGCCCCAACCGGCTCCGGAGCGCCAGAAAGAGGACACGCTGATCCCGGCCGTCGAGGCGCTCAAGGACCGTTATCCTGATTTTCTGTTGAAGGCGGTCGACTGGTCGATGTCGATGGACCCGGCCCAGCGGCCCCAGGACGCCGAGGAGCTGCTGTTCGCGCTGCTGCCGCATCTCGACGACCCGCATCTGGCGCGGATGCGCAAAGAAGCGGCGGAGTGAATCCCAGGCGGCCAGCGTCAGGCCCACAGGGCTTGGATCTGGTCTTTTGGCGGCCGGGACCGGCTCAGGGTAGTATCCACGGCATTCTGGCTCACCCTCCGTCACTGCCAACGAACTGGATTTCTGATGAACGAATACCCCCAAACCCAGACGCTGGAGCGCGACATCCAGCTCTATACCGCCCTGCTGGGCGAGGTTCTGCGCGAACACAGCCGCAAGCGTGTGCTGGTGGTCGTGGAGCGTTTACGCGACGGCTTCATGCAGTTGCGCGAACAGGAAGATCCCGAGCTGCGCGAAAAGCTGATGAAGCGCATCCAGGGCCTCGACCCGCAGACGCTCGCTGAGGTTATCCGCGCGTTCACCATCTATTTCGGTCTGGTGAACGTCGCCGAGGAGCTGAATGCGCATCTGGCGCGCATGGACGTGATCGCCGCCGGCCAGCGGCTGTGGATCGGCTCGTTCGACGACACGGTGCGTCAGTTCAAGGAAGACGGCATCAGCCCCGAGCACTTCCAGAGCCTGCTGGAACACCTGGTCTATCTGCCGGTCTTCACCGCCCACCCGACGGAGGCGCGCCGGCGCACCATCTCCGAGACCTTCAGACGCATCTTTCTCGCCGGTCAGGATCTGCACCGGCGCAAACTCAACGAAGAGGAACTGGAGGACAAGCTCCAGGAGATCCTGACGCAGATTCAGATCCTGTGGAAGACTGACGAGGTGCGCGTCCACAAGCCACAGGTGACCGACGAGATCCGGCGCGGTCTGCATTTCTTCCGCGAATCGCTGTTCGAGGCCGTGCCCAAGGTCTATGGCTTTCTGGAGAAGGCGGTGTGGCGTAACTATGGCGCCAACTGCGGTGTCCAGGTGCCGAGTTTCATCCGCTTCGGCTCCTGGATCGGCGGCGATCGCGACGGCAATCCATTCGTCAAGCCCGAGACCACCGAGCTGGCGGTGCGCATGCATGCCGAAGTGATCCTGGACGCCTATCTGGAACGTCTCCAGAATCTCAGCCGCATGCTCAGTCATTCGAGCGCGCTCTGTCAGCCTTCCCCTGCCTTCCTCGACAGTCTCGACGCCGACGAAGAATACTGGATTGGGGTCATGGGCCAGCGTCAACGCCGCTTTCTCTACGAACCCTATCGGCGCAAGCTGGCCATGATGGGGCATCGGCTCCAGGCCAATCTCGATCGCATTCGTCGACGCATGGATGGACTCAACGACGCGGGACTGCCGGATGGCTATACCGGCGCGGCGGAGTTTCTGGCCGATCTGACGCTGATCCGCGACTCGCTCATCCATCACGGTGACGCTAGCGCGGCGGCCGGTCCCTTGCAGGATCTGATCCGGCTGGCCGAGACCTTCGGCTTTCATCTGGTCCATCTCGACATCCGTCAGGAATCGACCCGCCACACCCAGGCCGTGACCGAGCTCTTCGCCCGTCAGCCCGGTGCGCCCTTCTATCAGGCGTTCAACGAAGAACAGCGTCTGATGGCGCTCGCCGAGGCCATCGCCCATCCGCATCCCTTCGTCATCGATAAGGCCACGCTCACGCCCGAGACGCGCGAGACGCTGGAGACCTTCGAGGTCATCGCCCGCATGCGCGCCGAGGTCGGTGAGCGGGTTTTCGGCCAGTACGTCATCTCGATGACCCATGCGGCCAGTCATGTGATGGAGGTGATGCTGCTGGCGCGGCTGGCCGGACTGGTCGGCGTGAACAATCAGGGCTGGTTCTGCACGCTCCAGGTCTCGCCACTGTTCGAGACCATCGAGGATTTGAGCCATATCGATCAGGTGATGAGCACCTTGTTCGATAACCCGACCTATCTGGCCTTGCTGCGAGCCTCAGGCAATCAGCAGGAAGTGATGCTCGGCTATTCGGATTCGTGCAAGGACGGCGGCATCCTCTCATCGAGCTGGAATCTGTTCGAGGCGCAGAAGAAGGTCATCGCGCTGGCCGATGATCGGGGCGTGGCCTGTCGGCTCTTTCACGGGCGCGGCGGTACGGTCGGACGCGGCGGCGGTCCCACCCACGAGGCGATCCTCGCCCAGCCGGTCGACACCGTGCATGGTCAGATCAAGTTCACCGAGCAGGGCGAGGTACTGTCCTACCGCTATGCCAATCCCGAAACGGCGCGCTATGAGTTGACCATGGGCATCAGCGGGCTGATCAAGGCCAGCCGCTGTCTGATCGAGCCGCCCGAGCCGGAACGCAACGATTATCTGGCGATCATGGACGCGCTGGCACGCCACGGTGAGGCGGCCTATCGCGCGCTGGTGCGCGATACCGAGGGCTTCCTCGATTATTTCTACGAATGCACACCGCTCGACGGCATCGCACTGCTCAACATCGGCTCGCGCCCGGCGCATCGCAAGAAGGCCGACCGCTCGCTGTCGTCGATCCGCGCCATTCCCTGGGTGTTCGGCTGGGGGCAGGCGCGCGTGACCCTGCCGGCCTGGTTCAGCATCGGTCAGGCCATCGAGCGCTATCGCGGCAATGACGTCGAACGACTGGCCAAGCTCCAGAAGATGTATCAGGAGTGGCCCTATTTCCGTGCCCTGCTCTCCAATACGCAGATGTCGCTGTTCAAGGCCGAGATGCACATCGCGCGCGAATATCTGCGGCTGGCCGAGGACCGCGAGCGCGCGGCCCGGATCCTGGGACTGATTGAGGAGGAGTATCAGCGCACCCTGACCCAGGTGCTCAATGTCGCCGGGTTGCTCAGTCTGATGGAAGAGACGCCGGACCTGCGTCACTCGCTGGCGCGGCGCAATCTCTATCTGGACCCGTTGAACCATATCCAGGTGGCGCTGCTGGAGCGCTATCGCTCGGAGGAAGACGAGGCACGGCGCGAGGAATGGCTCGACCCGCTGTTGCGCTCGATCAATGCGCTGGCGGCGGGGATGCGGAATACGGGGTGACGAGCTGCCTTTTCGGGCCTCGCCCTCGAAGCCGACGACGGTGCGGCTTGCGCAGTGTTTCCAGGCGCAGATACGCGCTGGCGATGAATCGCCGGTGCTTGTCCCCGAGCAACTTCAGGGCTTCGCCAGACGCTGGATGATCACCACGAAAGGCGGCGATCAGGGCGTTGGCATCAACGTAGGTCTTGATCATCGCCCGCTTCGGTACGCCCCTGCCGCACTTCGTCCAAAATAGCGTCGACCGGAGTCAACGGCATGCCTCCGGCGATCGCGCGCTGACGAATCGCCAGTAACTTGAGTCCAAGCTCGCTCAGATCGGACTCATCTGCAGCGATTTCGATCGGTGGCGTGTTTGGCTCCAATCCCGGAGATGGCGGTTCGTGCGCTGCCAACGTGGAGAGCGTCTCGGGCAACACAGTGATCGCCACCCGCGCGCGCCACGCCGGGCAGGGATTCCAACAGGCGCACTTGGCCGTTTTCATAAATACCTTCGACCGTGGTCAACATTCAGTTTCTCCCTACAGGATCTCGACCTTAAGGCTCCAGATACACCGAAGCCGTGTCGAATGCCGCTTCCGGTGTTCCCTCCCAGCCCCCATCCGGGAAGAAGCAGGGTTCGTATTTATTCTGGCTGTAGGTGTAGAAGGCCATCGACCAGGAGTCCTCCCGGCCAAAATAGCGCAACCGACACAGGTGAGTGGGGGTTGCGCGCAGACGAGCGATGTAATGCTCGCGCGACTCCCCGAGATGGGAGGGGTCGAAGTCAGGCGCAACATACGGCTCGGTGTAGGCATCGATATAGCAGAACTGACCGCGAAAACGGACATCGATGCGATTGAAGCGCCCAGCATAGTGCTTGTCTGCGTGGTCGAGGATGCGCTGCCGGATCCTCGGCTGGATCGCGGGCGGAATCTTCTGGCCACCGGACTGTGGATCATAGGCCCAAACCTTATTGCTCATGCACAAACTCCCGATTCTGATGGTTGCATGCCGTTGCTCCGAGTATGTCCTATCGAGTCGTGCAGAGTATAGACACGCTGTCGCGCCAGTCGCGCCGACCGGCTGATCGTCGAGTCCAACACGCGTAAACTGGCCGCTCATCATCCTTCTGCTTGGAGTCACTCATGCGCCCGATCTCAGGTTCGTTTCGCCTCCTGTCACTGCTGTCCGTGCCGGTCGCGGCGCTGTCGGTCGGCTGCTCCAACCCTGGCGAGGACGTCAGACTCACGCTCTGCCGCGACATGGTACGGGTGACGCTCGGCAGCGAGCCGAACTGGCGCGACCAGAGCATCGAGCCGCGCCGCCAGTCCGAGGCCGAAGCCCGCTTGAGTTGGACGGGCACCGACGGCAAGACCGGACAGGCGAGCTGCTACTATCCCTACAATGCCGTCGAGAACGACATGTTCACGGCCGCGGATCCACTGGCGGCCTACTCGACCTCGCCAACGCGCTTCGTGCTCGATGGACGCTCCATCAGTAATCCTGAACTGGCGCGTGTAATCGGCCAGGCCATGCGTCAACAGGGCCGGGAGTTCCTCGATCGTGCCCGCGCGACCCTGGAAGGACGATAGCCGGAGCGCGGCCTGCGCAGGCCTGTATCGCCATATCCGGCTGATCCATGCTTCAATACATCACTCAAGCGGTTTGAGTCGACATCATCACGGGACTACACGACATGAAGCCTGCATTCTGGATGTCCGCCATGCTGGCGGGCGGGTTGTCCTTGACGGGGTGTGCCACCTTACACACCGACTCATCGGACACGACGAGCACCCAGCTCGACGCGCCATCCACGGTCGCGCCCGACCCCACGACGATCCTCAAGGAGATGGCGGCCTATCTGCGTTCGCTCGAACGGTTCAGTGTGCGGGTGGAGAAGGTCACCGAATACATCCTGCCGAGCGATCAGTCGCTGCACAACGACCAGACCATCGAGATTGCCCTGAGTCGGCCCAACCACCTGCGGGTCGACTTCAAGGCACTCGGCGGCGGACGACAGCTCTTCTATGACGGCGAAAACTTCGCCATCTTCACGCCGCACGAGGGCGTCTATGCCACGGCTTCAGCACCCTCGACCATCGATGAGACGCTGGAGATCCTCTACAACGAATATCAGATCGAGCTGCCCGTCGCCGATCTGCTGGCCACGGATCCAGCCAGCCGGCTGGTGCAGGATCTGAAGTCGCGCACCTATGTCGGGCGCATCCTGGTCGATGGCGTGCCCTGTCATCATCTGGCCTTCCGCACGCCCGACCTGGACTGGGAGATCTGGATCGAGGCCGGTCCCAAACCACTGCCGCGCCGTCTGCTGCTGACCGATCGCGGTGTCGAGGGCGCACCGACCCTGATGGCTAATCTGACCGACTGGGACGTCTCGCCGTCGTTCGCGCGTGGCTTCTTTGAGTTCAAGCCACCGGCGAACGCGCAGCGCATCTCCTTTATGAATCAGATGTCTGCAACGCTCACACCCACGACCAATCGCTAAGCGGAGGGCTGCATCGTGCGTCACTCAGTCTGGAGTTTTTGGAAGCGGGCGGGACTCGCCGCCCTGGTGCTGGGGCCAACGCTGGCGTTCATCGCGGTCGACGCTGAGGCCCGGCGTGGTGGAGGCGGGCCGGGTGTCCGGGCGCCGCGCGGCAACATCGGTGGCGGTCATGCCATGCGCCCGCCGGGCGGTGGAGGTGGGATGCGTCCGGCCAGACCCGCCGGTGGACGGAGCGGAGCGCGTCCACCCCAGCCGGGTGGAGGCGGCGGTCTGGCGGGTCGACCACCCGCCGGTGGTTCCGGAGGCCCGCGCCCTCCAGCAGGGCGTCCGCCCCTGGCTGGACCTCCGCCCGGTGGACCACGCCCACCACCTCCACGCCCCCGTCCGCCCATCGATCCCTACTGGGGCGCGCCGCTTGGTGCCGCTGCCTTCGCAGCCGGGACGGCGCTGGCCATCGGCGCCATCGTCTACAGCCTGCCGCCGAACTGTCGCACAGTCGTCGTCTATGGCGAGAGCTACCGGCAGTGCGGCAGTGACTACTATATGCCGCGTTACGAGGGGTCAAGCGTCGTCTACGAGCTTGTACCGTCGCCGTATTGAGCGCGCTCAGCACTCAAAGGCGATAAGGAAGCCTGGGTTCATCGAATGAGACCGAAGGCATGCAGATAGCCCCGCGCGCTGACATCCAGCCGATAGTCGTTCGCCGCCTCGCGCAAGATCTCGGGCGCCAGTGGCTGACGCAAGGTGTCTTCCATGGCCATGGCCAGTGCGTCGACGTCGCCGACCGGCACCAGTGAACCATAGCGACCGCCCTGGAGGATCTCGCGCGGCCCGCTGCGACAGTCGGTCGCGACCACGGGCACACCCAGCGCCAGTGACTCGGTCAGCACATTGGGCGAACCCTCCCACAGCGAGGACAACACGAACAGCCCGGCGCGCGCCAGAAAGCGATACGGATTGGGATCGAAGCCATGCAGCTCGACCGACTCACCCACACCCAGCTCGCCGGCCAGCCGCTGGAGCCGCTCGCGCTGGCGTCCCTGGCCGAGGATGAGCAGCCGGCAGGGCCGATGTTGATGCACCCGGGCGAAAGCGCGGATGAGGGTCGCGAAATCCTTCTGGAGTCGCAGACCGCCGGCACCCATGATCACCGGCGGCTGATCGGGCGCGAACCAGGGATGATCGAGCGGCGCGCGCGCGCTCTGCTCCAGCTCCGGCGTGATGTTGGGATTGCGCACGACGCGGATGTCAGCGAGCGGCAGCCCGGTGATCGCGGCCACATCCTCGGCGACACCCTGTGAGACGGCAATGACACCATCGGCGCGCTGGTAGAGTTGGCTTAAGCGTCGTGTTTCCCACCAGCGCTTGAGTGAATTTTGGCCGCGCGCGTTCCAGCGCTCGGACTGGGTGGTGCCTGGACGCAGAAAGTAGCGGGTATCACCTGGGCAGGACGCCTTGACGTCGAGCGCGACACGATCGTCATTGTTCTTGGCCGTCAGCACGATCCACGGACGCTGGCGCTCGACATAGTCGCGCAGAAAACGCTGGCGCGCGCGCCGGTTACTGTCGGTCAGATGATGCCGCCGCACGCTTGCCGGCAGCGTATCCAGATAGGGCGCGTCGGGTGGGCCGACCACGAAATCGACCGCGAAACCCTGTTCAGCGATGCCGTGGGCGATGTTGGTCATCATGCGCTCCACGCCGCCATCGCCGAAGCTCGGCAGGAACAGACAGATGGGACGCGACTGTGCGGAGTCGGCAGTGGAGCTGGAATCGGATGACAAGGCGGATCTCCATCCAGGCGGCGCGTGGGCCGCGTCGAGTGGGCCTGGGGGGGCTGACGACGTGTCGTCCACAAACCAGGCGAAGCACACTATTATAATGGCTCAAAGGCCCTCCTCGTCCGCCATCCACCCGAGAATCCGCCGTATGTCCTCGACGCTCGACCGCTCTGTTTCGCTCGCGACCTCTGACGGCGTGGGGCGTCTCGGTCTGTTCGGACTCTATCTGTTCGCCATCTTCGCCTGGCTCGGGACGACGCCTGCCACGCTCGGCCTGGGGCTGCTGACCCTGGCCTTTGTGCTGCATCGCCCGGACTGGCGTTCGCTGGGCCGCGATCCGGTCGTGCGGCTGAGTCTGGTTGTGATCGGTTTTCTGATCGCTCACAGTCTCATCCTGGCCATCCTGGCTCCCAGTGCGGAACGGGCGACGACCATCCTCGGCAGCGGCCTGGACTGGCTCAAGCTGATGCTCTTCATTCCACTCGCCTACTGGTGCGCCGGACGACCTGAGCGGGTGCGACGGTTACTGTTGCTCGCCGCGCTGGGCTTCAGCCTCGCGGTCCTGCGCAAGATCGACTGGGCGAGCTTCGGGCCGGAGTTCTTCTCGACCCGCTTCGAATCCTACCTGCCGGCGATCGCCTTCGGCATGTTCAGCGGGCTGGGTGCACTCGGACTCATCGTCTTGCGTCAGGCGTTCTGGGGGCGCTTCGCGGCGGGCTGGCCGCGCCACCTGGGCGTGATCCTATGGACGCTCTGGCTGCTGTTCATGCTCGAAGGGCTGTTGCTGTCGCAGTCGCGTGGTTCCTGGCTCGCATTTCTCGGCGCGCTGGCGCTGTTGGTCGTCCTCGAATGGCGCGAGCATGCACGCTCGATTGATGGTCCCTTGCTCGCGCGGCGACGTCGCTACTGGCTGGCCGCCTTCGTCATCGCACCTGTGCTGCTCGGCGGGCTGCTGGCGCAGACGGAGACCGTTCGCCAGCGCTTCAGTGAACACACGGACACCTTGATCGACATCGCGCGCGGCGAGACGGCGGCCGTGGAGTCCGACCCGGTCGGGCTGCGCTTCAAGGCGCTGCTGTTCGCGCGCGACACCTGGAGTGAACGGCCCTGGTTCGGTTGGGGCGCCGGTACCAGTCGCGAACTGATCGCGAGCAGCGGACGTCGCGAGGCGCTGTTTGATTACGACCACTGGCTGCCGCATCTGCACAACACCTATGCCGAGATCCTGGTCCAGTTCGGCGGCGTCGGTTTGATCCTGCTTGTGGCGCTGGTCTGGGCGCTTGCGCGCGCTGGTTTCGCCGCCCGTCGCACCGGACATCTGCCCGCCGATCTCGGGCGCTTCTATCTGGTGGCGCTCGTCTTCGTGCTGATCTGGTGCCTGTTCAACTATCGCGTCGTGCGCACCGACTGGATGTTCTTCTGGATTCTCGTTGCCGGTACGCTGTATGGCTTCCAGACGCCGCCGACGCCTCATGCCCAGGCCGGCAACCCCATGGCGTCGAGATAGGCGCTGGTCGCGGCCTCGATCTCGAAGCGGCGGGCCGCCTGCTGAAGCAGAGCGCGCGGCAGCGGGTCATCGAGCGTGGCGCTCATGGCCACAGCCAGCGCCGCCTCGTCGCCGACCGGCACCAGGGGGCCATAGCGCCCATCGTCCAGGATCTCGCGTGGACCGCTCGGGCAGTCGGTCGAGACCACAGGCGTGCCGACCGCCAGCGCCTCGACCGGCACGAAGGGCAGTCCCTCCCAGCGCGATGAGAAGGTAAAGAGCGCGGCATGGGCCATATAGGCATAGGGCTGGGGCACGAAACCCGGCAGCGCGACGTCCTCTCCAACCCCCAGGCTCGCCGCCAGCGCCAGCAAACGCTCGCGATGACGCCCTTCGCCGAGGATCATGAGCCGCGCCGGACGCCGGGCGCGCAGACGGGCGAAGGCGCGAATCAGGGTCGCGAAGTCCTTGCGTCCGCAGAGTTCGCCGACACTCAGGATCAGCGGTGGCTGTCCGGGCGCGAACCAGGGATGATCCGGCACCGGCAGCGGCTCATCGAACAGACGCGCCGGCACCACAGGTGAAGGTACGGCCTGGATGCGCGCACGTTCCAGTCCGGTATAGGCCGCCATGTCGTCGGCCGCGCCGAGACTCGGTACCAGCACGCGATCAGCGAAGCGATAGAGCCACCCCATTGATCGGCGCTGGACCCAACGATCGAGCCCGCCGCGCGAGGCCAGATCGACCGAGATGGTGATTCCGGAGCGCAGGATCAGTCGCGTCGGCGTGCCAGCCAGTGCACGCGCGGCTAGGGCCAGCCGATTGACGCGGTCCTTGTCCGAGAGCATGACCACCGGTCGTTCGCGGCGCAGATAGCGCACCACGGCCGGCAGCGCCAGCAGCGTATGCGCCGTCCCGAGATCGACGATGCACGGCGCCGGATCACAGCGTTCGAGATACGGCCCGTGCGCGCGCACCTTGAGCAGATCGACCCGATAGCCGCGACCGACGAGCGCCGGCAGCAGATGGCGCGCCAGCCGGTCGACGCCGCTGTGACCGGACGTGGAGAGAAAACAGGCGATACGGGGGGGCTGTGACATGGCGGCGATCTTAAACGCCCCGGTCGTGGATTGAGAAGCACCGTTTCGGTTGACAGTCCGCGCCGGTCGGGGTCAATCTCGCCGCGTTCCATCACGGACTGACTGGAGAGATCGACCCCATGCACCTCGAAGACCCTCATCCACCGACCGACTGGCCGACTGGTTTCATGCTGATCCAGGGCAACCGGCTCGAAGAGCTGCGCGCGCTCCTGGTCGCCTGGATGCAGCGTCACCCGCTCGCGCCACTGGAAAACGAGACGATCCTGGTGCAGAGCAACGGCATCGCGCAATGGCTGAAGCTGGCCCTGGCCGCCACGCCGGCACGCAATGAGCACGACGCCATCACCGGCGGTCAGGGCATCGCCGCCGCGCTGGACGTGATGCTGCCGGCACGCTTCATCTGGCGCCTCTATCGCGCCGTGCTCGGCGATCTGCCCGAAACCTCGCCCTTCGACAAGGCGCCCCTGACCTGGCGGCTGTATCGCCTGCTTGAACGGCTCACCGGCGAGGTGCCGCTTCAGGCGAGTGACACCCAGTTCGAGGCACTGGCCCCACTGCGCGGCTTTCTCGCCGTCGATGGTGCGGACGCCGCCCCGCGTCGACGCTATCAGCTTGCCGAACGGCTGGCGGATCTGCTCGATCAGTATCAGGTCTATCGCGCCAATTGGCTGGAAGCCTGGAGCGAGAACCGTGACATTCTGATCCGCTCGAACGGCAAACAGCAGCCGGTCCCCGAGGGCCAGGCCTGGCAGCCGGTGCTGTGGCGCGCGCTTCAGGCCGATGTCAATGCCGAGTTCGGTCCGGACGATCCGGCGCTGCGTCATGCCAGTCGTGCCAAGGTCCATCAGATTTTTCTGGAGCGTGTGCGTGGCGCTGGTGCGGATCAGACCCGGATGCCGGTCGCGGCGTTGCAAGCGGCCGAGCTGCCGCGTCGGGTCATCGTGTTCGGCATCTCCTCGCTGCCGCGCCAGATGCTGGAGGTGCTGGAGGCCATCGCGCCGGTTTCGCAGGTGATTCTGTTCGTGCTCAATCCGAGCCGGCATTATTGGGGCGACCTCATCGAAGGCCGCGATCTGTTCCGCCGTCCCTATCGGCGCCATGCGGCGCGCAAGGTGCCGGAGGATCTCGACGAACGCGACTTTCATCTGCATGGCCATCCGCTGCTGGCAGCCTGGGGCAAGCAGGGGCGCGATTACATCCGTCTGCTCGATGAGCACGACGAGCGGCGGCGCTACGAAGCGCATTTCCAGGGGCTGGTGCCGGGGGTCGAAGGCATCGATCTATTCGCCTCACCCGGCACCGACTGCCTGCTGCACCAGTTGCAGGACGACATTCTGGAGCTGCGTCCGCTCAAGGAACGCCAGGACAAAAAGACCGCCATCAATCCCGAGCGCGACCGCAGTCTGGAGTTCATCGTCGCCCACAGTCCGCAGCGCGAAATCGAGATCCTGCACGATCGTCTGCTCGACGAGTTCGAGCGCTCGGCGCACAGCACGCATCCGCTCCAGCCGCGCGAGGTGCTGGTGATGGTGCCCGACATCGCCGTCCATGCTCCGCACATCCAGGCCGTTTTCGGGCGCTTCGACCCGGACGACCGGCGCTACATCCCATTCCAGGTCACGGATCAGGGCCAGCGGCACCGCAATCCGCTGGTCATCGGACTGGAACATCTGCTGAATCTGCCGCGCGCGCGTTTCGCCGTCAGCGAACTGCTCGATCTGCTCGACATCCCGGCGTTGCGGACGCGGCTCGACCTTGATGAGTCCGATCTGCCGCAACTGCGGTCGTGGATCGCCGGGGCCAATGTGCGCTGGGGACTGGATGCGGCGCAGCGCGCCAGTCTCGGACTGCCGGAGGGGCTGGAGCAGAACACCTGGCACTTTGGACTGCGCCGGTTGCTGCTGGGATTTGCCAGCGGCGGGGCCGGGCCGTGGCGCGACATCGAACCGCACGACGAGATCGGCGGGCTGGAAGCGGCACGGCTGGGTCCGCTGGCGTGTCTGCTCGAACGGCTGGAGGACTACTGGCAGCGTCTGACCGAACCGCGCCCGCCGGCCGGCTGGGTCGCGCTGGTCGGTGAACTGCTGGACGACTTCTTCGCCGAATCGAGCGAGTCCGATGGGGTCACACTCGCGCGCATCCTGCTCGAACTCGATGCCTGGGCGGACGACTGTGTCCAGGGCGGTCTGGGCGCAGAGCCCATTGCGCTCGACATCTTCCGCGAAGCGTTCCTGGCGCGGCTCGATCAGCCGAGTCTGACCCAGCGCTTTCTGGCGGGTGCGGTCAACTTCGCGACCCTCATGCCGATGCGCGCCATTCCCTTCCGTCAGATCTGGCTGTTGGGCATGAACGATGGCGACTATCCGCGCCGGCGCGTGCCGGCGGACTTCGATCTGATGGCCGGGGACTATCGACCGGGGGATCGCTCGCGGCGCGAGGATGACCGCTATCTGTTCCTGGAGGCACTGCTGTCGGCGCGCGAGAAGCTGGTCGTCGGCTGGGTCGGGCGCGGCATCCGCGACAACAGCGAGCGTCCGCCCTCGGTGCTGGTCGGGCAGTTGCGCGATCATCTGGCGGCCGGCTGGCGTCGGCCCGATGGCGACGGCGCCGGGCTGCTCGCCGCGCTGACCAGCGTGCATCCGCTCCAGCCGTTCGGGCGCGGCTATTTCGAACCGGGGCGGGCGAAGACGCTCTTCACCTATGCGCGTGAGTGGCGGGCGGTGCACGATGGCGCCGGAGCGACGGAGGTCAGCGCCGAGCGGCTCGCGCCCTGGTTGCCCGAGACGCCGGTCGATCTCGATCAACTCCAGGGCTTTCTGCGCGATCCGATCATGGCGTTGTTCGATCAGCGCTTGCGGATCAAGGCGCCGGGCGAGGTCGTCGCACCGCCCGATGTGGAGACCTTCGCGCTCGACGGTCTCGGGGACTGGCAGATCAAGGACGAACTGATCAGCCGGACCTTCGAGCCGGGGCTGGACAGGCCGGCGTTGGAGCAGCGTTTGCAGGCGGGTATTGCGCGCTTCCAGGCTCAGGGACGGCTGCCGGATGGGAGTCTGGGCGAGCGTCTGGGGCAAACGGTCATCGCCTATCTGCCGGTGCTCCATACCGCTTGGGACGCGGCTCTGAGCGAATGGCCCCGGAGGCTCGATCGTCCGATTCCGGTCATGGTGGAGGTCAATGTACCGGCCGGTCGGCTGGTGCTGGAAGATGTGTTGAGCGATCTGCGCGAGGGCGACGATGGGCGTGGTCAGATCATTCTGCAAACCAGCGGGCTGACCAAGGACAAGCATTATCAGTGGCGCAATACACTGCGCGCCTGGGTGCGGCATCTGGCGGCTCAGCTCGATGGCGAGCCGGTCACGACACGCCTGCTGACGCCTTCAGGCGATGCGCGTCTGGAACCTGTGCCCGTCGATGAGGCCCGCGAGCGGCTCGAATCGCTGCTCGTCGTCTGGTGGGAGGGGATGCAGCGACCGCTGCCGGTTGCGCTCAACGCCGGCATGGCCTGGCTCGACAAGGACGGCCCCGAGACCCTGGAGGATGGCACGGTGCCCGAGGAACTCAAGGCCTGGAACGCGGCCCTTCAAGCCTTCGACCTGGATCACACATACAACGCCTATGTCGGTCGCTGTTACGACAGCTTCGAGGCGCTCTGGTCCGGGGGCGAGTTTGCGCGCTGGGCGCATCGGCTCTATGGCGGTCTACGCAAGACGATCAGCCGTTAGCGGAGCCAGCGGTGTTTGCCTCCGGCGGCGCGCAGATAAACGCTCGCTCGAATTGCGCAGTGTTACATGAAACAATTTTTGTGGTATGTTTCGTTTCATGTAACAAATGGAGGGATTCGTATGGCCACCACTCATGTTAATGCAAGAGTTCAAAAGCACCGTGATGCGCTGCGCAAGTCCGGGCTTCGTTTGGTGCAGATTTGGGTGCCCGATACGCGACGACCGGACTTTGCCGAAGAATGCCGCCGCCAGTCTCGCCTTGTCTCTCAAGCGGACATGGCCGACACGGACATGCCGCCGTTCCTGGATGACGTCTTGTCCGACCTGGATGGTTGGACTGATTGATGCGCGGCGACTTAGTGACCGTCGCCATGCAAGGCGACTTCGGCAAGCCTCGACCTGCTCTTGTGATCCAGGCCGATCAGTTGAATGAGCACGCGACTGTGACTGTGTTGCCGCTGACCAGCGCGCTCGTTGCCGCACCGCTGTTGCGCATCACCATTGAGCCCAGCACGGAAAATGGTTTGCAAAAGCCATCGCAGGTGATGTTGGACAAGGCTGTAACGGTGAAGCGCGACAAGATCGGTGCGGCCTTTGGGCGCATTGATGCCAATGTGATGGTGGAGGTTGAGCGTTGCCTGTCCGTGTTCTTGGGAATCGCAAAGTGAGCAAGTCTTCGTTGGCTTCTGGATGGACGAACCTTGCACCGTCCGGTGGAGCTGGGGCCAACGACGTACTGGTACAAACGCTCAAAGACTGGCGCGACAAACGCCCCCGAACTCTTCAAAAAACGTGTCTACAATCTCAGGGGACTTGACACCCACCCTTACCCGATTAGGTTGATTGCTGCTCATAATCCCGAAATACGTTTTCATGAAATCTGCAAAAATGTATTGATAACTTAAACAGAAATAAGTAAAACCCAGCTTGGCTAAGAGTAAATTGTTTTTCCCTATCAGTTTTTTTGCAAAAACGCTGCGCAGGTAACGAATGCAAATCATCCAGAAGAGCAATATGATCCGATTCTAAGCATCCGCCCTTAGGGAGATAGAACAAAGAAGTGACTTGTTGTTTCTTAATTGAGCCAACTTTAGATGCGACTTTGTTTGGATCAATTCCGCTTTGAGCAAGAAAACCTTCATAAAGGGAAAGCGGAATAATTGGTGCGAATACGATAAGAGCCGGAACGTCCCTGGTATTTTCTAGGCTAATATCGCAACTGTTACTCAGGATGATCCCTTTTATAGATTTTTGCTCCGCAGTGTCTACATTGATTATATCAAGGCTGTTCCAACCGTCTCCTTGTAGCAATTCATCCGGGCATTTCGTTGTATAATAATTAATCTTCTCAGGAAAATCCTTGAGTGCTTTGATAAGCCCTTCCTTGGCTTCCTGAGTCAGATAATATGGAATATGCTCTTTGATGTTTTCTACCGTGATACCCATAAAAAACTTAGCTCTGATACAAATCCCAGAGGTTTTCAAATAAAACCCGCTCAAAATCATGGCCTAGGGGCTCTTGATTTGAAGATAATTCTTCAAAAAAGCTAGTGACAACAGTCTCAAATGATGTTTCTAAAGATGGTGGGTAATATCCAGTCAAAACATTCTTGCTGGGTTCGTGCGTTAAGGATGTCCCACGAGATACAAAGGCATAATTATTGCCTCCGGGAAAATGCGGTGCGCTTGAAGATGGCTCATGCTTGTCATCCTGTGGCAAGAAAGTGCTCGCCAAAATTCCAGCCATCACTACAGTTCCGAATGTCCGCGATGTTTGGTTAGTATGGTATTTATTCATATTCTGGCTCCAGTCGCATGAGGGTCTGTTCAGTAAGGCAATCGAAAAATGTTTCTTTGCTTATGCGGTGGATGTGCTCAAGCGCACTATCCAAATCCTGCTCAAGCTGTTCAACGGAAATGCCGCCAATGTCCTTTATGGTGTCTATATCAATTACAACGCCTTCTTGCTCGGGTTTGCCAGGAATAATGACTTTCGTTCCAGAAATAACCTGGATGATATTAATAAGCCCCTCAACGGGAACTTCCATCCGAACTTGGTATGACTCCTTAGTTAAATTATGGCTTCCAATTCTCAGAGATAAATTGGCCAAGTTGACTTGATCGACAGGGTCATTAGATGGAATAAGGTTGACATATTTAATCGAATAACGCATGGCCTTGTCAACTAATCCGCTTTTCTTTAAAATCCCAATTAATTTAATGATTTTTGGCTTGAAATCGCTCCATCCTTTGTATGGCAAATTGCAGGCAACAGCCACACTACGATCACCGACCAAAAAGCTATAATTCTGCAAGCTAATCCGGACAAGCGGAACATATTGGAGACTAGGATCGCTATTCCGTATCACTTCAGGGAGGTCGGAATGAGGAAGTCGCTCTAGCTGTTTTTCTCCTTCAAATTCCGAAAACAAAATTCCAGGCAGTATGTTTGACACAGGGGAATGTGCATTAAAGCGGCACTCAAACAGCGCGTCTAATAATGGTTCTTTGCGAAGTCGCTTTGGAAGTGTATTAGCCATTTCTATGCTAAGTAAATTATGTTAGCTGGATTTAAGCAGCTATAGAATAGCGTATTTAGATTTGTTCTTCCACCACGCTTAAATCCATAACAAATGCACCGTGTCGATGGGCATCCAAGCAGGGCGATCGCATCAATGATTGCTAATATACCTTGAAATCAATAAATTCAAAGCTTTAGCTTACGCTACGCACCAACTATCAGTCATTGCCAACAGCACCTGTTGCGCGCGTAATCGATTGATTTTTATGGCGCATTTTGGAAATTCAGTATAGGAAACGCTGATCAAATACCGTTTACTATTCGTTAACACTGAAAGTGCCCTTTTTCACAAACATTTTGTTTTCAGTGGCTACGTCATGAGTGTTTCGCGCTCCATTCAATGGCCCGTGCGGCCCATTTCGGCCACATGTAGGTCGTCATATCAC
>NZ_WNKT01000170.1 GCF_009720725.1 Allochromatium palmeri
CTTCTTGCTTATGGCAGAGATATTTATTATATACTCAAACAGGTATTTTGTTAAAATTATTTAATAGATGTACTTAAGTAACTGCAGCGCTCTATTTCGCGAATAACTCATATGATTTCCTTTGGTAGATTCAGTGTGCATAACTCCGCAAGCCACTGGAAAAAACAAGCAAAGCGGCGCTTTTTGGTGCCAGAATGAATTTGAACAGCAAGATTTATTTCATAACCAACTGATTAATATACAAAAAACATGAAAATCAGCTAAAAACTCTCATGTGCATCTCTGTTTAAAATCTAACACACTAGTACCGCGCACTGTGAATTTTCGGGATAATCGCTTATCATTCTCCCACAGCCTGATTGTGAGTCGCTTCCCATGGCACGTCCTGCCCCGTTGATTGAGCTGCCCCCTGAACCACGCACCGTCCTGGAAGGTCTGGCGCGAAGCCGCGAAACCGCCCACAGCCTGGTGCAGCGGGC
>NZ_WNKT01000171.1 GCF_009720725.1 Allochromatium palmeri
GCCATCGAACGCGACCCGGCGGCCATCATCAAGCGCTTTGATGCCGAAGAGCGGCTCAAGGGCCTGGATGCCGAAGACGTCCTTAAACGCTTTGATGCCGAAGAGCGGCTCAAGGGTCTGGATGCCGAAGAACGCCTCAAGGGTCTGGATCCAACCCTAATCGAATCCTGGCTCGACAAGCAGCGACGCGATCACTGAGGCTGGTCACAGACCCCGTCGCCGAATTACGCCATAGCACGTCGCCTGTACGTCCGGCGCCAAAACGGCGACCAGATCGAAGTGCGCCACCCCGGCGGATTCAACCCGGCTGTCCGGTGAGCCGGTCACGGCGCCTCGAACCATTCGCGCGCCGGCCCCTTTCGGCTACACTGCTCCCCATGAGCCCGACCGCCCCAGCCTCACCCGACGACGACACCCGCCGCCAATGGCACCGCCTGTTCGGCATCGCCCTGACCGAACTGTTCGAGGGCGCTCCCTG
>NZ_WNKT01000172.1 GCF_009720725.1 Allochromatium palmeri
CGGCGGGACGCGCAGCGATCTGGGGCGCCGCTGCCGTGACACCTTTGCCAGTCTCAAGAAGACCTGCCGCAAGCTCGGGATCTCGTTCTGGGATTATCTCAATGACCGCATCGGACAGGTTGGAGACATACCCTCTTTGCCGGACATCGTGCGCGAACGGATCTTGGCCGCTCAGGCTGTGCCGTGAGTTATTGAGAAGTTACCCGCTTGTGCGTTAAGTGATTGATGAACAAGACATTTCCACAGGATTCCCAAGTTCCGTGCGCGGGCAGATGGCTGCGCACGGGGCGTGTGAACCTCGGCCGAATCTGCTCGCGCGGATGCAATTCCGGCCTGCGCATGTGCTTTAAGGCGATTTCCGAACTAATGTTACGCAGCCGCCTTCAGTCGCCTGAGCTCGCCGAAGGCATGCTGAAGCGCCTCGACATAGAGCTTCGCGCGTA
>NZ_WNKT01000173.1 GCF_009720725.1 Allochromatium palmeri
GCGTTCCGCGTCGGGGATGTCAGGGAGTTCAATCGGGCTGGGCATGACGGCTGGACGAGTCGCGGGAAACGATGAGGGAAGCGATGGGGTACTTTAACGGATATCTTCAGCCAAGGCTGCCATGACTTATTGAGAAGTTACTTCCATGCGCCTTAAGTCATTGAATTTATGGAGCCGAGGGCCGGATTCGAACCGGCGACCCACGCATTACGAATGCGTTGCTCTACCAACTGAGCTACATCGGCTAAGGAGCCGAGAATAGTATCCGAAGCGATCACAGGCATCAAGTATTTGCGCGGCGTGGGGTGCGACCATAACTGATGCGTTGGCTAAACTGTAGGCTCCATGTAACTGTCTTGTGAGGCTCCTGCCATGCCAACGTACGCCCAAAGCGATAAAGAGTTGCTTGAGGCACTGAATCGCAAC
>NZ_WNKT01000174.1 GCF_009720725.1 Allochromatium palmeri
TAGTTGTGTTCGAAATGGTCCCCCTTGGTCTTGAGCGTATTGTTGTTTTCGTTCTCGATTTTCCAGCGACTGCGCCCGGCGGCGACCAGGGCGATGACGTTGTCGGCGTTGACCGGGTCGGAACTCGCCCACGCGTTGCGGTAGAGCCCCTGGCCCTCGGCATCGGTGGTGGTGAGTTCGCACCAGCCGACCAGCAAGGCGTCTTTCCCGTCGCGCAGCGGCAAGTCATTGAGCCACCGATAGGTATCGGTCAGGCGCTGAGTGCCCGTCTAGCGGGTTTTGACCAAGGTGGACACCTCGCCGCTGCGCTCGAAGTCCGCGACCCATTCGTAGAGGAGCGGATGTGACGGTGGCAGACAGACGAACAGAAACGCGCCCCCCGGCGCGAGCACCTGCTGGCAAAACGGCTGATGGCAGTAAAG
>NZ_WNKT01000175.1 GCF_009720725.1 Allochromatium palmeri
TTCTTGCTTATGGCAGAGATATTTATTATATACTCAAACAGGTATTTTGTTAAAATTATTTAATAGATGTACTTATATCGATCTCCCTTATTACACAAGCTACTGGCTCGTGACGAAGCGGTTGTTGACAGGCATAGTAAAAAGACCTGAAGGATGGCCAGATGGAAGTTCGGTATTTAGAGGAACGCTGGAGAGTTACAGAGTGTTGCGTCTTTGCCCAAAACTATGGAACGACAAATTTATGCACAGACTAGAGAAACTATCAGCGCGTAAATCTCTGTATGTAATTCGGTCGATCTCTGAATTAAATAACTTTGTTCAACTGCACGTAAAGTAAAGCACATAAGGAAACGCTGAACAATTCCGTTTTGGCGAAGGGGTCTGAGTGATACCCTTGTGCCCTGTGTTCTCCACCGCCCT
>NZ_WNKT01000176.1 GCF_009720725.1 Allochromatium palmeri
TCTTGCTTATGGCAGAGATATTTATTATATACTCAAACAGGTATTTTGTTAAAATTATTTAATAGATGTACTTAACTGATTTTAAATCACTTTAAATGTTAAAGAAGATTCTAGCGTCTCCATGACAGGTGAAATATCTATAAATTATTCATGAATTGATGATCTAAATTAAGCAAAAATATGTCAAGGCGTAGCTAAAGCCAATATCGCACATAACGTTATGAATAAGCAGACCCAAAAAACGCGCCACGAGAAACCTCAAGACTCGGGCCGAGCTCGACGCGCGCTTTTTGGGGTCGGCTTGATTCACTCGTGTACGCCCGGCATGGGCATAAACTGATGGGGTGGAAGTCCCCTGTAGGAGTACCTGTAGTGTCCTTTCGGACCAACGTAACTACTAGCCGACGGCAA
>NZ_WNKT01000177.1 GCF_009720725.1 Allochromatium palmeri
TCGCGGCACCGGTCGATACCAGTGCGGCTCAGCCATCCCGTCGGGAAGATAGGTTTCGCCGGCGGCATAGCCCTGGGATTCGTCATGCGGATAACGATAGGTCTGCCCGTGGCCCAAGTCTTTCATCAGCTGCGTCGGGGCATTGCGCAGATGTCTGGGAACTTCGCGGCTTTTGTCCTGTTTGACGAAGGCGCGCGCGGCCTTGTAAGCGGTGTAACCCGCGTTGCTCTTGGCCGCGATCGCCAGATAGATGACCGCTTGCGCCAGGGCCAGTTCGCCCTCCGGCGAACCCAGCCGCTCATAGGCTATGGCGGCCTCATTGGCGATCTGCAGGGCTCTGGGGTCGGCCAGTCCGATGTCTTCCCACGCCATGCGCACGATCCGTCGTGACAGGTAGTGGGGATCCGCTC
>NZ_WNKT01000178.1 GCF_009720725.1 Allochromatium palmeri
GCGCCAACCGAGGCTCACCGCGACGGCTTGATCGGATGCATACCACGAAAAGTTTCAAGAAGGCCTACTGGGCACTGGGAAGGAGCGTGTTTTTGTCCAAAGTCCAAAATGCCAGCCAGTCGGCTGCAAACGGTCAACGACCGGCACGGCAAATTCAACGACGCGCCGCGACTGGAAGGCCTCACGCACTCTGCTGCTGACCTTTTGGTACAGCACCCGCCTGCGTTTCAGCGGCAGCTCATCACTGTAAAGACGCATTAGGGAAACGCTGAACAATTCCGTTTTGGCGAAGGGGTCTGAGTGATACCCTTGTGCCCTGTGTTCTCCACCGCCCTCAGCCTGACGACGATGCCCAAGAAACGCGCCCCGAAGCCGAAGTACCAGACCCGCCGTGAACGGTTCCTG
>NZ_WNKT01000017.1 GCF_009720725.1 Allochromatium palmeri
CCCACCCTCCACTCCGCCATCGATAAGCTCGCCATGTCTAAATCCCCTCTAAAGAGCGTCTCAATGCGGACCCACGCGCCCCGCCCTCATCTTAACGTTCCAGTTGTCTTAATCCCCTCGAAAGCGGGTCTCAATGCGGACAGTACTGGATCGACGGTCCATGGAGTGAATACTGGTCTTAATCCCCTCGAAAGCGGGTCTCAATGCGGACCCAGCAACCGGACTCACGAGGAAAGCACTGGCGTCTTAATCCCCTCGAAAGCGGGTCTCAATGCGGACTCGAGCGTCACTTGACAGCCCTCGTCGACGATCAGTCTTAATCCCCTCGAAAGCGGGTCTCAATGCGGACTCCCTGTGGATAACTTTTGCTTGAAAAATCAGTTTGATAGACAAGCTCTAGCATACACATAGAGTCAGCAAAAAAGTTAGGTCAAGTTTTGACCAAAAATACAACAGATTTCGGGATCAGAGTGGCCTTGTCAGCCAAGCTCGATAGTATCGAACTTGGCGCTTGGATCAAGTGCTTTTAACGCTGACATCCTGACGTCTCTTTCAGAACTCCAGGCTGAATTCATCGCCCTGGCTGCATTGGCTGGCCATGAGCGGCTTGAGGGGTCGCCCGATACGAGCGACCGTTGAGGGCGGGTTAGGCGAGGGACGTCCGGCGCGCACGCCGGGTCACGAGCGCGGTCTGACCGGCGCGCAGCGTATCGATGGACGCCTTGGTGACGACCGTGGCCGTACCCACGGCACCCACGGTGGTGGCCACCGATGCGGCGCTGGCCGTCGTGCCTGCCACAACGGCGGCAGCCGACCCGACCGCCCCCGTTGTGGCACCAATGGCCGCCCCCATCGTACCGGCGGCTGCCGCTCCAGTAGCGGCCCCCGCCGCCGCCGCACTGAGGACGGTGGTCGCCCCGCTGACGAGGCCGGACACGACCGGGGTGAGAAATGCAATCAGGAAAAGCATAGGATTTTTCCGCTGTTGGAAGGTGGATGTCATCAGGTCGGCGCAATGATCCGGCATTTCACTCCATCTCCGGGTTCTCACAAGCTTGTGAGAACCGGCCTGCTTGGAGGCGCGTTAGCCACCAAGAATCTCGATCTGCTCCGGAATCAGGGGAAAGGCATTGTCATTACCGCGGCCAATCACATAACGCTCCGCCGGGCGCGGACCCAGCAGCTTGAGGATTTTGTTGTTGATCGTGCATTTCTTCGGCTCGAAGTACTTGGCGACCTTCAGCGGAAAATAGTCATGAGACTCGAAGCTGGCCTTGATCCGATCATGTTCACCATCCATGGGATTGGAAAAAACCCGTTTCACGCGATCAAGAAACGCTTCCGCCATCGCCCGTGTTGACCAGTCGGTAACTGAAGCGCCGTTACGCGCCCGCTCGGCCAGCCACAGCAAGACCACAAACTCCGTTTTGGTTAACCCCAGTTCTTCATCATCGATCCAAACCCGACGTTGGGCGACATCCATGATCAAACGCGCCGGTTGTAGGCCACGGTTGGCTGTGAACACCGCGCGGGTGAAGCTCGCCTGCCCGGTGCGCAGCCGCTCCGGCAGACCGTCGCGCAGCAGCACGAAGGGGATATCCGCCAGATCCACGCGCGCGTTGTGCGCATCAACCGTGACTTCCTTGTCACCCCGACGGCTGTGGATCGGATGCTCATAGGGGGTCGGATAGTAGAAATCGCGGTTGGTCTCATAGGGGTCAGAGACCAGCACATGCGACAGCCGATCCTGGGGACGTCCGTAGAGCGAGAGCGCATAGCCCAGGTAATAGCCCATGGTCTTGCGCCCGCCGGCGATGGAGACATGGATCTCGGTGTCGGGATCTTCGGTCAAGCCGCGTAGGGTTTCGGTGATGAAGTCGGCGGCCAGGGTGTTGTCGGCCTGGGTGCGGATGTCATCGAGCGGGCGGCCCTCGGCGTCCTCGAGCACATGGATATACTCGGGATTGAAGGCGATCGGCGGCAGACCATAGTCGCCGCACAGCCGATGAAACCAGCGTTCACCGGCCAGCAGATTGAGCCGCGCGTTGTCGGCGCCGGTGGCGGTGGTGATCAGATGGACCTCGTGCGGAATCCAGGGATCTGAGCGGTTGCAGGCCAGCGCATAGAGCGTCTCGGTGACGATCTGTGGGGTCAGGCCGGTGACGGCCAGCAGGATACGGCGGGGGGGAGACTGAGTCATAAGTGGTCCTTGAGCAGTCGGTCGAGCCGGCGGTGGCCGCCGGCGCGACGGTCGTTCGGCGATCAGATGTGTTTCCAGCGCACCTTGCCGGTGTCGCGTGCTTCCACCCAGCCTTCACGCCAGCGTTCCTGGTAGATGACCGGCTTTCGAATCACCTGCCTGGCCAACGCCTGGTTGATCGGGATGATCCCTTCCATGACATCCACCACATAGATGAAGCCCTCGGGGCGGTCACGTTGCAGGTAGGCGTCCTGACAGCGCATCAGAAACAGCAGCCAGTCTTCCGTCCAGAGTGTGGGCATGCGGCTTCGCTTCTCCAAGTTGCGCTGGGTGGAGCGTCATTATCCCGAAGCCGTTGGCGAGCGGTTGGCGCTACAAGCTTGCAGCCGTCGACGGTCCCACTCAGTCTCGACCCGAAAGCCAATCGAGCACCAGTTCGCGTAAATTGGCCAGCTCATCGGGGCCAATCAGTCTGAAACGGGCCTGTTTGGCCCGTTCGATCAGCACATCCGAGGGCTGACGTGCCGACAGCAACCAGGTATCGCCAAACAAGCCTCCCGCATCCTGACTCAAGCTTTTTAGCTTGTAGGCGATGTCGTTCTCATTGTTGGGACCGATGCGCGGCGTCTTGCATTCGATGAAAAGCAGCTGATTGATGTGGCAGGCCAGAACATCGAATTCGTTGATGGTCTTCCGGGTGTCGGCCCAGACCCCCTCGACACTGAGTCGCGTATCGAAGGCACCGGCATCCTTGACCGTGTGCCAGGCGTACTCCTCCAGCCAGCCACCCCGCACGAAGCGCGCGGCCTCGACGCTGGTAAAGGTGACGTCCGGCGAGCCGTCCTGCCAGGTAATCAGCGCCGCCTTTACCAGCTCGCCCAGCGCCTTGGCCCAGATTCCGAAGGGCACGGTCTCAAAGGCTTGGTCGGGCGCGACCAGCCGGTCTTCATAAGTGCCCGGAATGTTTTCCAACGCCCGGTCGACCAGGCGGTTCATTGCGCCAATGAAATTTTGCAAATGGGGATCGGCGATATGCTTGCCGAGAAACTTGCAGGTGGCCTTACGCTGGCTCACCGCCTCACGCCAGCTGACCTCATCGGACGCTGCCCGGCGGAACCGAAACCCCTGGGCTGCCAGATACAGCGGCACATCGAGCACGTTACCCATCGGCGTGGGTTCAGGCAGCAACGCCTGCGCGTTGGGCAGATACTCGATGCGCCGGTGGGCCGTGTCGGTGTAGAGGATGTGACCGGCAATCCCACGAAACGCCTCTACGAATCCAAACGACATCAGCTTGGTGCCGCCGGTGGCATTGAGGACAATTTCAGCGTCCGCCTGCTCCTCGATGAGCCGATTGGCCAGCGTATCGGCATACGCCTTGATCTCGCGCAATCCGGCATCGGGCACATCCAAGAACAGTTCCACCCCAATGCCCTGCTCCTTGAGTAGCTTTTCGAGACGCCGGTCGAGACGACGCGCCGCCATCTCGGGGGTGACCATCAGGAGTACCCGATCCGGCCGCTCCATGAGGATGGGGATCAGATTGGGAAGGATCTGAGCGGAAACCAGTGCAATATGGATTTTCATGACGGTCATCCTGAATTGAGCGCATCAAGAACGCTGCCGCAGAGCCTGGATCTGTGCCTGACGTTCGCGTTTCTTCTTGCTTGTCGGCCAGCCGATGTAGCCGTAGATCTCCTCGGCTAGATCGGCCAGGGCCACACAGTCCTCTGCCGGCCAGGACTCGGCCGCCTCTTTGAGCACGGCCACCAGCCGATTGGCCAGTTCGCCCCCGGCTTGCCGGAGATTGGCACGCCGATCCTGTTCCAGCCGCGTGCGCAGCCCTTCCAGTTGACGTCCCTGTTCAGAGAGCGTGGCCAGCCGCGCCGCCCGCTCAGCCTCTTCGCGCACCTGACGTTCAGTCGCTTCGCGCTGGGCCTGGTCACGCGCGCGCTCGGCGTCGAGACGCTCGCGCAATTCGCGGCGACGGGTCTCGATGCCACCTCGCCAGTTCGCCTCGTCAGAGGCTTCGTTCACCCCCTGCTCAGTCAGCCCAACGGGCCAATCGGCGAACGCCTGATCGTGCGGGATAGCTTCGACCAGCACCCAGCCAAAGGGAACCAGATCACGGCGTTGCTGGATGTCCTGAGCTGCTAGCCAGACGGTCTTGGTGACGGGCAAATCCTCGTAGCGCGTGCGGCCGGTCTGAGGGTCACGCCCCATGTTGATCTTGATCGAGCGCACGCCGTTGAGTGTCACTGACTCGGCCCCGCTATGGAAACCGACCCGCAACAGAAACGCACGCCGGGCACTGAATGCGTGTTCCTGGGCCTCCAGAATTTGTCGGATCGCCGCACGCCAGCCAGCGTCCAGATACCCGCGTGATCCCAGTTCCTGAAGTTCGCGCTCCAGGATCGGGCGATAGAACGCCTGGCAGGCTTCGGCCAGTTCCTCGAACGTCCAGCGCAACTCGGGTGCGGGCAGCTTGGGACCGGTCAGTCCTCCAAGCTCTTGCAGCGAAAGCTGCCCCTGAAAAGCGCGCGGACGCAGTAACGGGATGCACTCGACGACTTGGCGCAGATTTTCGGCCTGCGCGGCGATCTCGCGCCCATCCTTGGTGACCGGCTGACGCTTGCGGTTGACGGCATAGCGGATCTCGGTGCCGAGCGTCTCGGACGGGCGCACGTCGGCGGCATCTCCCAGCTGCACCAGGCGCATGGGGTCTTGATCGAAATTGTCATAGCCGAACAGGTGCTTCTGCAGCGGGACGTTGCGCTTGTGTTCCGGCAGGCGCTTGATATCCGGCGGCAGCGAGGCACCGCCATTGACCCGATCGAGCAGCGCGGTACGGATTGCTCCCTTGAGGCTGGAGCCGGGCAGGATTGGGCGGCGGGTGGCTGCATCACCATAGGTACGCATGATGCGTAGCTGGTTGATGATGTCGCGCTCGCGCTCTCTCTGCGCGGTCTTTCCGACCCGTTCGGCGTACTCGGCGGCGATGGTCGGCAGCACCGGAATGACATGCTCGGCTTCGGGGATCAGCCGTTCGGCCTGACGATGGAAGAACGCCTGCACCTGCTTGAGCAACTCGACCGTGGGCGGACCGTTCAGAATACGCAACAAGTCGGCGCGGGCCGCCTCTGGTAGCGCCCGCAAGGCCGCTTCGGGACTGAAGCTGTAGAGCCCATCCCCATCGATAACGTACTGAGTCGGCTCATAGTCCTCCCCCGTGCCGATATGCACCGGCGAGAGCGGCGTGATGGCCAGTTGCCAGGTCGAGAATCCGTGACTCATGCGGCCACCTCCAGCAGCGGCAGATGGATCGGAATGCAGGGGGCATAGCCCTGGTGGACGGTCTCGGGGATGACCTTCGAGAGCGCGCCGTCGCCCCCGAGTCCCTGCCCGATGAAGGGCGCCTCGGGCATCTGGCGCGGGGTCAGAATCGCCCCGGCGCGCGCAAGCAACAGCGGGGTCTTGAACGGATTGCCCTCATGAACCGCCAGATCGCCATGCCGCCCGAAGCGGGTGAAAACCTCGTAGAAGCAGCGACCGGCGTCCCACGCCAGCCCCTGGGGCGCACAGGGAGCCAGAGTCAGGCAGGCGTTGGCGTTGTACTGGTGCGGCCAGGGGGCGTCAGGGATCGCCTCGACGTCGAATTTGCCCAGTCCGATGCTCGCGTCACGCCCAAAGCCCGAGGCTCCGATGTCGGCGAACAGTTGTGCGATCTCATCGGCAGACAGACGCGCCGGATCGAAGACCACGCGACAGACGAGCGCCACTTCGGGAGCGTGCCAGCGCTGCATCTGGGTGTAGGGCGCAAACTCACCGCGCCCCGTAGTTCCCGTCAGCCGGTTGAGGCTGTTGTGGGGTTGGGGATGCGTGATCGACAGCGATCGCGACGGGGCCGTATCCGAGTGCTGGGCCGCGAGCAATTCCGCATCGCTCTGGGCCTGCCCGAGCCAGTCGAGCAGCGGCGTGGACAAGACCGACAGCGGGATCCAATGCCGGCGCTTGGCCTGCTTGCGATCAGCGCCGGGGATTGCGTGGAACAGCGACAACGGCAAGGCCGGACGCGGCAACATGCCTTCGGGGAAGGCGTCGGAGACGACCGCGAAGGGGCGTCCTGCCGTATAACCGGTGAGCAGATCCGCGAGGCGCCCGGTCCCGAACCGATGGCGGGCCGCCCAGCACAGTTGCCCAAACAGCGTGTCGCCCAGCAGCGGCGACCCGAAGGCCGTCAGCGGTCGCAGACGCAGTGCAAGAGTCTCCATCCAGCGGCTCCCGCTCAGTCGAGCGTCAGTTGATCCAGACGGGCCTGAAGTGCGTTCTGGCCCAGGGTCAGACCCGTGAAGCGGATCTTGCCGTAGCCGCGCGACCCCGAGCCGCCGAGTCCGGTCAGCTCCAGGAGCTTCAGGCCCACTAGCAACTCATCGAGCAGATCCTCGTCATCGTGCACCTTGAGGGTGAGTTGGAACGCGAAGCGCGCCCCCGCCGGCACGCGCTCGGTGTTGCGCGGATGCTCAGCCACGCCCCGGATGCGGTCGATGGCGTTCTCGGTCTTGTGCTCGGTCAGGAGCAGGTTGCGGTCAAGCATCTCCGCGACCCACGCCGGATCGAGATTGCAGTCCCAGAACGCCAGCCGCGTCGGGCCGATTTCGCGCACCAGTTCCAGATCTGGATCGCCCTCTGGTGCGCCGCCGAAGAGTGTCAGGATGACCTTGGCCGCTCGTTGTTGCTCAGACGACAGCTCGGGCTTGGCGACATCACGGAAACCCACCGGCTTGCCATCGGTGATCCCGACCAGGCCGGCGCGCCATTCGAGCAGACTGCGCATCTTGCCCTTGAGACTGGAGCCGGGAATGTAGGGCTGATTGGTGACGGGATTCTTGATCACCGGGTTGTCGGTACCGCCGATGTGCATCTCGGTGCTGCTGCCGCCGATGTGTAGTCCACTGACAAGTTCGATCTGGCCGACGAGCTTCTGGATCTGGGTCAGTTGCATGAGGGTCTCCTTGAAAAACGGGGTTCGAGCCGTGCTGGTCCTAGTTCTCGCGCGGGCGCTCGGCCTTGTAGAAGCCCAGAAAGGCTTCCAGGAACAGCTTCACCTGGCCCAGCGTCTTAGCATCCTCGGCCTGGCGCAGACAGTGAGCGAGCAGCGCCACGAAGTTAGCGTCGACCAGATCGCGCCCTTTGGCATAGGCCGCTTTGGCATTGAGCATCAGGATGAAGGGCTGGTACTCCTCGAAGCGCTCGGGGGTTTGCTCGACCTTGGCCACCCACATCAACAGCTCATCGTAGAAGCGGCGCAGCTGACTCGGTTTGTTGCTGCGCTGGTTGCTCTCGCTGATGGTCTTGGCACAGTGCTGAGCCACCTCGTTGAACAGCTGTGCCTCCAGGTCGGCCCCAAACCGAACCCGGCTCAGATCAATGTCCGGTTCATCGCGGCGCTGTTGGCGGTCGTCACGGCCTCGATACGGGCCGCGTTGGGATGGGTTGTAACGTCCTTCGGCCATGGGATGAATCCTCAGTCGCGGGTCTGATAGAGATGGGTGAACAGCGCCAAGCGATAGTCGCCGCCGAAACGCTCGATGCCCTGCTGGGCGATGACCTGGGCCAGACGCTGCATCACACGCCGACGTTCCGGCTCCAGATCGCGACCGCGCAAGCGCTGCTCCAGCATCCGATAGGTGCGATAGGCAAACTGGCTGTGCCAGATGGCGTCTTCTGGGCGCGATGTCTTGGAATTCTGGAAACGCTCGGCCTTGTCGATGAGTTCCAGCAGTCCATAGAGATACCCTGTACTCAGACCGATTTCGGTTGCCAGCCCTTCCAGTTCGGTGCGTGCCTTGTCCAGTTCATCGAAGGTTGTCCAGGGCACCGTTTGGCCAAAGCCGGTCACGCTGTCTTTCTCGGGACGGTGCGTTTTGGCCGCCTCCAGGGCCTGTTCGCCCAGCTCGCCCAGATGTCGCACCGGCAGCCCCGGCTTGGTCGTCGAGAGTCCAGCTGAGAAATGGATGCCGGGGTTCTCGGCGACATAGCGGTGAAACTCGGCGCGCAGTTCACGCGCCAAATCCATCTGCGTCTTCCAGGGTCCGATCAGGAAGAAGTCATCCCCGCCGGCAAACACGGTATAGGCGTTTGGGTAGCGGGTCCGGCACAGCCACGGCAGATAGAGGGCGAAGAAGGCGTTCATCTGGCGCGAGAGCGCCGCCATCTTGGCGAAGGTCGGGGCCTCCAGTCCGCGCTGGAAAATGGCGCCGAGGTTATCCACATCGCCCTTGAGCGTGGTCAGGGCGCGAATACCGACCCAGCGCCCGCGCTCATCGAGGCGCTGATCCTCACAGGCCAGATGGTTGAAGGTCTTGGGTTCTTCGGGGCCGGCGTCGAACGGATCCTCGGGATCGGCCCGACCATACTTGTCCTCGAACCAGACATTCCCGGACTCATCGCCCAGAAAGCGCGGGATGTAGGCGTTGATCGCGCGGCGCGCGTAGCCGTTCCATAACGGGCGGCGGCCGTCTTCATCCGGCAGACTGAAATCCCAGACCCGCAACAGGTTGTCGCGGTAGACCTCGGGGCCAAAGCGCCCGCTGGCTTCCTCGTCGCCGGTGAAGCCGACGCAATAGCCGAACAGGTCGATGTCGAGCGTGTCGCGGACGATTGGGGAGCGGCTCACCAGCAGCCGTTCGTGGCGGGTCAGCCAGTTGCCCAAGTCGATCTGGTCCTTGGCCAGACGCCCGAGATGGATGGTGCGACCGGCTTCCGTGAGTTGCGTCACTGCCGGCGAACGTCCGTCGATCTGGCAGACACCACGGGTGTTATCGAAGCGATCGAGGAACCCGGTGAAGGCCGCCGTGGGGGCCGACTCGCCACAGAGCCCGAAGCGCTGAGCTTTGGCCTGTTCGAGCTGGGCGAACAGTCGTTTCATCAGCGCGCCGAAGCGACCATGAGCGTTAGGCGCGTCCGAATCACTCAGAAAGTCGTTGCACGAGGCCGCCATCCAGGCCAGACCCACACCGGACTGCCCGCGACTGTGTTCCAGACACCAGGCATCGATGTCGCGACGCACGCGCTCGAGCGCCTCCAGGGTCTCGGCGGTATTGGGCGCCACGATCAGAAATTTGCCGGCGGCGTTGATGATCTGGCTGGTCGCAGGCAAGGCCAGCGCATCGAGCACGCGCATAGCCGCGCATTCGGTCAGGAGGCCGACGTAGAACGAGCGTCCGCGCAACAGCTTGGCGGCGCGGCGGTTGGTCTCTCCGCCACTGGCGAAGATGAACTCCTGGATGCCGAAGAGATCGCCCTGGATCAGTAGCAACTTCGACTCATCCCAGTCGAGGCGGTCGCGCTGCGCCTGAGCCACGGCCTTTGGATCGTCGCCGCGTTCGTGATGGTAACGCCACAACGCCACGGCCAGCGCGGCCACGGCCTTGGAGTGGTCGTAGAGCGAGACCTCCGGCCGGACGCCAAAGGCGGTGGCTGAGGGGATGGCGTGGGTGAAGGTCAGCCACAGGGTCTCGAAGTGATCGAGCCAGAGGTCGAGCCGCGCGCGGTGTGAGGCCGGGATCGCGGTCAGCGCCCCAAGAAAGCCGTCCCAGAGCCGGCGATAGTCGGCCTGAGCCTGGGCCGCCTGGGTGGTTTCGACCTCCTTGGCCGGCACCGGGAAGAGCGTCAACGGCGCCAGGGGCTGGAGCGGATAGCGTTTGGTCAGTGCGCCCGGTTTGGCGGCGGCCTCGTCCAGACGGATCTGCTCGAACAGCGTCAGTTGCCGGGACGTGATGTGGTTGAGCTTGGTGCTGGTCTGCTCCTCACTGTCGTTGTAGCGGTCGAAGGTCTCGCGTTCGAAGCCCGAAGCCACGCGGTCGGCGGTGGCGATGATCCACTGCATGAACGTGGTCGGTTTGTGGTGACAGGCGGCGGCATTGATGAGCGAGTCATCGGCATCGCGATCCTTCCAGGCCGCAAAGGGCGTCATGTCCTGGCCGACGAGGCGCGGCAGGTGCGGTTCCAGTTGGTCGATCGCCAGCGCCGTATAGGCCGCATGGCGATGGCTGTACCAGTGTCGACCGCCTTTCTCCTGGCGGCGGGCATAGAGCTGAAGATGCGTCTCCAGCGCCTCGGTGTCGATCATAAGCCCCGCGCGTTCGGCGAACTTGCCGACATCATGCAGCAGGCCCGCGAGCGCGACCCGGCAGGAGGCGGCCAAGCGGTCATCGTGTGTCATCGGTTTCTCCATGCGGCGTATTCTCCAACCGTTTCCCGATCTTTCGGTCTATTGCAAGCTTGCAAGCCGATAGCGCCCCAACCCAAAGGCCGTGCCCTGCCCGACATGCGTCCACTGCCCGAACCAGAGCGCCGGCCACAGGTCGGCAAGCGCCGGGCCATCAAGGCTGACCTCACCGATCAGCCCGCCCAGCTGCATCAGCGCGTCCTGACGCGAGGAATAGCGCGTCCAGTCGTGCCAGCGCAACCAGTCGACTTCCAGTTGGAGGGCGGTGGGATCGGTCGGCAACCGGCGATGATCGAAGCGGTCAGGATCGCCGCCATGTGCGACCGCCAGGGTGCGCAGTCGGCGATAGAGGGCATGGGCGACGTCGAATGCGGTCAGCTCGCGCGCGCCGATGCGCCGTCCGTCGCGCTTGAGCCGCCAGGGGGTGAGCAGATGCAGGTGGGCACGCGCCGGGGCCGGCGGCATCACGGGCGCGGCGGTCTCCAGCGGCTCATAGCGTCCGACGGTGGCGTCATAGACCGTCCGCCAGTCCTCAGCGCCCAGCGTGACTTCGCGCTCAACGGCGGTCAGGGTGAAGCGTCCACCCGAGCGCCCGAATCCGCGCGTGCCGGCCAAGCCAAAGGCATGAATCAGATAGGGCATCTGCTGGATACCAGCGCCCAGCAACTGGAGATCGAGGTGAAAGGCAGCGTCCGGCTCCAGCGCACGCGGGGCGCGCGGATCGACGGCCAGGATAAAGGGATGCGGGGATCCGCCCGGCTGACCCTCGGCGTCCGGGGTCTCGAACAGGGTCGAGTAGACACAATGGTGGATGAGCAGGCAGCCCGTACAGGTCGGCTGGCGGGTGACACAGGCGGTGCGGCGCAGCCCATGGCCGAGCAGTCCCCGCCAGGCCGAGCCGCTGTATTCGGGCAACCGGATCGGCTCCTGAGCCGTGAAGTGAACGCGGAAGCGGGTCAGTGGTAGAACGGACTCGACCATCGGCACACTGACCAACGGCTCCGTGTCGGTGTGTTCCGACGTGCCTGCAATCCCCAGATTCGCTGTGACCGCCTGTAACGGCCCGGCCTCGATCGGCGCTGTCCAACCCATGGTGTCTGTCCCCTCAAGCGTTCAGTCCAATGAAATCTGTGCGCCGTGGCCTCCATGCCTCCCTGGCTTCGGACGAGCCACCGGCGCGGAGCCCATCGTCTCAGCTTCGGTTGATCATCGCTGGTGATGCAAGCTTGCGCCAGTTCGCATGGCAAGCTCGCACTCGGTAGGCACCCGAGAGTATTGCTGCAAGCGTGGCTGACACCAATGATCCAGGTCAATTAACACCTTATTTTTAGTCGAAGCGTGGATTCAAATGTTGTAGCCCAGTGCACTGGACAGGTGATCGTGGACGCAATACATAATGAATGCTGGTTTAATCGTGGCTCTGTCTGACTGATCAGCCGGTGTGGCTTGCACGTCATTCTGAAGGACAGATTTGCCGATGTTCACGACGCCGAGGCCGTCGTTCGACACGACACTCACAGCACCCGCCATACCAGCCGCTCCAGCCCGATGGCCACCACCGCGAGGATGCGCAGGTCGGTCAGGTCGTAACGCTTACGCAGGGTCGCGCCATAACGGCGTGCTTGTTCCGCCGCCTCGTCCAGCCGTGCGGCCACCGCCGGACGGGCAGCCAGGTCTCGCGCAGGCGTTCGACATAGAGGGCGCGGGCGACCGACCTCCTGGAGCGCCTTGAGGAAGTAGAGCGTCAGGGTTGGATTGTAAACCGAGGTCTCGGCGTCTTCGCTGAAACGATAGCCGTTGTAAAACGTGCGCATGGTGTTCAGAGCATCGGCGGGCGTCCAGGCCGAGGCGCCGGCACCCTCCGCCGCCAGCCGTTCCAGCACCGTCGTGACCTCGGATTCGGTGAAGCCGCAGAGCGTGTTGAATTTCGGCTCCAGATAGAGGGTTGCAACTGTTGCCTCATACCATAGCCAGACATAGATGAATGGGCTAATCTCTTCGGCATGAAGCGTCCAGCCAAAGTGCAGCGTACCTATCATACCCGGATCAGCGATCCCGACGAGAGGCTGGATGAGGTTCTGGACGGCTATGCGGAGGTGTATGGTCGCGCCGAGCGCGCGCTGTTGGCCGACCTGGCCCGTGGCGGCGATCCGGCGGCACTGAAGTCGGACTATCTGATTCGTTTCGGGCTGACGGCGCGGCAGTTCAATGCGATGGCGATCAACCTGAAAGGCAAGATCGCGTCGATCCAGGAACGGCGCGCGGGGCTGCTTGAGGAAGCCAGGGCACGGATCAAGAAAGCCGAGCAGGTGGTCGCCAAGCTCGATCAAGTGCTGTCCCAGCCGCTGGAGGCGGCCGAACGCCGCCGTCGCCTGAACACACGCCACCAGAAACAGCGCCGGCTGGCCCGGTTGCGCGCGCGTCTGGCCCAGCTCGAAGCCGACCGTGCCGATGATCGCGTGCGCCTGTGCTTTGGCGGTCGCAAGCGGTTTCACGCCCAGTTCGACCTGCACGCTAATGGCTACGACTCCCACGACGCCTGGCGAGCGGACTGGTGCCGCGCTCGCGCCAGCCAGTTCGTGGTGCTGGGGTCCAAGGACGAGACGGGCGGCTGTCAGGGCTGTGTGGCGGAGTATCTCGGTGAGCAGTGCTTTGCCCTGCGCCTGCGGCTTCCCAACGTACTCTGTCAGGAGGGCGACAAATACGTTCGCTTCGACATCCGGCTCCCTTACGGCACCGAGGCCCTGGTCGCGGCCCTGACCCTGGAGCAGGCCATCAGCTACCGCTTCCAGCGTGATGCCCAGGGCTGGCGGGTATTCATCACCACCCAGGCGCGCCCCTTCGAGCAGCGCAGCGACCGGCAACTCGGGGCGATCGGGGTCGATCTCAACGCCGATCATCTGGCCGTCTGCGAGACCGACCGTCATGGCAATCCCATCGCCTCACTCACCATTCCGCTCGTCACCTACGGCCTCGACCGCCACCAGACCCAGGCGCGCATTGGCGAGGCGATCAAGACCCTGATGGACTTCGCCCGTGACCGGGGGAAGCCGCTGGCCATCGAGAAACTCGACTTTTCAGCCAAGAAAGCGGCGCTTGAAGCCGAGGGCGGGCGCTATGCCCGGATGCTCTCGGCCCTGGCCTATGATCGGATCGTCGCCACGCTCAAAGCGCGTGCCCATGACGCCGGGCTTGAAGTCTTCAGCCGCCACCCGGCCTACACTTCGCTGATCGGTCGGGAGAAATTCGCCGAGCGCTACGGCCTCGGTCCCCATCACGCCGCCGCGCTGGTCATCGCGCGGCGCGCCTTGAACCTCTCGGAGCGACCCAATCGCCGCGCCGGAACCGCCCGCCCCCTACCCGTGAGGAATCGGGGGCGGCACGTCTGGGCGTTTTGGAGGCAGGTCGCCCGTGAGCAGCGACGGATGTACCGTACGGGCGGCCGGTCTACGGACCGATCCCGTGCGCCACCGACCCCTCGGGGCACGGCGCGCACGGCGACCTGATCGCCCGTGGCCGGCGCGATTCCGGCCCGCCAATCGTCGGCAGCACTGTTCGGCTGGCGTCCATGGAATGTTTTTCTATGGTTTCAGGAACGGTTCAGATAGGCGATTCCGATCCAGCCGCGCGGCTTGAGACCCTGATCCGGCGCCTCCGGGCCGGCGAGGCGGGAGCGCACGCGGATGCTGTCGCCCGGCTTCACTCGGATGCTGGAGCGCAACACCGAGATGACCTCCATCCGGTAGAGGGCTTCGTTGCCCGTTGTTGGCTGAACCTCCAACACCTTGACCTCCAGCGTGGCCGCCGCTCCCTTCGACGGTGAGGACTCAGCCCAGACTGCTCCCCACAGGACCGACAGCGCGCCGAGAGCGGCGATGGTCGCGATCCGAATCGCATCGAGTTTGAACATGACGGAATCCTCATCGGAGTGGATGTCGACCCGTGCGGCCTTGACCAGACCGTAACGGATTCCAGTCGCAGTCTAGTCGAGACGACGCGGAGGCGCGCTCGCTGGCCGCTTCACTGTCTACTCCTGATCCTGATCAATGGCTGATGACGAAGAACGCGGTTCGAGCACGAGCCGCCGGCCACCGATCAAGGCAGCGACGACAGTGTGCCGCGCCCGCGCCAGGGTGCGCGACAGCGTGGTGCGCGACACCCCCAGCCGTTCGGCCGCCTCTTCCTGGTACAACCCCTCGAGATCCATCAGACGCAGGGCTTCGAGCTCATCCGGGCGCAGCGTGAGGGTTTCGAGCTGACGTCCGCGTCGTCCGCAGGGTTTGAAGCAGAGTTCGCCGGGATCGAATCCAATCCGGCGTGTGCGGCGATGTCTGGGCATGAACAGGGACTCCTGGGTGGATGAACAACGATTGGACAGATTCTACTGAAACGCACATATGTGCGCTTGTTATTGCGAAATGTCAGGGTAAATGAATCAGGAATCGGCCGATACTTCCAGCACGGATGGCGATCCTATCGCGGTCCTGGAGTTTGGGTGGTTCCGATCCGATGTCGGACACCGAGACGTGAATTGATTCAGGTGGATAGGGCGTCGGGCCGATGCAATCACCGGCGTTCACGGCCTATCCGCCACCGACGAGGAGTCGAACAATGCCGATGCAAGATGGAACAGGTCCGCGTGGAGCCGGACGGGGTCAGGGTCGCGGTCAGTGTCAAGGACGTGGACGCGGTCCCTGTGGCGGCGGTCGACGCGCCATGGCCAGTCAGGGGTTCGGTCGCCTGGGGCGTTCGGAACCCGGTGTTTCTGCGGCCGCCAGGCCGTTGAGTGAAGAGATCGCCCAGCTGCGTGTGCGGCTGGAACAGTTGGAACATGGTGTCCTGTCGGAGTCGGCGCGATGAAACTGGCGCTCTCAATGGCTGGTGATACGCTCGATGCGGCCTTCGATGCCCGTTTTGGGCGCGCGCCCTTCTTCGTTCTGGTCGACAGCGAAAGCGGCGAGTGGACACGTCTCCCCAATCCGGCGTTGGAGGCCGACGGCGGTGCGGGCGTGCGCGCGGCGCAGTTCCTCGCCGCTCAGGGCGCAGAAGTCGTGGTCAGCGGCGCCTATGGGCCGAAAGCCTGGACCACGCTGCACGCCGCCGGCCTCCGCGCCTTACTGGCACCTGAAGGTCAGAATGCCCTGATCGGACGTCAGCTGCTGGACCAGTTTCGCGCCGGAACCCTGCGCGAGGCCGAGGCGGCCAGTCACGACGGTCATCACGGAGGCTGACGCCGATGCGTGTGGTGGTAGCCAGCGGTAAGGGCGGCACAGGTAAGACGACGCTTGCGACCGCACTGGCCCAGGTCGCAGCTGAAACCCAGGCGGTGCGCGTGCTCGACTGTGACGTGGAAGCACCGAACGCGGCACTGTTTCTACATCCGCAGTGGTCGAGCGGGGCCGAGGTCACGCGGCCCGTGCCGCGCGTGGACGCCGAGCGTTGCACCGCCTGCGGGCGCTGTGCCGAGGTCTGTCAGTTCAACGCTCTGGCTGTCGTCGCCGGCGCGGTGCTGGTGTTCGACGAACTCTGCCATGGCTGCGGACGCTGCACCTGGATCTGTCCCGAACAGGCCATTCACGAAGAGCCGCTGACGGTTGGTCAGATCGAAGCCGGCCGGACGCTTGAGGGCATCGATCTGGCGCAGGGTCTGCTGCGTATCGGTCAGCCGATGGGTCTGCCGGTGTTGCGCGCCCTGAAGCACTGGCCGCCCACGACCGCGTCCGCGTCGGTATCCGCCAGTCCGTTGCCCTGGATCGAGATCCGCGACGCTCCACCCGGCGCTTCCTGCCCCGTGGTCGAGACCCTGCGCGGGGCCGATGCCGTGGTGCTGGTGACTGAGCCGACCGCCTTTGGTCTGCATGATCTGCGGCAGGTGGTGGGCATCGTCCAGGAGCTGGGGTTGCCGGCCTGGGTGGTGATCAATCGCGACGGCATCGGCGAGGCCCCGATCGACGCCTATTGCGCTGAGCAAGGGCTACCGATTGCGCTCCGCCTCCCGTTGGAGCGGCGACTGGCCGAGGCCTTGGCGCGCGGCCAGTCGCTGCCGGAGGCCGCGCCCGAGTATCGCCCCGCGATACGCCATCTGTTGGAGCGTCTGCGGTACGAGGTGGGTGGATCATGAAAGAGATCGTGATACTCAGCGGCAAGGGTGGCACCGGCAAGACCAGTGTCACCGCCGCGCTGGCCCATCAGGCGTCGCTGACTCAACCGGGGCGCTGGCTACTGGCCGATGCCGACGTCGACGCCGCCAATCTGGCCCTGCTACTGGAGGCGCGCGCCACGGTGGCCGAGCCCTTCGTCAGCGGTGCGGTGGCGGTCATCGACCGCGACGCGTGTAGTGACTGTGGCGCCTGTGAAACGGCCTGCCGTTACGAGGCGCTGGCGCAGATCGATGGGCACTGGCAGGTCGATCCGATCGCCTGCGAAGGTTGCGGCGCCTGTCTCGATCGCTGTCCCAGCGGCGACCTGTCATTGGTGGCACAGACGGTCGGTACCTGTCGGCGTTCCGAGACGCCCTATGGTCCACTGCAACATGCCCATCTGAATCCGGGCCAGGAGAACTCGGGTAAGCTGGTCACAGCCGTCAAGCGTCGGGCGCAGGCTGAGGCTGAGGCCGGGGGCTGTGGGGGTCTCCTCGTCGATGGTCCGCCGGGTATCGGCTGTCCGGTGATCGCCGCCGTGTCCGGGGCCAGTCTGGCGTTGCTGGTGACTGAGCCGACGGTCTCGGGGCGCGAGGATCTGGAGCGCGCCCTGGCGACGGTGCGGCATTTCGGGGTACCGGCGCGGATCTGTATCAACAAGGCCGATCTCTATCCCGAGGGCGCACGCGCCATCGAGGAACTGGGCACAGCGCTGGGTGTGGCCACGATCGCCCGGTTGCCGTTCGACCTGAGCATGGCCGAGGCGCTGGCCGCTGGACGGCCGGTGACGGCCCACCGTCCCGAGGCACCGGTGAGCCTGGCGCTCGCCGAACTCTGGACAACCTTAGAAGCCCATCTCGCTGCCGAGGCTGGATCGGCTTGAGCACTGTTTCAATCCATTTGGAGCCTGACTGTATGAAAATCGCCATAACCGCTGAAACCGATCAGGGACTCGACAGTGCTGTGGCCCAGCATTTCGGGCACGCCCCCTATTTCGTGCTGGCCGAGTTGGAGGAGGGGGCCGTGCGGACCGCTGAGGTGGTGGCCAATCCCTTCGCTGAAGCGCATGAGCCGGGACAGATTCCCGCGTTCATTCACCAGCAGGGCGCCCAGGTGATGATCAGCGGCGGCATGGGCGGGCGTGCCATCGCCTTTTTTCATGAAGCCGGTGTCGAGACGGCCACCGGAGCGGCTGGAACGGTCGGCGAGGCGCTGCACGCCTATATGGCCGGGCGGCTGACGGGCGCGGCGCCCTGTGCCGAAAGCGTCGCGCATGGGCATGGGTGAGCGTCACCATCGCTTCGGACTGGCGTGCCTGCTGGCGATGGTCGGCGGGTTGCCGGCCAGCGTCGTCAGTGGTACGGCATCGGCCGATCCGGCGCCGACCCTGACCAATGCGCTCGGCATGAACTTCCGCCTGATCCCCGGCGGGAGTTTTCAGATGGGTTGCGATCCAGTGACGGCATCCACCGAAACCTGTCACAGCAGTGAGCAGCCGACCCATCGCGTCACTCTGGCCCCCTTCTATCTGGCCGAGACCGAAGTGACCCAGCGCCAGTGGACAGCAGTGATGGGCCGCAATCCGGCGCACTTCCAGGATCCCGACCGCCCGGTCGAACAGGTCTCCTGGGAGGATGCGCAAGCCTTCGTGCAGGCACTCAACCAGCGCCCGGAGCTGGGCGGCGGCTAAGGGACCGGCGTACTGACAGATGCACGATCACATCACAACGAGCCGCTTCCGCCCCGCCTGGTGGCTGCCCGGTCCTCATCTCCAGACCCTCTGGCCCAGTCTGATGCGCCGGCGTCCGCGCCTGGCGCTGACGCGACGCCGGATTGAGCTGGCCGATGGCGATTTCATTGATCTGGCCCTGGGCGCGCCATCCGGTCCACGGATACTGGTGATCCATGGGCTCGAAGGCAATCTGGAGTCGCACTATGCGGGCGGTTTGATGCAGGCGCTCTCACATGGCGGCTTCCAGCCGATATTCCTGTTTCTGCGCGGGTGCTCGGAGGAACCGAACCGGCTCGACCGTGCCTATCACTCGGGTGCGAGCGCGGATCTGGCCGAGGTGCTGGAGGTCTTGAGCCATGATCCCGAGGGCGCGCCGCTGGCCGCGATCGGCTTCTCGCTCGGGGCCAATTTGCTGCTCAAATATCTGGGCGAGACCCGCGCGCCACGGCTGCAACGGGCGGTAGCGGTGTCCGTGCCCTTCGTGCTGCGCGATGCCATGCTGCGGCTGGATCTGGGCGGCTCGCGTCTCTACCGACGCTATCTGCTGGGCAAGCTCAAGGCCAGTCTGCGGCGCAAGTTCGCCGAGCGCCCCTTTCCGTTGGATGTGGATCTGGACGCGATCCGCGACTTCAACCAGTTCGACGACCAAATCACCGCACCGCTCAACGGCTTCGCGGGCGTGTTCGACTATTACACCCGTGCCAGTTGTCGGCCCTTTCTGGCCGGCATCCACACGCCCACGCTCATCCTCCAGGCGGCGGATGATCCCTTCATGTTCCCCACGACGGTTCCTTGGCCGCACGAACTCGGTCCCGGCGTGACGCTCGAACTGGCCGCGCACGGCGGGCATGTCGGGTTCGTCGCCGGCCCCCGGCCCTGGAAGCCGCACTACTGGCTCGAAACCCGTGTGCTGGAGTATTTGCGAATCCAGGATCTGTCGTGTATCCAAAGGGCGCAACCGTGAACGGCTATACTGTCCTGAAGCTCGAACTGTCTGAGGACGTTCAAGCCAGCGCATAGACCAAGGCCCCGCTCACGGAGCTGGGGCCTTGGTTTCAGTCACACCCGTGGGTCAGGCGGTCAGAGCGACTTTTGGCAGAAGTACCAGTCGACGCACTCGTATTCGCCGCTAACGGCGCGCGCATTGGCCTCCTCCACACTGCCCGGCGGCGGGACGATGACCTTGTCGCCCGGCTGCCAGTTCTCGGGCGTGGCGACCTTGTTGGCATCCGAAGTCTGCATGGCTTTGACTAAGCGCAGAATCTCGTCGATCGAGCGGCCATTGCTCATGGGGTAGTAGAGCATGGCGCGCAGCACGCCTTGCGGATCGATGACGAAGGTGGCGCGAACCGCCGAGGTGTCGCTCGCGCCCGGCTGGATCATGCCGTAGGCATTGGCCACGGCCATCGACAGATCCGCGATGATCGGGAAGCCGATCTCAACGTCGAACTTCTCCTTGATGTTGCGCACCCAGGCGACATGGCTGTAGTGGCTGTCGATCGAGAGTCCGAGCAGTTCACAGCCGATGGCCTGGAAGTCGGCGTGACGGCGCGCAAAGCCCATGAACTCGGTGGTGCAGACCGGGGTGAAGTCGGCCGGGTGCGAGAAGAGCACCAGCCATTTCCCGCGATAGTCCTCCAGCGTCTTGCGGCCGTGGGTGGTCGGGGCGTCGAAGGCCGGTGCGGGTTCGTTCAGGCGCGGCATGCTGGGGGCCATCGTGGTGTCGTTGTTCATTGATTTGTCTCTCAAAACGTTGGAAGTGCGTGGATTGCGTCTTCTCTCGAGGCTGGGGTTAGCCTAGCGATCGCTCATGGATCTCGGAAGTTGTGTGTCGCGATGAAGAATGCCAACCACTCGGCAACTGTCGCCAGCAATCGGAGTGCCGCCGTGTCAACACTCACAGTCCGCCTTCAAGTCAGTTCAAGGACTTCAAGAGGGCGGCGACCGCCTGGAGTTCAGGCGCGTCGGGTGCCCAAGGCTCGGCCCCCAGTGCTTTCTGACGGCATTGATTGATCCGCTCTTCCAGCGTCACTTCGCGACCTAGAGAGGCGATGTACTTCGGGAAGGTCGCCGCGCGCCGCGCATCGTTGCTTCGATGGGTGTGTGGCAACTGGCGCACGAATAGCCGGCCGGGCCTTCAACGTGCTCCCAGAGAGCCTGGCCATCGGCGGGCGAAGCGGCCTGCGTCGGCGGCCCGACGAAACCCAGTGCGAGCGCGAGCAAGGCAGCGGGTGGAATGGTAGCTTTGAACACGGTCAGATTCCTGATTGAGGTCTTGATAACGCGGTGGTCGCCTCGCCTCGGGCGTGGCCGAAGCATCGACTCAATACTTTCCCGCCAACTTCATGATCGCCTTGTGGAGGCTGTGATAGGTCAGTCCGGGAGTCACATACATGACGGCACAGGTACCCGTGCGCAGGTTGATACCGGACTCCTTGGCGAGGGTGACCGCTTCCGGGGTGTCGTGTGCCATGTGGATCCAGACATCGCGCACTCCAGCCTGTGCGGCGGCGGCCACCCAATCGCGCGTCTCGCCCTTCGGCGCCTCAATGATCAGCGCCTCGACCGCTTCCGGCAGGTCCGCCAAGCTGGGATAGGCCGGATCTCCATCGATCTCCCGGGCGCTGGGATCGATGGCGTAGATGGTCTTGCCGAGCCGCTTGAGTCCACGATAGCTCAGGAGCGGAAAGGGCTTGGCTTCCGAGCGGCCAACGAGGGCGAAGCGCTGGTGGTCGAAGAAAGTCTCGTAATTCGATGGCATCAATAAAACTCCGAAGGTTTGGTAAGACTGGCTAGATATCGGTGTCTGGATCACTGTTCGCGGTGGGCGTCGGTGTTGAGCGCGAGCGGCTGCCAACCGATGCGGGGCACTGTGATCCGGAATTGAATCCAATCCAGGAGGACGCGGCGGCGGCTGGGCAGGCAGGAGCTCCTCTGGGTGGCGGGTGGCACGTGAATGGCCTCTATTGAAGCGCACATATGCGCGCTTTGCATTGCGAAATATCAGGGTATTGAAGTCGGAAATAGATTGACACTGTCGTGGTGCTCAGTGCCTGAGGCGGTGATCTGGGTCCGAGTGTTCTGGGCCGTGTCAGACGCCGTGGACCCGATGCACCGCCGCTGGCCAGCCTGCTTAGCTTTCGTGTCAGAGTGGACTGATCCGGTGTGATGCGCCCCCTTTCAAGACCAACCGATGACCACACCTCCACCCTGTCCCCGCTGCTCGATGGACAACACCTATCTCGACGGGGATCTCTACATCTGTGCCGATTGTGGCCATGAGTGGCCGCAACAGGGCGGTGACGAGGCGACGCGGACGCCATCGTGGTCAAGGACGCCAACGGGCAGATTCTTAGTGACGGCGATAGCGTGGTGCTGATCAAGGATCTCAAGATCAAGGGCATCCGGCAGGTGGGTGTCGATCATGGCCGAGCAGGGCCCCGTGATAGCAGGCGCGGAGCGTGAGCGCTCCTGGATGGGTGTCGGTGGGCATGGAGGATGCCCTCGATGGTCCGGTCAGCCGGATCGGCTAGCGATAGAACAGCGACATGATCGTCTGGCCCGGTGTGCCGGAGCCGCCGGGGACATAGTGGAGCGAGGCGGCACGATACTCTGGCCAGTCCCAGCCATAGACCGACTGGCGTCGATCCTGACTGTGCGGTGCTCCGAGTACGCGCGAGACGGTCGGGAGCAGGGCGCGGGTCTGATCCGGGCCGGGGATCCGGAGCAGGAGCGAGGCCACTCGCGGACTGTCGGGATGGGTCTCGACCTGGAGGGTGACGGCGCCATACTGACCCTCGAAGAGCGCGCATCCGGGATTCATGGGCGCGACAGGGTGCAGATAGTCCAGGCGCGGCACCGGTCGATCCTGGCGAATGTCGTCGAGGATCCGCTCGACCTCGGCGATGGGATCGGCCTGAACGGTCCCGAACGTCAGGAGCATGAGCAGCAGGCTCCACAGCGCCCCGCGTAACAGTGTTGTGAATGGCATAGCTCTGTGCTCCAGTGTTTGTACCGTGATCGTGTTCGCAATGTCTCAGCCACCCGTCGGACGTCTCCGTTGATTACTGCGCTGCAATGCGATTCAGAAGCGCCCGCTTGAGGCGATAGTCCGGCATGAGTTTTTCCAGCAGTGTCCAGAACCGAGGTCCATGATGGGGTTCTTTCAGGTGGCAAAGCTCGTGTGTGATGACATAGTCGATGCAGTCCTTCGGGGCTTGGATCAGCTCCAGGTTCAGGGTGATGCTTCCATCCGCCGCACAGCTTCCCCAACGTTTCTGCATCCGTCTGATCTTTAGGGCCGGGCGTGCAATTCCCTCGCGCTCAGCGCGTGCCAGACAGAGGGCGAACCGCTCCTGGAAAACCACTTCGGCACGCTCCCGAAACCATGCCTCAAGCCGTTTTCCGACCAAGATGGGGGTTGGTTCCTGGCAGGTCGTGATGTGAAAGTAACCGCGCAGACACTTGACGCTGTTCTCGTGACCCTGCAAGGCACGTAGCCGGTACTACCGCCCCAGGTAGCGATGGGTTTCGCCATTGATATAGCGTCGCGGCGGCCACAGGCCTGGAAGGTGCCCCACAGCTGTTTGTCGAGATCGATGCGGTCAGTGACCAGCACGATGCGGACGTTGGCCAGGGCCGGATGCAAGGCGAGCGCCTTGGCCAGCATCACCATGGTCAGTGATTTGCCGCTACCCGTGGTGTGCCAGATCACCCCTCCCAGGCGCCGTCCCTCGCGCAGCACGATGATGCGCCGCAGGGTTTCGTGGACGGCGAAGAACTGCTGATAGCGTGCCACCTTGCGCACGCCGGCATCGAACAGCACGTAACCATAGACATAGTCGAGTAGCCGGGCCGGACGCAGCATGGCCCACAGCACGCGATCCTGCTCTGTGGGCAGGCGCTCGCCGTCATCGAGCATGGCATTGAAATAGGGCAAGGCGGGATGCTCGCCGACCGCGCGTGCCGGAGTCAGAAAACGCGCACCGGCCTGCGGACTCAACGGATGATTGGCGGCAGCCTTGACGGCCGCCATCTCCTCGTCCTGCTCGCGCCAGTGTGCCCAGAATTTCTCCGGGGTACCGACGGTGCCGAACAGCACATCATTGACCGACGTGGCCAGGATCAGCTGGACATACTGGAACAGATGCGGGATTTGGTCGGGCTGCTGATAGTCGTCGAGCTGGCTGATGGCCACCTTGACCTGGGGTTTGCCGCCGACTTTGTCCTTGTCGCGGCGCTTGCATTCGATGACCACGAAGGGGAGGCCATTGATGAACAGCACCAGATCCGGTCGCCGGGTGGTCTTGGCTTTGCGGCGCTCCACGGCGAATTCATCGGTGACATGGAAGACATTGCGTTCCCAGTGCACCCAGTCGATGAAGGCAAGCGAGCGTCCCTTGCGTTCGCCCTGGATGGTTTCATCGAGACTGGTGCCGAGCGTCAACATTTTGTAGATCGTTTCGTTGGTATGGATCAGGCCATCGAAGGGGAGAGTGGTCAGGCGGCGTAGTGCCTCGTCGAGGCTGTAGGGCGAAAACGCATAGGTGTGGCCGCGCGTCTCGAAGCGGGCGTTTTTCTCCAACCAGGGCCGCAGGATACCGGTCAAGACCACCTGATCGAGTCGGCCGCCACGCAATTCCAGGGCCTCGTCCGGGGTCAGATAGGTCCAGCCGAGCGCTTCCAGAACCTGGATGGCGGGGATCTTGGAATCGAGGTCTTCAAGATACGGGTTCGCTTCCACGATGGTTCTCCGGTACAACGCGATCCCACAGGGGATGTGAGAGCCAAGTCGTTGGCAGGCCCATGGCGTGTTGAGCTGCACTGTTCAGATTGGCTGAAGTGATCAGGCGCGTAACACGTTGCTGCCAATGTTGTCCCTCGTGTTGACGGGCCATCATCTGGCGCAGCATGAGCAGTACGATAAAAACGCGGCGATTGGTCGGGGTAATTGGCGGAAGCCAGCGTGCATTATGTCGGGGCGATTCAGGTCCGACGGCCAGTTCGCGGTTCCACAGCCGCGCATGGTGTGCACAGAGGTTGCGAATGTAGTTCAGCGTCCGCAGCCATGAGCGCAGCACCGCATGGTGGACTCCGTACTCAGCCGCCACGGGGCGCTGCTGGTCAGGCAACATGCCTTCGTAAAGACGGGACAGGGCGCCAAATGGCAGGATTTCAGTGGCCATCCACAGCGGAAGATCAGGAAATTCGTCGTATCTGTCGCGAAAATGCGCGACAAAGATTTCACGAGAATTTTCGGCTTCTTGACGAACCTTGGCGAGCCATTCCGATTGTTTGAACGTATGACGGAAGTGTGCGGGATCGCAGTGGGCGAAGGGACCGAACGCCTGAGACAGGTGGTAAGTGATCGCGGTGCGTAGGGCGACTTCGACCCGCTCGATTGCATCCATGACCTGCAAGCGTAGATGACGGTCAAACTCGTAGAGTTGGACAGCGGCTGCAAACGAGGCGTCGGGCTTGAGGCTGTCGTCTGCGCGTTTGTATGGATGCCAGTAGGCACTGAGCCGATAGTAGCTGATCCGCGACAGAATCTCGGCTGCGGCGGCACGATCCTCGATGATCAGTCCTCGTGCGGCTAGTAATGTGACTTGCTCATCGAAGGTCAACGCGGGTTTAGCGTACTGCATGGGCGGCGTCCCAATCCTGTGGCCTAGACCACAGGCAATAAAAAACCCGCCATGGTTGCGCTGCCCAGTCGAAACCAAGCAAGCGTGGCGGGTGTGTTATGGAGAGTATAGGGCTTGGAAGTGTCAATTTCAATTGACACGAAATGACGTCAGCTGTGTCTACAAAAATAGACACCCAATGTTGCAATACCTTGGCGCGAGTAGACCGAGTGTCCCAGAAAAATACCCGCCAGGGTTGCGCGTCACGCAGCGGCAAGCCGGTGCGGAGAGGCGTGGCGGGTCTGTTACTAATCAGTATGGACGCGAGTGGCGTCTCGCGCAATCGGTGTTCCCAAGCACCAAGGGTGGTTGATCTGTGCGGGTTTCTGATCATGTCCGAATGTTGGCAAACGGCCGTGCCGGCGACTCACCCAACCGTTCCAGGCACTGACGGCCCTTGTCGGTTAGACGATAGTGCTGCAAGCGGCTATTGGGCTTGTCTGGAATCGTCATCTCGATCAGACCATCGCTCAGAGCAGGCTGGAGATAGCGCACGCGAAAGGACTTGCGGTCCCGCAGATCCAGAGCGGCTTGCAGTGTTTCGCGGGTCATTTCACCTCGGAGCGCCCGCAGTAGTGCGCCGACTTGGGGGCTGACTTGTGGTGCGACTTGGGGGCGAGTAGCGGCCAGGGCCTCGGCGAGCATTTGCAGCATGAAGGCGATGAAGGGCGCGCAATCCGTCTGGTCGGTGCTGTCCTGCAAGGCTTGGTAGTACGCGCTTTGATGCTCGAACACGAGACTTTCGACCGGCACGTCGGCGAACAGCGGATTCCAGTGCGCCAGAATCAGACTCTGCCACAACAGCGCAGCGATCCGGGTGATCCGCTGTTGTTCCGGCCAGCTTTATATTCGCTCCTGCTCCCGATAGCCATGCTGCCGGCGCCGTTTCCCGATCGCCATGATCTGCTGGAGTCCAGCCTCGCGCGACTCGACCCACACGAGGCGCTGTCCGCCCAGGTGTGAGCCGATCCCTCCCCAGCACTGGAGCAACGTCCAGTCGCCGAACAGGTCGCGGACCAGGGCGACGCTGTAGTAACGCTGCTTCTCCGGATGAATCCAGCGGCATTGAGACCGCTCGCCATCCGTGTGAGGACTGACCGGCCGACTCGGCGCTGTCTCCAGGCTCGGGCGACGTGTTGAATGGAGTGCGCCCATGTCGGCTTCACGCCGCATAGATCATGGTCCGGGTCATCCCGCCATCGACGATCAGGTTCTGGCCGGTGATGAATCCGGCCTGGTCGCCAGCCAGGAAGCGCACGGCGGCGACGATGTCTTCCGGCGCGCCGACCCGCCCGACGGCATGTTGGGCCTGATCGATCGGGCGATGGTGCGGGACGCGCCGATGGGCCGACTTCTGGAGCGGACCGGTCTCGATCCAGCCGGGGCTGATGGCGTTGACCCGGATCTCCGGTCCCAGACTGATCGCGGCGGCGTGGGTGAAGGCCAGCAGTCCGCCCTTGGCGGCGGCATAGGCTTCACACTGCGGTTCGGATTGCAGGGCGCGGGTCGAGGCGATGTTGACGATCGCACCACGGCGCTGGCGCAGTCCCGGAATGGCCGCGCGGGTGCAGAGAAAGGCGCCGGTCAGATGACTGTCCTGCCAGCGCCGCCAATCGGCCAGCGACAGCGTTTCGAACGGACCGCTCACCGGATCGGCCAGACCGGCGTTGTTGACCAGCAGATCCAGGCCGTCGGGTTGACCATCCTGAGCCTGCCAGGCCGCCAGTGCGGCGAAGGCGCGCTCGACGGCGGCTTCATCGCCGACATCGGCCTCCAGTCCGAGACAGGCGGAGGTCGCCCATTCAGCCGTCACCTCAGCCGTCACCTCAGCCAGCGCCTCGGCCTCCCGGTCGAGCACCGCCACGCGCCAGCCCTCGGCCAGGAATGCCTGAGCCAGAGCGCGACCGATCCCTTGGGCGCCGCCCGTGATGAGTGCCAGCGGTGTGTGGGTGTTCGACATCGTCGACAGGACTCCGGTATCGGTTTCGGACTTGGGCCGCCCACCGCCGCGCGGCGGGACTGGCCGACGGGGCTATACTCGCCCCCCATCCAATGGAGCTCACCATGATCGAGATCGCATACAGCGTCAAGGGCCGCTGGCTGGCGTCCAGTGTGGCCCTGGCACGGCTCGATCTTGGGTATCATGAGGACTCCTTCAGCATCTGATGGGGCATTCACGTATGTCATTGATCCGCGCCTGTCGCCTGTGGTCGGCGATCCTGATGGCCGCCGTCGCTGTTTCAGCCGCCGCCGAGCCACTGCCGGAGGGCTTCGTCCATCTCCAGACGCTGGCCCCGGAGATCGTGCAGGACATGCGTTATCACGGCGCCTATAACTTCATCGGCCAGCCCATCGATGGCTATCTGGCCCCCTCCTGCATCCTGACCCGTCAGGCGGCCGAGGCACTCCAGGCCGTCCAGACCGAGGTGTCTCAACAGGGCCTGCGGGTGAAGGTGTTCGACTGCTATCGCCCAACCCGTGCCGTGGCGCACTTCGTGCGCTGGAGTCAGGACGTCGCCGACCAGCGCATGAAGCTCGCCTTCTATCCGCGTGTCGACAAGGCCGACTTCTTCCGCCTGGGCTATGTGGCCGAACGCTCGGGGCATTCGCGCGGCAGCACGGTGGATCTGGTGCTGGAGCCGATCGAGGCGCCGGCTGATGTTTCTGCGATGCTCGACGAACGCCCGCTGGTCGACTGCACGGCCCCGCACGCCGACCGCTATCCGGACAGCGCCCTCGACTTCGGCACCGGCTTCGACTGCATGGATCCGCGCTCGCATCCGGATAACACCAAGGTTTCCGCCGCTGCCCAGGCCAATCGCGCCCGACTCACCGCCGTCATGGTCCGGCACGGCTTCCGGCCTCTGCCCGAGGAGTGGTGGCATTTCACGCTGGATGACGAACCCTTTCCCGACACCTATTTCGACTTTCCGGTGACGGACCCCGGCGACTGAAGCATGGGGAGCTGGCCCAAGCCGCCATCCCACTGTTGCACAAACGGGTGCGCAGTCTGCGCTTCCATCAACTCAACTCAACTCAACTCGCCCTCGACATAGAACCAGCGCCCGTGCTCGCGCACGAAGCGACTGCGCTCCTGGAGGCGTTGGGCGCGGCCTTGGAACTTGGAACGGGCGACGAACGTCATCCAGCTCTCCTGATCGGCCGCGCCCCCGGCTTCGGTACTCAGGATCTTGAGACCGAGCCAGCGCAGGCCCGGCTCCAGGGTCAGTGTGGCCGGGCGGGTCGTCGGATGCCAGGTGGCGAGCAGATAGTCGGTCTGCCCGGTAGCAAAGGCGCTGTAGCGCGAGCGCATCAGAGCTTCGACCGTTGGCGGGAGCGTCTAGCCGGACAGATAGGGATCGCAACAGTCGTCGAAGGGGCGACCGGAGTCGCAGGGACAGGATGCGTTGGACAGGGTTTGAACGTTCATATCCGCTCCCACACCAGGGTGAAGTTGTTTACGGGCATGGCGTGCTCGGCGACAGGTTGCAGACCATGCGCCGCCGCGAACGGCTCAAGCTGGCGCTGGTCGCGCACCCCCATCGCCGGATCCTGGTCGCGCAGCCAGGCATCGAAGCGGGCATTGCTCGGGCTGGTGTGTCGGCCATCACGACTGAAGGGACCATAGAGCGCGAACAGGCCGCCCGGTTCCAGATGGGCGCCGACACCGGCGAACATCGCCTCAACGGCGTCGAGCCCCATGATATGAGCGGTATTGGCGCTGAAGATGGCCTCGAAGCACTCGGTCGGCCAGGATTTCAGCACATCGAGTTCCAGCGGTGGCGGGAGGTTGCTCAGACCCGCCTCGGCGATCCAGAGGCGAATCCCTGGAAGCTGCTCGGCCCGATCGCTGCATTGCCAGGTCAGATGGGGGAGGGCGGCCCCAAAGTAGATCGCATGTTGTCCGGTGCCGCTGCCGATTTCGAGCAATCGGCGGCGCGGATGCAATAGGGGCGCGAGCACCGCCAGGATGGGATCGCGGTTCTGGTCGCAGGACTCGGCATAGGGCTTGTCGACGGGGGGCATGTGGTGCTCTCTCAATGTGGCTGGCCCCGCAATGATATCCTGCTCGCCCGTGACGCCCGACCATTATTCAGGCCAGAGACGACCTGGAAGGCGATCCGTCCCGGAGTGTTCACGGTGACGCTCTGATGTCTGTTTCTCCAAACCCCGACGATACCCAAGGCCGACGGACGATCCTGTTCGTCGATGAGATCCATCGCTTCAACAAGGCCCAGCAGGATGCGCTGTTGCCCTATGTCGAATCCGGCCGGGTGACGCTGATCGGCGCCACGACCGAGAATCCCTCGTTCGAAGTAAACGCGGCCTTGCTGTCGCGGGCGCAGGTCTATGTGTTGCAGTCGCTCACCGACGCCGAGTTACGGCAGCTGCTGACACGCGCCAGGGATCGGGTGCTGAATCATCTTCAATTCGATGAGGCCGCGATTGACACCCTGATCGGGTATGCCGACGGTGATGCCAGACGGTGCCTGAATCTGCTCGAACAGTGCCACATCGCGGCCGGGGCGGCGGATGTGACCTGTATCGATACCGGTTTCATCGAGAACGCCCTGACCCTCAACAGCCGACGCTTCGATCGGGGTGGCGACGGCTTCTATGACCAGATCTCGGCGCTCCACAAATCCGTCCGGGGTTCCAACCCGGATGCTGCACTCTACTGGCTCACCCGGATGCTGGACGGCGGAGCGGATCCCCACTACCTGTCACGACGGATCGTGCGCATGGCGTGGGAAGACATCGGACTGGCCGACCCCAGAGCCTTGCAGATCGCCAATGAGGCCGCGCTGGCCTATGAACGGCTGGGTTCGCCGGAGGGTGAATTGGCTCTGGCGCAAGCGGTCATCTATCTGGCGATCGCGGCCAAGAGCAACGCGGGCTACACCGCGTACAAGGCCGCGCGCGCCTTCGTCAAACAGGACAAAAGCCGCGAAGTTCCCAGACATCTGCGCAATGCCCCGACGCGGCTGATGAAGGACTTGGGCCACGGGCAGACCTATCGTTATCCGCATGACGAACCCCAGGGCTATGCCGCCGGCGAAACCTATCTTCCCGACGGGATGGCTGAGCCGCACTGGTATCGACCGGTGCCGCGAGGCTTGGAGATCAAAATCGTGGAAAAAATGGCGCGTCTGAAGCAACTCGATGAAGAGGCGCGGCATCGCCGACCGGCCGGTGACTCCGATACGCTCGACGCTGAACCGGTTCCACAGTGAACCGATCCATCCTTCAATTCGAGAGCCTCATGCCGCCCTTCGCCCTCCATCCACAGCTCATCGCGGATTGCCATGTCCTCGGGCGCCTGCCCGCCACCCATCTGCTGCTGCATCGTAACGGCGTCGTGCCCTGGTTCATCCTGGTTCCCGAAACCGATCTGGCCAACCTGCTGGATCTGCCGACCACGCACCGGGACGCGGTTCTGGCCGACTGCACGCGCGTTTCGGATGCTCTGCGCACCCTGGGCTATCCCAGGATCAATGTCGCCTGGATCGGCAATCTGGTGCCGCAACTCCATATCCATGTCATCGGGCGCCGCCCCGGCGATGCCTGTTGGCCGCGACCGGTGTGGGGACATCTGGAGGAGCGGCGCGACTGGGCCGAGTCGGAGATCGCGGCGCTTCGCGGGGCGGTTCTGGACGAGTGAGCCACCGGATCTCGTTTCCAGGTGAGAGCTATCCAGCGGTGCTGGCGCGCCTGAGCGGGCGCACCGTCATCAATGCCGGGGTGTCCGGCGAGGTGACGTAAGAGGGACGGGCGCGTTTCGGGGCGCTGATCGCGCAGGAACAACCCTATCTGGTGCTGTTGCTGGAGGGCGGTAACGACATCTTGCGCAACCTCGATCCCGAGCAGGCCCAGGCTAATCTGGCGGCGGGGTGGATCGACAAGTCGCCCGCCTTACGCCTGCTTCCAGAACCCAAACGACGCATTCGTTGGCTGACGCGAGAGGAGGCTCAGCGTTTGATTAACGAGTGTCCTGAGCATCTGGCCGATATGGTGCGCTTCAGTTTGGCGACGGGGCTACGTGAGGCTAACGTCACGGGGTTGCGATGGGATCAAGTCGACCTCGAACGTCGTGTCGCTTGGATACATGACGACGAGGCCAAGGCACGCCGTGGAATCGGTGTCCCGCTCAACCGCGATGCGGTGCTTGTGTTACGACGCTGGCAAGGTCGGCACTCCACGCGCGTGTTCTGCTATCCATTGAAGCGCAAGGGCGTGTCAGTTTGGACGCCGATCGAGAAGGCCGGAGCCGCCTGGAAAAAAGCCCTGAAACGTGCGGGCATCGAAAACTTTCGCTGGCATGACTTGAGGCACACTTGGGCTTCGTGGCATGTCCAGTCTGGAACGCCGCTGCACGTCTTGCAGGAGCTTGGTGGGTGGCAGTCTGTCGAGATGGTCAGACGCTATGCGCATCTGGCGCCGGAGCACTTGTCGGAACATGCCTCTCGTATCGAGATGCCGTTTCGCACATTTTTCGGCACACCCGAAAAAGAAAAAGCCGCCAGCGGCGGCTAAGTTCTTGAAAATATGGTGCGCCCTGTGCGACTCGAACGCACGACCACCTGATTAAAAGTCAGATGCTCTACCAACTGAGCTAAGGGCGCTTAAAGCCAGTCATTATAATAAAATCGGCTGCCATTCTGCAAGACGAATTGCAGCACCGCCTTACTGCCGAAGTAAGCCAGGATCAGGATCAAAAAGCCGCCGAGCGTCCAGACGATCGCCGTGCGTCCGCGCCACCCCTTGCGGAAACGTCCGACCAGCAACCCGCCGAACACCAGCCACGCCAAAACCGAGAGCACGGTCTTGTGCACCAGATGCTGAGCAAACATATTCTCCAGGAAGGCAAAACCGCTCAACAGCGCCAGCGTCAGCAATACGAAGCCGGCCGAGATCATCTCGAACAGCAAGCTCTCCATGGTCTGGAGTGGGGGCAGGGTGCGCACGAAACCGGTCGGATGCCGATTGCGCAGATGATGATCCTGCACCGCGAGCAGGATGGCTTGCACAGCCGCTAACGTCAGCAGGCTATAGGCCAGCATCGACAGCAGTACATGGATCTTGAGCGCCGCGCTAGCCGATTCACGCATGAAGCCGACATCGGCCAGATGCGCCTCCAGCAGCAGACTCAGCGCCGCCGCCGGCAACAGGATCAGCCCCAGATTGTCGACCGGCTTGTTCAGGCTGGAAATCAGCAGCAGTGCAACGATCGTCCAGGATGTGAGCGCCAGGGCGTGATAAAAACCGAGATTGATGCCGGCATGGCTGAAGACGCCATCCCAGAGTAACCAGCTATGCAGCAGCAGACCGCCGAAACCGATGGCAATCGCGAGCGCGCGGGGCGGAATCCATCCCTCCTTGCGGAACAGACGGATGCCGATGAAGGCGGCCGAGGCCAGATAGCAGAGCGTGGCAATGTAGGCAAGGAGGATATGGGTCATGGGTGATGGCTTGAAGCTCGAATGACGGTGGCTGGAAGTCGTCCCTAGTCGTATCGGGCGATGATGGCCCTGCATTATACTCACAAAGTCCTGTCGTAAACCGATGGCAACATTCGTATTCGACCATCCACACTCACGCTAGCCAAGGGTGTCTCGCGCGGGACGCCCGGATCGAGGTTCGATCATGTTCGAAAATCTCCAGGATCGCTTCGAAACGGTCCTGACCAATTTGCGCGGTCAGGGTCGTCTGACCGATGACAACATCAAGGACACCCTGCGCGAAGTGCGTATGGCCCTTCTGGAAGCCGATGTCGCGCTGCCGGTGGTGCGCCAGTTCATCGAGGACATCCGCGAGCAGGCGCTCGGCGAGGCGGTGACCAAAAGCCTGACGCCTGGCCAGGTGCTGATCAAAATCGTCAATGACGAACTGGTCAAGATCATGGGCGCGGCCAACGAGCAGCTGGATCTCGCCGCCCAGCCGCCAGCGGTCATCCTCATGGCCGGTCTGCAAGGCTCGGGTAAGACCACCAGTGTCGCCAAGCTCGCACGCTGGTTGCAGGAGAAGCAAAAAAAATCCGTGATGGTGGTCAGTTGCGACGTCTATCGTCCGGCGGCCATCGAACAACTGCGCACCGTCGCCGGTGAGGTCGGCGCCGAGTTTTGTCCCAGCCAGGGTGACGAAGACCCGCTGCATATCGCCCAGCGCGCGCTCGAAACGGCCCGCAAGCGCTTCAAGGACGTGCTGATCGTCGACACCGCCGGCCGGCTGCACGTTGACGCTGAGATGATGGATGAGATCAAACTCATCCACGCCGCCATCAAACCGGTCGAGACCCTGTTCGTGGTCGACTCCATGACCGGTCAGGATGCCGCCAACACCGCCAAGGCCTTCGACGAGGCGCTCCCGCTGACCGGTGTCATCCTGACCAAAACCGACGGTGACGCGCGCGGCGGCGCGGCACTCTCGATCCGCCAGATCACCGGCAAGCCGATCAAGTTCCTCGGCACCGGCGAGCGCACCACGGCGCTCGAACCCTTTCATCCTGACCGCGTGGCCTCACGTATCCTCGGCATGGGTGACGTGGTGTCGCTGGTCGAGGAGGTTCAGGCCAAGGTCGACAAGGATCAGGCCGAGAAGCTGGTCAAGAAGCTCAAAAAAGGCAAGGACTTCGATCTGGCCGACTTCAAGGAGCAGTTGGAGCAGATGAACAAGATGGGGGGCATGATGAGCCTGATGGAAAAGCTCCCCGGCATGAACCAGATCCCGGACCACGTCAAGAACAAGGCCAGCGACAAGGAGATGGGCAAGCTGGTGGCTATCATCAATTCGATGACGCCGCACGAGCGCCAGTTTCCGGCCGTCATCAAGGGTTCGCGCAAGCGCCGGATTGCCGCCGGCTCGGGCACCCAGGTGCAGGACGTCAATCAGCTGCTCAAGCAGTTCATGCAGATGCAAAAGATGATGAAGAAGATGAAAGGCGGCGGCATGGCCAAGATGATGCGTTCGCTGCAAGGGCGACTGCCGCCGGGGATGCTGCCGCCGGGCGGTGGCTTTCCTCCGGGTGGGATGCCGCCGGGCGGATTTCCGATGTAATGGGGGAGGGCGCCGAGATGTCTGTTTTCAGTCACCACCGCACAGGTTCACAGGTTCCCGTCAGACTCAGTTTGATTGTGACCTTGTGTCTGCTGAGCGCACCGCTGCTGGCTACGCCCTGGGGCGAGGTCCAACGCCCGTCGTCCGGTATGACGCAAGTCATCGGCGGCGCGGCCAATGGCTGTATCGGCGGGGCTGACGCCCTGCCCGAGACCGGTCCCGGCTATGTCAGCATCCGCCGCTATCGCAATCGCTATTACGGCCATCCGGATCTGATCCGTTTCGTCAATGACCTGGGAGGCACGCAGCAACAGCGCGGTGGTCAGTTCGTCATGATCGGTGATCTCAGCCAGCCGCGCGGCGGGCGCATGTCGTCCTCGCACCGCAGTCATCAGAACGGGCTGGATGTGGATGTCTGGTTCACGCTGGCCAACTCGCCGACGGCGGCCCGGCAGTTGATGGACAATCGTTCCGATCCGCGCAGCATGGTCGCTCCGGGTGGGCGCCGGGTGAGTCAGTCGTGGGGACCGGGTCAATTGGCTCTGATTGAGTCGGCGGCACGGAACCCGCGCGTCGATCGCATCTTTGTCAACGCCGCAATCAAACAGGAACTCTGCCAGAGCGCACGCGGCGATCGTACCTGGTTGCGCAAGGTCCGTCCCTGGTGGGGGCACGATGCGCACTTCCATGTGCGTCTGACCTGTCCCGCCGACAGTCCGAGCTGCCAATCTCAGTCACCTGTCCCGCCCGGCGAGGGCTGCGGCGAGGATCTGGCCTGGTGGCTGAGCGACGAGGTGTTGAGCGGCAAGGCCCGAGGCAAGGGATCGGCCAAACGCGCCGAACCCGAGATGCCCTTCGCCTGCCGGGCCGTGCTGACGGATTCCTAAAGAGCACGCAGCGATGAATTCTTGGCAGGCCGGCCATCCGTGAAAGACTATTCTGCTGGCAACAGTGATACACCCAGCTCTGAGGCACGCCTGCGCGCGCTTTTCGAGCTGGCGCCCCTGGGGATCGTCATTATCGATCCCGAGACCATGCAGCCCCTGGAGTTCAATCGCGCGGCGCACGAACAGCTCGGCTACAGTGCCGAGGAGTTCGCGCGTCTGCGCATCGCCGACTATGAAGCAAGCGAGGATCTGGAGGATGTGCAGCGTCATATCCAGACGCTGCTGATACAGGGATATGATGACTTCGAGACCCGTCATCGCTGCCGGGATGGAAACATCCGCCATGTCCATGTCTCGGTGCAGGTGTTGCCAGTCGACGGGCGGCAGATGTTCTATGCCATCTACCGCGACATCAACGAGTCATGTCTAGCCGAGGAGCGTTTACGCCGTAGCGAGGCCACGTTTCGGGCCGCCTTCGAGATCGCCCCGCACGGAATGGCACTGGTTGCGCCCGATGGGCACTGGCTGCAGGTCAATCAGGCGCTGTGCCGTATCCTTGGCTATTGTGAATCCGAGCTGCTGGCGCTGAATTTTCAGTCGATCTCGCACCCCGACGACCTGGCCGCCGATCTGGTCTATCTGGACCGGCTCGTCTCGGGCGCGACCGACCAGATTCAGTTCGAGAAACGCTATCTGCACCGCCATGGGCATCCGATTCCCGTCATGCTGAGCGCCTCGGTCGTTAGGGATGAGCGGGGCGCGCTCTCCTACATGGTCGTCCATATCCTCGATCTGACCGAGCGCAAGTCCAGCGAGTCGGCCATGCGTCGGGCCATGGAAACGGCCGAGATCGCTAATCGGGCCAAGAGCGAATTCCTGGCCAACATGAGCCATGAGATCCGCACCCCGCTCAATGCCATCATTGGCCTTGGTCAACTGCTGCTCGACTCCAAGCTCGACTCGCGCCAGCGCGACTACATGAACAAGATCCGTCAGGGCTCGGATGCCTTGCTGCGCATCCTCAACGACGTGCTCGACTATTCCAAGATCGAGGCCGGTCAGATCCAGCTCGACATCGTCGATTTCAGGATCGAGGCGGTACTCGATCAGCTCACGGCACTCTTCTCGCTGGCCGCCGAATCCAAGGGGCTGGCGCTCTACTATCATCTCGATCCGCGCACCCCGCAGATCCTGCGCGGCGACCCCATGCGTCTGGGACAGGTGCTGAACAATCTGGTCGGTAACGCCGTGAAGTTCACTGAGCGCGGCTTCATCGAATTACGCATTCGCGCGTTGCACGAAGGGGCTGGGCGTATCCAGTTGGCCTTCAGTGTGCGTGATACCGGCATCGGCATGGACCAGGCCAGTGTTGAGCGGCTCTTCCAATCCTTCACCCAGGCCGATTGTTCCATTACACGCCGTTATGGCGGCACGGGGCTGGGGTTGTCTATCTCGCGTCAACTGGCGCGACTCATGGGGGGGGATATCCGTGTCAGGAGTCGGATCGGGATCGGCAGTATCTTCCGGTTCAAGGCCGATTTTCTGATCTCCGAATCCCAACTGGAACGCATCGGTTCGCCGCCCCGCGTGCTGGGGCGGCGCCGTGTGCTCATCGTCGCCGAGAATTGTCTCGCGCGCCGCGCGCCGCGCGCGACCCTGGAGGCCTGGGGGATGGAGATCGCCGAGGCGCGTTCGCTGGCTCAGGCGCGCGCGATCCTGTCGGCGGTCGCCGACAGTCGGCGCGAGCCGTTCGACTGGGTGTTGCTCGACCGTCATCCCGAGCGCGCTGTCGAGCCGCCATCCCCAACCTTCGGTGATCCACCCTGTCCAGCCATCTGGATGGTGACCGTGACCGAGCGCGAACGGCTGCTCGCCGAGTCCGGGCCGAACGCTGGGATGCGCCTGCTGGCCAAGCCCGTTACGCCCTCCGCGCTCTTCGATGCCATCGTGGATCTCGTCGGCGATTACACGCTGCCCACGGAGCGCCCAGCACGCGATCTCGCGGCCGAGATCGCCCCTTTGCGCGGCGCGCGCCTGCTGCTGGTCGAGGACAATGTCACCAATCAGCAGGTGGCACGCGATCTACTGGAGCGGATCGGGTGCCGGGTGACGACGGCCAACGACGGCCAGCAGGCGGTCGAGCTCGTGGGGCGTCAGGACTTCGAGGCGGTGCTGATGGACGTGCAGATGCCCGTCATGGATGGTCTGAGCGCCACGCGCGCGATTCGTGCCTGGCATCCGCGCTTGCCCATCATCGCCTTGACGGCGGCCGCTTTGTCCGAGGATCGTGAACGCTGTCTGGCGGCCGGGATGAACGATCATCTGAGCAAACCGATCATCCTCGAATTATTGATCGAGGTTCTGCGGCGCTGGTTGGCTCCCACGCGCGTTCCGAGTGCGCCGCAACGCGAGGCGTCAGCGTCGATCCAGACGACGCTGGAGTATCTCGCGCCTCTGCGACGGTTGCTCGAACAACAGGATCTGGTCGATGCAAGCCTGCTCGATGGACTGAGTGAACGGCTCGGTGATAGGCCCCACATCCGTGAGCAACTGTCTCGGCTTGGGATGGCCATCGAGTCTTTCGATTATGATACGGCCCTAGCCGAGATCGACTGTCTGTCACGTCTACTGAGCAAGCCGGAATCCTGATGTCCAGTCCAGACTCCGAAGACCTGTTGCCATCGGTTCTGATCGTCGACGATATGCCGGCCAACATTCGTGTTCTGGCCGACACGCTCAAGTCCGACTATCGGGTCCGGGTCGCCACCAGCGGGGTCAAGGCCCTGGAGGTCGCGGTGGCCGATCCGCCACCGGATCTCATCCTGCTGGACGTCATGATGCCCGGCATGGATGGGTATGAGGTCTGTCGACGCCTGAGGGACGATCCGCGCACCAGCGCCATTCCGGTCATCTTTGTCACCGCCAAGAACGAGGCCGAGGAGGAGGCGCACGGGCTGAGCCTGGGGGCGGTCGACTACATCACCAAACCCTTCCATCTGCCGATCGTGCGCGCGCGCGTGCGCACCCATGTCAATCTCAAGCGCAAGACCGATCTGCTCGACAGTCTCGCCTCGCTCGATGGTCTGACCCATATCCCCAATCGGCGCCGTTTCGATGAATGGTTGCAACAGGAATGGGCGCGTGCCGCGCGTGAGGGAACGTCGCTGGCCGTCGCCATGCTCGACGTCGACTCGTTCAAACCTTACAACGATCATTATGGGCATGGTCGTGGCGACGAGTGTCTGCGGCGGGTCGCTGATGCACTGCGCACACGTCTGCAACGTCCGGCTGATGTGGTGGCACGCTATGGTGGTGAGGAGTTCGTGTTGCTCCTGCCCGATACCGACGCTGAGGGGGCGCTGACCCTGGCCGATGCCTGCCGGGCGGCCGTGAGCGCCTTGCGCATCCCGCATGACTATTCGGGAGCCGCCGATCATGTGACCGTCAGCATCGGCGTGGCCGCCACCCGCCCGCCGAGCGACAGTCCAAGCCTGCTTCTGGCACGCGCCGACGAGGCGCTCTATCGCGCCAAGTCCGAGGGGCGTAATCGTGTCTGTGCCGCGTCTCATCCAGCACCGGAGTTACGCTGAATCTATGGAGTTTTTACTCGGTTTCTCAGCTCTCATCGACCGGCTCAATCGTCGTGTCGGTCAGATCACGCTGTGGCTGGTGCTGTTGAGCGTGCTGCTCAGCGCCCTGACGGCTACGCTGCGCTACCTGCTCGACTGGGGCTCGAACGCGATGATCGAGGGCCAGTGGTTCATGTTCGGATTGATCTTTCTGTTCTACGCCCCCCTGACGCTTCAGGAACGCGGCCATGTGCGGGTCGATATCCTCTACAACCGCCTGCCGCCGCGCGGACAGGTACTGGTCGAGATCTTCGGTGGACTGCTATTCCTGGTGCCAGTCTGTCTGCTGATCCTGGTCGACGCCTGGGGCTATTTCCTCATCGCCTTCCATCAGAACGAATCCTCGATCAATCCGGGCGGACTCATCTGGTGGCCGATGAAGCTGGCCATCCCGATCGGTTTTGCGCTGCTGGCCCTGCAGGGCGTCTCCGAGATCATCAAGGGGCTTGCCGCCCTGACCGGCCACCGCCCGCTGCCCACCGCGACGACCGGAGGACATTGAAGTGACAGCCTGGTTCGTGGCGAATATGGCGCCGGTGATGTTCGCCGCGCTGGTGCTCTTTCTGCTGATCGGTTATCCGGTTGCCTTCTCACTGGCGGCTGTTGGGATGCTGTTCGGCTGGATCGGGATCGAACTCGGGATGCTGACCCCGGCACTCCTGCAAGCCCTGCCGGATCGGGTGTTCGGCATCATGCGCAACGAGATCCTGCTGGCGATCCCGTTTTTCACCTTTATGGGTCTGATCCTGGAACGCAGCGGGCTGGCCGAGGAACTGCTCGACACCGTGGGTCAGATCTTCGGCGGGGTGCGCGGCGGGCTGGCCTATGCGGCGGTCTTTGTCGGGGCGCTGCTGGCGGCGACTACCGGCGTGGTCGCGGCGACCGTCATCGCCATGGGCCTGATCTCGCTGCCGATCATGCTGCGCTATGGCTATCATCCGCGCTTGGCCACGGGCGTCATCGCGGCCAGCGGGACGCTGGCGCAAATCATCCCGCCTTCGCTGGTGCTGATCGTGATGGCTGATGTGCTCGGGCGCTCGGTGGGCGATATGTACAAGGGCGCGCTGTTGCCGGGACTGATCCTGACCGGACTCTATGCGCTCTATGTCTTCGTCAATACGCAGATCTGGCCCGAGCGCGCCCCGGCTCTGCCACTGGAAGCGCGCACCCTGCATGGCCGCGCCCTGGTTAAACGGGTGGTGCTGGCGCTCATCCCGCCGCTGGCGCTGATCTTTCTGGTGCTCGGAACGATCTTTATCGGCTGGGCGACCCCGACCGAGGGCGGAGCCATGGGCGCGGTCGGCGCGCTGATTTTGGCCGGTCTCAAGGGTCGGCTCAAGCGCGTGATGCTCACCGAGTCCATGGCCTCGACCGCACGCATCACCAGTTTCGTGATCTTCATTCTGATCGGCGCGAGCGTCTTCAGTCTCACCTTTCGCGGCGTCGACGGTGATCTCTGGGTCGAGCACCTGCTGACCTCGCTGCCCGGTGGCGTGCTCGGCTTTCTGATCTTCGTCAATCTGCTGGTGTTTCTGCTGGCCTTTTTTCTCGATTTCTTCGAGATCTCGTTCATCATCTTACCGCTGCTGGCGCCTGTGGCCGCGAAGCTCGGCATCGATCTGGTGTGGTTCGGAGTGCTGATCGGGGTCAACATGCAGACCAGCTTCATGCATCCGCCCTTTGGCTTTGCGCTCTTCTATCTGCGCTCGGTCGCGCCGCCGAGTGTGCGCACGACGGATATCTATTGGGGCGCGGTCCCTTTCCTGGCCATCCAGCTGTTCATGGTGTTCCTCATCATCGCCTTCCCCGAGTTGGTGAACTGGGGGCTGGATGGAGCGACGACGCTGAGCGATCCGAGCGAGATCGTCCTGCCTGAGCAAGGCGGTTCCAGTCTGCTCGACAGCGGGGATTTCGAGGGCTTGTTCGGGCCGCCGCCAACGGGTTTGGAGCCTTGATGTGCGCATGAGCGAGCCGCGTCGAGCCTCTCTAACGGATTGAGTGCATGCGTACCACGCTATTGTTCTTTGTCTATCTGCTCGCCTGCCTGATCCTGGCCGCCCTGCTGACGCCGTCGTTGATGGCGACAGGCTGGATCGCGATCGAGCCGCATCGGGTCATGAGCCGCCTGGCTCAGGTGCTGATCCTGATCGGACTCTGGCCTTTTCTGCGCTGGCAGGGGCTAGCCAATCGCGAGGCGCTTGGGTTCGGTCCGGGCTGGCCTGTCATCAAGCGCGCGATCATCGGCGGCTGGGGGCTGGGGGTGCTGATCCTGCTGGCGCTGGCGCTGGCCCTGCTTGAACTGGGGGTCCGTCTGCCGGATCCGACGCCGGATTTCTGGACGCAGAGTGCCGCGCGTGTCGTGCAGGCGCTGATCGGCGGGTTGCTGATCGGACTGCTGGAAGAGACCTTCTTTCGCGGCGCGCTCTATTCAGCGATCCGCCGGCGTGACGGCGTGCGTTCAGCCATGCTCTGGAGTGCGGCGCTCTATGCCATGCTGCATTTCATGAAGCCGGGTTCCTTGCCCGAATCGATGGCGTTCGATGGGGCCGGGGCGCTGTGGATGTTCACCCATGTTTTCATCGATGTCTTCCAGTGGTCGCATCTGGATTCACTGGTCGCGCTGTTCATGGTCGGGCTGTTCCTGGCCCTGGTGCGCGAGCAGACTGGGCACATCGGCTGGTGTATCGGACTACACGCGGGCTGGGTGCTGGTGATCCAGGTCAACCGCCGGCTGACCGACGGCAATGACGACTCGCCACTGTCCTTCCTGGCGGGTGACTATGACGGCACCATCGGCTGGCTCGCCGCGCTCTGGATCGGGCTGCTGATGGCACTCTACTGGGCGGGGTCGGCGGGTCTGCGAGCCTGGCACGGACGATCGGGTGAACGGCCGCCGGGATAGTGGCCTGATGCCGTCTATCACGCGCGGCGTGTCAGTTCGGCCTGTGGTTCGAGTCGCGCGTCTCGCGCAGCCAGCATCGAACGTCGCTGAGATGACGACGGCTAACGACAGGTCTGTCCGCACAGCCGGTCAGGAGGGCGAGCGTCGAGCCGTCAGGCTGCTTGTCGAGTCCGCATAAACGCGAACGCGCGACCAGGGTGTTGCGGTGGATGCGTAGCAGCAGATCCGGAAAGTCGAGCTCGAAGGCCCGTAGTGAACGGTCGACGAGTAACACGCCATCCAGATGGCGGACACTCACATATTTCTGATCCGCACGCAAATAGATGACATCCGTGAGCGAGATCGTCTGCTGTTGGCCGCGATAGTAGGCGCGGACCTCCAGGTTGCGTTCACGTGCGTCGTGGAGGCGGACCGTCCGGCTCTCTGGCGAATCATCCAGCCCGCTGGCGGGAATCAACCAGGTGCGTTCGTCTCCTGACCTACCGTCCGCCGCCTCTAGCGTCTTCATGTCCTGCCCTCAAATCCATGGCACCCGAGTGCTCGTCTCGGTTGCATCGAACCCCTATGCTCGGCCGCTCCAGGACTCGTGACTCTGTCCTAGCGGCACGTCAGTACATTCGAGCCCGAGTCTAAGCATTTCAATGTTTGCGTACTGTGAAATAGTACCGATTTTCGAAATTTCGACCGGATCGCTTGCAGACAGGCGCAAACCTGAGCCCGAAGCCGATGGCTGGAAGAGGAGGCGGGAACCCGCGGAGAGGAAGACGGAGACGGTACGGCGCGACCGGGAGCTAGAGATAACGGCGCCAGTGCTCAGGGCGCTCGTCGCGGCAGCCGTGCTCGATCAGCGCATAGCGCTTGGCAAACAGCTTCTGGGTCGAGTTGAGCTCGTCGAGCGCGAGGCCGCTGTTGGCGCGGACGGTCTCCTCGGTGTAGTGGTGCAGGGCGCGGCGCAGACGGTTGAAGAGGCCGGTATCGAGGTGCAGGCCCAGTTCGCTCAAGGCATCCTCGATCTCGATCAAGGTGGTCTTGAGAACGTCGTAGCGGACATGCAACAGGAACGGCGAGGCCGGTTCGGCATGGAGGATGCCGTCCACCTCGATCAAAAACAGCGCCGCCGTTCGCGCTTGATGCGGATTCGGGTGAATCCGATGAAACACGATCTCGCGATGCTTGATGCGCTCGTCGTCGTCGATGTCCATAGTGTCTTTATGCTAATACGGAACCCGAAATAATCAAGCAGTTTAAACTCTTGGCTTGGAAGATCTATATTCGCTGGGTGAATGATGAAAGAAACCAATATTACGCCGGGCCTCTGGTTGCGCAGCCTGCTGTTTTTCATCCTCTACAATCTGATGGGCATCGTGCACAGTCTGCTGAGTCTGGCATTCGCGCCCTTTCAGACACGCCTGCAACGCCATCATTTCGTCAATCACTGGACGCGCGCGACCATGTGGCTGTTGCGTCACCTCAATGGCATCGAGATCGAGGTCGAGGGACGTGAACACCTGCCACAGGATGAGCCGGTGGTCATCATGGCCAATCATCAAAGTGAGTGGGAGACCTTCTATCTGCAACTGCTGGTCTCGCCGCAGGCTACGGTGCTCAAGCGCGAATTGCTGTGGGTGCCGTTTTTTGGCTGGGCGCTGGCCCTGCTCGAACCCATCGCCATCGATCGCGGCAAGCCGGTCAATGCGCTCAAGACCGTGTTGCGCGTGGGTACGCAGCGGCTCGATCAGGGCGTGAGCGTGGTGATCTATCCCGAGGGGACGCGCCAGCCGCCGGGGCAAGTCGGGCGCTTCAATGCCGGTGGCGCGCGTCTGGCCTGTCAGGCCGGGCGGCGCGTACTGCCCGTGGCCCACAATGCCGGCGACTGCTGGCCGGCGCGCTCGCTGCTGCGCCGACCGGGGCGCATCCGGCTGGTGATCGGCGCGCCGATGGATTGTGTGGGCGGGGTCGATGCACTCACGACGCAGGTCGAGCACTGGATTCGCGAAACAGCGACGGCGCTTATGGCCGAGACTTCGCGTGCCGAGTCGGAGCGCTGAGCGTTATCGATAGCCGAGGGTGACGCGGTCCAGTCCGGCCAGATCCGGTTGGGTCTCGACTGCGTGCAGTCCAGCCGACGTCAGGATCTGGCGCGCCGCGGCGCCCTGATCGAAGCCATGCTCGACGGCGAGCAGTCCGCCGGGACGCAGACAGCGTCCAGCCTCAGCCGCGATGGTGCGGATGGCGTGCAGGCCATCGCCGCCGGGCGTGAGTGCTGAACGCGGCTCGAAGCGCAGATCACCCCGGTCGAGATGCGGGTCGTGTCCGGCCACATAGGGCGGGTTGCTGAGGATGGCATCCAGGCTGTCTGGAGCCAGAGCCGCGAGCCAGTCCATCCGCAGACAGGCAATCCGCTCCAGACCCAGCGCCCAGAAATTCTCGCGCGCGACCGCCAGTGCCGGCGCCGAGCGGTCGGTCGCGATCAGCGACCAGCCGGGCCGTTCGCTCGCGACAGCCGCCGCGATCGCACCGCTGCCGGTCCCGAGATCAGCGAGCTGCCATGGGCGCCGGGCGTCGAGGCGCTCAAGCGTGATCTCGACCAACAATTCAGTTTCGGGACGGGGGATAAGTGTGTCGGGCGTGACCCGGAGTTCGAGCGTCCAGAACGCCTGCCGACCACGAATATAGGCGATCGGCTCGCCAGCCAGCCGGCGCGCGAGCAGCGCCTCGAAGGTCGCGACGGCCTCGGCGCTCGGCGCACGCTCCGGCCAGGCCAGCAGCGCGGTGCGCGTCCAGCCGGTCGCCTCGGTGAGCAATAGTTCCGCTTCCAGTCTCGGGCTTGCGTGCGGCAGAGCTTCGAGCGCGGCTGTCGCGCGGCCTAGGATGGCGTCAGTGCGAGTGTGCAACGTGCCGACTGACGCCGTCTCAGGCATCCATCATCGCTGCCAGTTGCTCAGCGCGATATTCGCTCAGCAGCGGTTCGACGACCTGATCGAGCTGTCCGGTCATGACTTCGTCGAGCTTGTAGAGCGTGAGGTTGATGCGATGATCGGTCAGCCGGTTCTGCGGAAAATTGTAGGTGCGGATGCGCTCGGAGCGATCTCCGCTGCCGACCTGGAGCTTGCGCGACTCGGACTGCTCGCTGGCCTGCGTCTCACGCGCACCCGCCAGCAGCTTGGCATGCAGCAGCGACATCGCCTTGGCGCGGTTCTTGTGCTGCGAGCGCTCTTCCTGACACTCGACCACGATGCCGCTGGGCAGATGGGTGATGCGGATGGCCGAATCGGTCTTATTGACGTGCTGACCACCGGCCCCCGACGAGCGATAGGTATCGATGCGCAAATCATTGGAGTTGATGTCGATGGCATCGATCGACTCGGCCTCGGGCAGTACCGCAACGGTACAGGCCGAGGTGTGGATACGGCCCTGCGACTCGGTTTCCGGCACGCGCTGGACGCGATGCGCGCCCGGCTCGAACTTCAGCCGCGAATACACCCCGCTGCCGCTGACGCGGATCACGACTTCCTTGTAACCGCCGAGTTCGCCCTCGCTGGCTGAGACCTGTTCGGTGCGCCAGCCGATGAGTTCGGCGTAACGCATGTACATACGCATCAGATCACCGGCGAACAGCGCCGCCTCAGCACCGCCGGTCCCGGCGCGGATTTCGAGGAAGGCGTTGCACTGATCGTTGGGGTCCGGCGGGATGAGCCGCGTTTGCAGCTCCGGCTCCAGCGCCTCCAGCCGTTCGCGCGCGGCCTCGATCTCGTCACGGGCCAGCGCGGCCATCTCGGGATCGGCGAGCAGCTCCTCGGCCGCCGCCAGATCACGCTCCGCGTCCTGGTAGCGCCCGTAGCACTCCATCAGTGGCTGGAGCTGGGCATATTCGCGGCTGAGATCGCGAAAACGCCCCTGGTTGGACTGGGTTTCAGGTTCGGCCAGGAGCGCCATGACCTCGCTGAAGCGCTCGGCGATGCGCTCCAGCTTGGCACGAATCGACGGGGTCATGAGTTGGATTGCAGCCGGTCTGGAGCCAGTTGAAACAGCTCGTTGGCTGCATCCAGGATGACGGCATCCCCATCGCGCGCGGCCTGACGCAGACGCGAGCTGGGCGCATGCAGCAGCTTGTTGGTGAGCGTGTGGGCGAGGAAGTTGAGCACCTCAGTCGGGGACTTGCCGGCGTCGAGCTGGCGCTGTGCACGCGCGAGCACCTCGTCGCGCAGTTCCTCGGAGCGCTGGCGGTAGTCCTGGATCAGACCGGCGGCATCGAGCGAACGCAACCAGGCCATGAACTCGCCGGAGTGGAAATCGATGATTTCCTCAGCCTGCACGGCCGCGGCCTGACGTGAGCGCAGACTCTCGTCGATGACGCTCTTCAGATCGTCGACCGTATAGAGATAGACGTCGCTCAGTTCGCCGACTTCCGGCTCGATGTCGCGCGGCACCGCGATGTCGACCATGAAGATCGGGCGATGCTTGCGCTTCTTGAGCGCGCGCTCGACCGTCCCCTTGCCGAGCACCGGCAGCGGGCTGGCCGTGGAGGCGATGACGATGTCGGCCTCGGGCAGATGGTTGGCGATCTCGGTCAACGAGATGGCGAAGCCCTCGAACTGGGCGGCGAGATCATGGGCACGCTCGACGGTGCGGTTGGCGACGATGATGCGCCCGATACCGTTGTTATGCAGATGGCGTGCGGCCAATTCGATCGTCTCGCCGGCACCGATCAGGAGCGCGGTCTGCTTGGAGAGATCCGAGAAGATCTGGCGCGCCAGATTGACAGCCGCAAAGGCCACCGACACTGGATTGGCGCCGATCGCCGTCTCGGTGCGTACCGTCTTGGACACCGAGAAGGTATGCTGGAACAACCGCCCCAGCAGCTTGCCGGTGGCCGAGCAGTCGTTGGCGGTCTGATAGGCTGTCTTGACCTGGCCGAGGATCTGCGGCTCGCCGAGCACCAGCGAATCCAGTCCGCTGGAGACGCGCAGCAGATGGACGACGGCACTGCGGTCGGCATGCGCATAGAGGAAGGGATCGACCCGTTCGTGCTCGATGCCGTGGAATCCGCTCAGCCAGTGCCTTAGAGTCTCCTCAGCGCCATCCTCGATGGCGCAATAGAGTTCGGTGCGGTTGCAGGTCGAGAGGATGACCCCTTCGAGGACGCCATCGCACCCGGTCAAGTCACGCAACGCACCGGCGATGATGTCCGGACCAAAGGCCAGTCGCTCACGGATGTCGACCGGGGCGGTCTTGTGGTTGAGTCCGAGGACAAGCAGCTTCATATTGAATTCGTGTCGCTCTGAATAGTGATGGTGAGACGCGGCGCAATGTTACCAATTTTTTTGTCGAAATGATGCCCGCGCGGTCGCTTCAGTCCGCGCGGGCTACTTGGCTATACTTGGCTTCCCGGCCGTTCATGTCCGTTGCTCATCCTTGGGACGATTCAACATGCTTGTTCAGCGCTCTCAGTCCATCTCCATCGCGCTCAGTCTGGCTCTGTGGTTGCAGGCAGGCGCCGTTTCGGCCCTGACCGAGACCCCGGCATCCGCCGCCGCGAGTCCGCCGGTCGTCACCAAACCGGTTGCACCCCGACCAATCGCGGGGCTGACACCGGATCAGATCTATCACGTCCTGGTTGCCGAGGTCGCCGGTCGTCGGGGCGACATGTCGCTCGCCTTTACCCATTATTTCAAGGCCGCCGAGCTGACCCGCTCGCCGGCCATGGCCGAGCTGGCGGTGCGCGCGGCCATTAGCGATGACAACGACGCGGCCGCCGGTGAGGCCATGGCGCTGTGGCTCACGCTGGCGCCGAATACGCCCGATGCCCATCAGGTCGCCGCCTTCCTGCGTATCAAGGCCGGGGATCACGAGGGCGCCTTGATCCATCTCCAGCGTCTGGTCGAGCTATCGGGGGAGGGCGGCGAGACGGCCTTTGCCAAGGCCGCTGCCATTATTGCGCGTCTACCGACCCCGGAATCACGCATCACGATGATGGAGGGGCTGGTCGAGCGTTTCCCCGAGAGCGCCGATGCCTATCAGGCGCTGGCTATGATAGCGGCCAGTGCATCGAACAACGCGGTCGCCGAGCGCGCCGCACGGCAGGCCATGGAACGACGTCCGGACTGGAGCGCCCCGCAGTTGTTCCTGGTGCGCCTGCTGCTTGCCGATGACAAAGACGCTGAGGCACGCACGCTGTTGGAAGGATTCGTTGCATCAAATCCGGGCGACCGGACGCTCAAAATGCTCTATGGCCAGCTTCTAGTCGATGAGCGTGAGTTTTCGACCGCCCGCGCCGTCTTCGAGCAGATGCTGCGCGATCATCCCAATGAGCCGGACGTGCTCTTCGCCGTCGGCATCCTCTCGCTCCAGCTCGAAGACCTGGCCGGTGCCCGGCTGCACTTCGGGCGGCTCTACGAGTCCGGACAGCGTCAGGACGAAGCGGCCTTCTATCTGGGGCAGACGGCCGAGCGGGCCGAGGATGTCGCCACCGCACTGACGTGGTATGCCAAAGTCAGCGGGACGAATGCCGACGATGCGCGCGTGCGTTTGGCCTTTCTGCGCGCCAAGCGCGGCGAGGTGGCACAGGCGCGTGAAATCCTGCAACGGATGCGCGATCAATCGGCAGACAATGCCATGGCGCTGTTCATGGTCGAGGCCGAAATCCTCGACGAAGTGGACCGACCCGATGATGCGCGAGCCGTCTACGACGAGGCGCTCGTCGCTTTTCCGGGCGACGATACGCTACTCTATGCGCGCGGCCTGCATGCCATGAAGCACGGCCAGATCGCACTGGGCGAGCGTGATCTGCGCCAGATCATCGAGGCCGATCCGGAACATGCCGATGCGCTGAATGCACTCGGCTATACGCTCGCCGACCAGACCACTCGATTCGCCGAGGCGCTCGAACTCATCGAACGCGCTCATGCGCTCAAGCCCGATGAACCGGCGATCCTCGACAGCCTGGGCTGGGTCCATTATCGTCTCGGCGATTTCGATCAGGCATTGGCCTATCTCCAGCAGGCCAACGATCAGCTCCAGGACGGCGAGATCGCTGCCCATCTGGGCGAAGTGCTCTGGGCGCTGGGTCGACGCGCTGACGCCTGGGCGGTGTGGGACAAGGCCGTTGAGGCCGATCCGGAGCACGCCTATCTGCAAGAGGTTGTCGGGCGTCATCGGCTCTCGCGCAGCGAGTCTGAGCGCAAGGGTGCGTCCTCGGACTGAATCGCACAGTGAATCCAATCCAAGTGAGTGAACGACTGAAATGACCGACCGGGATCGCGCGCGTGCCTGGCCCGCCCCAGCCAAACTGAATCTGATGCTGCGTGTCGTCGGGCGACGTCCCGACGGCTATCACGAGTTACAGACCGTCTTTCAGTTCATCGATCACAGCGACTGGCTGTGGTTCGATGTGCGCGAGGACGGCGCTGTGCGTCGTCTCGATGCGATCGCGGGCGTGGCCGAAGACGATGATCTGACGGTGCGGGCCGCGCGTGCGCTCCAGCGCGCCACCGGCTGCCGGCTCGGGGCTGACATCCGCTGTGAGAAGCACCTGCCCATGGGCGGTGGGCTGGGTGGCGGCAGCTCGGATGCCGCTACCACCCTGGTCGCCCTGAATCAACTCTGGGGCACGGGACTCGATGAGGAGGCATTGTCGGCGATCGCGCTTCCGCTCGGGGCCGACGTGCCGGTGTTCGTGCGCGGGCGTGCGGCCTGGGGGGAGGGCGTCGGTGAGCGCCTGGAACCGGTCGAGCTGCCCGAACCCTGGTATCTGGTCTTGGTGCCGCCCTGTTCGGTGGCGACGCGCGATGTTTTTTGTCATCCGGAATTGACACGCGACTCGCGACCCATCACACTAGCGGACTTTCTAAGCGGGGATGTCACGAACGACTGCTTGCCTGTCGTGCGGCGCGAGTATCCCGAAGTCGAATCGGCGCTCGATTGGCTCTCTGCTTGGGGTGGTGGTCGATTGACAGGCACTGGAGCCTGCGTGTTCGCCGTTTTTGACGACGAAGCGCGCGCACTGGAGGCATTCAGTCGATCACCGGCGCGAATGCAGGGTTTCGTCGCCAGAGGGCTCAATCGCTCGCCCGTGCTGGGCCGTCTGATCCAGGGCTGAGCCATCCAGCGTCACCCGTACCGTTCACGCCTGTTATATCCTTTGGGGTGTCGCCAAGAGGTAAGGCACCGGGTTTTGATCCCGGCATTCCCAGGTTCGAATCCTGGCACCCCAGCCATTTTCCGTTTTTTCTCGCATTCGCGCAGACAGGAATCCACCCGTGCCTGCAAGCCAACTCATGGTCTTCTCCGGGAACGCCAACCCGGGGCTGTCGGCTGAAATCACCGCTCATCTCAGTCTTCCGCTCGGCAAGGCCGTCGTCGGCCAGTTCAGCGACGGCGAGGTCATGGCCGAGATCCAGGAAAACGTCCGTGGTCGTGACGTCTTCGTGGTCCAGCCGACCTGTGCGCCGACCAACGACAATCTGATGGAACTGCTGGTGATGATCGATGCCCTGCGCTGGGCGTCGGCCAAGCGCATCACGGCGGTCGTGCCCTATTTTGGCTATGCACGCCAGGATCGACGCCCGCGCTCGGCGCGCGTGCCGATCACGGCGCGCCTGGTGGCCAAGATGATCAGTAAGTCGGGCGCCGACCGCGTGCTGACGGTCGATCTGCATGCCGACCAGATCCAGGGCTTCTTCGATATCCCGGTCGACAACGTCTATGCCTCGCCTCTGCTGCTCGGGGATGTCTGGCGTCAGAAGCACGACGATCTCATGGTGGTCTCGCCCGATGTCGGTGGCGTGGTGCGCGCCCGTGCCCTGGCCAAGCGGCTCGATGACGCGGATCTGGCCATCATCGACAAGCGTCGGCCGCGTGCCAACGAAGCGCAGGTGATGAATATCATCGGTGACGTCACGGGGCGCTCCTGCGTGCTGGTCGACGATCTGGTCGACACGGCCGGCACCCTCTGCCGCGCCGCTGAGGCACTCAAGGATCACGGTGCGAGCAAGGTGGTGGCCTACTGCACGCATCCGGTGCTCTCGGGGCCGGCGGTCGACAACATCTCCGGCTCGGTGCTCGACGAACTGGTGGTCACCAATACCATTCCCTTGACCGAACAGGCACGGGCCTGCGGCAAGATCCGGCAAGTGAGCATTGGCGAACTGTTGGCTGAGACCATGCGTCGCGTCTCGAACGAAGAGTCGGTCAGTTCGCTGTTCGTCGATTGACCGGCCAGGCTAGACCCGGCGGGCCGTCCTGGTCCGCCGCCAGAGCGCCGGGATCCTGGTCGCGGGATTCCGGCGTATTCGTTTATCGTCATCCTGAATGAGTGGAGAACGCCAATGAGCGTGAGTTTCGAAGTCAATGCACAGCCGCGCACGGGCGCCGGGAAGGGTGCGAGCCGCCGCCTGCGTCGTACGGGGCTGGTTCCGGCCATCGTCTATGGTGCGCACCAGGATCCTGAGATGGTGACGGTGTCGCACAACGAGCTGCTCAAGCATCTGGAGCATGAAGCCTTCTATTCGCATGTGCTCGATCTCAAGATCGGCGAGGCGATGACCCGGGTCGTGCTCAAGGACTTGCAGCGCCATCCGGCCAAGCCCTTCGTCCTGCATGTCGATTTCATGCGCGTCTCGCAGGACGAGAAGATCAAGATGATGGTGCCGCTGCACTTCCTCAACGAGGACTCCTGCAAGGGCGTCAAGCTCGGCGGTGTGGTTGCTCACACCCTCACCGAGCTGGAAATCGTCTGTCTGCCCAAGGATCTGCCCGAGTTCATCGCCATCGATATGGCTGAGCTGGAAATCGGCTCGGTCGTGCATCTGTCCGAGGTCGCGCTGCCCGAGGGCGTGGCTCTGGCGCATACGCCCGAGCAGGACGAGCCTGTGGTCGCAATCCACGGCGCGCGCACGGGCGGCGAGGATGACGGCGAGGGCGAGGAAACCGCTGCCTGATGGCGTGGTGTTTCCATCCAGGCTCCCAGGCTGCGGCCTGGGGGTCGAACGTCGTATCCCTGAGTTCGATCGAGCACCATGGCTGAGGCGGGCATTCAACTGATCGTGGGTCTGGGCAATCCAGGCGCCCAATACGAGGCGACGCGCCACAATGTCGGCTTCTGGTGGGTCGAGGCCATTGCCAATGCCCAGCATGAATCCTTTCGCGCCGAGCCGAAATTTCTCGGTGAGCTGGCGCGCGTGCGTATCGCCGGCCAGGATGTGCGTCTGCTCAAGCCGTCCACCTACATGAATCGCAGTGGCCAGTCCGTCGTGGCTGTGGCACGTTATTTCGATATCCCCCCTGAGCGCATCCTGATCGCCCACGACGAACTCGACCTGCCGGTCGGCGTGGCGCGCATCAAGCAGGGCGGGGGACATGCCGGTCACAATGGCCTGCGCGACAGCATTGCGGCGCTTGGCGCGCGTGAATTCTGGCGTCTGCGCATCGGCATCGCTCATCCGGGTGATCGGACCCTGGTCACGGGCTATGTCCTGGGCCGTCCTTCGCGCGATGACGAGTCGCGTATCCGCGAATCGCTCGATGACGCCGAGCGTCGGCTGCCCGAGCTTGTCGAGGGGCAATTCCAGATGGCCATGAATCGACTCCACGGCCAGGGCTGAGTACGCTCAGCGTCAGAAGAAGCGCCATCCTTGGGTTGTGAGTGGCCCGCTGGAGCCAACCAGGCGGGCCTCCTTCAGACGCTAGGCGTTAGAAGCGCAGACCAACGCTCAGTTCCAGCTCCCATTGATCCATCGCGATATTGATGGATTCGGGGCCGCCAGAAAGCGGCAGCGAGCAGCCGCAATCCAGATCGTTCTTCGGTGCATACATGGCCGCCAGATTGATCTCGGTGCGCTTGTTCAACTCCTTGGTCAGTCCTGCCGTGAAGTGGTGCTCGATGACGGCGGGTGCAATGACGTTGAAGAGCACGCTATCGGACGGAACGGGCTGCTTGCCGTAGCTATAGCCGGCGCGCAGCGTCAGATCCGGGCGCATGGCCCATTGGACGCCGAACTTGTAGACGGTCATGTCACGCCAGCCGAACCCGACGCCCTGGCTGCCGCCCAGGCAGTGGTCCGTGTAGCCCTGCATGCACAGCATGACGTTGTTCGTCGTGTTGTTGCTGAGCGCATCGACGTCGCCATACCAGATGTGCTGAATGTCGAAGACGAGCGTCAGATCGGGGCGTGCTTGGAACGCCAGGCCGATGTTGGCGAATGCCGGCGCATCCAGATCGCCATCCTCGGCGAAGAGATCCGAGTATTTGTCGAAGCGCTGGAAGTCGACCTGAGTCTGATAGGCCGCGCCGAGCGAGAGTCGTTCATTGAGCTTCCAGAGCGCGCCGACCTGAAGTCCCCAACCAAAGACCCCTTCGCGTCCGCGATTCGATAGATTGTCGGGATTACCATCGGCCGCCAGGCTGCCGAGCGTCGACAGACCTTTGGCCTTGAAGGATTGGTAAGCCAGGATCAGTCCGGCGCCAACCGAAAAATCGTCGTTCAGCTTGCGTGAATAGTTGAGATTCAGCGCCAGTTGGCTGAGGTCCACACCAGTGTTGGAATCCGAGGGCTGAGCCATGGCGCCGCCGTAGGTGCCCAGCCGCATGGTCGTATCCTCAGAGCGGTAGGTCGTGTTCATGCCGCCATTGCCGTAGAGCGAGGCACCAATGGCGCTGACGTCGTCGAGTGGTCGGCTGTAGGCAAAATGCGGGATCAGGAAAAAATCCTTGTCACTGTCCACGGTCCCCGTGAAATTGGCATCGCTGCCGATCGGAATCGGCGGATTGCCGGGTATGCCGGACTCTGAGGCATGCTGCGTATAGCTACGGTGCGGTACGAATAGCGAAGCGCCGATATCCAGGCGTGCCTCATTCAGCCACACCACGCCGGCGACGTTCGAGGCCGAGATCATGGCGTCCTGTGGCAGGGCCGATCCCGCGCCGGCCATGCCCTTACTCTTGGTTCCGAAGCCATGCGACATATAGCCATTGGTGGCCTGGGCGCCGAACGGCACGGCCATGGCCAGAATCAGGCCCTTGGCCAGTGTGGAACGATTGAAACGCATATCGTGTCCTCCTCGGTGATATTGTTCGTGACTCGTCGACGCGCTCGTGAGGCTCGACGGCGCGAATTTAGCACAAGCACCGGGCGTCGACTGCAATTCGATTGATGAATGTCAACCGACCGCACAAACGAAACGAACGGGGAGGGGAACGATCGGAGGCGCCCGAGTGCCGCGTGAGCACTCGGGCGCAGTGGGTCAGGCGGGCATGAGGGTGGCCCGGCCGATGGAGACATAGGTCAGGCCGGCCGCGCGAGCGAGTGGGCCGTCGAGGATATTACGGCCGTCGAAAATAACCGGGGTGCGCAGTCTGGCGCGGATCGCGTCGAAATTCGGGCTACGGAATTGCGACCACTCAGTCACCACCGCCAGGGCATCGGCCCCATCTAGCGCCGCGAGTGCGTCTGCGGCCAGGGTCAGGTCGGCGCGCTCGCCATAGAGACGCTGCGTCTCTTCCGTGGCGACCGGATCATAAGCCTGGACGCGCGCGCCAGCGTCCCACAGCGCCTCCATCAGCACCCGGCTGGACGCCTCACGCATGTCGTCGGTATTGGGTTTGAAGGACAGACCCCAGATGGCGATGGTCTTGCCCGCCAGGTCGCCGCCGAAATAGTCGCGGATCTTGCTGAAGAGCACCTCTTTCTGGCGGAAGTTCACCGCCTCGACAGCTTGCAGGAGCGCGGCCTCATAACCCAGCGCGCGCGCCGTGTGCTCAAGCGCGCGCACATCCTTGGGGAAACAGGAGCCGCCATAGCCACAGCCCGGATAGATGAACTGATAACCGATGCGCGGATCCGAACCGATGCCGACACGCACCTTCTCGATGTCGGCGCCGACGGCATCGGCGATGTTCGACAGCTCGTTCATGAAGCTGATCTTGGTCGCCAGCATGGCGTTGGCGGCATACTTGGTCAGCTCGGCTGAACGCACGTCCATCAGCATCAGCCGGTCGTGACTGCGGTTGAAGGGCGCATAGAGCGCACGCAGCAGCTCGGCCGTGCGTGGATTATCGGTGCCGACGACGATGCGATCCGGGCGCATGAAGTCATCGATCGCCGCTCCTTCTTTGAGGAACTCGGGGTTGGAAACGACGTCGAACTCGAGTTCGTGGCCACGGCTCGCCAGCACTTCGCGCACGGTATCGGACACCTTGTCGGCGGTCCCCACGGGCACGGTCGACTTGTCGACCAGGATGCGGTACTCGTCCATGTGCTCGGCGATCGTGCGCGCGACTGCCAGGACATATTGGAGATCGGCTGATCCGTCCTCGTCGGGCGGCGTGCCGACGGCGATGAACTGAAAGAGTCCATGCTCGACGCCGGCCTTGGCGTCGGTCGAGAAGCGCAGTCGCCCCGCCTCGCGATTGGACTGGATCATCTCGTCGAGTCCAGGCTCGTAGATTGGCACCCCGCCGCTGTTGAGCAGGTCGATCTTCTTCGGGTCGATGTCGATGCAGAGCACATTGTTACCGACCTCAGCGAGACAGACGCCCGTCACCAAGCCGACATATCCACTACCAAAAATCGTTACATCCATCGCTGTAATTCTCAGATAATCGTCAGGGAATCTCTATGAAGCCATGCATGTTAGCAGTTTGCGCCGGGCGACTATATGACGAACGCCTGCTCAGTAGCGCGGGGAATCTGTCGTGATGAAATAGTTGTTGACGCACTATTCGTTCGTGCTTACAATGCGCCGCTCATTTGGAGGGGTTCCCGAGCGGTCAAAGGGATCAGACTGTAAATCTGACGGCTCAGCCTTCGGAGGTTCGAATCCTCCCCCCTCCACCAAGTTGTTTTGCTGCGATTAGCGTTCTCGCGGATATTTTGATGCGGCTCAGCGCTTCGCGGGTGTAGTTCAATGGTAGAACCTCAGCCTTCCAAGCTGATGGTGTGGGTTCGATTCCCATCACCCGCTCCATATCGTGCGTAGAAGGTTAAGTAAAGCTTTGCCCATGTAGCTCAGTTGGTAGAGCACACCCTTGGTAAGGGTGAGGTCACCGGTTCAATTCCGGTCATGGGCTCCATATTTTCGTATCAGGGTCTTGCGTGCCGCGAGGCGCGTTCAATCGATTTGTCACATGCGGGGAGCCGTTCATGTCCAAAGAAAAATTTCAACGCAGCAAGCCTCACGTCAACGTTGGCACGATTGGCCACGTCGACCACGGCAAGACCACGCTGACGGCGGCGATCACCACGCATCAGGCCAAGAAGTTCGGCGGCGAAGCGCGCGGCTATGACCAGATCGACAACGCGCCCGAAGAGCGCGAGCGCGGCATCACCATTGCCACGGCGCACGTCGAGTACGAGACCGAAGCGCGTCACTACGCCCACGTCGATTGCCCCGGCCACGCCGACTACGTCAAGAACATGATCACCGGCGCGGCGCAGATGGACGGCGCAATCCTGGTGGTCTCGGCCGCTGACGGCCCGATGCCGCAGACGCGCGAGCACATCCTGCTGTCGCGTCAGGTCGGTGTGCCCTACATCGTGGTGTACCTGAACAAGGCCGACATGGTCGACGACGCCGAGCTCCTGGAGCTCGTCGAGATGGAAGTGCGCGAGCTGCTCTCCAGCTACGACTTCCCCGGCGACGACACCCCGATCGTCACCGGCTCGGCCAAGCTGGCGCTGGAAGGCGACACCTCCGAGATCGGCGGTCCCTCGATCGACCGGTTGATGGCGGCGCTCGACAGCTACATTCCCGAGCCGGAGCGTGCCATCGACGGCGCCTTCCTGATGCCGATCGAAGACGTGTTCTCGATCTCCGGTCGCGGCACCGTGGTGACCGGGCGTGTCGAGCGCGGCATCGTCAAGGTCGGTGAAGAAGTCGCCATCGTCGGCATCAAGGACACCGTCAAGACCATCTGCACCGGTGTCGAGATGTTCCGCAAGCTGCTCGACCAGGGTCAGGCCGGTGACAACATCGGCGCCCTGCTGCGCGGCACCAAGCGTGAAGACGTCGAGCGCGGCCAGGTTCTGGCCAAGCCCGGCTCGATCACGCCGCACACCCACTTCGAGGCCGAAGTGTACGTGCTGAGCAAGGAAGAAGGCGGGCGTCACACCCCGTTCTTCAACGGCTATCGTCCGCAGTTCTACTTCCGCACCACCGATGTCACCGGCGCCTGCGAGCTGCCCGAGGGTGTCGAGATGGTGATGCCGGGCGACAACGTCAAAATGACGATCAAGCTGATTGCTCCGATCGCCATGGAAGACGGTCTGCGCTTTGCGGTACGCGAAGGCGGTCGTACCGTCGGCGCGGGTGTGGTTTCTAAGATTATCGAGTAATATGCGGTTTCTGTAGCGCGGGGTCATCCCCTGGCTTCGCGCTGTATGTAACTGTTCCGATTTAGGCCAGTAGCTCAATTGGCAGAGCAGCGGTCTCCAAAACCGCAGGTTGGGGGTTCGAGTCCCTCCTGGCCTGCCATTCAAATCACCGAAGCCGTACCTTTTCAGGTACGGCTTCGAGTGAGATCCCCTAGCTTCGCGTGAGTCAATGAGACTTCCGGTCGGGCGCGTTTGATGACATCGTTCAGGTCGCGTTCCGTTGGGTCTGTTGGCTTTGATGGGCTGTATTCGAATCAGAAAGCTCAATTTGTCGCGCTGGGCGCGGTTTGGAAATAGGCGAATTCATGAGTTCACGCGCTGAAACCCGTGGTGCCGGCTTGGATTCTCTCAAGCTGGGTGGCGCTGTCTTCCTGTTGGTCGGTGGTATCCTGGCCTTCTATTATTTCTCCGAGATATCCACGCTGTTGCGTGTAATTGCGCTGCTGATCATCAGTGGTGCGGCAGCCGCCATTGCTTTCCAAACCGAACGCGGTCGTGTGCTTTGGCAGTTCATCTCCGATTCACGTATGGAAGTCCGCAAGGTCGTCTGGCCTTCGCGTCAGGAAACGCTGCAAACGACCCTGGTCGTCGTGGTCATGGTGCTGCTCGTCGGTGTCGTTCTTTGGTTGTTCGATATGATCCTGATGTCGATCCTGCGATTCCTGACCGGCCAGGGGGGCTGAGCATGTCCAAACGCTGGTATGTGATTCACGCCTACTCGGGCTTCGAGGGGCAGGTCAAGCGTTCGCTGGAAGATCGTCTCAAGCGGGCTGGGCTGGAAGAGTTTTTCGGCGCGATCCTGGTGCCGACCGAAGAAGTCGTCGAGATGCGCAACGGACAGCAGCGCAAAAGTGAACGCAAGTTCTTCCCTGGCTATGTGCTCGTCAACATGGAAATGACTGACGAGACCTGGCATCTGGTCAAGAGCGTTCCGAAAGTCATGGGGTTCATCGGCGGCACCGGTGATCGTCCGGCGCCGATTCCAGATTCCCAAGCCGATATCATCCTGCAGCGTCTCCAGGAAGGCGGCGAGAAGCCACGCCCAAAGGTGCTTTACGAGCCGGGCGAGGTCGTGCGCGTGACCGATGGCCCCTTCACCGACTTCAATGGCGTAGTCGAAGATGTCGATTACGACAAGAGTCGCGTCAAGGTGTCGGTCCTCATCTTCGGTCGCTCGACACCGGTCGAGTTGGAGTTCTCCCAGGTCGAGAAAGTCTGAGCGACACTCGCCGGCCTGAGCCGAACGTTTCGACCGCGCCCTGTCTGGACGCGGTTTCTCATAGCCCCATCGGGGAAACACACACGGGGAGCCAGATCGATCGTCTGGCGCTTGCACCCATTGGAGATTTATCGTGGCAAAGAAGATCAATGCCTACATCAAGTTGCAGGTAAAGGCGGGCGAAGCCAATCCCAGCCCGCCGGTCGGTCCTGCGCTTGGTCAGCACGGCGTCAACATCATGGAGTTCTGCAAAGCGTTCAACGCGCGCACGCAGGACATGGAGAAGGGCATTCCGACACCCGTGGTCATCACGGTTTATTCGGATCGCAGCTTCACCTTCATCACCAAGACGCCGCCGGCTTCGATCCTGCTCAAAAAAGCCGTTGGACTCACCAGCGGCAGCGCCAACCCGAACACCAACAAGGTCGGCACGGTCACGCGCGAGCAGCTCGAACAGATCGCGACGCTCAAGATGCCCGATCTGACCGCCGCTGATATGGACGCGGCTGTACGCACCATCGCTGGTAGCGCGCGCTCCATGGGTCTGAACGTCGAGGGGGTGAACTGATATGGCGCGTCTCAGCAAACGTCTGCGTGCGATCCGTGAGCGCGTCGAGATCGGCAAGCTCTATCCGGCCGATGAAGCCTTCACGCTTCTCAAGGAACTCTCTCAGGTCAAGTTCGCCGAAAGCGTTGATGTCGCGGTGAATCTGGGTGTCGATCCGCGCAAATCCGATCAGGTGGTGCGTGGCTCGACCGTGCTGCCGCATGGTATCGGCAAGACCGTTCGTGTGGCTGTTTTCGCTCAGGGCGCTGGCGCTGATGCGGCGCGCGAAGCCGGTGCCGACAAGGTTGGCTTCGAAGATCTGGCCGAAGAGATGAAGGCCGGTCAGCTCGATTACGATGTCGTCATCGCCTCGCCCGATGCCATGCGCATTGTCGGTCAGCTCGGTAAGGTGCTCGGCCCGCGCGGCCTGATGCCCAACCCCAAAGTTGGCACCGTGAGCCCGGACGTCGCCGAAGCCGTGCGCAATGCCAAGGCAGGTCAGGTGCGCTATCGCACTGACAAGGCTGGCATCATCCACTGCCCGCTCGGCAAGGTCGACTTCGAGCCTGAAAAGTTGCGTGAGAATCTTGAGATGCTGCTCGGTAGCCTGATGAAGGCCAAGCCGACGGCCGCCAAGGGCATCTACATGAAGAAGGTCACGATCTCCAGCACCATGGGGCCGGGCCTGACGGTCGACCATTCAGCGTTGACCTTCTGATCCAGAGTGTCGGCTTTTGGGCCGACACCTTTGGAGGATTTTCTTTGAGGTCTCGGGCATCGCTGGAGACCGTCAAAGACCGCGGGTGTCCGAAGTGTCGCCAGGACGGCAGCGCAAAGACTTAATGCGTAACACGCCCGCGCAGACGGTGCTCCCGAGTCAGATCGTTAGCTGATGACGGCGCACGAACCTGGTGAGCAAGTGTACGGCTGGAGGCCGTCACGCGTTCACCGCCCGGCTTCGGTCGGGTTTCAATGTGAGTAGAGGTGACGACAGTGGCGCTGAATTTTGCGCAAAAAGAAGCAATCGTCGCCGAAGTCGCGGAAGTTGCAAAGAGCGCCTATTCGGCCATCGCGGCCGAATACCGGGGTTTGACCGTCGAGCAGTTGACCAAGCTGCGCGTGGAAGCGCGTAAGGCCGGCGTCTATGTTCGCGTGGTCAAGAATACCCTGGCCCGGCGCGCGCTGGAAGACACGGATTTCGCCTGCATGCGGGATGGGCTCACCGGCCCGATGATCCTCGCGTTTTCGCAGGACGATCCGGGTGCCGTGGCGCGCGTCCTGGAGCCCTTCGCCAAGGAGCACGACAAGTTCCAGGTGCGTCTCATCGCCCTGGGCGGCAAGCTGCTTGCGCCATCCGAGATCGGCAATCTCGCGAAGATGCCGACCTACGATCAGGCCATCAGTCTGCTCATGGCGACCATGAAGGCTCCAGTGCAGAAGCTCGCTGCAACGCTCAACGAGGTGCCGGGCAAGCTCGTCCGCACCGTCGCCGCGATTCGCGATGCCAAGGAAGCCGCCTGATCGGCGTCTTCCATCTATCAGCTACCCGATCAACCGTATTTTCTAGGAGAAACCCATGGCCGTTTCGAAAGACGAGATTCTCGAAGCGATTGGCAACATGACCGTGCTCGAGGTCGTTGACCTCATCAGCGCGATGGAAGAGAAGTTTGGCGTCACCGCCGCTGCCGCTGTGATGGCTGCCGGTCCTGCGGCTGGTGGTGCCGATGCAGCACCGGTTGAAGAACAGACCGAGTTCGATATCGTTCTGGCCTCCTTCGGTGCCAACAAGGTTGGCGTCATCAAGGCGGTGCGTTCGATCACCGGTCTGGGCCTCAAGGAAGCTAAGGATGCCGTCGAGGGCGCTCCGACCGTCCTGAAGGAAGCCGTGTCCAAGGCTGAGGCCGAGGCCGCGAAGAAGGAACTCGAAGAAGCTGGCGCCACGGTCGAGATCAAGTAACGGCGCGTTGCGTCGTTATTCATTCGACTACGCTGTGAGGCTGGCGGCAATAAGCCGCCGGCCTTTTCCCGTTGGATTCGCTGAATCCGGCGGGATCGCGCGCCCTGATCCAGGACGTGCCTGAATTCCGATTTTCAAGTTTCGAGCCATCCGCAATCCGCACCCGTGTCCATGCCCCGTCAGGGACCCACGCAAGCATCTCGAGGGAAGGCATAATGGCCTATTCGTTCACCGAAAAGAAGCGCATCCGCAAAGACTTCGGCAAGCGTCCCAGTATTCTGGACGTTCCGTTCCTCCTCGCGACGCAGATCAACTCCTATCGCGAGTTTCTGCAGGCCGACTGTCCGGCCAAGGATCGCCGGGATCTCGGGTTGCATGCGGCCTTCAAGTCCGTGTTCCCCATCGAGAGCTATTCAGGCAACGCCGTCCTGGAGTATGTCAAATACCGTCTGGGCGAGCCGGTGTTCGATGAGCGCGAGTGTCATCTGCGTGGCGCGACCTTCGCGGCCCCTCTGCGCGTGCTGCTGCGGCTGGTGATCTACGACAAGGAGGCTCCGGCCGGTTCCAAGGTCGTCAAGGACGTACGCGAGCAGGAAGTCTACATGGGCGAGTTGCCGCTCATGACCGAGACCGGCACCTTCATCATCAACGGCACCGAGCGCGTCATCGTCTCGCAGTTGCATCGGTCGCCTGGTGTCTTCTTCGACCATGACAAGGGCAAGACCCACTCCTCGGGCAAGCTGCTGTTCTCAGCGCGCGTCATTCCCTACCGCGGCTCCTGGCTCGATTTCGAGTTTGATCCCAAGGACAACGTCTTTGTGCGTATCGACCGGCGGCGCAAGCTGCCGGCGACCGTGCTGCTGCGTGCGCTCGGCTATGGCGTCGAGGACATCCTCGCGCGCTTCTTCGAGACCGATACCTTCCGCATCCAGGGCCAGACTGTGACCCTGGATCTGGTTCCCGAGCGTCTGCGCGGCGAGACCGTCGGCTTCGACGTCAAGATCGGCGACGAGGTGCTGGTCGAGTCCGGCCGGCGCGTGACCGCGCGTCATATCCGTGAACTCCAGAAGGCGGGCGTCGATCGCCTGGAAGTGCCGGCGGATTTTCTGCTTGGACGTATCCTGGCTCACGCCCAGGTCGACGCCGAAACCGGTGAGGTCTTTGCCGAGGCCAATGATCCGATCACGCCCGAGCTGCTGGAGACCCTGCTGCGTCAGGGTGTCGAGACGCTGGAGACGCTGTTCGTCAACGATCTCGATCAGGGCCCCTATATCTCCGAGACGCTGCGCATCGACCCCACGACCAATGAGTTGGACGCTCAGGTCGAGATCTATCGCATGATGCGCCCCGGCGAGCCGCCGACCAAGGAAGCGGCCCAGAATCTGTTCCATAACCTGTTCTTCACCTCCGACCGCTACGACCTCTCGGCCGTTGGACGCATGAAGTTCAATCGCCGTCTCGGGCGTCCGGACGAGACCGGGCCGGGCGTCATCTATGACGGGCGCTATTTCGCCGGCCGCACGGATGACTTCTCCAAGAAGCTCTTTGACGAATACGGCGAGCAAGGCTCGGATATCCTCGACTCGCTCAAGGTGCTGGTCGAACTGCGTAACGGCCGCGGCATGGTCGACGACATCGATCACCTGGGCAACCGGCGCATTCGCTGCGTCGGCGAGATGGCCGAGAACCAGTTCCGCGTCGGTTTGGTGCGCGTCGAGCGCGCGGTCAAGGAGCGTCTGTCGCTGGCCGAGTCCGAGGGGCTGATGCCGCAGGAACTCATCAACGCCAAGCCGGTGTCGGCGGCGATCAAGGAGTTCTTCGGTTCCTCGCAGCTCTCGCAGTTCATGGACCAGAACAACCCGCTGTCCGAGGTCACGCACAAGCGGCGCGTCTCGGCGCTCGGTCCCGGCGGTCTGGCGCGCGAGCGGGCCGGCTTCGAGGTGCGCGACGTGCACCCGACCCACTATGGCCGCGTCTGCCCGATCGAGACCCCTGAAGGCCCGAACATCGGTCTGATCAACTCGCTCGCGGTCTATGCGCGCACCAACTCCTACGGCTTCCTGGAGACGCCCTATCGCAAGGTCGAGGACGGGCGCGTCACCGATCAGATCGACTATCTGTCGGCGATCGAAGAGGGCAACTTCGTCATCGCGCAGGCCAACGCGACGCTGGACGAGGACGGACGGCTTGCCGATGCCCTGGTCTCCTGCCGGCATGCCAACGAGTTCGCCATGCGCGTGCCCGAGGAAGTCCAGTACATGGACGTCTCGCCGCGTCAGATCGTCTCGGTGGCCGCCTCGCTGATTCCGTTCCTGGAGCATGACGACGCCAACCGCGCCCTCATGGGCTCGAACATGCAGCGTCAGGCCGTGCCCACGCTGCGCGCCGAGAAGCCGCTGGTCGGCACCGGCATGGAGCGTGTGGTGGCGCGTGACTCGGGCGTGTGCGTGGTCGCGCGTCGCGGTGGCGTGATCGAGTCGATCGACGCGGCGCGTATCGTGGTGCGGGTCAACGACGACGAGGCGGCCAAGACCCCGGACGTGCCGGGTGTCGACATCTACAACCTGACCAAGTACACCCGTTCCAACCAGAATACCTGTATCAACCAGCGTCCGCTGGTCAAGCCGGGCGATGTGGTGGCGCGTCAGGACGTGCTGGCCGATGGTCCGTCCACCGACATGGGCGAACTGGCCCTGGGGCAGAACCTGCGCGTAGCCTTCATGCCCTGGAACGGCTACAACTTCGAGGACTCGATCTTGATCTCGGAGCGCGTGGTGCAGGAGGACCGCTTCACCACCATCCATATCGAGGAGCTGTCCTGTCTGGCGCGTGATACCAAGCTCGGGCCGGAAGACATCACGGGCGATATTCCCAACGTCGGTGAATCGGCGCTCTCCAAGCTCGACGAGTCCGGCATCGTCTATGTCGGCGCCGAGGTGCGCGACGGCGATATCCTGGTCGGCAAGGTCACGCCCAAGGGCGAAACCCAGTTGACCCCGGAGGAAAAGCTCCTGCGTGCCATTTTCGGCGAGAAGGCCTCCGACGTGAAGGACACCTCGCTGCGTCTGCCCACGGGCATGAACGGCACCGTGGTCGACGTTCAGGTCTTCACCCGTGACGGTGTGGACAAGGACCAGCGTGCCATCCAGATCGAAGAAATGGAGCTGGAGCGTGTGCGCAAGGACTTCGCCGACCAGCAGCGCATCATGGAAAACGACACCTTCCAGCGTGTCGAGAAGCTGCTCATCGGGCGTGTGGCTGACGGCGGTCCGAGCGGTTTCCGTCCCGGCGCTGAGATCACTAAGGACTATCTTGACTCGCTCAAGTCCAGGGGCTCGCGCGATGCCTGGTTCGAGATCCGGGTGCGTGAGGAAGACATCGCCACCCAGCTCGAGGCCGTCGCCGCTCAGGTCAAGCAGCAGCGCGAGGAATTCCGCGAGCGTTACGAGGTCAAGAAACGCAAGATCGCCAGTGGTGACGACCTCGCCCCCGGCGTGCTCAAGATGGTCAAGGTCTATGTGGCCGTGAAGCGCCGTATTCAGCCGGGTGACAAGATGGCTGGCCGTCACGGCAACAAGGGTGTTATCTCCAAGGTGGTTCCGGTCGAGGACATGCCGTTCTCCGCTGACGGTGTGCCGGTCGACATCGTGCTCAACCCGCTCGGCGTGCCCTCGCGCATGAACGTCGGTCAGGTGCTGGAGACCCATCTCGGTTGGGCCGCCCAGGGGCTGGGCGAGAAGATCGGCCGCATGCTCCAGCAGCAGAAGGCGGTCAGCGAGCTGCGCGATTTTCTGGGTCAGGTCTACAACACCAGTGGCAAGATCGAGGATCTGGCGAGCTTCTCAGACGACGAGATTCTGGAGCTGGCGCGCAATCTGATCCGAGGCGTGCCGCTGGCGACGCCGGTTTTCGACGGTGCGACCGAGGAAGAAATCAAGGCGATGCTCAAGCTCGCCGATCGCGACAATTCCGCGCAGGGCGTTCCGAGCGGTCAGACCATTCTGTTCGACGGACGCAGTGGCGATCAGTTCGAGCGTCCGGTCACTGTCGGCTACATGTATATGATCAAGCTCAACCACCTGGTCGACGACAAGATGCACGCCCGCTCGACCGGTCCCTACAGCCTGGTCACACAGCAGCCGCTGGGCGGTAAGGCGCAGTTCGGCGGTCAGCGCTTCGGTGAGATGGAGGTCTGGGCGCTGGAAGCCTATGGCGCCGCCTACACCCTGCAGGAGATGCTCACGGTCAAGTCCGACGACGTCAACGGGCGCACCAAGATGTACAAGAACATCGTGGATGGAGATCACCGCATGGAGGCCGGCATGCCCGAGTCCTTCAACGTGCTGGTCAAGGAGATCCGCTCACTCGCCATCAACGTGGAGCTACAGCAGGATTGATCGGGAGGTGGGTGCGGTGCGCGTGCGAACCGCATCGCCTCCCAGGCTCTGCTCAACGCTCATGTGTTGTGGCGATGGGTTTCGCTGCCGCTCTACCCATCCTACGCCGGTTATTCCAGGCAGGAGATCAAGGTCTTGAAAGATCTACTCAAAATCATCAAGCAACAGGGTCAGGCACTCGAATTCGATGCGATCAAGATCGGGCTGGCCTCGCCCGAAATGATCCGTTCCTGGTCCTATGGCGAAGTCAAGAAGCCCGAGACCATCAACTATCGCACCTTCAAGCCGGAGCGCGATGGTCTGTTCTGCGCCAAGATCTTCGGCCCCATCACGGACTACGAGTGCATCTGCGGCAAGTACAAGCGTCTGAAGCATAGCGGCGTGGTGTGCGAGAAGTGCGGCGTCGAGGTCACGCTGGCCAAGGTGCGCCGCGAGCGCATGGGCCACATCGATCTGGCCAGCCCGGTGGCGCACATCTGGTTCCTCAAGTCGCTGCCGTCGCGCATCGGCCTGCTGCTCGACATGACCCTGCGCGACATCGAGCGCATCCTCTATTTCGAGTCGTTCGTCGTCATCGATCCGGGTCTGGTCCAGGAACTGGAGCGCGGCCAGCTGCTCAACGACGAGCAGTATCTGGAAGCACTCGAGGTCAATGGGGATGAGTTCGACGCGCGCATGGGCGCCGAGGCCATCTACGAGCTGCTGCGCAGCATCGACATGGCCGCCGAGATCCGTCGCATGCGCGAGGAGATCGAATCGACCAACTCCGAGACCAAGATCAAGAAGCTCGCCAAGCGTCTGAAGCTGATGGAGTCGCTGCTGGCCTCGGGCAACCGCCCGGAGTGGATGATCCTGACCGTGCTGCCGGTGCTGCCGCCGGAGCTGCGTCCGCTGGTGCCGCTCGATGGCGGGCGTTTCGCGACCTCGGATCTCAACGATCTCTATCGGCGCGTCATCAATCGCAACAACCGTCTCAAGCGGCTGCTCGATCTGATCGCCCCTGACATCATCGTGCGCAACGAAAAGCGCATGCTTCAGGAGTCGGTCGACGCGCTGCTCGACAACGGACGGCGTGGGCGTGCCATCACCGGCACCAACAAGCGCCCGCTCAAGTCGCTTGCCGACATGATCAAGGGCAAGCAGGGTCGTTTCCGGCAGAACCTGCTCGGCAAGCGTGTCGACTACTCGGGCCGTTCGGTCATCGTGGTCGGCCCGACGCTGAAACTCCATCAGTGCGGTCTGCCCAAGCGCATGGCCCTGGAGCTGTTCAAGCCCTTCATCTTCAGCAAGCTGCAACTGCGCGGACTGGCGGCCACCATCAAGGCGGCCAAGAAGATGGTCGAGCGTGGCACGCCTGAGGTGTGGGATATCCTCGAAGAGGTCATCCGTGAGCATCCGGTGATGCTCAACCGTGCGCCGACCCTGCACCGTCTGGGCATCCAGGCGTTCGAGCCGGTGCTGATCGAAGGCAAGGCCATCCAGCTCCATCCGCTGGTCTGTACCGCCTTCAACGCCGACTTCGACGGCGACCAGATGGCCGTGCATGTCCCGCTGTCGCTGGAAGCGCAGTTGGAAGCGCGTGCCCTGATGATGGCCTCCAACAACATCCTGTCGCCGGCCAATGGCGAGCCGATCATCGTGCCCTCGCAGGACGTGGTCCTGGGTCTCTATTACATGACCCGCGAGCGCATCGGCGCCAAGGGCGAGGGTGCGCTGTTCAGCAACATCGACGAAGCACGTCGCGCCTATGAGACCGGACATGCGGATCTGCATGCACGCTGCACGGTGCGCCTCCGCGAAGTCATCAAGCACAAGGATGGTACGCTGACCGAGCGCACCAGCCTCAAGGAAACGACTCTCGGACGCGCCATGGTGTTCGCCATCGTGCCCGAGGGACTGCCCTTCGAGCTGGTCGACCGTCCGCTGGGCAAGAAGCAGATCTCGATGCTGATCAACACCTGCTATCGCCGCCTGGGCCTCAAGGACACTGTCGTCTTCGCCGACCAGGTGATGTATCTGGGCTTCCGTATGGCCACGCGCGCCGGTGTCTCCATCGGTCTCGACGACATGGAAGTGCCGCGCGACGACCACGACGCCAAGATGGACAAGGGTTCGCTGTTGGCCGCCGCCGAGTTGGAAGTTCAGGAGATCCAGCAGCAATACGCCTCGGGTCTGGTCACCAACGGCGAGCGCTACAACAAGGTCGTCGATATCTGGTCGCGCACCAACGATCAAGTCGCCAAGGCCATGATGTCCAAGCTCGGTACCGATCTGGCCAAGGCCGATCCGGGCTTCGAGGCTGAACGTCTGGTGAGCGAATATCGTCAGGCGGCGCTCTCGGCCATTGAACCGGAAGGCTACGACGCCTTGCGCGCGCTCTTTGCCGACTGGCAGGGCGAGCTGCGCACAGCGACCCAGGCACTGGCGCGCAAGGAATTGACGCTGGAGGCGTTCAACGCGCGTTTCGATGAGCTGACCGCGCGCTATCGTCCCGAGGTCACCGCCAAGCTCGATCCCGAGCGGATCAAGGCGTCCGAGGGCCGCGAGCGACTGGCGAGCGGACTCAAGGAGGCGCCGTCGCGTCTGGTCGACGAGCGTAAGCAGGATTCGTTCAATTCCATCTATATGATGGCCAACTCCGGCGCCCGTGGTTCAGCGGCGCAGATCCGTCAGCTCGCCGGTATGCGCGGCCTGATGGCCAAGCCGGACGGCTCCATCATTGAGACGCCGATCACCGCGAACTTCCGCGAAGGTCTGAACGTTATCCAGTACTTCATCTCCACGCACGGCGCGCGCAAGGGTCTGGCCGACACCGCGCTCAAGACCGCCAACTCCGGGTATCTGACCCGGCGTCTGGTCGACGTGGCGCAGGACATGGTGGTGCTGGAGCCAGACTGCGGCACCGACCAGGGCCTGCTGATGGCGCCCGTCATCGAGGGCGGCGACGTGGTCGAACCGCTGCGCGAGCGTATTCTCGGTCGCGTGACAGCGGTCGATGTCTATCGCCCGGGCACGGACAACCCCGAGCTGATCTGTAAGGCCGGCACCCTGCTTGATGAGGGCTGGGTCGAGCGCTTCGAAGACGTCGGTATCGACCAGGTGCGGGTGCGTTCGCCCATCACCTGTGAGTCGCGGCTCGGTGTCTGCGCTCAGTGCTATGGACGCGATCTGGCGCGCGGTCATCGCGTCAATATGGGCGAGGCGGTCGGCGTCATCGCGGCGCAGTCGATCGGCGAGCCGGGCACGCAGCTGACCATGCGCACCTTCCATATCGGTGGAGCGGCCTCGCGGGCCGCGGCCGTCAACAGTATCGAGATCAAGAACGGCGGTTCGGTGCGGCTGCACAACATCAAGACCGTGCAGCATCATTCGGGCAACCTGGTCGCGGTCTCACGCTCAGGTGAACTGACCGTCGTCGACGAGCGCAGCATGGAGAAGGAGCGCTACAAGGTGCCCTATGGCGCGACCCTGCGCGTCGGCGACGGCGATGCGGTCAAGCCGGGCGACGTGGTGGCGAGCTGGGATCCGCACACCCATCCCGTGGTCACCGAGGTGGCCGGTCGCCTGGAGTTCGAGGACTTCATCGAGGGCGTGACCGTACAGGCCCAGACCGACGACGTCACGGGTCTGAGTTCGCTGGTTGTCATCGATCCCAAGCAGCGCCCGGCGGCCGGCAAGGATCTGCGGCCTATGGTCAAGCTGCTCGACGAGAACGGCAACGAACTCAACATTGCGGGTACGGATCTGCCGGCACGCTATGCCCTGTCCTCGGGCGCCATCGTCAGTGTGGCCAATGGCGCGAACGTGGGCGTCGGTGACATCCTGGCGCGTATCCCGCAGGAGTCCTCCAAGACCCGCGACATCACCGGTGGTCTGCCGCGCGTGGCGGATCTGTTCGAGGCACGCAAGCCCAAGGAACCGGCGCTGCTCGCCGAGGCCAGCGGCACCATCGGTTTCGGCAAGGACACCAAGGGCAAGCAGCGTCTCATCATCACCAAGGATGATGGCGAGACGGTCGAGGAGCTGATCCCTAAGTGGCGTCATGTCAACGTCTTCGAGGGCGAGCGCGTGGAGCGCGGCGAGGTGATCGCCGACGGCGAACTGGCCTCGCACGACATCCTGCGTCTGAAGGGTGTGACCGCGCTGGCCGAGTATCTGGTCAAGGAGATCCAGGACGTCTATCGCTTGCAGGGCGTGAAGATCAACGACAAGCACATCGAAGTCATCGTCCGCCAGATGCTGCGCAAGGTCGAGATAACCGCCCCGGGCGACACCCGTCTGCTGCGCGGCGAGCAGGTCGAACATGCGTTGCTGCTCGACGAGAACAAGCGCGCTATGGCCGAGGGCAAGCAGCCGGCGCTGTTTGAGCCACTGTTGCTGGGTATCACCAAGGCGTCGCTGGCCACTGAGTCCTTCATTTCGGCGGCCTCGTTCCAGGAAACCACGCGCGTGCTCACCGAGGCCGCCGTGCGCGGTTCGACCGACCGGCTCGCCGGTCTGAAGGAGAACGTCATCGTCGGTCGGCTCATCCCGGCTGGTACCGGTCTGTCCTACCATCAGGAGCGGCGGCGTCAGCGTGCACTCGATGGTTCGGGCAAGGTCGAGATGGCTCCCGAGGATCTGGAGCAGGCGCTCAAAAAAGCGCTCAATACCCCGGAAGCCGCTGAGTAGTTTAAGCAGACATCCGCCTAGGTCGATCAGGGAGTTGACACGTCCTAAGCGTCTCCCTATACTGCTCTGTCTCAGCTAGCCGATGGTCTGTCGGCTAGCTTCATTTTTTATCCGATTCCCTGGTTTGGGCGCCTTTGCCCGGCCCCTGAGCAGACGGTCGCATCTGGTGCGTGTCATGCTGGCGATGTCATCGAGCCGGCCCATACGCGCAGGCTTCGTTTGACTCCAAGAAGAATCATGGCGCGAGGGCGCCGCTGGAGACTCATCGCATGGCAACGATCAACCAACTCGTCCGCAAGCCTCGCAAGCGGAACGTGGCGAAAACCAACGTGCCCGCCCTCGAGGCCTGCCCGCAGCGTCGCGGGGTCTGCACGCGCGTCTATACCACCACGCCAAAGAAGCCGAACTCGGCATTGCGTAAGGTGGCTCGTGTGCGTCTGACCAACGGGTTCGAGGTCGCGTCCTATATCGGTGGCGAAGGCCACAACCTTCAGGAGCACTCGGTGGTCCTGATTCGTGGCGGTCGTGTCAAGGACTTGCCGGGTGTGCGCTATCACACCGTGCGCGGCACCCTGGATACCTCGGGTGTCGAGAAACGCCGTCAGGGTCGTTCCAAGTACGGCGCCAAGCGCCCGAAGAAGTAATCCTGCGCTGACGCGATCAGCCTACAACGAATTAAGGTCGGAGCCTTAGAGAACATGCCAAGAAGACGCGTTGCCGCCCGTCGTCAAATCCTCCCGGATCCTAAGCACGGGAGTGAGTTGTTGACCAAGTTCATCAACATGATGATGGAAGACGGAAAGAAGTCCGTCGCCGAGCGAATCATCTACAACGCCCTGGATCAGATCGCCGAGAAGAAGGGCGGTCGTCCGATCGAGCTGCTCGAACAGGCGATGGAGAATGTACGTCCGGCGGTCGAGGTCAAGTCGCGGCGCGTCGGTGGTGCAACCTATCAGGTTCCGGTCGAAGTGCGTCCGACCCGTCGCAACTCGCTGGCGATGCGCTGGCTGATCGACTCGGCACGCAAGCGTTCAGAGAAGTCCATGGCGCAGCGTCTGGCTGGTGAGCTGATGGATGCCGCTGATTCGCGCGGTTCGGCTGTCAAGAAGAAAGAAGACACCCATCGTATGGCCGAAGCCAACAAAGCCTTCTCGCATTACCGCTGGTAACAGCGGTCTCGCGTTCGTTTTTCAGAGTTCTTTAGGATCATCAGGGCGGATTCAGTCGTGGCACGTAGCACACCCATCGAGCGGTATCGCAATCTTGGCATCATGGCGCACATCGATGCCGGGAAGACCACTACCACGGAGCGCATCCTGTTCTATACGGGTGTCTCGCACAAAATCGGCGAGGTGCACGACGGCGCCGCCACCATGGACTGGATGGAGCAGGAGCAGGAGCGTGGTATCACCATCACCTCAGCGGCGACCACCTGTTTCTGGAAGGGCATGGCGCTCGACCGTCCTGAACACCGCATCAATATCATCGACACCCCCGGACACGTCGACTTCACCATCGAAGTCGAGCGTTCGCTGCGCGTCCTTGACGGCGCCTGTGCCGTCTTCTGCGCCGTCGGCGGCGTCGAGCCTCAATCTGAAACCGTCTGGCGTCAAGCCAATAAGTACGGTGTCCCGCGTCTGGCGTTCGTCAATAAGATGGACCGCATGGGCGCGAATTTCCTGCGCGTCGTCGGTCAGGTCAAGGATCGTCTGGGCGGTAACCCCGTGCCCTTGCAGTTGCCGATCGGCGCCGAGGAGCACTTCAAGGGTGTTGTCGATCTGGTCAAGATGAAGGCCATTCTCTGGGACGAAGAGTCCAAGGGCACCAAGTTCGAGTATGGCGACATCCCGGCCGACATGGTCGACGACTGTGAAGAATGGCGCGAAAAGCTGGTCGAAGCCGCCGCTGAAGCTAATGAAGCCTTCATGGAGAAGTATCTCGAAGGCGAGGCGTTGACCGAAGAGGAAATCAAGTTCGGTCTGCGTGCGCGCACCCTGAGAAGCGAGATCGTACCCATTCTGTGCGGCTCGGCCTTCAAGAACAAGGGCGTGCAGGCTATGCTCGACGCCGTCCTCGACTATATGCCGTCGCCGGTCGATGTGCCTGCGATCAAGGGTATTCTCGACGACAAGGACGAGAGCGAAGGTTCGCGTGAAGCGTCCGACTCAGCACCCTTTGCCGCGCTGGCGTTCAAGATCGCGACCGATCCTTTCGTCGGTACCCTGACCTTCTTCCGTGTCTACTCGGGCGTGCTCAAGTCAGGCGATACCCTGTACAACCCGGTCAAGAGCAAGAAAGAGCGCATTGGCCGTATTCTGCAGATGCACGCCAACGAGCGTCAGGAGCTCAAGGAAGTGTGCGCCGGCGATATCGCCGCGGCTGTTGGTCTGAAAGACGTGACCACGGGCGATACGCTGTGCGATCTCAATCAGGTCATCACCCTGGAGCGTATGGAGTTCCCCGAGCCGGTCATCTCGGTCGCAGTCGAGCCCAAGACCAAGGGCGACCAGGAAAAGATGGGTATCGCGCTGCAAAAGCTGGCGCAGGAAGATCCGTCGTTCCGCGTCCATACCGACGAGGAGTCCGGTCAGACCATCATTTCCGGCATGGGCGAGCTGCATCTTGAAATCATCGTCGACCGCATGCGTCGCGAATTCAAGGTCGAGGCCAATGTCGGCGCACCCCAGGTCAGCTATCGTGAGACCATCCGTACCGGCGTCGAGCAGGACACCAAGTTCGCTCGTCAGTCCGGCGGTCGCGGTCAGTACGGTCATGTTCTGATTCGGGTCGAACCGATGGATGCCGGCGGTGGTTACGAGTTCGTCAACGGCATCGTTGGCGGTACCGTGCCCAAGGAATACATTCCGGCGGTCGACAAGGGCATCCAGGAAGCCATGAAAAACGGTATCCTGGCCGGCTTCCCCATGGTCGACATCAAGGTCACCCTCTACGACGGCTCCTATCACGAAGTCGACTCCAGTGAAATGGCGTTCAAGATCGCCGGCTCCATGGCGATCAAGGAAGCGGCGGCCAAGGCCAAGCCGGTTCTGCTCGAACCCATCATGAAGGTCGAGGTGGTTACGCCCGAGGAGAATATGGGCGACGTCATGGGCGACATCAACAGCCGCCGCGGCATGATCCAGGGCATGGACGATTCTCCGTCCGGCAAGATCATTCGCGCCGAGGTGCCGCTGTCGGAAATGTTCGGGTATGCCACCGACCTGCGTTCAGCGACCCAGGGCCGTGCGACCTACAGCATGGAATTCTGCAAGTACAACGAGGTGCCCGCCAGCATTGCCGAAGCGGTCTCCAAGAAGAAGTAACGATTCATCCGAAGGGTAGAGCGGGATGTCCAAAGAAAAATTTCAACGCAGCAAGCCTCACGTCAACGTTGGCACGATTGGCCACGTCGACCACGGCAAGACCACGCTGACGGCGGCGATCACCACGCATCAGGCCAAGAAGTTCGGCGGCGAAGCGCGCGGCTATGACCAGATCGACAACGCGCCCGAAGAGCGCGAGCGCGGCATCACCATTGCCACGGCGCACGTCGAGTACGAGACCGAAGCGCGTCACTACGCCCACGTCGATTGCCCCGGCCACGCCGACTACGTCAAGAACATGATCACCGGCGCGGCGCAGATGGACGGCGCAATCCTGGTGGTCTCGGCCGCTGACGGCCCGATGCCGCAGACGCGCGAGCACATCCTGCTGTCGCGTCAGGTCGGTGTGCCCTACATCGTGGTGTACCTGAACAAGGCCGACATGGTCGACGACGCCGAGCTCCTGGAGCTCGTCGAGATGGAAGTGCGCGAGCTGCTCTCCAGCTACGACTTCCCCGGCGACGACACCCCGATCGTCACCGGCTCGGCCAAGCTGGCGCTGGAAGGCGACACCTCCGAGATCGGCGGTCCCTCGATCGACCGGTTGATGGCGGCGCTCGACAGCTACATTCCCGAGCCGGAGCGTGCCATCGACGGCGCCTTCCTGATGCCGATCGAAGACGTGTTCTCGATCTCCGGTCGCGGCACCGTGGTGACCGGACGTGTCGAGCGCGGCATCGTCAAGGTCGGTGAAGAAGTCGCCATCGTCGGCATCAAAGACACCGTCAAGACCATCTGTACCGGTGTCGAGATGTTCCGCAAGCTGCTCGACCAGGGTCAGGCCGGTGACAACATCGGCGCCCTGCTGCGCGGCACCAAGCGTGAAGACGTCGAGCGCGGTCAGGTGCTGGCCAAGCCCGGCTCGATCACGCCGCACACCCACTTCGAGGCCGAAGTGTACGTGCTGAGCAAGGAAGAAGGCGGGCGTCACACCCCGTTCTTCAACGGCTATCGTCCGCAGTTCTACTTCCGCACCACCGATGTCACCGGCGCCTGCGAGCTGCCCGAGGGCGTCGAGATGGTGATGCCGGGCGACAACGTCAAAATGACGATCAAGCTGATTGCTCCGATCGCCATGGAAGACGGTCTGCGCTTTGCGGTACGCGAAGGCGGTCGTACCGTCGGCGCGGGTGTGGTTTC
>NZ_WNKT01000179.1 GCF_009720725.1 Allochromatium palmeri
GCGTAGCCCTTGATGTAGACATCCTCGTACTTCACGCTGCGCCACAGGCGCTCGACGAAGATGTTGTCCAGGGCCCGCCCGCGCCCATCCATACTGATGGCGATCCCTTCACGGTGCAGGACGCCCGTGAACGCCGCGCTGGTGAATTGTGCCCCCTGATCGGTATTGAAGATTTCGGGGCGCCCGTGAGCGCGCACCGCCTCTTCCAGGCAATCGACACAAAACCCGGCCTCCAGGGTGTTGGACAGACGCCAGGCCAGTACCCGCCGCGCGTACCAGTCAATGACCGCCACCAGGTAGGCCCATCCATGCGCCAGGGGCACATAGGTGATGTCGCTACTCCAGACCTGGTTCGGGCGCGTGACCTCGACCCCGCGCAGCAAATAGGGATAGAC
>NZ_WNKT01000180.1 GCF_009720725.1 Allochromatium palmeri
TCGCGGCCTCCCTGACCAACACCAGTGGCCGCAGCGAGACGCCGACCCTGAGCGCCCGCGACGACGGTTGGGACAGCAGCCCCTTCGATCTGCATCCAGGCGATGGGCTGACGCTCGATTTCACCGTCACGCTGCAAGACAACGCCCAACCGGGCCAAGTCCTCCAGTCGGAAGTGGCGGCCACCTATAGCAGTCGCGATGGCACGGATGCCAACGAGCGCGATGGCCGCACGCCGGACTCCGATCAGGACGACGACACCCAGCTCAACAACTACAACATCCTGAGCCTGTCGCCCACGGTCACCGTCAGTGACCCGATCAACCTCGACAAGGCGTTCTATCCGGAGGCGGCGCGCACCACCTATGCCATCGGCGCC
>NZ_WNKT01000181.1 GCF_009720725.1 Allochromatium palmeri
TCGCGGCCTCCCTGACCAACACCAGTGGCCGCAGCGAGACGCCGACCCTGAGCGCCCGCGACGACGGTTGGGACAGCCGCCCCTTCGATCTGCATCCAGGCGATGGGCTGACGCTCGACTTCACCGTCACGCTGCAAGACAACGCCCAACCGGGCCAAGTCCTCCAGTCGGACGTGGCGGCCACCTATAGCAGTCGCGATGGCACGGATGCCAACGAGCGCGATGGCCGCACGCCGGATTCCCATCAGGACGACGACACCCAGCTCAACAACTACAACGTCTCGAGCCTGTCGCCCACGCTCACCGTCAGTGACCCGATCAACCTCGACAAGGCGTTCTATCCGGAGGCGGCGCGCACCACCTATGCCATCGGCGCC
>NZ_WNKT01000182.1 GCF_009720725.1 Allochromatium palmeri
AGAGCGCGCCGGAGCGCCTGTACAGCGAGATCGGGCGTCTGAAGATGGAACTGGACTGGTTGAAAAAAAAGTCCGGGGTGAGCCTGTGAGCGCCCGTCGCGCGTGGATCGAGCGAGAGGGTGAGGTGTCGGTGAGTCGGCAATGCGCCTTGGCCGGGATCGCGCGCTCGAGTGTGTATCGTGCCGCGAGCCAGGAGGGTGTCGGCGCGTTGGATCAGGTTCTGTTGGCCTTGATTGACGCTGAATACACCCGTCACCCGTTTTACGGCAGTCGGCGCATGGTGGTCTTTCTCAACGGGCAAGGCCATGGAGTGAACCGCAAGCGCGTGCAGCGCCTGATGAGGATTCTGGGATTGGCCGGCATGGCCCC
>NZ_WNKT01000183.1 GCF_009720725.1 Allochromatium palmeri
GGATGTCGCGATCGATCGGGCGGAAGCAGGGCATCGTCGTGGATCCTGAAAGGTGATCTCGGCAGTCTACCAAGCCGGGAGCCATCCGGCAGCGTTAAAGTCCGACAGGCTGCTAGGACGGCCAGTTGCCCGACCGCCCCTGTAGTCGTGTCGCCCGGCGGACCCTCCCCGCCAGGCTCTCACAGATCCGTACGTGAACCTCTCGATTCATACGGATCTTCATGACCAACCACGCAACCGTGGTTTTCGCAAGATCGAAGACCTCCTCCCACACGGCAAATCCGTTCTAAACCACGTCCAGTCAGAGATGCGTAATTTTTGTGATACGCTGTCCACATGAACTGAGTCGCCGTTGGCTCGCCCTC
>NZ_WNKT01000184.1 GCF_009720725.1 Allochromatium palmeri
GAGGGCGAGCCAACGGCGACTCAGTTCATGTGGACAGCGTATCACAAAAATTACGCATCTCTGACTGGACGTGGTTTAAGTGTTGGGTTTGGGAGCGTGTCGAGCAAGATGCGTGCGCTGCCGGCACTTCGCAAGTCCGGCTGTCTCGGGGCGGCGTGGAATCAGATCCAGGCGCCATTCGTCCAAGGGTGCGACCATAACTGATGCGCGCCACGTCGTTGTCAGGCCGCTTGTTTAATCAGGTCTTGCCAATAGTCCTCCCAGTGGCCATTGACGCGGTTGAGGCGTAGCGCCAGCATGGCCTCGGCCTGCTCAAGGCGCCACCACGCCCCGGGACGCTTGAGACGTTGTTGAAC
>NZ_WNKT01000185.1 GCF_009720725.1 Allochromatium palmeri
TTCAGCACCAAGTCCCAGGGCATGGGACTGGGGTTATCCATCACCCGCACCCTTGTCGAGGCTCACGGCGGGCGCGTCTGGGCCGAATCGGGTTCCGGCATGGGTGCGGTGTTCCGGGTCGAATGGCCCGCCACCGGCGGCGCGGGCACACTGGAGCCGACATGACTCTCCGCTCATAAAAACCTACCCAAACTTGCACGAAGCCGAATAAGTCTGTTCACGTCGTCAACGCCAGTGCGGGCGAACCCGTCTTACCTGACTCTTACGTGCGTTTAAGGAGATTGCCAGGAAAGAACTTACCCATCAGCTGGCCGGATGAGGATGTCCCATTTAGGCAAGGAGGGGTTGCGCT
>NZ_WNKT01000186.1 GCF_009720725.1 Allochromatium palmeri
TCAGGTTCTCGCTCATGCGATGGCTCACCTCGATCACGCGATCGTTGGTGTCACAGCGATAATCATAGGTCGGCATGCTATGGACCTCTCTTCGATGCTTAAAGAAAGAATGGTTGACGCAGATGTTTTGAGGCGCTGGATTATAGAGAAGCCGCTCAGGGGCGCAAAGATCCGCCGCCAGCCTTGAACCGCCGCCGCATCGCATGCAGGGTCGGCTCGGTATAGCCGTTTGGCGCCTCGCGGCCCTTGAAGATCAGATCACAGGCGGCCTGGAAGGCTACGCCGTCGAAGCCGGGCGCCAGCGGCCGGTAGAGCGGGTCGTCGGCGTTTTGCTCATC
>NZ_WNKT01000187.1 GCF_009720725.1 Allochromatium palmeri
CCGGCCCGGCTCCGGCAAGGGACAGTTGCTCCGGATGGCACCGGATTTCGATGACATTCCGGATGGATTCGAGGATTTCGTCTGATGCGGCTCCTGCTCGACACGCACGCTCTCCTCTGGTGGGTGGACGATGACCCGCAACTCTCTACACAGGCCCGGAACCTGATCGGCGATGCCGAGAACGACTGTTATGTCAGCCTGGTCTCTGCCTGGGAAATGGCCATCAAGTGCGCGACAGGCAAGCTCAAGCTTGCGGTGTCGGTGCAGCGTTATTACCAGGAACATCTGCCGGCCAACGATTTTCAGCTCCTGCCCATCGACCTCGGGCATGCCACCCT
>NZ_WNKT01000018.1 GCF_009720725.1 Allochromatium palmeri
TGATCCACGTCCTTTGCGATCATAGATTCCATCAATCCCATGGTTATTCCAACGATGAATCCAATTATAAATAGTTATGCGACTGACATCAAAAATAATCGCCAGCTCTTCCGGTTTTTTCTTTTCTAAATGCAAAAGAATAATTGCATGTGCACGTTGACGAGCCGCATGACTATCGCTGCTAGCGTAAATGCTTTTGAGCTTTTTTAGCTGTTCTTCGTTGACTTCGATGATAATCATTTTCGTGTCTTACTTTGAAAGCTTTAAAGTTCTATGGTTTATACCATCTGCTGCTTGCGCTTAATCAATTAATCGAATCTGAAATGCGCGATAAAATGACATCGATCCGCAAAGCGTGTGAGCAAAGCTAATTTATACCCTGGCTTCTTGCTTATGGCAGAGATATTTATTATATACTCAAACAGGTATTTTGTTAAAATTATTTAATAGATGTACTTACCATCCTCAACCGCCGTCCTCCATCCCCGTTCGATATGACGGATGAGCCAATCGAACTTCCACCCAACGTCATACCACTGCGGCAGAGACAGTCGCGCTAAAGGCAGAACCACCAAGGTTGATAGGAGAGCCGTCACAGGCCGCACGCTTCGACTGCCGTCACGCTTGTATCGACTTAGTAAGTTGGCATAAATTTTCCAGTCTTCGTATCGACAACGCCACCCGCCGCACCTTGTAGAAAATTTCCAGTTCTGTTGTCAATATAATTGCCGCCACCGACAGAAGTAGCTGGCACACCATTAACTAACAAAGGCGGTTGAGTTGATGCTGCTGACGCTGATTCCGGGCGAGCGCCACCATTTTCGTTTGCATTGGATATAAACTGATCGAAAGCCTTTTCGTTTGCACGTCTCATGGATCCAGACTTGAAAGACCGATTTGCCTGTTTATGCATGGCCTCAAGCCTCTCAACTTGGCTTTCTCGGCTTTTTAATCCCTCAGCCAATAAAGTTTTGCTTACAACGCGCAAGCTGATAGGTAGTCAACAAAAATCCTTATCGGGATAGTGATCTCTCCAGCAACTCTCTGGGGTAGTTGTTAGTCTAGGACTGGGAATCGCCTTGATCACTTTTCCGACTTCTAAGAAACTCAACCCATACGCGACAGTCAGTCTGTCATAATCCTCGCGCCGAACCCCAGGCGCTTCGAGGTTATTGGGCAGATCAATGCGGTGCGGATTAGCGCATAACCATGTCATATTAGGGCACGATCTAAGCGCTCGTTGCAAACTACAATAAAACGGCATTCGCATACCGCCACCGCAATAGAATGCAGGAATGCCTTTTAGGTCGTTTTGGCTGAGTAAATTATTCTTCCACGTTCGCCATGAATTTTGGTTTTGCACTTGCCCTTTAACTTTACCGTAAAAACTTTCATCTGGTGTCTGTTCGCTGCCATGGAAGCTGGTTTCAATAGCATCAAAATAATGCGAGCAGTGCTCTGGAATCGCAAAATCACGGTCAGTAGCAAATTTCAATTGCTCAAGAGATGAGAGCAAATCGCTATTGCCGCCCTGTTCTTGTAGCGCGTTTTTCCACCAATTAATGCGATAGCGATGCAGGTTTATCACGCCATGCGGCTCTACCACGGAGGTGAAAAACTCAAAATCCCAACGTCCACCTCTGGCTTTCTTGACCTGAAACAGGGACGAATCAACAGATCCGGCGCCAACAGGTCTTATACACGGCTTCAGACTAGCAGAGTGTTGATAAACCACAAGTCGAACCGGGTCATCCTGACGGACGTTGAACGAGACGACAGCCTCAGCTCCGTTAGTCCTATGGGGAATGGGCAGGATGATCTGACTAGGAACGGCTGTGATGTAGTGCACACCTCGATAGAGCCACCGGTCCCGGCCAGTTGTCCAACTGTGTCGACTGGGGTACTGTGCGAACCCTGTGCAGCGGCGGTCGACGTGCCCGAACCGCCCGTCTGGGAGACGTATGGAGATGGTCAAGCAGACCCTCAGCGAAGACGACATCAGCGTCAAGTTCGTCACGCCCGCGATCGTCCGGGCCGGTTGGGATGAGCTGACCCAGATACGCCGTCAGGTCACGTTCACCAAGGGACGCCTAATCGTGCGCGTACGCCTGGTGACACGCGGTCGCGCCAAACGGGCGGACATCATCCTCTACTACGCCGGCATCCCGATTGCGATCATCGAGATCAAGGACAAGCGCCACGCCCTGGGCGACGGGATGCAGCAGGGGCTGGAATACGCCAAGATCCTCGACGTGCCCTTCGTCTTCGCCACCAATGGCGACGGCTTCGTCTTCCACGACCGTACCGGCCAGGGCGCCCAGCTCGAAACCACACTCGGCCTCGACCAGTTCCCCGCGCCGGCGGATCTCTGGACCCTCTATCGCACCTGGAAGGGACTCGGCCCGGAGCAGGAAGCCCTGGTGCTCCAGCCCTACTATGACGACGGCAGCGGACGCGAACCACGCTACTACCAGCGCAACGCCATCAATGCCACGGTCGAGGCCATCGCACGCGGTCTGACGCGCATCCTCTTGGTCATGGCCACCGGCACCGGCAAGACCTACACCGCCTTTCAGATCATCTGGCGGTTGTGGAAGGCCGGTCACAAGCAACGCATCCTGTTTCTGGCCGACCGCAACGTGCTGATCGATCAGACCATGGTCAACGACTTCCGCCCCTTCGGTCCGGCCATGGCCAAACTCAGCACCAGCACCAAGACCATCGAACGCGCCGACGGCCACACAACCGAGCTGACCAGCGCCGTCGATCGGCGGCGGCGCGTCGATACGGCCTATGAGATCTATCTCGGGCTCTATCAGGCGCTCACCGGCCCCGAGGAACGCCAAAAGCTCTACCGCGACTTCTCACCCGGTTTCTTCGATCTGATCGTGGTCGACGAATGTCATCGCGGCAGCGCCGCCGAGGACTCGGCCTGGCGCGAGATCCTCGACTATTTCAGCGCCGCGACCCAGATCGGCCTGACCGCCACGCCGAAGGAGACCGAATACGTCTCCAACATCCATTACTTCGGCCCACCGGTCTACAGCTACTCGCTCAAGCAGGGCATCCACGACGGCTTCCTCGCGCCCTACAAGGTCATCAAGGTCCATCTGGACGTCGACGTCACCGGCTATCGGCCCAAGCCCGAGGAGACCGATCTCAACGGCCATCGCATCGAGGACCGGCTCTACAACCAGAAGGACTTCGACCGCAGCCTGGTCATCGACGAACGCACCGCGCGCGTGGCGCGCTGGGTCTCGGACTATCTCAAGCAGAGCGGCGACCGCTTTCAGAAGACCATCGTGTTCTGCGTCGACACCGAGCACGCGGCCCGGATGCGCCAGGCGCTGATCAACGAGAACGCCGATCTGGCCCAGGCCAACAGCCGCTATGTGATGCGCATCACCGGCGACGATGCCGAGGGACAGGCGCAACTGGGCAACTTCATCGACCCCGAGAGCCGCTATCCGGTCATCGTCACGACCTCGCGCCTGCTCTCCACAGGCGTGGATGCCCAGACCTGTCGGTTGATCGTGCTCGACCGCGAGGTCGGCTCCATGACCGAGTTCAAGCAGATCCTCGGGCGTGGCACGCGGGTGCATGAGGACAGCGGCAAGTATTACTTCACCCTAGTCGACTTCCGGAAGGCGACCAACCATTTCGCCGATCCCGACTTCGATGGCGAGCCGGTGCAGATCTATGAGCCGGACGAAGGCGATCCGCCGCTGCCGCCCGAGGATGTGGCTCCAGGTGCTGAGGACGAAGATCCGATTCCGCCCCAGCCCGGTGAGGATGAGACGGTCATCGTCGATCCTCAGCCTCCCGAGATTCCGCTACCGATCGGCGACCCCGAACCGCCGCGCAAGTATTACATCCAGGGTCAGCCGGTCCGGGTGCTGACCGAGCGTGTCGAATACCTCGACGCCTCCGGCAAGCTGGTGACCGAAAGCCTGCGCGACTACTCGCGCCGCACCATCCGCGATCAGTACGCCAGCCTGGATCAATTCCTGCGCCGCTGGCGCGACACCGAGCACAAGGCGGCCATTCTCGCCGAGCTGGCCGAGGCTGGTCTGCCGCTGGAGCCGTTGGCCGAGGAGATCGGCCTGGATCTCGACCCCTTCGATCTGATCTGTCATATTGCCTTCGACCAGCCACCGCTCACCCGCCGCGAACGGGCCGGACGGCTCAAGCAGGGTGATGTCTTCACCCAATACGGCGAGCAGGCCCGCACCGTGCTTGAGGCACTGCTCGACAAGTACCAGGACGAGGGATTGGTCGCGGATCTCGACAACGTGCGTCTGCTGTCAATTTCGCCGTTCAGCGCCATGGGCACGCCGGTGCAGCTCATCAAGGCGTTCGGCGGACGGGCGGGCTACGAGGCGGCGGTCCATGCGTTGCAGGATGCGCTCTATCAGGACGCGGTTTGATCGCCGACCGCCGAAGTCAACTGCTCGCTCCACAATCAGCCCAGGATCTATCGCACCGTGTCAGTTCGGACCACCGTCAAATCCATCCAGGACATCATGCGCCAGGATGTCGGCGTCGACGGCGACGCCCAGCGTCTCTCGCAGCTCTGCTGGATGTTCTTCCTCAAGATCATCGATGACCAGGATCAGGAGCTGGAGCTGACGCGCGACGACTACCGCTCGCCGATTCCGAGCCGGTTTCAATGGCGCACCTGGGCCGCCGATGCCGAGGGACTGACCGGCGAGCACCTGCTTGATTTCATCAACGACGATCTCTTTCCAAGCCTCAAGGGGCTGCCGGCGCTCGGATCCAATGCCAATCGCGCGCGCGTGGTGCGGGGCGTCTTCGAGGACGCCTACAATTACATGAAGTCCGGGCAGCTCATGCGCCAGGTCATCAACCGCATCAATGAGGTCGATTTCAACGATCTGGCCGAGCGGCGGCACTTCGGCGACATCTACGAGCAACTGCTCAACGACCTGCAAAGCGCGGGCAATGCGGGCGAGTATTACACCCCGCGCGCCCTGACCACCTTCATGGCCGAGCGCCTCGACCCCAAGCCGGGCGAGATCCTGCTCGACCCTTCGTGCGGGACCGGCGGTTTTCTCACCTGTGCCATCCGTTACATGCGCGAGCGTCATGTGAAGACGCCCGAGGACGAGCGCTGGCTCCAGACCGGGTTGCGCGCGGTCGAGAAGAAGCAGCTCCCGCACATGCTGTGCGTCACCAATCTGCTGCTGCACGGGATCGAAGATCCGAGCTGCGTGCGGCACGACAACACCCTGGCACGGCCCTATGTCAGCTATGGCCCTGCTGATCGGGTCGACATCATTCTGACCAATCCACCCTTCGGCGGGCGCGAGGAGCCCGGCATCGAGTCGAGCTTTCCAGCCCATCTGCGCACCCGCGAGACCGCCGATCTGTTTCTGGCGCTCTTCATCCGGTTGCTCAAGCCGGGTGGACGCGCCGCTGTGGTGCTGCCCGACGGCACCCTGTTCGGTGAGGGTGTCAAGACCCGGCTCAAGGAGCAACTGCTGGAGGAGTGCAACCTGCACACCATCGTTCGGCTACCGAACAGCGTCTTCAAGCCCTACGCCAGCATCGGCACCAATCTGCTGTTCTTCGAGAAGGGCGAGCCGACGCGCGAGGTCTGGTTCTACGAGCACCGCGTGCCCGAGGGACAGAAAGCCTATTCGATGACCAAGCCGATCCGGGTCGAGCATCTGCAAGGCTGCGTCGACTGGTGGGGCGGCTCCGAGCGCGCCGGACGCGAGCCGACCGAGGTCGCCTGGAAGGTGACGCTGGAGGAGATCAAGGCGCGCCACTACAACCTCGATGTCAAGAATCCGCATACGGTCGCCGATGACCACGGCGATCCCGAGGAACTGCTGGCCCGGCTGGAGCAGGACGAGCGGACGGTCGGTGAGTTGCGCGAGCAGCTCAAGGCGATGTTGGCGGAGGCGCTGTTGCGATGAGCATCGACGAGTCCTCATCAAGCGCACTGCCGGTTCAGTATTTCGTTGACGAAAGCGGGGACGGCGTGCTGTTCGACGGCAAAGGCCGGGTGCTATACGAAGCGGGGAGCGCGCCACGACATTTCATTCTGGGCATGGTGCGGATTGAACAGCCCGAGCAGGTCGCGCAGGCGTTGACGGAACTGCGAATCGCGCTGTTGGCTGACCCCTACTTCAAAGACGTGCCGTCTTTTCAGCCCGAGGCAGGCAAGACGGCACTGCACTTCCATGCCAAGGACGATCTGCCTGAAGTCCGGCGCGAGGTCTTGCGGCTACTGTTGACCCTGGATTTCAAATTTTTCGCCGTCGTGAAGAGCATGAAGGCGGTGCTCGACTATGTGCGCCGACGCAACCTCATGGACAGCCGCTATCGTTATCAGCCCAACGAGTTGTACGACTTGACCGTCCGGATGCTCTTCAAGCACCGGCTCCACCAGCATCAGGCTTATCGGATCGTTTTCGCCAGACGAGGCAAGCGTGATCGCACCGATGCGCTCAGGGAGCAACTCAGGCTCACCCGTGAGCGTTTCCTGCGAGAGCTGAGTCGGGCGACGGAAGAGACCGCGTTGGAAGTGATTCCCGCCTATCCACACGAGTCTCCGGGACTTCAGGTCGCGGACTACTGCCTGTGGGCGCTCCAGCGGCTATTCGAGAAAGAGGAGGATCGTTACGTGCAGATGCTGTGGCCGAAGGTTTCGCTGATCCACGACGTGGACGATACCTGCCAGAACCGCTATGGCTGTTACTACAACAAGCGCAAGCCCTTGACGCTTGCGGACATAAAAAATCGGCAGGTATAGGATTCAGGGCTTGAGCCAAGGATCACACGGCGTGAAGCCGAATTTTGCCTGCCGATCTAACTTGAGGATTACCCATGAATGAAGCGATGTCAAGCTCGCTTCACGACTACGACCCACTCGTGGAGGCGGCTGTTGCGATGCGTTTGAGCGAGCGCTTTCAGATCGATCCCGCTGTCTGCCACAGCGAGCCGGTGATCCGCGATACCCGCGTTCCCGTTTCGATTGTCCTGGGCAGCTTGGCGGGCGGCATGAGCCAAGGCAAGATCACGGACGAGTACGGCGTGACGCCTGCGGACATCCAGGCCGCGCTGAATGTCGCGAATGACCGCCTCGCGTCGTCGCCTCTGATGCGCTCGAAGCCTTGACGAAAGCGGGGGAAGAAGCCAATATGATCTCAACAACACCCCCCACGCCTCTCAACGATGCGCACCAGGGGGGTTACTTTTTTGGGCGATCGGCGCGGCGCGCTCACCGGAGCCGTGCATGACCAAGCCTGCCAAGACCTACGCCGAGCAGCTTCAGCTCCTGAAGGATCGGGGCCTGCATGTGCCGGATGCCTCCTTTGCGCTCCACTGTCTGGCCCATCACAACTACTACCGCCTCTCGGCCTACCGCGTTCCATTCACCGAGCCTGGTCAGCCGGACCGGTTCCAGCCTGGCACAACCTTCGATCAGCTTTGGAAGCTCTACCAGTTCGACCGCGAACTGCGCCGTCTCGTCATTGAGGGCTGTAAGCGCGTTGAGATCTCGGTCCGTTCGCGTTGGGCCTATGAGATCGGTCATCAACTCGGCCCGCTGGCGTATCTGGACAATCGGCACTTTGCTGATCCGGCGATTCATGCCCGTACCCTGACCAAACTCGAACGGGAGCTGGTGCGCAGCCGCGAGGAGTTCATCCGCTATCATCGCGAGACGCTCCGTCAGCCGTGGCCGCCGGTATGGGTGCTGATCGAGATCGCCTCCTTTGGCAATATCTCCAGTCTGCTTCAGCAAACCCAGCCGCCCAGACTGCGCCAGGCGGTCGCCGATACCTATGGTCTGGACGAAAAGACCTTCTGCTCGCTGTTGCATCACCTGAGCGTGGTGCGCAATACCGCCGCACATCATAGCCGGCTGTGGAATCGGCGCTTCACGGTCACCTTCCAGCTTCCCCGGAAGAAGCCACCGCACCTGTGGCCCAACTTCTCGACCTGTCCGCATCATGGCACGGGGCGCGAGCGCAATCTCTACAACACCCTGGTGCTGCTGGTGCATCTCATCGAGTACATCGAGCCGAATGGGTGTTGGCCACGGCGACTGGTGGCGCATCTCGCTACCTTGGATCCTGCTTTGCAAACGCACATGGGTTGCCCGGATGACTGGCGTCAGCGCCCGTTGTGGCAACCGCTTTCGCTTCCTGGAGAGCCTGCATGACCCCAGACCTACTCCTCGCCCAGTTCGACCGACTCGCCGAGGCACCTGATGCCATTCCGCGTCTGCGCCGCTTCATACTCGATCTGGCGGTGCGTGGGAAACTGGTCGAGCAGGATCCGAATGATGAGCCAGCAGCGGAGTTGTTGAAGCGGGTTACGGCGGAGAAGGAACGGTTGGTCAAATCTGGTGAGATCAGAAAATCCAAACCATCTGCGCCGATTAAACCGTCTGAGTTTCCAATCGACACCCCTCCGACTTGGTGCTGGATTCGATTAAGCGACTTAGGTCGACTCGCCGGGGGGATGACACCATCAAAAAACAAATCAGACTATTGGGATGGCGATCTTCTCTGGTTATCTCCAAAAGACATTAAGTCAGATGAAATCAGCGACTCAGAACTGAAGATCACTTTAAAGGGGCTGTCAGACACTCGGCTGGAGCTTTTTCCGCCTGGAAGTCTATTTATGGTAGCTAGAAGTGGAATCCTTAAGCGAACATTTCCGGTAGCGATCAATCGTATTCCAGCCGCGAGCAACCAAGATCTTAAAGTCTTAATTCCCTATCTCAAAGGAAATGAGCGCTATTTGCAAATAATGTTTCGCGGATTGACGAACTTTATACTTCGTGATTTAGTCAAGACAGGAACCACCGTTCAAAGCCTCAAGTATGCAGAGTTTGAATCTCAACCTGTACCAATTCCCCCACTCGCCGAACAACACCGCATCGTCGCCAAAGTCGATGAACTGATGGCGCTGTGCGATCAGTTGGAAGCCGCGCAAGCCGAGCGCGAGCAGGACCGCGAGCGTTTGCTGTCCGCTAGCCTGCAACGGCTGAATCGGCCTGCTGAGGAAGCCGAGACCTTCCGCCAGCACGCCCGGTTCGTCCTTGATCATCTCCCGCGCCTCACCGTCCGCCCCGAGCAGATCAAGTCACTGCGTCAGACGATCCTGAATCTCGCGGTGCGTGGGCGGTTGGTGCCACAGGATCCGAATGATGAGCCATCTTTTCACGCTCACGTGGCATCAGAGAGCGCTGTTGAAGGTCGTCTGTTTATATCCTTGCCGAGTTGTTGGAGTTGGGCGCGTGTAGAAGATGTAGCGACAGCAAGGCTTGGCAAAATGCTTGATAAGGCAAAGAATACTGGTGAGCTATTTCACTATCTGCGAAACACCAATGTCCACTGGTTTGAAATCCGACTGGAGGAACTCAAGAGCATAAGGCTCCAAAAGAACGAAGTAGAGGAGTATGCGCTTGTCGATGGTGATATTCTCATTTGCGAAGGTGGGCATGGAATCGGTCGAACTGCGGTTTGGCGATATCCCTTAGATCAGGTCGTTTTTCAGAAAGCGCTCCACAGGGTTCGCCCAGGACCTCTCCTCAATAGTGACTTCTTTTCGTTCTGTATAAATGTTTATTTCAACAGTGGAGTCCTGCAACGATATTTCACTGGCGTTGGGATACCGCATTTTACAGGCAAAGCTCTCTCTAAGCTCACATTCCCCCTCCCACCCATCGCCGAACAACACCGCATCGTCGCCAAAGTTGATGAACTAATGGCGGTTTGCGACCAGCTCGAAGCCCATCTGAGCATCACTCACACCGACAACCGCCGCCTGCTCGAAGCCGTGCTCCACGACGCCCTGGCCCCAGCCCTAGCCGACGCCGCCTGAAACACACCGCACGACAGGCAACACCACAGACGAGGAGGCATCCATGCCCGAGCTACACCCGCAATTTCTGACCGACCCGGACGGGAAGCGCCTGTCCGTCGTCCTGCCGATAGCCGAATACGAGGCACTGATGAGCTACCTGGAGGACATCGAGGACGTGAAAGCCGCCGAGGAGGCCTGGCGAAAAATCGAATCCGGCGAGGACGCCGTTATCAGTCTTGACGAATTTCTCTGCGATGACCTGGCGCGTTGAGTTGTCGGGCGAGATCCAGCGGCAAATCCGGCGGCTGGACCGGGGAACCCGAACGCGCATCGAGCGGTTCATGGTCGATCGACTGGCAACCGATGAAGATCCCCGCCGCCTTGGTCAGGTCCTACAAGGCAATCTGACCGGACTTTGGCGCTATCGCATCGGCGACTATCGCCTGATCTGCCGCATCGTGGATGACCGCTGTGTAATTCTGGCGCTCACTGTCGGCCACCGGCGCGAAGTCTACCGTGAGCACTGACCGCAACAACGAAGACCCGACGCGCGCGAATCGTCCTGCCCTCTGGCCAACACCAACGGATGCGAAAGGATCCGCTTATGATCGACAACCACGATGAGGCGCGGCGAATCAGGCGTTCGCCAGCGCCTGCTGCCTGAGACACCCCAATGCAACCCGGCGACAAGGTCAGACTCAAGGCCAACCCCGGACGGATCGGCATCCTCGGCAGCGAGACCGACGGCCCCTCCCAACGGCGTGTGCTCGTCCACTTCCTCGACGGCAGCGAAGAATTCATACTCCGAGGTGCCTTAGAAAAGGTCGTTCAGGGCGCCACCAGCCCCCACGCCATGATGCAGGCCGGTCGCTATGGCCGAGTGGCCGATCTGCGCGGGGCCATCACCTACTACCGCCTCAGCGGACGCCTGGCCAACCTGATCTACAGCCTCAACACCACCAACACCGACTTCCTGGCCTACCAGTTCAAGCCGGTGCTGCAATTTCTCGATTCCCCCTGCAACGGCCTGCTGATCGCCGACGAGGTCGGTCTCGGCAAAACGATCGAAGCCGGTCTGATCTGGACCGAACTGCGCGCCCGCCTCGACGCCCGCCGCCTGCTGGTGATCTGTCCGGCGATGCTGCGCGAGAAATGGCAGACCGAACTCAGTGACCGCTTCGGCGTACAGGCCGAGATCGTCGACGCCCAGACCCTGCACACCCGACTGGCGAGCGTGAAGGCCCGCCCACAACAGCCCTTCGCCCTGATCGCCTCCATGCAGGGCGTGCGCCCGCCGCGCGACTGGAACCCCGACGACCACGCCCAACCGTCCCAATCCGCCGCCGCTCAACTCGCGCGCTTCCTGGCCGACGCCAACCTGGAAGACCCCCTGCTCGATCTGGTGATAGTCGACGAGGCCCACTACCTGCGCAACGCCGAGACCCTGACCCACCGCTTCGCCCGCCTGCTGCGCCCCGTGACCCATCATCTGGTGATGCTGTCGGCCACCCCGATCCAACTGCGCAGCCGCGACCTCTACAACCTGCTGCATCTGCTCGACGAAGACGCCTTCCCCTATGAAAACTCCTTCGAGCACACCCTGCGCGCCAACGCCCCGCTGGTGGCCCTGCGCGACCGCGTGCTCAACGGCCAGGTCACCCAGGCCGAATTCGTAACGACACTGCACGAGGCCCGGCAACGCCGCCTGTTCGGCGACAACGAACAACTCGACCATCTGCTACGTCATCCGCCGAGCGATCAGGACTTGGGCACACCACGCGGTCGCGCCGAGATCAGCGACCAGCTCGACCGCATCAACCCGCTGGCCAAGGTCGTGACCCGCACCCTGAAACGCGATGTCCAGGAGCACCGCGTCCAGCGCTGCCCGGTGACGATCCGGGTCGAGCTGAGTCCGACCGAGCGTGCCTTTTACCTGCAAGTGACCGAGGCGGTGCGCAACTACTGTGACAAGGTCGCCGTCTCCGAAGGCTTCATGCTGACCATCCCTCAGCGACAGATGTCGAGCTGTCTGGCCGCTGCCTGCCGACGCTGGATCGCCCAGGCTGGTGACCGCGACGCCGATGAACTGGAGGAGGCCGCCTTCGAGCTGTTCGGCGACACCGAGGAGCCAAACAAACACCCCAATCTCGGACCGCTGTTGCTGCAACTGGCCGCCATCGCCCGCCGGGTCGGTGACCCGGACATCCTCCAGCATGAGGATCGCAAGTACGCCGATCTCCGCGCCGGCCTCATCCAGTATTGGAACGAGTACCCCGGTCGCAAGGTCGTCCTGTTCTCCTTCTACCGCCACACCCTGCACTATCTGGCCAAGCGGCTGGAAGCCGACGGCCTCAACGGAATCGTGCTGCACGGCGGAATGGACAAGCCGGGCGTGCTCCGTGCCTTCGCCGCCGAGGATGGACCCAACCTGCTGCTCTCGTCGGAAGTCGCCGCCGAGGGTATCGATCTCCAGTTCTCCAGCCTGCTGATCAACTATGACCTGCCCTGGAATCCGGCCCGCATCGAGCAGCGCATCGGTCGCATCGACCGCATCGGCCAGACCGCCGAGCGCATCCTGATCTGGAACTTCATCTATGCCGACACCATCGACGAACGCATCCATGATCGCCTGCTCGAACGCCTGAATATCTTCCAGCAAGCACTCGGCACCTTCGAGGCCCTGCTCGGGGACGCGATCCGCGCCCTGAGCTATGAACTGTTGTCCCACCAGCTCACCCCCGAGCAAGAGATCGAGCGCATCCAGCGCGCCGCCATCGCCATCGCCATCGAACAGAACAACCAGTTACAGGCGCAACTGGAAGAGGAAGCCACCCGCCTCATCGCCCATGGCGACTTCATCCAGAACAAGGTCCGCGCCGCCCGCGAGCTGGGGCGCTATATCCGGGGCGAGGATCTGCTGGCCTATGTCCGCGACTTCCTGGAGCGCGCGTATCCGGGCACCCGCCTGCTAGCCTCGGACGACGACCCGCTGGAACAGACGCTAGAGCTGTCGACCGCCGCCCGGCTTGCCTTCACCGAGTTCCTCAACGATCGTCGGCTCGGGAATACCCGCCTGCTGTCGGTGCCGCCGCCGCGACTGCTGTTCGAGAACCGGCTGGGTCGCCCGCTGCCCAATCTGGAGCGCCTCACCCAGGATCACCCGCTGGTCCAGTTCGTCGCCGCGCGCTCCAGGAGCGGATCGCGCACTACCAGGGGTTCGGCAACGAACGACAGCGGCGCATCATTCCCGCCTTGCAGGGCAAACAGCGCAAGGAGGAACAGCGGATCGAGGCCCGCTTCCAGGAACTGCGGCTCAAGGAACAGACCACGGCGCAGGACAGCCTGGTCTCGGTTGGGGTGATTCGGGTGACATAAGGCTAGGCCTGATGCAGAAGTTATTGACCGGTCAGTGTTGGCTGCCGCTCACTCAAGGAGACCATCAAGATGCCTGAACTCGATGCGCTTCTGGTAGAGATCGACGACCTGAAAACCCGTCTCGATACCGCCCGCCCCCTAACCAGCACGCAACTGCAACTGGCGCTGGACATCGAATACACCTACGAAAGCAACCGCATCGAAGGCAACACGCTGACGCTGCGTGAGACCGATCTGGTGGTCAACAAAGGACTCACGGTCGGCGGCAAGTCGATGCGCGAACACCTGGAGGCGATCAATCACTACGAAGCCATTCTGTATATCCGCGAGCTGGCAACCAGGGGCGCAACCCTGGATGAACAGGAATTGCGCAACATCCACGCACTCGTACTGCGCGGCATCGATCGGGACAACGCGGGGCGCTATCGCCACCTACCGGTCATGATCGCCGGCAGCCGTCATGTGCCGCCGCAGCCATGGGCCGTGCCCAAGCTGATGGAGGACTATGGCCGATGGCTCACCGGCAAGTCACAGGGTCTGCATCCGGTGGTCCGCGCTGCCGAGGCGCACGAACGGCTGGTGACGATCCATCCCTTTATCGACGGCAATGGCCGCACGGCACGGCTGGCGATGAACCTGATCCTGCTGGCCAATGGTTACAGCATCACCAACATTCCCGGCGATACCGACAGCCGCCGTGACTACTACGATGCGCTGGAAAAGGCCAATCTGGAAGCCGACAAGTCGGTTTTCATCACGCTCATCGCCGGGCATGTGCTGCACGGGATGAAAACGCTGCTGAAACGCCTTGGAGCCATATGATGGCGGCCCTCCATTTCAAATGGAGCGATACAATAGGGACATCGCGTTGGAACCAAATCCATTCAGATGTCCATCCTATCGCCCTAAGCGATTAGACGTGCTGGATCTCTTGCGGAGCAATCAATGAAACCGAACTGGTACGGCCTGAGTGTCGACGAGGCACTCGATACCCTGAACGCCTCGCACGAGCGCGGCCTGTCACATGCCGATGTCGAGGCACGCCGCCCGGAGGCAGGCTGGAACGAACTCGCCTTCAAGAAGACACCCGCCTGGGTGCGTTTCCTGCGGCAGTTCAAGGACTCGATGGTCATCATCCTGCTGGTGACGGCCACCATCACGGGCCTGCTGACTGCGCTCGGCAGCCACATGCTGCCCGATACCCTGGTCATTCTCGGCGTGGTGCTGCTCAATGCCATCCTCGGCTTCGTGCAGGAGGGCAAGGCTGAGGGCGCGCTCGATGCCCTACGCAGTATGATGGTGCCCGAATGCCTCGTGATGCGCGACGGCGAACTGATGCGTCTGCCCTCGCGCGAGCTGGTGCCGGGCGATGTGGTGATCCTGGAAGGCGGCGACAAGATCCCGGCTGACATCCGCTTCATCGACGCCAGCAGCGCCTATGTCGACGAGTCCTCGCTGACCGGCGAATCGGTGCCGGTGCAGAAATCCACCCAGCCGCTCGCTGGCGATACTCTGGTCCCGGGCGATCAGCGCAACATGGGCTTCTCCGGCACCTATCTGACCCAGGGCACGGCGCGCGGTCTGGTGGTCGAGACCGGCGCCAACACCGTCTTCGGCCAGATCGCCGACATGGTCAAGAGCGCCGATTCAGGCCAGACGCCCTTGCAGCGCAAGATGAGCGAGTTCGTCCACACGCTCATCAAGGCCATTCTCGCCGTCGGCGCCTTCAACTTCGTCTATGGACTCTATCTCGGCTATGACATGGGCTACAGCTTCCTCGGCGCCGTGTCGCTGGTGGTCGCGGCCATCCCCGAGATGCTGCCGGCGCTGGTCACAGCCATCCTGGCGGTCTCGGGCACGATCATGGCTTCACGCAAGGCGCTCATTCGCAAGCTGCCGGCCGCCGAGACCCTGGGCGCGACCTCGGTCATCTGTTCGGACAAGACCGGCACCCTGACCGAGAATCGCATGACGGTCACGCGCGTCCAGGTCGGCACCCAGACCCTGGAAGTCTCGGGCGTGGGCTATGACGTGACCGGGCACTATGTGCACGACGGCAAACAGATCGACACCGCCGGGCACCCGGCCCTGCACACGCTGATGGAAATCGGCGCCGCCTGCAACAATGCCCATTTGAAGGACGAAGGCGGTGGGGTCGGTGATCCGACCGAGCTGGCGATCCTGGTCAGCGCCGCCAAGGCCGGGATCAGCAAGGGCGACGCGCATCGGCTCGGTGAGATCCCCTTCGATTCAGCCACCAAATACATGGCGGTCATGACCGAGCACGGCGGACGACGCTTCATCGCCGTCAAGGGCGCGCCCGAAACCGTGCTTGGTATGTGCACGAGCCAGTTAGACGCCGATGGACAGGCGGTCGCGCTCGATTCAGCGTCTTACCTGAGCGCCGCCCAGGGCTTTGCGCGCCAGGCGCTGCGCACGCTCGGTTTCGCCTTCAAGGAGGTCGATGCCGATCACGCCGATCTGCTGCACGCCGACCTGAGCGGCCTGACCTTCGCCGGACTCCAGGGCATGATCGACCCGCCCAAGACCTCGGCGATCGAAGCAGTCGCCAAGTGCAAGAGTGCCGGGATTCGCACCGTCATGGTCACAGGCGACCATCCCGACACCGCGCAGGCGGTCGCCTCCCAGCTTGGCATCACCGCCGACGAGGTGGTCACAGGCGCCCAGCTCGCCGAGATGTCGCCCGAGACGCTACGCGAATGCGTCAAGACCGTCTCGGTGTTCGCGCGCGTGGCCCCTGAGCACAAGAAATTCATCGCCGAAGCCTTCCAGGCCAATGGTCTGGTGGTCGCCATGACCGGCGACGGCGTCAACGACGCCCCGGCGCTCAAGCAGGCCGACATCGGCGTGGCCATGGGCATCGCCGGCACCGAGGTCGCGCGCGAGGCCGCCGACATGGTGCTGGCCGACGACAACTTCGCCACCATCGTCAACGCGGTCGAGGAAGGACGTCATGCCTGGACCAATCTCCAGAAGGCGATTCTCTATACATTGCCGACCAATGCCGCTCAGGCGCTGCTCATCATGGGCGCCATCTTCATGGCGGCCTTCGTGCCGGTGTTCGCCGAGCGCTTCGTACTCGAACCGATCCAGATCCTTTGGATCAATCTGATCGACTCGATACTCCTGACGCTACCGTTGATGATGGAGCCAAAGGAGAAGGATCTGCTCGCACGTCCGCCACGCGATCCGGGCGTGCGCATCATCGACGCGCTGTTTCTGCAACGTGTGGTGCTCATGGGGCTGATGATCGCGGTGCCGAGTTTCTTCGTGTATCACTATTTCGGCTCGATGGCCGTGGTCGATGGCGAGCTGGTCGATCCGCTCCTATTGACGCAGGCGCAGACGGCGGCTTTCTGGGTGATCCTCATGACTCAGATCGGCTATCTGATTTCGGCGCGCTCACTGTTCGACTCAGCGTTCAAACTCAACCCGCTCGGCAATCCCTGGCTGCTCGGCGGTATCGGGCTGAGCGTACTGCTGCATCTGACCGGCACCTTCGTCACCCCGGTCGCCGACGCCTTCCGGCTCGCAGCCTTCCCGACTGAGTGGTGGCCATTGATTTTGGCGACCCTGCTCCCGAGTTTCCTGGCTATCGAAACTGATAAACTGATCCGCGCGCGCTTCGCTCGACGCTAGTCACGCGGAAGCGACGGGAACATCAAGATGCAGAATCACGACAGCGAACATGAGCGAGAGCGCCAGCGCGTCGAGCGAGAGTTACGCGAGAGCGAGCAGCGCCTGCGCGTACTCATCAACTCCACGCCCGACATCATCTGTTTCAAGGATGGTGCCGGACGCTGGCTCGAAGCCAATGAGGCCGATCTCGAACTCTTCGCGCTGACCGAAGTCGACTATCGCGGCAAGACCGACAGTGAACTGGCCGACGATACCCATCCCAGTTATCGTCAGTCGTTCCTGGCCTGCGAGGCGACCGACGAGGCGGCGTGGGAAGCGGGACAGCTCTCGCGTGCCGAGGAGGTCATCGAGCGCCCCGATGGCGTCGTCAAGGTCTATGACGTCATCAAGGTGCCGGTGTTCGAGCCGGACGGTCAGCGCAAGGGGCTGGTCGTCCTCGGGCGCGACATCACCGAGCGCAAGTGTTTCGAGGAAGCACTTCAGCAAGAACGCCGCTTCCTGCAGAACGTGATCGATGGTATCGACGATCCGATCCTCGTCATCAGCACTGAGTACCAGGTCTTGCGCATGAACCGCGTTGCACGCGAAATCACCGAGCGTTCTGGGTCCATCAATCATTGCGCCGCCTGTTACAAACTCGCCGCCGACCGCCAGCGCCCCTGCAACCAGGAGGAGCGTCCCTGTCCACTGCATATTGTCCAGGAGACGCGCCAGCCCTGTAAGATCATCCGTCACTATCTCGCCCAGGATGGCTCGCTGCGTCAGTACGAGGTCGCCGCCAGCCCGCTGTTCGATGAGCATGGCGAGGTGTGTGCCATCATTGAGGTCTCGCGCGACATCAGCGAACATCTCGCCCTACTCGATGAGCTGCGCGAGCGCGAACTGAGTTATGCCCATCTTGCCCAGCACGACCCACTGACCGGCCTGCCCAACCGGCTGCTGTTCGCCGATCGCCTCAGTCAGGCCATCCACACCGCTCATCGTCATGGGCGCAAGTGTGCCGTGCTCTTTATCGACCTCGATCGTTTCAAGCAGATTAACGACAGCTTCGATCACAGCTATGGCGACCAAGTGCTGACGGCGGTCGCCGAGCGGCTGCGTGAACTGTTCCGCGAAGACGACACCATCGCGCGCATGGGCGGCGATGAGTTCACTGTCATTCTCAACCACATTGAGCATGATCAGGATGCGGCACTCGTGGCGACTAAGATCCTGGATCTGTTCAAGCCTCCGTTCGAGGTGCTGGACCACAGCGTCTTTCTGGGCGCCAGCGTCGGCATCAGCCTCTATCCTGAGCATGGCGCCACGGTCGATGATCTGGTGCGCAACGCCGATACGGCCATGTATCGTGCCAAGGACAGCGGGCGCAACACCTTTCAATACTATTCGCGCGACCTCACGGCCAGGGCCGTCGAGCGCGTACAGCTCGAATCGAGCCTGCACCGCGCGCTCGAATGCGGTGAGTTCCTGTTGCATTATCAGCCTCAGCTCGATCTGGAGCGCGGCACGCTGAGAGGATTGGAGGCACTGGTGCGCTGGCAGCCGCCGGAGTCAGGTCTGATTTCACCCGTGACTTTCATTCCGCTGGCGGAGGAATCTGGCCTCATCATCCCGATGGGCACCTGGGTGCTCAGTGAAGCCTGCCGTCAGATGAAAGCCTGGTTCGATCGCGGGCTGGTGACGGCTGAGGCGCTGATCAGCGTCAATCTCTCGCCCAAGCAGTTCGATCAACCGGATCTCGTCGCGCTGATCGACCGAATTCTGAGCGCGACCGGACTGGCGCCCAGTCAGTTGGAACTGGAGATTACCGAATCGACCGTGATGCGCTCGGTGGCGCAGGCCGGCAGCGTGCTGCATCAGCTGCGCGAACTCGGCGTCAAGGTCGCCATCGACGATTTCGGTACCGGCTATTCCTCGCTCATCCATCTCAAGCGTTTGCCGCTGACCACGCTCAAGATCGACAAGACCTTCGTCTCCGACATCCCGCACGACGCCAATGACACGGCCATCACCCGCGCCGTCATCGCGATGGCCAAATCGCTCTCGCTCGAAGCCCTGGCCGAGGGCGTTGAGACCCAGGCCCAGTGCGACTTCCTGATCCGCGAAGGCTGCCCGCATGGACAGGGCTATCTGTTCTCGCGGCCCCAGAATGCGCGCGAGATCGAGCCGTTTCTGCGTGATCGCTCGCGGACCTGACTAAGACGAAGACAGCGCGTTGAGTGCGCGCGCTGCCGCGAACAACCCCAGGCTGGCCGTGACTGTAACCACTGAACCAAAGCCCGCGCAGTTGAGTCCGCTCGGCCCGGACTGGCTCGGGTTGCAGACCGTCCCGGTGGGCGGATCGCGCACCGGTTCGATGGAATACACCGCTTCGATACCGAACCGCTTGTTGGGCTTGCGGGTGAAACCGTGCGACTTGCGCAATTGAGCACGCACCCGCGACAGCAGCGGATCCTGGATGGTGCGCGCGAGGTCGTCGACACGGATCCGGGTTGGATCGATCTGACCGCCCGCCGCGCCGCAGGTCACCAGCGGGATGCCGGCACGATGACAGACAGCGATCATCGCCACCTTGGCCCGCACCGAGTCGATGGCGTCGATCACAGAGTCGAAACCGTTATCGAGGTACTCAGCGGCATTCTCGGGGGTCACGAAATCCTCGATCAGGGTCAGCTCACAGTCCGGGGCATAGCTGGCGATGCGCGCACGCATCGCCTCGACCTTGGCCTGACCGAGCGTGGGATCGGCGGCCTGGATCTGGCGGTTGATGTTGGACTCGGCGACATGATCCAAGTCGATCAAGGTCAGACGACCGACACCGCTGCGCGCCAGCCCTTCCGCCGCCCAGGAACCCACGCCGCCGAGGCCCACGACACAGACGTGCGCCGCGGCCAGTCGGGCCTGTCCCTCCGCGCCATACAGTCGTGCCAGGCTGCTGAAACGGCGGCGGTCGTCGGACGTGCGTTCAGGGGTTAGTTGGTTCGGCATGGAGTTACAAGATAAATAAGCCCGAGCGGGACTCGCCCCGGGGGAAGAGAATCGCGCCAATGATGCCGCATCAGGCCATTTCCAGTCCAAAGCGATTGAGCGCGTCCGTTTGCTGACTCGCACGGTCAGCTTTTGGTCAGCACTCCTGCGTTACCTTGCACCCCAAGGTCGCGATTTCTTGCGACCAACTCACTTCAAGGCAACAACCGGAGCGCGAACCATGATCATCTCTTCAACCAATCATGCCAAGCCGTCATCCACGATGGATTCCATGCGGGCCAGAGGGCGTCTCGCGGCCAGTGGCGTTCGCGCCCCATCCATCCGTCGGCGGGCCAGCGTCGCGTCACGCCAGCCAGTTGAGTCCGCGATGTCGATCGATGACGTAATGGCGCGCTACCTGGCCGAGCAGCCGCCGCAGCTCTATCGCAGCGGCGCCTGAGCACCGACAACGGGGATCAAGGGATTGACACCTTCGGAAAGGCCGCCTCTTTGATCTGATCCGTGGTCAGCGCTGGGGCGCATTCCAGAATGAAACGCAGCGCATAGTTGCGCAGATAATGTCCGCGCCGCAGCGCCAGCCGGGCGGTGTTGACCTCGAACAGATCGGGCGCATCGAGCAGATGCAACCCCGCATCGCGGGTGGGGTGCCAGGCCATGGCGGCGATCAGCCCGATCCCCAGACCCAGTTCGACATACGTTTTGATGACATCCGCATCGAGCGCGGACATCACTACGTCCGGGATAAGTCCAGCGCGGGCAAAGGCCGCATCGATGCGCGCCCGCCCGGTATAGCCGGGATGGTAGGTGATCAGCGGATACTCAGCGAGCGCCTCCAGCGTCAGGGGCTGGATACCGAGTAGCGGATGACCATCCGGGACGATGGGCGCATGCTGCCAGGTATAGAAGGGAAAACTGACCAGATCCGCCTCAGTCGCCAGCGCCTCAGTGGCGATGCCGATATCCGCCTGACCCGTGCGCAGCAGCGACACGATCTCCTCTGGTCCGCACTGATGCAGCTCCAGATGAACCTTGGGAAACGCCTGCTTGAAGCGGGTGACCACCGGCGGCAGGGCGTAACGGGCCTGGGTGTGCGTGGTCGCAATCACCAGGTGCCCCGTATCCTGCTGCGCGAACTGCTCACCCAGATGCTTGATGTTCTGCGTGTCGAGCAGGATGCGCTCGACGATGGGCAGCAGCTCCTTGCCCGGCTCGCTCAGACCGAGCAGACGCTTGCCGCGACGGGTGAATAACTCCACCCCCAGCTCATCTTCGAGATCCTTGATGTGCTTGGACACACCCGACTGCGCGGTAAAGAGCGCATTGGCGACCTCGGTGAGATTGAAATCGCGGCGGACGGTCTCGCGCACGATGCGCAACTGCTGAAAGTTCATCTCAGGCGGCCTGCCCCTGGAAGACGCGGATGCGCGTGGGCACCAGCCGCACCCGCTGGCCTTCGACCAGTTTGAGCGCCTGGATCTGTTCGCGCGGCAGGATGACCTCGTAGTGGACCGGCAACGCGCTGTCCGGCTCCGGGGTCAGACTGTCCAGCTCCACACGCGTGCTGGCGCCGAAGCTGAGAATACGCACCACGCTGGCGGCGATCCCATCAGCGTGATCCGGATCGGTGACGATCATCAGCTCGTGCGGACGCGCGAAGGCGACCGCCTCCCCATCGAGCGCGAACTGATCCTGACCATGAGCCAGGGTCGCCGCGCCGACCCGCAGGTGTGCCCCTTCGATGCGTCCGTGGAAAGTGTTGACCGCGCCGAGAAAGCCATAGACGAAGGGCGTGGCCGGCTGTTCGTAGACCTCGATCGGCGTGCCCTGCTGCTCGACCCGGCCACGATTCATCAGCACCACCTGATCGGCCACTTCCAGCGCCTCCTCCTGGTCGTGGGTAACGAAGACCGAGGTGATGTGCAGCTCGTCATGCAGCCGGCGCAGCCAGCGGCGCAGTTCCTTGCGCACCTGAGCATCGAGCGCGCCGAAGGGTTCATCGAGCAGCAGGACTTTGGGTTCGACCGCCAGGGCACGCGCGAGCGCGATGCGCTGACGCTGGCCACCAGACAACTGACTCGGAAAACGATCCGCGAGTGGCGCGAGCTGGACGAGTTCGAGCAGGCGCATCACTCGCGCGCGGATCTCGGCCTCGTGGGGCCGCTCGCGTCTGGGCTTGACCCGCAAGCCGAAGGCGACGTTCTCGAACACCGTCATGTGCCGGAACAGTGCATAGTGCTGGAAGACGAAACCGACCCGGCGCTGACGCACATGGGTGTCGGAGGCGTCCTCGCCGGCGAGGACGACCCGACCGCTGTCGGCGCGCTCCAGCCCGGCGATGACCCGCAACAGCGTGGTCTTGCCGCAGCCAGACGGGCCCAGCAGCGCGGTCAGAGCGCCACTCGGGAAGTCGAGCGAGACAGCGTCGAGCGCGACAAAGGAACCGAAGGTCTTGTGGATGTGTTCGACCTGGATACTCATGCTGAAATCCTGAATCCTGATGACTGTGTTCGGGTCATGCGTCGGTCGCGGCGTGCTGGGCCGCCTTCCATTCGACCAGCGACTTGAGTCCCAGCGTGACGAGTGCCAACAGCGCCAGCAGCGAGGCCACGGCGAAGGCGGCGGCGAATTGATATTCGTTGTAGAGAATCTCGACATGCAGCGGCAGCGTGTTGGTGAGGCCGCGAATATGCCCGGAGACCACGCTCACCGCGCCGAACTCGCCCATCGCGCGGGCGTTGCACAGGATCACCCCGTAGAGCAGACCCCACTTGATATTGGGCAGCGTCACCCGCCAGAGAATCTGAAATCCGTTTGCCCCCAGCACCACAGCGGCCTCCTCTTCCTCGCGACCCTGCGCCTCCATCAGCGGGATCAGCTCACGGGCGACGAAGGGAAAGGTGACGAACACCGTCGCCAGCACCAGTTCGGGCACGGCGAAGATGATCTTGATGTCGCGCTCGAACAGCCAGGCGCCGAACCAGCCATGAGCGCCGAACAGCAGCACGAAGATCAGACCGGCGATCACCGGCGAGACCGAGAACGGCAGATCGATGAGCGTGGTCAGAAAACGTTTGCCACGAAACTCGAACTTGGCGATCGACCAGGCGGCCGCCACGCCGAACACCAGATTGAGCGGCACCGCAATCGCCGCGATCAGCAGCGTCAGGCGCACGGCCGCCAGTGCGTCCGGGTCGGCGAGCGCGGTGATATAGGTGAACCAGCCTTTGCGCAGCGCCTCGACGAAGACCGCGATCAGCGGCATCAGCAGAAAGAGTGCGAAAAAGATCAGGGCGGTGCCCAGGATCAGGCGTCGGATCCAGGGCGACTCGCGGGTGGCGGCATTGGCTTCATAGCGGCGGGCGTCGGGACGCTCGTTCAGTGCGGCAGCGACGGCCATCAGCGATTCCTCCCGGTGCGTTTGGCGCTCCACGCCTGCAACAGATTGATGGCGAGCAGCATGATGAACGAAAAGATCAGCATCACCACGGCCACGGCGGTCGCGCCGACATAGTCGTACTGTTCGAGCTTGGTGATGATGATCAGTGGTGTGATCTCCGAGACCATGGGGATGTTGCCGGCGATGAAGATGACCGAGCCGTATTCGCCCACGGCGCGGGCGAAGGCCAGCGCGAATCCGGTCAGGAGCGCCGGCAGCAGCACCGGCAGCAGCACCCGCGTGAAGGTCTGCCGGCGGCTGGCGCCGAGGCTCGCGGCGGCCTCCTCCAGCTCGGTCTCCAGGTCTTCGAGGATCGGCTGCACGGTGCGCACCACGAAGGGCAGACCGATGAAGACCAGTGCCACCAGCACCCCGAGCGGAGTGAAGGCGACCTTGATCCCGAGCGGCTCCAACAGCGAGCCGATCCAGCCGTTGCCGGCATAGAGCGCGGTGAGCGCGATTCCGGCCACCGCCGTCGGCAGGGCGAAGGGCAGATCGACCAGGGCGTCGATCAGCTTCTTGCCCGGAAACTCGTACCGCACCAGCGCCCAGGCCAGCATCAGCCCGAAGACCGCGTTGATCGCCGCCGCCAGCAGTGCGGCGCCGAAGGAGAGTCGGTAGGTCGCCACCACGCGCGGATTCGAGACGATGGCCCAGAACTCCGGCCACGACAGGCTCGCGCTCTTGATGAAGACCGCCGACAGCGGAATCAGCACCATCAGCGACAGATAGACCAGGGTGTAGCCGAGCGCCAGCGGGAAGCCCGGCAGCACCCGTGTCTGGCGGATCGGAGCGAAGCGTGGCGCGGCGCCGAACGGAACCGGCATCGGGTGTGTCATGGAGATGGCCTCGATGTCGAACGATGAAGCCTGGGAGATTAGTGCAACTTCGAAATAACCAAAACGAACGAAAAATTATTTGGTTATTCAATATGACTATATCTCGCCATGTCGGCGGCCCAGCCGCGCGCAGATAAGTTTTGCAATTTTCGTTGGTTGGTGTCGGGCGAGGCGAGCGTTCAAATAGCGGCCACACGGTATCCATGGCCACTCCGGAGGAATCGACGATGCAGCCCCATACCCCATTGAAATCACTGCTCGCCGGCGCTGTGCTGGGTCTCTCCAGCCTCGCCCCGACCCAGGCCGCCACCACCCTGCTCAACGTCTCCTATGATCCGACCCGCGAGTTCTATCAGGAACTCAACCCGCTCTTCATCCGGCACTGGGAGGACAAGACCGGCGAAAAACTCCAGATCCAGCAGTCGCACGGCGGCGCCGGCAAGCAGGCACGCGCGGTGATCGACGGTCTGGCCGCCGATGTCGTAACCCTGGCACTGGCCTATGACATCGACGCCATCGCTGAGACCGGCCTTCTGGCCAAAGACTGGCAATCGCGTCTGCCGCTCAACAGCGCACCCTACACCTCGACCATCGTGTTCCTGGTGCGCAAGGGCAACCCGAAAGGCATCAAGGATTGGGGCGATCTGGTCCAGGACGGCGTCTCCGTCATCACGCCCAACCCCAAGACCTCGGGCGGGGCACGCTGGAACTATCTGGCCGCTTGGGCCTGGGCAGAGAAGCAATACGGCGGCGACGAAGCCAAGGTGAAGGACTACATCACCCGGCTCTACAGAAACGTCCCGGTGCTGGATTCGGGCGCGCGCGGCTCGACCACGACCTTTGTGCAACGCGGCATCGGTGATGTGTTCCTGTCCTGGGAGAATGAAGCCTTCCTGGCCCTCAAGGAATTCGGTGACGACCAGTTCGAAATCCTGGTGCCCTCGCTGTCGATCCTGGCCGAGCCGCCGGTCACGGTCGTCGATCGCACCGTGGACAAAAAGGGCACCCGCGCGGTCGCGACCGCCTATCTGGAATTCCTTTACTCACCCGAAGGTCAGGAACTGGCCGCCAAGCATTTCTATCGCCCGACCGATCCCGAGGTCGCCGCCAGACACCAGGGTCAGTTCGTCGAGGTCGAGCTGGTACGGATCGACGCGCTCGGCGGCTGGCAGGCCGCCCAGAAGAAACACTTCGCCGATGGTGGGGTGTTCGATCAGATCTACAGCCCGGCTGCACGCTGATCCCTGGAACCCTGAACGATCCCTGGCAGAGCCGGGGATCGACGCCGTCCAGACGCCGGGGCGTGCGACTCAGATCGCATAATCGCTGCCCTCTTCGCTCAGGGCACGCTCAATCACCCGGCGCGTCAGGTGCGGCGCAAAGCCCTCGATGAAGGCATAGACATAGCCCCGCAGCCAGGATTTGCGGCGGATTCCCAAGTGGGTGACGCTGGCGTCGAACAGATGGCTCGCGTCGACCACGCCCAGCCCCGCATCGGTCTGGGGATCATGGGCCATTTGAGCAATGAGTCCGATCCCCAGCTCCATGCGCACATAGGTCTTGATGACATCGGCATCGAGCGCCGTCAGCACGATGCGCGGCTCCAGTCCATGCGTCTGAAAGGCCCGATTCATCCGTCCGCGTCCGGTGAAGGCACCGTCATAGGTCACGATCGGCCAGCGGGCGATGGCCTCCAGCGACAGCGGGTCGCATTCCAGGATCGGATGACCTAGCGGGGCAATGACACAGCGGTTCCAGGCATAGCAAGGCAGGCTCAGGAGTTCGGGAGCCTCGGCCACCGCTTCGGTGGCGATGACCAGATCGGCCTCGCCCGTGCTCACCAGTTCGCAGACCTGGGTCGGATTGCCCTGACGCAACGACAGCTGGACATCCGGGTAGTGCGCCATGAAGTCACGGATCGCCGGCGGCAGCACATAGCGTGCCTGGGTATGGGTCGTGGCGATGGTCAAACGACCCGCTGTCTCGTTACCGAACTCGGCGCCGACCTGGCGCAGGTTGTCGAGCTCCCCGAGCAGACGCGCGGCAATGGTCAGGACATGACGCCCCGGCTCGGTAATGGCTACCAGACGTTTGCCCTGACGGCGGAAGACCTCGATCCCGAGTTCGTCTTCCAGCTGACGGATCTGCTTGGAGACGCCCGGTTGGGAGGTGAAGAGCGCCTCGGCCGCCGCCGAGACATTGAGTCCCTGGCGCGCGACCTCGTGGACATAGCGTAGTTGTTGCAGATTCATCGCGTTCAGGTTCCAAATAACCTATGGCTATATCAATCTAACCCAAAATTCCTTTTGTGTGCTAATGGCGCTCGCTAGCATGGCCCTCATCGATCCATGACCGACCGCGAGTATCACCATGCATCTAAACGACGCCGATGAGCCGCTCCGTCTGCTGGAGCACGTCACCCTGTTTCGCGACCAGACCCAGGCCTATCTGAACGGCGACCTGAGCGAGGAGGACTTTCGATCACTGCGCCTGCTGAACGGGCTCTACCGACTGCGCGAGACCACCATGCTGCGTGTGGGCACGCCCCAGGGGCGGCTCTCCAGCGAGCAGTTGCGCCGGCTGGCGCGCATCACCCGTGACTATGGCCTGGGCGAGGTGCATCTCACCACGCGCCAGACCATCCAGTTCACCGCCCCCGAGATCGCCGAGGTGCCGCAGATCCTCGCCGAGCTGGCCGAGGTCGGACTGTCGAGCTTTCTGACCTCGGGCAATGGCATCCGCGGCATCGCCATCGACCCGCTGGCCGGTCTGGCCGAGGACGAGCTGGAAGACCCGCGTCCCTGGCACGCCATCCTCGACCAGTGGCGCCAGACTCATCCGCTCATGGGCCGGCTGCCGCGCAAGTTCAAGATCGCCATCCATGGGGCGCGCACCGATCGCGTCACCCTGGCGGCCCAGGATCTGGGGCTGGAGCTGGTACGCGACACACGCGGCGAGCTGGGCTTTAGGGTGCTGGTCGGCGGCGGGCTGGGACGCGGACCGCAGCTGGCCCAGGAGCTGACGTCCTTCGTTCACTGGCCGCACCTCCTGACCTGGATCGAAGCGATTCTGCGTGTCTATGTACGCGACGGACGCCAGTCCGATCCCTACAAGTCACGGCTCAAAAACCTGGTCCAGCGGCTGGGTCTGGTCGAGTTCCGCACGCAAGTCGAGTCCGAATGGGCGCCGTTGCGCGATGGCCCGGCCACGCTGACTCAGGCGCAGATCGAGCGCGTCGCACGCCGGTTCGTCGAGTCCTCGGATGCCGCCCCGAACACCGAGACGCGGATCGACTCACCCGCACCTCATGGGCCGCCCGAATATCTGGCATGGCGGCGTCAAAACGTGCAGCCCCACAGGCGTGCCGGTTACGCCATCGTCACTCTCTCGACCAAGCGTCCCGGCGTAGCGCCCGGCAACCTGAGTCCGGAACAGTTGGAGCGGATCGCCGACTGGGCCGCGACCGAGAGCCGCGACGAGGTGCGTCTCACGCCCGGCCAAAACCTGCTGCTCACCCAGGTGCGCGCGGACCGTCTGCACGCGCTCTGGGAAGCCGCTCGTACACTCGACCTGGATAACCCCAACGGCCTGCTCACCGATCTGGTCGCCTGCCCCGGCGCGCGCGAGTGCGATCTGGCGCACGGCGATTCGCTGGGACTGGCCGCCGCCATCCAGGCCCGTTTCGCCGCTGCCGAAGACGTGCATGACATCGGCCCGCTCGATCTGCGGATCTCCGGCTGCGTGAACGCCTGCGCCCATCACAACCTCGCCGCCATCGGCATCCGGGGTCTGCGCAAGCAGGGCGAATCCCGCTATCAGATCCTCATCGGCGGGCGCTCCGGCCGCGAAGCGCGGCTGGCCGAACCACTCGGACCCTCGTTCGCCGCCGGTGAGGTGCCCGACGCGGTCGCCGGGCTGATCGCACTCTATCGCCGGCACCGGCAGGCGGGGGAAACCTTCGACGCCACCGTACAGCGCCTGGGCACCGAACCCTTCAGAACCATCGTGACCGGGTCGGCGGACGCCGCCCCTCAGGAGACATCCCATGACTGAACGACGCCAGCCGTCCGTATCGACCGACACCCGGCCGACCCGCGAGGCCGCGGCCATCGAGTTGCTGTCCCAGGTCTGCCGCGAGCTGGATTCAATCGTGTTCGCCACCAGCCTCGGTGCCGAGGACATGGTGCTGACCGAGATCATCCAGCGCGAGCGCCTGCCGATCCGGATCTTCACCCTCGACACTGGACGACTGCCGACCGAGACCCTGGAACTCATCGAGGAGGTCGAACGGCACTACGGGACACGGATCGAGCGCTACGCGCCACGCCCAGACGCCATCGCCGACTATGTCGGCCGCTACGGTGTCGATGGTTTCTACGACTCGGTGCCCGCGCGTCAGGCCTGCTGCCGGGTGCGCAAGCTCGAACCCCTGAAGCGCGCCCTGACTGGTCAGGCCGCCTGGGTCACGGGTCTGCGCGCCGAGCAATCCGTCACCCGTGCTCAGTTGCCGGCGCGCGAATGGGACGCCGCCAACGGTCTGGAGAAGATCAACCCGCTCGCCGACTGGAGCGAGCACGAGGTCTGGGCCTTCATCCGGCACTACCAGGTGCCTTACAACCCGCTGCACGACCAGGGCTATCCCAGCATCGGCTGCGCCCCCTGCACCCGCGCCATCACGATCGGTGAGGACGTGCGCGCCGGGCGCTGGTGGTGGGAGAACCCCGAGACCAAGGAATGCGGACTGCATCGGCGCGAACTCGAAACGCGCCCAGCGTCTGCCGGCCCAGTGATCGAACGCGACAGGAGTGCCGCATGAGCACACTCGACACCCGCACCCTCAGCCATCTCGACTGGCTGGAGGCCGACGCCATCCACATCCTGCGCGAGGTCGTCGGCCAGTGCGCCAACCCGGCGCTGCTGTTCTCCGGCGGCAAGGATTCGGTCTGCCTGCTGCGGCTCGCCGAGAAAGCGTTTCGTCCCGGCGCCCTGCCCTGTCCGCTGCTGCACATCGACACCGGGCATAACTATCCCGAGGTGATCGCGTTCCGCGACCGGCGCGCCGCCGAGCTGGACGCGCGTCTCATCGTGCGCTCGGTGGAGGACTCGATGGCGCGTGGCTCGGTGGTGCTCAGGCATCCGAACGAATCGCGCAACCGTCATCAGTCGGTGACGCTGCTGGAGGCAATCGCCGAATTCGGCTTCGACGCCTGCATCGGCGGAGCGCGACGCGACGAGGAGAAGGCGCGCGCCAAGGAGCGGATCATGAGCTTTCGCGACGCCTTCGGGCAGTGGGATCCCAAGAACCAGCGCCCGGAGCTCTGGAGCCTCTACAACGCCCGCGTCCATCCGGGCGAGAACATCCGCGCCTTTCCGATCAGCGACTGGACCGAGCTGGACGTCTGGCACTACATCCAGCGCGAAGGGCTGGAGCTGCCCTCGATCTATTTCGCCCATCGCCGTCCGGTGGTGCACGCCAACGGGCTGCTGCGTCCGGTCACGCCCCTGACTCCGGCCCAGCCGGGCGAAACGGTCGAGGAGCTGCGGGTGCGTTTTCGCACCGTCGGCGACATCACCTGCACCGCGCCGGTCGCGTCCGAGGCCGACACGCTCGATGCCATCCTGGCCGAGACCGCGCTCACCACGCTCAGCGAGCGCGGCGCGACCCGGCTCGACGACCACGCCAGCGAGTCCTCGATGGAGGACCGCAAGAAAGCCGGTTATTTCTGAGAGGACTGCCCATGTCATCGCTACACGAGTTCCCCGCCACCGATCACGGTCTGCTGCGTTTCCTCACCTGCGGCAGCGTCGACGACGGCAAGAGCACCCTCATCGGGCGTCTGCTCTACGACACCAAGACAATTCTCGCCGACACCCTGCACGCCATCGCCGCAACCTCGCAACGCCGGGGTCTGAGCGAGCTGGATCTGTCGCTGCTGACCGACGGGCTCCAGGCCGAGCGCGAACAGGGCATCACCATCGATGTCGCCTACCGCTATTTTTCGACCGGCACCCGCAAGTACATCATCGCCGATGCACCGGGGCACGAGCAGTACACGCGCAACATGGTCACGGCCGCCTCGACCGCCCATCTGGCGATCATCCTGGTCGACGCACGGCGCGGGGTACAGACCCAGACGCGCCGGCACTCCTATCTGGCTCATCTGGTCGGCATTCCGCATCTGGTGGTCGCGATCAACAAGATGGACCTGGTGGACTACGATCAGGCGGTGTTCGAGCGCATCCGGGGCGAGTATCTGGACTTCGCCGCCCGGCTCGGGATCAAGGACGTGCGTTTCATCCCGCTCTCGGCGCTCCACGGCGACAACCTGGTCGAGCGCGGCGAGCGGCTCGACTGGTACACCGGCCCGACGTTGCTGGAACTGCTGGAGACGACGCCGGCCGCCCACACCGAACGTCCCGAGTCCTTTCGCTTTCCGGTGCAGTACGTGCGCCGTCCGCGCGACGCGGCCAATCCCGAGCTGCACGACTATCGCGGCTACATGGGGCGGGTGGAGTCGGGTGAGATCGCCGTCGGCGACCCGGTCCTGGCGCTGCCCTCGGGACGCACCAGTCGCGTGCGCGACATCCAGATCGGCGGCGTCAGTCAGTCGAGCGCCATGCATGAGCAGTCGGTGAGCCTGTTACTGGAGGACGCACTCGACATCTCGCGCGGCGATCTCCTAGTCCGGCCGGACGAGGCGCCGCCGACCGTGCGGGAGCTGGAGGCGCATGTCTGCTGGCTCGCGGAGACACCGCTCTCACCGGCGTGCACCTATGTGCTGCGTCATACCACACGCGAGGTCCGGGCCAGGGTCAGGCGCATCACCCATCGGCTCGATCTCAACCGGCTGGAGCACGAGCCGGCCGTCCAGCTCGACATGAACGACATCGCCCGCGTGAGTCTGACGCTCGCCCAGCCGATCTTCCCCGATCCCTATACGCTCAACCGCGCCACCGGCGCCTTCATCCTCATCGATGAAAGCACCAATGACACGGTCGGGGCCGGGATGATCATCGAGCCTGGCGCCTCGCCAGCCCCCTGATTCCCGGCTCGTCGCGTCCCGGACACGTTTCGAAGCCATTGCTGCAACCCGATCAGCGGATCAAGACCCAGACACCAATGATGTCTATACTGACACGCGCTTTGGACTCTGCGAACACTCCGGACAGGCCGCCGTCATTGTCTCGACAGCCATCAGCAAGACGGCGAGTCTCGTTTGCGTCGACCGCGCGGCGACGACCACGACGACCATCCATCCATCCACCATGCACTGCGAACCCATCGGCCATATCCGCTCGCCCTACACCGACAAATTCGGCATCCCGCGCCAACCCGGACTGGTGACGGCCGCCGAGGCGCGGCTGGAACTCCGGCCCGAGTTCGCGCGTGAGGATGCGTTCAAGGCGCTCGATGGGTTCTCGCACGTCTGGATCCTCTTCGTTTTCCATCAGGACTGTCTGGGGGCCGGCTGGAATCCAACCGTCCGCCCGCCGCGACTCGGCGGACGCGAGTCGGTCGGCGTCTTTGCCAGCCGCGCCCCCTATCGGCCCAATCCGATCGGACTCTCGGCGGTCGAGCATCTGGGGCTGATCCGCGATGCACGCGGGCTGGCCCTGCGCTTGCGCGGCGTCGACATGCTCGACGGCACGCCCGTGCTCGACATCAAGCCCTATGTGCCCTATGCCGACTCACTTCCGCAGGCACGCGGCGGATTCGCCGTCGCCCCTGATACCACCGAGCACGTGATCCATTTCAGCCCGACGGCCGGCGCCAACCTGGAGCGCTTCGACCCGGATGGCAGGCGCGCCCTGCGCGAACTCATCATCCAGGTGTTGGCCCAGGATCCGCGCCCCGGCTATATGGACCGCTACCCGGATCGACGCGCCTTCGGTTTGCGACTCATGGAATTCGATATCCACTGGCGTCTGGAGGCGGGCCGAGTCGAGGTCACCGGAATTTGCTCCACGCTCTGAAGCCGCACCGGCGACGCGAAACCATCTGGCATGCCCGGCGCGACCATGCGACCATTCCAACCGCGAGTCTGGGTTATATTAGAGAGACACTTCGACGCATTTTGGAAAGCCATGGGCATACAGAACCACTCACTACTCATCGTTGATGACAGCCGGATGTCACGCATGATGCTGAACCGCTTGGTGGCGGATCTTCGTCCCGACTGGCGTATCACCGAGGCAGCGAGCGGCAACGAGGCTCTGGAGATGATCGAACGCGATCCGCCGACGCTGGTCAGTCTGGACGTCAACATGCCCGGCATGAGCGGACTGGAGGCGGCCGGGCGTATCCGGCTCCACAATCCTGACATCCGGATCGTCATCTGCACAGCCAACATCCAGGACTATGTGCGCCAGGCCGCCGAGAAGGCCGGCGTTCACTTCATCTCCAAGCCGATCACCCCGGAGTCTGTGGCGCGCATGGTGGCCTTCTTCGAGGAATAATCGGTGTCCGAACTCAGCGAGCTACATCGCGACGCGCTCTGCGAACTGTTCAACCTGGGGGTTGGGCGTGCGGCGCACAGCCTCAGTCAGATGGTGCGTGACGAAATCGAGCTGTCGGCACCCTTCGTTGAGCTGATTCAACCCAGTGAAGTCAGCGCCGCCCTGATTGGCTCGGAGTTCAGAGAGCTGAGCCTGGTGAGCATCGACTTCGATGGACCCTTCGTCTCCAAGGCTATCCTGCTGTTCCCTGAACGCAATGCGCTCATTATCCTCAGTAACATGCTCGACCCTGACCTGACGCCCGAGGAGGTCTCGGAGTTCGAGCAGGAGGCGATGTGCGAGATCGGCAATGTCATCCTCAACGCCTGCATGAGCGCGCTCGCCGACGAGTTTGGCGTCGAGCTGCACGGCGGCCTGCCTGAGCATTCTTTCAGCGACACCGACTCACTGCCGATCCTCGCGGCCAGTAACGACGAACATCTGATCCTCCTGCTCCAGATCCAGCTCACCATGCGCCAGCGGCTCGTTCAGGGACATCTGGTCTTTCTGCTCAGCGTCAGCTCGTTGCAGGATCTGCGCGACTGCCTCGACGCCTATCTCGACCGGCTTGGGATACACTGATGGATATCGAGCTTGGAACTCAGTTGATCGACAGTTTGCGGGTCGGCTTGATCCTGCTCGACCACGCGGGTCGCGTGATCTCCTGGAACGGCTGGATGAAACGCCACAGCGGTCTCTCGCTCGCCGACGTGAGCAGCCGGCGGCTCGATGAACTCTTTCCCGAGATCGTTGGAACCCGTCTGGAATCCAGCATCTCGGACACGCTGCGCTTCAAGCTGTCGTCCATGCTGGCCCCAAGCCTCAATCCCAATGTCCTGCCGCTATATCACAATCCGGGTGATCGCAAGCTCAAGCAGCGCATGCAGCAGCTCATCTACATCAGCCCGCTGCGTCATGAACATTGCGCCTGCCTGATCCAGATCCACGACATGACCGCCGCCATGCGTCGCGAGCGGCGTCTGCGCGCCCAGTCGACGCAGTTGATCGAGACCAGCTATCAGGATGCGCTCACCGGTGTCGGCAACCGCCGGCGCTTCGATCAGGATCTGGCCCAGCGTTTCAGACAGGCCAAGGACAAGCAGCGTCCGATCGCCATGCTCATGATCGATGTCGACAGCTTCAAAGCCTACAACGACCACTTCGGTCATCAGGGCGGCGATCAATGTCTGATCCAGGTGGCTCGGGCACTGCAAGAGGCATTGCGACGCGACGGTGATCGTGTCTCGCGCTACGGCGGTGAGGAATTTGCGCTGTTGCTCGCCGAAACGGATCGTGAGGCCGCTGTAGCGATTGCCGAGCGACTGCGTCTGGCCGTCGAACAGCTCAACATCCCTCACCCGGCCGCGCCCGCTCTCGGCCGGGTCAGTGTCAGCATCGGCATCTCGGCCATGATTCCGAGCGAGGAGCAGCTCTGCTATATCCTGGTCGCTCAGGCGGATCTGGCCCTCTATTCCGCCAAGGATGCCGGGCGCAACCGCTGTATGTGGTACGACCCGGAGAGCGGCGCGGCACGCCCGCTGTCTGCACGCATCGCGGATAGCGAGCGTACCGGATCCAGCGAATCTCACGAAAGTTGAAATACGCGGTTTGTCAAGATCAAAACAGCGCGATGAGTTGACTCTGGTCAGTTCGGTTGTTCTCATTCAGGCTTTAAGATCGCTTATCTAGCGGACTCGAACGCCTTGCCACTCGTGGCATCGTTGCCCCTGGGTCATCCACTCGACCTCCACCGAAGGACATTGCTATGGCACTCGTGAAAAAGACCCCCGGTTCCTCGGCCGCTGCGATCAGCGAGGCACGTTCCAGCGCCGCCACCTCGCGCGAAGCCGAAGCGCAGCGCAAACGCGCACGCACGCTGGCCAAGCAGCAGCAGGCCGCTGAGCGCGTGGCCTCGGCGACGACGCAACTGGCCTCGGGCATCAACGAAGCGGCCTCGGCGGCCGAAGAATTGAAACGCTCGGCCGATCAGATCGCCACTGGCGCCGAGGAAGCCTCGGGCGCCGCCCAGGAATCGCTCGCCGCCTTTAAGCAGGTCAATGTCGCGCTCGGCCGTCAGCTCGAGAGCGCCAAAAGCGCCCAGTCCAAGGTCGAGGCTTCGCAGACGCTCATCCTCAAGGTCAGCGATGAGGTCTCCGGACTCATCGGCAATGTCGGCGTGTCCGCGCAGCGTCAGGCCGACTCGGTCAAGATGGTCGCTGAACTCGAACAGCAGGCCGCCAACATCGGCGACATCGTCAAGGCCGTCGCCCGGATCGCCGACCAGACCAATCTGCTTGCCCTCAATGCCGCCATCGAGGCCGCGCGCGCCGGTAAGCACGGCAAGGGCTTCGCGGTGGTCGCCGATGAGGTGCGCACCCTCGCCGAGACCTCCGAGAAAAGTGCCAAGCAGATCCAGGATCTGGTCGGCCAGATCCAGGGCGAGGTCAAGACCATCTCGGACGGCATCAACGACTCGGCCGAAAAGGTCAAGAGCGAGGTCGAGAACGGCAAGACCATCAACACCCAGCTCGATCAGATCCGCAACGACGTGCTCGAGATCACACGCGGCATCCAGGACGTCGCCGCCGGCGCCCAGCAATCGGGCGCTGCGGCGCTCCAGGCGCTCAAGGGCACCGAAGAAATTGCGGCGGCGGCTGAGGAGCAATCAGCGGCCTCTGAGGAAACCGCCAAGACGGTCGCCGAGCAGACCCAGGCACTGGCCGAGTGCGAGCAGGCGGCACAGAACCTGTCCGAGCTGGCCGAGGAACTCAAAAACTCGACCGACATCGCCAAAAGCGCGGAGGAAGTCGCCTCGGCGGCTGAAGAACTGTCCTCAGCGGTGCAGGAGATCAACCGCGCCAGCAGCCAGGTCATGGGCGCGGTCGATGAGATCCGCAAGAGCGCTCAGGTTCAGGCCTCGGCCACCGAAGAATCGGCCGCCGCCATCGCTCAGATCGAGAAGGGGCTGGAGATCGCGCTGCAACGCGCCCAAGTCGCTGGAGAAAAGGTCAAGTCCATCAGCGCGCTGCTCGGCACCAACAAGCAGAGCGTCGACTCACTCATCGCCGGAGTCGTCGACTCGGTTACGTCCTCGCGTTCCAGCCTCAAGCAGATCAAGGATCTGGAACTGGTCTCGCGGCGTATCGACAAGATCGTCGATGCCATCACCACGGTCTCGATCCAGACCAATATGCTGGCCGTCAATGGCTCGATCGAAGCGGCGCGCGCCGGTGAGTTCGGCAAGGGCTTCGTCGTGGTGGCGACCGACATCCGCAATCTCGCCCACGACTCGGCTGAAAATGCCGATCGCATCAAGGATCTGGTGAAATCCGTCCAGGATCAGATCGGCGTGGTCGGTCGCGATCTGGAAGAGATCATGTCCTCGGCCACCACCGAGGCCGAGAAGGCCAAGGTGATCACCAGCGGACTCGATACCATCGAGACCGACATCGACGTGGTCGCCACGAGCACCTCCGAGATCCTGGCCGCCGCCAACGAGATCGCTTCAGCCATCACCCAGGTCAAGACCGGCGTCGACCAGATCTCGGCGGCCGCGCAGGAGGCCGAGAAGGCGTCGAGCGAGGCAGCGGCTGCGGCCAAGCAGCAGTCGCAAGGGGCCGATGAGCTGGCGGCGGCCATCGAGGAGATCGCCTCGCTCGCCGATGAACTGCAAAGTGCCTGAGCCTGAACGCCAGCGAGCGGGAGAATACGATGACCAACGAACAGGTCGAGCCGCTGGGCGTCGAGCCAGCCGAGGTCGTGCCAGCGCGTCCAGCCGGCGAATCCGGACCGGGGGACGCCGGACATGAGGGCGATATCCATCAATTCGTGATCTTCGTCTGCGGCAGCGAGGTGTTCGCCGTCGACATGGCGCCGGTGCAGGAGATCATCCGCGTGCCGGAGGTGGTGCGGGTGCCGCTGGCGCCGGCCACCCTGGAGGGGCTGGCCAATCTGCGCGGCAAGGTACTGCCGATCATCAGTCTGCGCCGTCTGTTCGGCTTCCCCAAGCGCGAGGACGATGATTCCACACGCGCCCTGGTCATCGACCTGGGCCAGCCGCTCGGTTTCGTCGTCGACCGCGTCAGCAGCGTGGTCGGCGTGGAGCCGGGGCGCATCGAGGACGTCGGCTCACTGACCACCACGGTCAAGACCGAGCTGCTGGCCGGTCTGCTCAAGGAGGTCGGCGGCTTTCCGATGGTCATGGTGCTCGACTTCGAGCGCCTCATAGGCAACGAGTTCGCCGCCATCGCCCAGTTGGCGCGATCCACGGCCACCGGTGCGCTCGGCGGCCTGGACCCTGAGGACGCCGCCGATGACGAGGAAGCCGGCAGCGATGAACTGCAACTGGTGAGCTTCGAGGTCGCCGAGCAGGAATACGCCATCGCGATCGAGAACGTACAGGAGATCGTGCAGTTCCCCGAGCAGGTGGTGCGGGTGCCGCGCTCCGAGGCCCATGTGCTGGGCGTCATGACGCTGCGCAACCGATTGCTGCCGCTGGTCTCGCTGCGCTGTCTGTTCGATCTGGACGCGCGCGAGGCCGACGAGCGCAGTCGCATTCTGGTCATCCGGCTCGGTGACATGTCCGTCGGACTGGTGGTCGACAGCGTCAACGAGGTACTGCGCGTGCCCAAGTCGTCGGTCGACGCCATGCCTAAGCTGCTGGCGCGTCACGGCGACCTGTCCGATATCGCCGAAATCTGCCGCCTGGAAGAAGGCCAGCGGCTGGTCTCGATCATCTCGACCGACAATCTGTTCCGCCATTCGACCATCCGGGAGGCCCTGAGCAACGTGGACCAACTGCGCGAAGACGAGCCGCTCGACGACGAGAACGATGTGAGCGACGAGGACAACGACGACGAGGAACAGGTGGTGGTGTTCCGGCTCGACAAGGAAGAATTCGGCGTGCCGATCGAGAGCGTGCAGGAGATCGTGCGCGTGCCCGAGGAGCTGACCCATGTGCCCAAGGCGCCCGCATTCGTCGAGGGCGTGATCAATCTGCGCGGTTCGGTGCTGCCGGTCATCGACCAGCGTCGGCGCCTCGGCATGGCTACGGTCGCACGCAACGACCGTCAGCGCATCATGGTGTTCCTGCTCGACGGGGTGCGCACCGGCTTCATCGTCGACTCGGTAGCCGAAGTGCTCAAGATCCCCAAAGCGGCTATTGAGCGCTCGCCGCGGCTGTCGCTGGAGCAGGCGCGTCTGATCGCGCGCGTGGCCAATCTGGAACAGCAGAAGCGTATGATCCAGTTGATCGACACCTCACGCCTGATTGCCGAGGAGCAGCGCGAGGAACTGGCCGCGTTGGGAGAGGAATGATTCGCCTTGATCAAGCTACTGATCGTCGATGACTCGGCGCTGATGCGCCGTCAGCTCAACGCCATCTTCCAGGCCGAGGGCGACTTCGAGATCCGGCTCGCGCGCAACGGACGCGAGGCGGTCGAGGAGAATATCGCCTTCGAACCGGATGTCATCACGCTCGATATCAACATGCCTGAGATGGACGGTCTGACCGCGCTCTCGCTGCTGATGGCCGAGCGTCCGGTGCCCGTGGTCATGGTCTCCTCACTCACCGACAAGGGGGCCATGGCCACGCTGGAGGCGCTCAATCTCGGGGCGGTGGATTACATCCCCAAGCCGGGCGGCACCATCTCACTGTCGATGGCCGAGATCGAGGCCGAGGTCATCGCCAAGGTCCGCGCGGCGGCGCGGGCGCGGCTCAAAACCGCGCGCGGGCTGGCCGCGCGCATCCGCAACGTGGCGCCGTCGCGTCCAGCCGCGCGCCCGATCCGGCGCGCTGGAACGCAGCGCGATGGCGTGGTGCTGATCGGCGTCTCGACCGGCGGTCCGCGCACATTGGAAGACATCCTGCCGCTGCTGCCGGCGGAGTTTCCCTGGCCGGTGCTGGTCGCGCAGCACATGCCGCCGAGCTTCACCCGGCCCTTCGCCGAGCGCATGAATGGGCTGTGTGCGCTCGAGGTCTCAGAGGTCAGCCGCCCCACGCCGGTGGAGCCGGGCCACATCTATATCGGCAAGGGCGGCGCCGACATGGTGCTGGCACGGCGTGTCGGCAAGCTCACCGCGCTGCCCCGGCCTGAGAACCCGTCGGTGCTCTGGCACCCCTCGGTCGAGCTGCTCGGACGCTCGGCCCTGGAACACTGTGATCCGGCCAATGTCATCGCTGTGATGCTCACCGGCATGGGCTACGATGGCGCCGAGGCCTTTGCTGAACTGAAGAAACACGGCGCGCGGACCATTGCTGAGTCCGAGGAAACGGCAGTCGTGTTCGGGATGCCGGCCGAGCTGATCGAACGCGGCGGAGCCAATCTGGTGCTTCCGGCTGAGCGCATTGCCAATCAGCTTCAGATTTGGGTGGAGCGTTGAGAGCATGGGACTGAAAAAAGCGCATGACACACCGAGTGCGAGCGAGAACGAGCGGCGCCTGCCGCGCGACCTGCCGGGACTGCTCGACGCGCTCGCCGATCCTGATCCCATGGCGCGACGCTGGGCGGCGCGCGATCTGGCGCCATATCCCGAAGCCTCGCACGCGCTGGTCGAACGCCTGAGCATCGAGACCGAGCCGAGCGTGACCGAGGTGATCCTGACCAGCCTCACCCTGATCGGTGACGAGGTCGCGGTCGCGGGTCTGACCGAATGTCTGCGCAGTGAGGATGCCATGCTGCGCAATTCGGCCATCGAAGCGATGAAGCAGCTCCCCGATGAGGTCGCGCCCTGGATGGGGCGGCTGCTCGAAGACCCCGACCCGGATGTACGCATCTTTGCTGTCGATGTACTCGAATCCCTGCGTCACCCCAAGGTCGAGGACTGGCTGATCCGCGTCATCACCCAGGATGCCCATATCAACGTCTGCGCCACAGCCGTCGATCTGCTCGGCGAGGTCGGCTCTGAACGTGCCAAGCCCGCACTGTTCGCGCTCAAGCAGCGGTTCGCCGAGGAACCCTACATCCAATTCGCCGCCGACCTGGCGCTCAAACGGATCGACACTGACTGAAGCCACTATGAACGATCCGTGCCAGATCAGCGACGAGGATTTCCAGAAATTCCGCGAATTCTTCTATCGCAAGACCGGCATCCTGTTCGAGGACAGCAAGCGCTATTTTGTCGACAAGCGGCTGCTCGAACGCATGGAGGCCACCGGCAGCGAGAGTTTCCGCGCCTATTTCACCATGCTGCGTTTCCAGGCTTCAGGCACGGAACTCCAGGCCCTCATCAATGTGATGACGGTCAACGAGACCTACTTCTTCCGCGAGGAGTATCAGTTCGAGTGCCTGGTCAACTCGCTGCTGGAGGAACTGGTGGCACGGCGCACGGACACAGCGACCCCGATCCGCATCTGGTCGGTGCCCTCCTCCTCGGGCGAGGAACCATACGGCATCGCCATCTATCTGCTCGAACACTGGCCACACATCAACAGGCTCGATGTCGAGATCATCTCCTCGGACATCGATACCGACATCCTGACCCAGGCGCGGCGCGGACTCTACAGCCCGCGCGCCGTGCAGCATCTGCCGCCGAACCTGCTGAAGAAGTATTTCAAGCGGGTCGGCGAACTCTATCAGGTCGATGACAACCTGCGCGAGGCCGTGCAGTTCACCCGCGCTAATGTCACGGATCCCACCGACATGCGGCTGCACCGCCATATCGATGTCATCTTCTGCCGCAATCTGCTGATCTATTTCGACGATCTCTCGCGCAAGCGCACGGCCGAGTCCTTCTATGACGCGCTCAATCCGGGCGGTTTCATCTGTCTCGGTCATTCGGAATCGATGAGTCGGATCTCGTCGCTGTTTCGGGTACGCAAGTTCCCCGAGGCCATCGTCTATCAAAAGCCGTGGGAGGCACGATGAAACGGATTCTAGTCATCGATGATGCGGCCACGGTACGGCTCTATCACCGTGGCATCCTGGAGTCGGCCGGTTTTGAGGTCAGCGAGGCCGTCAATGGACTGGAGGCCCTGGAGCGTCTCGCCGAGGGGCCCTTCGATCTCTATCTGGTTGATATCAACATGCCCAAGCTCGACGGGTATGGCTTTCTGCGCGAGCTGCGCGCTAAGGACATTCCGCAGGGACCGGCGATCATGGTCTCGACCGAGGCCGAGGACAATGATCAGCGTCGCGCCTATGCCAGTGGGGCCAATATTTATCTGATCAAACCAGTCAAGCCGGCGCGGTTGCTGGCGCACGTCCTGACCCTGCTCGGCGAGAGTCACTCATGAACCCCTTGCTGAACCAGTTCCTGACCGAGGGGCGTGATTTCCTCGAAGCCATCGGCGCCAAGCTGCTCGAACTCGAACGCGCGCCCGAGCAGGGGGCCCTGATCGATGACCTGTTCCGGCTGGTGCACACGCTCAAGGGCAACTCGGGGCTGTTCGACATCCCCGAGATGACGCGCGTGCTGCATGCCGCCGAGGATCTGATGGACGCGGTGCGCGACGGTCGGGTGGCGTTCAGCCGTGAGCTGGCCGATCAGTTGCTGGAGGCGATGGACTTCGTCTCGCTCCTGATCGACGAGATTGCCGAGGCAAGCACCGACGGTCAGCCGCCGAGCACCAGCCACCATGCCAAGGATGCCGTGCGGCTCGGCGCGGCGCTGCGCGAACTGATGCCTGAGCACCCCCAGACGCCCGCCGTCAGCGATGCGCCCGATGCCGCGTCAGTGTCAGCCGGCACCGAGTCGGGTTCGAGGCCTGAAACAGACGACCTACTGGATAATCTTCCCGAATCCGTGCGGCACGACATCCAGGATCGTCTCGCGGCGGGCGAACCGCTGTGCTGGCTGCGCTATCGCCCTGAGGAGGAGTGTTTCTTCAAGGGCGAGGATCCGTTCTTTCAGATCGCCCAGCTTCCAGAACCGCTCTGGCGGCGCCTTGGTGCACGCGAGGACTGGCCGCCGCTGCCCGAACTCGATGCCTATCGCTGTGTGCTGGAGTTCGAACTGATCCTGAGTGTGGAGGCCGAGACACTCGTCGAGCACTTTCGCTATGTCCCGGATCAGGTCGAGATCCGATCCTTGTCAGCGGCGATGCCGGATCCTGCCGCCAGCGCCTCATCGAGCGAATCCCAGTCGGAGTCCGAACCCTCGTCATGGGCCGGACTCAGCCCCGAAGCGCGTGAATCCATCTGTCTGACGCTGGAGGCGCAACGCGAGATCCTGGTCCTGAGCGACAACCCGTCCTGGCTCGGCGGACGACTGCGCGCGGTGGGAGCGACCCTGGCGGCGCTCCTGACCAGTCTCGGCCGCGACCCGGCGGCGACTGGATTGGAGACGGCGCTGGAGGCGGCGCTCGCGACTGATTCGGGTACCTATCTGCTGCGCTGGCTCGATCATCAGACCTGGCCCGCGTCCAAACCTGCCGCCCCGGAACCGATCGCCGAAACTGTCCGCGAGGCGATCATGGCGCCGACGGCGACGGATTCGTCACCCGCGACCAAGACCGCAGACGAGCCGGTCAAGTTCGGTCGCCGCGCCGACGACCAGCTCGCCACCGTGCGCACGCTCAAGGTCGATCAGACCAAGATCGACCGGCTGATGAACCTGATCGGTGAGATGGTGGTCGCCAAGAACGCCCTGCCCTATCTGGCCGCGCGTGCCGAGGAACGCTATGGCGTGCGTGAACTGGCCCGCGAGATCAAGACTCAGTACAGCGTCATCAACCGCATTGCCGAGGAGATGCAGGACGCCATCATGCAGGTCCGGATGCTGCCGGTGTCCTTCGTCTTCCAGCGCTTCCCGCGTCTGGTGCGCGACGTCGCGCACAAGCTCGGCAAGGACGTCCGGCTGGTCATGGAGGGTGAGTCGACCGAGGCCGACAAGAACATCATCGAGGCACTGGCCGATCCGCTCATTCATCTGGTGCGCAACAGTCTCGATCATGGCCTGGAGTCGCCCGAGCAGCGACGCGCCGCCGGCAAGCCACCCGAGGGTCGTTTGACCATCAGCGCGCGTCAGGAGTCCGACCGCGTCCTGATCGAAATCACCGACGATGGACGCGGCATCGACCCGGATGTGATCCGGCGCAAAGCCTACGAAAAGAAGATCATCGACGAAACCACACTCGAACGTCTGAGCGATCAGGAGGCGATCAATCTGATCTTCGCCGCCGGGTTCTCGACCGCCGAGCAGGTCACCGACCTCTCTGGGCGCGGCGTCGGCATGGACGTGGTGCGCAATGCCATCGCGCGCGTCCATGGCTCGATCGATCTGCGCAGCCGTGTCGGCGAAGGCACGCACCTGCGTCTGTCGCTGCCGCTGTCGATGGCCGTGACCAATGTCATGATCATCGAATCGGCCGGACAGCGCTTCGGCGTGCCCATGGATGCCGTGGCCGAGACGGTGCGGGTGGCGCGGCGCGACATTCGCGTCATCAAGAAGCGTCTGACCACAGTCCTGCGCGGGCGGCTGGTGCCCCTGGTGGCGCTCAATGATCTCTTGGCGCTCGATACCCCCCAGATCGCCAACGACGACGATGAGCTGGCGGTGCTCGTGGTGCGCATCGAGAAGGAATACTTGGGTATCATCGTGGATGACTGCCGTGAGACGATCGATATCATCCTCAAGCCGCTGGCGGGCTTTCTCGGCGATCTCACCGGGTATTCCGGTTCGGCGCTGCTCGGGGATGGCTCGGTGCTCCTGATCCTCAATCCACGCGAATTGCTCTGACCGGGAGGACCGTTCGATGCCGATCGACGTCAGTGACAGCGTGTTGGTGGCCCGGGAGCTGCTCAGCGTCGAGGACGCCGAGAGTGTGCTCGACTGGCTGATCCAGCATCCGCACGGCCAGATCGATCTGGCTGACTGTAACCATGTGCACGCCGCCAATTTCCAGGTACTGATGGCGGCCCGACCCAAGATTGCTGCCTGGCCACAGCGCGAGACACTCGCCGACTGGCTGCGGGCGGCATTGATTCAGGAAGACACGATCCATGTCCAAGACGATTCTGGTAGTTGATGATTCGGCCACGATGGTGATGAGCCTCAAAGCCAGCCTGGAAATGGCCGGCTTCAAGGTCGAAACCGCCGGCGATGGCGTGCAGGCACTCAGCAAGCTCAAGTCTGGTATCAAGCCCGATCTCATCATCACCGACATCAACATGCCGAACATGGGCGGAATGGACTTCATCCGTAACGCGCGCACGCTGCCGGGGCTGCGCTTCACGCCCATCCTGGCCCTGACCACCGAGAGCCAGCAGACCAAGCGCGACGAGGCCAAGAAGATCGGCGCCACCGGCTGGCTGGTCAAGCCGGTGGGCGGCACCGATCTGGTCAAGGTCATCAAGCAAGTGCTGCCGGGCGCCTGAGGAGCGCGTCTCGATGCCCTTCGTCAAACCGCGTCATTCACTGATCGAGGCAACCCTGGCCCAGTCGCGGGCGCTGCGCCGTGTCATGGCCGCCCTGACCCTGGTCGGCACCCTGGTGCTCTCGATCCTGGTCTATCAGACCGACGACTGGATCGCTTTCAACGCCGCTCAGCAGGGTATCGACGAAGGACTGCTGAAGGCACTGCTGGTCGGCAGTACCCTGCTGCTGACCAACTTTCTGGTCGGCTGGTTCGTGTTCAGGTTCAACTTCCGCACCACCGGCGCCATGAGTCAGGCACTCGACAGCTTCGATGCCACACTCAAGCACAACGAGCAGATGAATCAGGCTGGCCGCGCCGCGCTCTTGCAGACGGCCGTGCTCGATCAGGCCTTCGACGAACGTCTCAGCGAAGCCGTGCACGACAGTGAGACCTCGGCGCTCGATGTCATCGAGCGCGCGACCCAGCTGAACGGGGCGGCGGGCACGCTGCTCGATTATCTGCATCACTCCAATATGGATGCCAACACCATGGAGCAGGACATCTCCCATGGCGTCGACGACATCAGTGAGATCGCGCGCTTCGTCCAGGAGCTGCCAGCCAAGATCCGCCACGACATGGCCGCTATCCAGACCGTCGTCCAGGACATCAGCCAGCTCGAAGGTCTGGCGACCTCGATCAAGGACATCAGCAAGCAGACCAATCTGCTGGCGCTCAATGCCGCGATCGAGGCCGCGCGCGCCGGCGAGGCCGGACGCGGCTTTGCGGTGGTCGCCGGCGAAGTGCGCACGCTGGCCACCCGTGCCGCGACCGCCGCCGACACCATCGAGGCTGGACTCAACAAAGCCCTGGGCGCAGCCGAGCGCAGTATGCAGCTCAATTTTCTCAGCGATTCGGACCAGCAGCTCGAACAGGCCACCGATGTAGTCGCCTCGGTGCATCGTCTGCGCGATAACTACGAGGACATGCGTCAGTTCTACAAGACGCTGTTCTCGGTCGTCACCCAGCACAACACCAGTCTGGCCGAGCAGATCGCCGACATGCTCGGGATCCTGCAATATCAGGACGTGATCGGGCAGCGTCTCACCCGGCTCCAGGCCGCGCTGCGTCAGCGCGCCGCGCTGCTGATCACGGCCGGAGAACCCTCGGACAGCCTGTTGCATCTGGCCGAAGCCCTGAGTCAGTTGCACGTCGACTATCTGGAAGACGAGTCGCGGCACGCGCGCCCGGCTATCGGCGAGGCCGGGACGACCAGTGCCGGACCGCCCAGCATCGAGCTGTTTTGATCGCCGTCGCCTGGACGCTGGCGGCGAATACGGATGCACGCACAATGCTCTAACATGACCGCCATGTAAGCGGTGAAACGCGCGACTTGGCCCGAGCGACTCGATCGCTCCGGCAAGGGATACAGCCTACTGATGAACACAGCTTTTCAACGACTCCAGCACGACCAGCGCGCCGAACTGCTCGCCGACTGGTTGCAGCACCTGACCACCACCTTCGATCGGCATCATGCCCATCCGTCCAGCCTCGACATTCAGCGCGAGGTGCTGTTCAACGCCATTCTCGCGACCCTGGCCGGTGTGCCCAGTGACGATTTCAGGCTTGATCCCGAGAGCGAACTGGGCCGACATCTGAGTCGGCTCATCGCCGAACAGGCCCGCCAGCTCGCCAATCCGGCCGATAGCATCGGCTCCCTGCTCGCCCTCAAATCGATTCTGGCGCGCGCCCTGATCGCACTGGATGCCGAGAGTCCGGTCATCGATGAGCTGCTGTGGCTGGACCGCGTGTTCGACGGTCTGTCGCTCTTTGCCTTCAAGTCCTTCGTCGACATCCGCGAGCGGCTCATCGCCGAGCAGAGCCTGTCGCTGCTCGAACTCTCGACGCCCGTGCTCAGGGTCTGGCATCAGGTGCTGCTGCTGCCGCTGGTCGGCGTCATCGACACCCAGCGCGCGCGTCAGGTCACCGAACGGCTGCTGGAGTCCATCGCCCAATACGAGGCGCGTGTCACCATCCTCGATCTGACCGGCGTGCCGGTGCTCGACACCAGCGTAGCCCAGCATCTGATGAAGACCATCGATGCGGCACGGTTGCTCGGCACTCGCATCGTCATGACCGGCATCAGCCCCGAGGGCGCCCAGACCCTAACCAAGCTCGGTATCCGCTTCGCTGATGTCATCAGTCGCGCCACGCTGCGCGCCGGTATTGCCGAGGCACTGCTGATCGTCGGTCGGCGCATTGCGCCGCTGAACGAGGAGCGACCGGCATGAGGATTCCCATCCTGCGTCTGGAGCGAATCCTGCTGGTCTCCATCCAGGTCGATCTCACTGACAACGATGCCATGCAGTTTCAGTCCGACCTGGTCGAGCGCGTGGCTGAGATCGAGGCGCTGGGTGTGGCCATCGACATCACGGCGCTCGACGTGGTCGATTCCTATATGGCGCGCGTCATCAACGACACGGCCAACATGGTGCGGCTGCTCGGGGCCGAGGTCGTCATCTGCGGCATCCAGCCCTTCGTCGCCCTGACCCTGATCGAGATGGGGCGCGGGCTGCTCGGGGCCGACTGCGCCTTCAACCTCAGTCAGGCGCTGGAAATGCTCAAACGGCGCATCGCCGAGCGCGGCGATACCCGCTTCATCGGGGACGAGGATGTCTGAGCCGCTCGATCCCGCGTCTCTACCGATCCGGTCCACGCTCGACATCGTCACGGCCCGCCATGCCGCGCGCGAACTCTGTGAGCGACTCGGATTCGGCAAAGCCGATCAGACACGGCTGGCCACGGCCGTTTCGGAGCTGGCGCGCAATGTCATCCAATATGCCGGTGTGGGCACCTGTCTCATCGAGGATGAATCCGACGCGCACTCTCGTCGCATCCAGGTGCGGATCGAGGATCAGGGACCGGGCATCCCCAATCTGGAACTGGCCCTGACCGACGGCTACAGCACCAGCGGCGGACTCGGCGCCGGGCTGCCGGGCACGCGCCGGCTGACCGATGTGTTCCAGATCGAATCCGTACCCGGCTCGACACGGGTGACTATCGCCCTGGTCAAGCCGCGATGAAGCCGGAGCGGACGCCGCCTCCTTCGGACGCGGCCCTTGCCGAACTGGCGGCAGCGGGCGTGCGTGTGCTCATCAGTTCCGAGCCGGATATCATGGCCGCCAGTCGTCAGGCGCGGCTGCTGGCTGAGCGGCTGGGCTTCTCGCGCAGCGCGGCCTACCATGTCGCCACGGCGACGTCTGAGCTTGCGAATAATCTGCTGACCCATGCCGGCGGCGGGCGGCTCAGTGCCAACCTGCTCGACGAGCGCTTCGGCAGCGGTCGCCTGGGGCTGGAACTCCTGGCTGAGGACGAAGGCCCGGGCATCGCCGATCCCGCGCTGGCGCTGACTGAGGGCTATAGCACAGGTCGCGGACTCGGCTGCGGTCTGCCGGGCGTGAAGCGTTTGATGGACGACTTCAGTCTGGAGCCGCGTCCAGGTGGCGGTACGCGGGTCTGGGCGGTCAAATGGCGCTGACACTGTCGATGACCGACGCTGATCCACTGAGTGGAATCCAGGCGCGAATCGGCCAAGCGCTTCGCCCCATGCCGGGCGAGACGCTCTGCGGCGATCAGCTCGGCTGGTGGACGCGCCCCGACGGTTGGCGAGTGGCGCTGGCCGATGGACTCGGTCATGGCGCTGAGGCGCATGTCGCGGCAGCCACCGCCATGCGCCAGCTCGCTACCGATGACGAGATACCGCTGGCTGAACTCTTCGCCCGCTGCGACCGGGCGCTGATCGACACCCGTGGCGTGGCGCTGTCGGTGATCGACATCCGGCCGGCCGAGTCGGTCATCGTGCAGGCGGGCGTCGGCAATATCCGCACCCTGCTGATCCAGGCTCAGGGCACCAAGCGTCTCGGCGGCGCGCGTGGGATCGTCGGCGCCGGATTCGACGGACTGCGCCCGGAGCGTCTGCCGATCGCCGCCGGCGATTGGTTGCTGCTATTCTCCGATGGTCTGCCCGAGAACGCCGGGTTGGTCGAAATGCTGCACGAGGAGGCGCCATCCGACCAACTCGCTGAACGTCTGCTCACGCGCTGGGCTGGATCGCACGACGACGCCGGCCTGCTGCTCTATCGTCATGGCTGACACGACGACGACATCGGATTCATCCACCCACGACATCACACGGCTCTATGCCGAGGTGCTGCAACGCGCGGTTTTCGCCAAGGATGCGCTGGCGCTCGAAATGGCGCTGACCGAAGCCTCGGATCTCGGGCGTGACCTGATCGTCCTGGAGATCCCGCTCGAAGAGGTCGGCGAACTCCATCACGAGGCCCTGGTGCAACTGGCGCGTGCCAATCCGGATCTGCCGCTGCAACAGGTTGCTGCACGCATCACCGCACCGTTGATGGAAGCAACCATGGCCTACAGCCTTGCCTTCCGCGAACAACTCGAACGCCGGGCCACGACCCTGGTCAATGCGCGTCTCGAACAGTCGCGCCGACTGGAAGCCGTCGGCACGCTCGCCGCCGGGATCGCGCACGACTTCAATAATATCCTGGGCGCCATCCTCGGCTTCAGCGAGCTGCTGGAGGATGAGCTGGCGCCGGATTCGTCCGGCCAGCGTTATCTGGAATACATTCAGCAGTCAAGCTTTCGCGCGCGCGATCTCATCGCACGGCTGCTGGCCTTCGCCCGCGATCTGGCCGATACTCCGGTTCCGGTCGAGGTCGTGGCGCTGGTCCGCGACACCCTGACCCTGCTGCGGGCGTCCTTGCCGGTGGGCGCGCAAGTCGCATTCAATTCGGAGATCGACGAAGCCTGGGTGCTGGCTGAGCCGAGCCAGATCCAGCAGATCGTCATGAACCTCTGCATCAATGCCGCCGATGCCATCGGTCAGGCGCCAGGGCACATCGAGGTCGGACTCGAATGGGTCCAGCGTCTTGAGGACACGGCCGCCGAGACGCCGGGCTGGGTCCGCCTAAGTGTACGTGACGATGGCGAGGGCATGACATCCGAGGTGCGCGAGCGCATTTTCGATCCCTTCTTCACCACCAAGGAGCCCGGCAAGGGCAGCGGCCTGGGGCTGTCGGTCATCCATGGACTGGTCGGTCAACTCGGCGGACGCATCGAGATCGAGAGTGCGCCTGGGGCTGGCAGCCGTTTCATCATCGAGCTGCCGCGATTGGCGCCGCCAAACGCGACGGCCGACGACAGTGGCGCGACTCACAACGAGAAACTGCAATGACCAATGTACTGATCGTCGACGACGACGACATCTTTCGGGCCATGCTGGTGGAAATGGTCCAGCGCGAGGGCTATCAGGTCAGCACGGCGACCGATGGCAACAAGGCACTGGCCGCCATCGAGCAGAGCCAGCCCGATCTCATCATCACCGATATCCTGATGCCCGAAAAAGACGGCATTGAACTCATCATGGAACTGGCGCAGCGCGAATCCGGGATTCCCATCATCGCGGTCTCGGGTGGACGCCGTTCGATCAGTCTGGAATTCAATCTGGAGTCGGCCAAGCTGATGGGTGTGCGCGCCACCCTGCCCAAACCCTTTTCGCGCGAGGATCTGCGCCGGGCGATCGCCGAGGCCCTGGCCTAGAGGACCGCGCCGACAGCCGGCCGGATCAACCGGCGTCGAGTACCTGCTCGGCCCAGTCTCCCAGTGCGTCGAGGATCGCCAGCCTGGCTGGATCATCGTCATGGATCTCGGCCAGCTCGGCGAGTCGAACCTCATACTCCTCGATCTGAAGACTGGCCCCGCCCTCGGGGTCGGTGAGACGCGCGAAGCGGTAGGCGTCCCAGTCTTCCCGCTCATCCGGACTCAGGGTCTCGGGCCAATTACGGGCGCGATAGCGAAATAGCATTGTCTCCAGTCGCGAATCGGTGAAACGCGGCGGTGAGGCGGCCAGCTCGGCGGGGCTTGAACGCAGCACCTGATCGCAAGCCCGGCGGTCGTCATCGGAGATGAAACCACCTGAGTAGAGCATCAGCTCGGGATCGGTCTCGACCGGAAGTGGACGTTGGTGCACCTCACGCACACGCTCTTCGATCTCAGCGGACGCAGCGGCAATCCACTGCGCATGGCGCGCGACCTGAACCGGATCGATGCGCCAGTGTTCAGCACTGTCCGCAGTCAGGGTCGCAAGCGGGGCGAGCATGGGCGCATGATTGACATGCACGGTCTTGAGCGGGACACGCTCCACACCGGCGGGCAGCTCCTCGCTCGGTGTGAAGAGCCGACGACGGATCTCATCCACCGACAGATCCAGCAGCGGGGTCGGGTCGGCACGCAGATCGAAACAGATCACGCCATTGCTATTGGTTGGATGAGCGGCTACCGGGAAGATCGGCGCGATACAGCCGAGTGCGGACGAAAAGCGCGCCGAGACATGCAGCAGCGGTCGACGCTCATCGAGAAACGCACGCACGCGCCGCTTGTCGCGCAGTGTCAGCGCATAGTCGAACAGCCGGGGTTGCGCGCCACGCAGTCGGCGCGCGAGCGCGATGGTCGCGCGCACGTCGGCCAGCGCATCATGGGCCTGACCATGGGCGATACCATTGGCTGCCGTCAGATGCTCCAGCCGAAACGAAGTCGTGCCCTCGTCGTTGCACGGCCAGTCGAGGCCCTCGGGGCGCAGTGCGTGCGCGAGCCGCAGCACATCGATCAGATCCCAGCGCGAGTTGCCGGAGCGCCATTCGCGTGCATAGGGATCGAAGAAATTGCGGTAGAACAGATGACGGGTGACTTCGTCGTCGAAGCGCAGGCTATTGTAGCCGACACCGCAGGTTCCGGGTTGACTCAGTTCCGCGTGGATTGCGCGCGCGAATTCGGCCTCGATCAGGCCCTCACGCTCGACGTGTTGAGGTGTGAGTCCGGTGACAAAACAGGCATCAGGATGGGGCAGCAGGTCATCCGTCGGGCGACAGAAAATGACCAGCGGATCGCCGACCTCATTGAGATCGGCGTCGGTGCGGATCCCGGCGAACTGACAGGGACGATCGCGACGCGGATCGGCGCCCCAGGTCTCGTAATCGTGCCAGTAGAAGGTCGCGGACACGCACCGAACCTCCAGCGCCGGATGTTGGCCGTCCGGACGGGACGGCCAGAGCGCCGCTTAGATCTTTTCCTTGATACGCGCGCGCTTGCCGGTCAGGCCGCGCAGATAGTAGAGCTTGGCGCGACGCACGTCGCCCTTGCGCTTGACTTCGATGCCGGCGATCGACTGGCTGTAGGTCTGGAATACGCGCTCCACGCCCTCGCCGTGCGAAATCTTACGCACCGTGAAGGCCGAGTTCAGGCCGCGATTACGGATGGCGATGACGACACCCTCGAAGGCCTGAAGACGCTCGCGGTCTTTCTCCTTGACCTTCACCTGCACGACAACGGTGTCACCTGGAGCGAAATCCGGGACTTCGCGGGTCATCTGCTCTTGATCGAGCTGCTGAATGATGTTGCTCATGGTTTCCTTAGGCTCCTGTTCTCAGCCGGCGCCACCCTCGCGATGGGCCAGTATGAATTCATCGAGTAACGTGCGCTCGGCCTCGCTGAGCCCGCGGCGCTTGAGTAGATCCGGACGGCGCTGCCAGGTCCGTCCCAGCGCCTGCCGTAACCGCCAGCGCTTGATGGCGGCGTGATCGCCACCGATCAGCACGGAGGGGACCGAGCCTTCCTCGATCCGCTCGGGGCGGGTGTAATGTGGGCAATCCAAGAGCCCATCCATGTGCGAATCCTGTCGCGCCGAATCGGCATGACCGAGTGCGCCGGGCAGCAGCCGGATGACCGCATCCATGACCACCATCGCCGGCAGCTCGCCGCCGCTCAGGACATAGTCGCCGATCGACCACTCTTCATCGACGTGGGACTCGATCAAACGCTCATCGACGCCTTCGTAGCGTCCGGCAAGCAAAATCCAACCGGGACACGCGGCGATTTCGAGCATCGCAGCCTGATCGAGCACTCGCCCCTGCGGCGACAGATAGGCGACTCGACTCTGCGGCGCGGCGGCACGCGCGGCCTGGATCGCCTCGCGCAACGGCTCGACCTTCATCACCATGCCTGGACCGCCGCCATAGGGGCGATCATCGACAGTGCGATGGACGTCGTGCGTGAAATCGCGCGGATTCCAGAGATGCAGCTCGGCCAGACCACGCGCCAGCGCTCGTCCTGTTACGCCCTGATCCAACAGGATGCGAAACAGATCGGGAAAGAGCGTGATGACATCGAAGCGCGTTGGAATACCCGGCTCTACGGCGCTCAAAACTCGGGATCCCAGTCGACCTGGATCCGGCGCTGGTCGAAATCCACATCCAGAACCACGTCCTTCCAGACGAACGGAATCAGCCGCTCGCGATCACCCTGGACAACCAGCACATCATTGGCGCCGGTCGCAAAGAGATGCGAGACCTGTCCGAGTTCCACGCCGGTTTGGGTGACGACAGCCAGACCTTCCAGATCGATCCAGTAGAATTCGTCTGGACGCGGCGGCGGCAGCTGATCGCGTCGAATCGCGATCTCCTGACCGATGAGCGCTGCGGCCTGATCGCGGTCTTCGCAGCCGTCGAGGCGGGCGATGACGCCCTTGCCATGCGACTTGCCCTCAAACACGCGCCGCTCGACGCCGTCAGCCCCCAACAGCCAGGGCGAATAACGCAGGATGCCTTCGCGTGGATCGGTCTCGGAGTGGATTTTGATCCAACCCTTGACGCCATAGAGTCCGGATACGCGACCAATTACGATCCGAGAGGCGTGGCTGTGCTCGGACAGCATGGCGGCGCCTCGCGCTCGCGCCGAACTCAAGCGGCCGCTGCGGCCTCGCTCGTCGCCTGCTTGATCAGCTGCTTAACGCGATCGGTCGGCTGAGCGCCCTTGCGAATCCACTCTTGAGCAAGCGTGGTATCGAGTCGCAGCGGAATCTCACCGCCACGCGCATTCGGGTTGAAAAAGCCGAGACGCTCGATGTAGCGACCATCACGCTTGGAGCGGATGTCGGCAACAACAATCTGATAAAAAGGGTTCTTCTTGGAACCACCACGTGACAAACGAATCGTGACCATGTGCTGTCCTGGCTCAAGAGCTGGATAGGGAGGCTCGCGGAAGGCCCGCGGGTAAACGCGCAAATATACAGAATTATGCGCAAAATGGAAGCCTGGATTTTATCCGGCATTCCAATCAAACGAAAAACACGCATTGCCCCGAGGGGCTTGGGTCCGTATCCTCCCCCATCGGCTCCCGACCGATGATAGATAGGGAAGATTGCATGTCAGTCAACGCCTGGCTCAAATCGCAACGGCCGCTTGCCGGCACAGCGCTTATATTGACCGTCTGGCTCAACACGGCCAACGGACTGCTGGCTGTCGCCCAAGCCTGGGTGCTGGCCGTGATTCTCGATGCCGTGATTTTCAAAAGCGCCGGTCTGGCCGATGTCCAGCCCTGGCTGTGGGCACTGCTGGCGCTTTTCGGCGCGCGCGCGCTCATCGTCTGGTTCGCCGAGCGCTCGGCCTTTGAAGCGGCGGCTTCGGTGCGCGCCACCCTGCGCGACCGCCTCCATCGTCATCTGCAGCGGCTCGGCCCCAGTTATCTCTCCGGTCAGCGCAGTGGCGCCCTGGTCGAGACCCTGACCAAGGGCATCGATGATCTTGAGGGCTATTACGCGCGCTTTCTCCCAGCCATGACCCTGGTCATGATCCTGCCGCTGGCCATTCTTACCGCCGTGATGCCGATGGACTGGCTCGCCGGGCTGGTGCTGCTGTTCACGGCGCCCCTGATCCCGCTGTTTATGATCCTGATCGGCTCAGGCGCCGAGGTACGCAATCAGCGCCAGTGGAAACAGCTCGCGCGCATGAGCGCGCACTTTCTCGATGTCATCCAGGGACTGACCACGCTCAAGCTCTTCGGCGCCAGCCGCCGCGAGGTCGCGGTCATCGCGCGCGTCTCAGACGACTATCGTCACAGCACCATGCAGGTGTTGCGCGTGGCCTTCCTGTCCTCGGCGGTGCTGGAATTCTTCGCCAGCGTTGGAATTGCCATCGTCGCCGTCCTCATCGGCTTCCGCCTCTATGGGCTGGCGGTGCCGGTGCCGACCTGGATTCCGATCCCGGATGTGACCTATCTGCAAGGATTCTTCGTGCTCATGCTCGCGCCTGAGTTTTATGCGCCCTTGCGTAATCTCGGCACTCAATATCATGCGCGCATGGGCGCAGTGGCCGCCGCCGAGCAGTTGATCCAGGTGCTGGACACCCAGCCGACCCAGATCAATCCGGGCACCGAACCGCTGGCCGCCACCCGTCCGCTCGGGGTGCGCTTCGAGTCAGTGCGCTTCAGTTATGAGCCGGGCCGCGAGGCGCTCGACGGTCTGAGCTTCGAGATCCCGCCCGGCCAGCGCCTCGCCCTGGTTGGCACCAGCGGCGCGGGCAAGACCACGGTGGTCAATCTGCTACTCGGATTTCTGGTGCCGACCGAGGGGCGCCTCCTGATCGGTGAACAGGCGCTCGCCGACATCGATCTGGAGGACTGGCGCCGTCATCTGGCCTGGGTGCCCCAGCAGCCGCGACTCTTCCAGGGCACGATCGCTGACAATATCCGGCTCGGGCGTCCCGAGGCCGACCTGGACGCGGTACGCAAAGCGGCGCAACGTGCGCGTGCCGCTGAGTTCATCGACGCCCTGCCGCTGGGCTATGACAGCCCGGTCGGCGAGCGCGGCGCGGGATTGTCAGGCGGACAGATCCAGCGCATCGCCCTGGCGCGGGCCTTTTTACGCGATGCCCCGCTGGTCGTGCTCGACGAGGCCACGGCCAATCTCGATCCCGAGAGCGAGCGTCTGGTCCAGGAGGGCATCGACGAGCTGGCGCGCGACCGCACCCTGCTGGTGATCGCGCACCGGCTGGCGACGGTGCGCCGTGCCGATCGCATCCTGGTGCTCGACCGGGGGCGGATCGTCGAGCAGGGTACGCATACTGAACTGGCCCAGGCCGGCGGACTCTATGCGCGGATGATCGCCGCCCATGGCCCGCGTGCGCACAGGAGCGAGGACTGATGAACGAACTGCACCGTCTGTGGCAACTCTTTCAGCCCTATCGAACCTGGATGCTGTTCGGCACCCTGGCGGCGATCCTCACGCTGCTGGCCAATGTGACGCTCATAGCCGCCGCCGGCTGGTTCCTGACCGCCATGGCGGCCGCTGGCGTCGCCGGCGTCTCCATGAACTATTTCACCCCGGCGGCGCTGATCCGGGGCAGCGCCATGATCCGCACCGCCGGACGCTACAGCGAGCGACTCGTCAACCATGAAGCAACCTTCCGGCTGATCGCCAGTCTGCGCGTGTGGTTTTATCAGCATCTCGAACCGCTCGCCCCGGCGCGCCTCCAGCAGTATCACAGCGGCGATCTGCTGAGCCGTATCCGTGCCGACATCGACGCGCTCGACAGCTTCTATGTCCGGGTGCTGGTGCCGGTCGCGGTGGCCAACGTCAGCATCCTGCTGTTTACGATCTTTCTGCTCTTCTACCACCCCTTGCTGGCGCTCTCCGGCCTGACCTTTCTGGCGCTGGCCGGGGTCGGGCTGCCGATCTGGTCGCAAGCGCGTGGCCTGGCGCCTGGACGACGCATTGCCGAGGACGAAGGCGCCCTGCGCGCGGCGGTCATCGACGGTATTCAGGGCATGGCCGAACTCACCCTCTATGGCGCCGCCGAGCGGCAGGCCCAGCGCATCGATAGCCTGAGCCGCCGCCTGATCGCCGATCAGACGCGCCTTGCCAGCGATCACGGCCTGACCCAGGCGGCCGTCGGACTCTGCGCCAGTCTGAGCCTCTGGGTGTTGCTGTGGATCGCCATTCCATTGGTCGATGACGGACGGCTGATGCCACCGCAACTGGCGATGCTGGCACTGTTCACGCTTGCCAGCTTCGAGGCCGTCGCACCGCTGCCGCAGGCATTCCAGATGCTCGGCCGCACCCTGGCGGCGGCGCACCGGCTGTTCGACATCGTCGATACCGAACCGGCGGTGGCTGAGCCGGACACGCCCTCGCCCCGGCCCGAGCGCTTCGACATTGAGTTCACGGACCTGAGCTTCGCCTATCCAAACGCACCGCGCCCGGCGCTGTCGGGCATCCGGCTCCAGGTGCCCCAGGGCACGCGCGCCGCCGTGATCGGCGCCACCGGCTCAGGCAAGAGCACGCTGTTCAATCTGCTGCTGCGCTTCTGGGCGCCGGATTCAGGCCGCATCCGCATCGGCGGTCATGACATCCTCGATTTCCACGGTGACGATCTGCGCCGCCATATCGCGGTGGTCAGCCAGCATACCCATCTGTTCGATGCCACCATCCGCGAAAACCTGCTGCTTGCCGATCCCGAGGCCAGCCAGGACGCCATCGAAGCGGCCTGTCGCGTGGCCCAGATCCATGATTTCATCGCCGAGTTGCCTGAAAGCTATGACACCTGGGTCGGCGAGACCGGAGTGCGACTCTCGGGCGGTCAGGGCCGGCGCATCGCTGTGGCGCGTGCCTTGCTCAAGGATGCGCCCATTCTGCTCCTCGACGAGCCGACCGAGGGTCTGGACGCGGCCACCGAACGCGATCTGATGCAGGCGCTCGACAAGCTCATGGCCGGACGTACCGTGCTGCTCATCACCCATCGCCCGGCCGGACTGGACTGGGTCGATCAGGTGCTGGTGCTCGATCAGGGGCGCGAGCTGGCACGCGGCGACGTCTCAGTCATCCCGACCGCGATGCAGGCGGCCTTGCTGCCAAGGCACACCGAGGTCGAGCCAACGTGAGTCCAGAGAGATCCAGACGGCTATAGCGCTCCAGGAGGCTGACGACGGACGGGGCGGGCGGCCTGTCCCTGGGGCGGGCGCCGCCGTGGCACAGGCGGCTGACGAAAAAATTCGACCAGCCCCGCGATCAGACAGGTCAGCGAAACACCGAGTCCGAACGCTGAATACACCGCCATGTGCAGCATCGAGGCCTGGATCTGAGGCCAGTTGTTGAGACGGATCCGAACCATCTCAGGGGTCACGAAATAGGCCAGTCCCTCGGACCCGAGCGCCGTGAGCGAATTGCGCTCCAGGTGATTGCCCAGCGGCTCGCCGTCGAGAAAAATCTGAAAGTTTCCGCCCGTCTGCTCCAGCGGCAGCGCCATCTCCATGGGCGTCCACCAGATCTGGGTCTCGCCCCAGATGGCGCGTCCGTAGTCCAGGCCGAACTGAGTCCCGGCGATCGGGGTGCCCACCAACCCGATCATCATCAATAGATTCATCTTGCGTCTCATAGCGCTCCCGACTGACTGCTCATGACGGATGGCGCTCCATGTCTGGTCGCGCCCTCATGAGGGTGAACTATAGCGTCAAAGTCGCTCGGACGGAGACCGCGCGAGCCATCGTGCAAACGGCTCGGTACAATGTCCCCGCTTTTCTCAACCACGGAGCCGTCATGGCGAACTATCACATCTACGGAATCGGTAATGCTCTGGTCGACATGGAGTATGAAATCACACCCGAGGATCTGGGCGTCCTCGGCATCGACAAGGGCGTCATGACCCTGGTCGACGAGCGCCAGCAGCTCGACATCATGCATCATCTCAAGGATCACCATCATCAGCGCGGCTCGGGCGGCTCGGCGGCCAATTCCATCATCGCTTTCAGCCAGTTCGGCGGTAAAGGCTTCTACTCGTGCAAGGTCGCCGACGACGAGCTGGGGCACTTCTATATGAATGACCTGATCGAGGGCGGCGTGGACACCAACCACCACACCGAGAAGGATCAGGGTCACACCGGACGCTGCGTGGTGCTGGTGACGCCGGACAGCGACCGCACCATGTGCACCTTCCTCGGCGTGAGTGGCAATCTGTCGGCCAATGAGCTGGTCGCGGAGGCGCTGTGCGACTCGGACTGGTTCTATACCGAGGGCTATCTGGTCACGTCCGACTCGGCGCGGGCCGCCTCGATCGAGGCCAAGCGGATCGCCGAAGCCGCCGGCGTCAAGACCGCGATCTCGCTGTCTGATCCCAACATGGTCAAGTTCTTCAAGCCGGGACTGCTGGAGATGATCGGCTCGGGCGTCGATCTGATCTTTGCCAACGAGTTTGAAGCCATGGGCATGGCCGGCTCGGACGATCTGCATCAGGCCGTCGACTATCTCAAGACAATCGCGCGTAACTTTGCCATCACGCGCGGCCCCGAGGGTGCGCTGGTGTGGGATGGTCAGGCACTGATCGAGATCGATCCGGTCAAGGTCGAGGCCGTGGATACGGTCGGCGCGGGCGATATGTTCGCGGGCGCCTTCCTCTATGGGCTTAGCCAGGGCTGGAGCCACCAGCGCGCGGGCGATCTGGCGTCGACCGCCTCGGCCAAGCTGGTGACCGCGCTCGGGCCGCGCCTCAGGACCGAGGAGACACGGCGCCTCCTGAAAGGCTTTTGATCGGTACTGGCGTCAGCCGGGCGGGTTGTGGAACTGGGATCGAGTCGACACATCGAATGTCCAAATAAAGCTAGCATTATCATCAGGTATAGTCGTCCCAGCCACGAGTTCCAGCGACCTAACGTGTTCGAATCGGCTGGATATCTCGCGACAGGAGGAATCCAATGCTCAGCTTCGATGCTCAATCGATCCCATCGCCACTTGTCATCCGTGAGTATACGCGGCCACGTTTCGACACAGACCTGGACGCCCTGAAAGACTGGCTGGCTGAACTCAAGACGCGCGGCGTGCGTCAGGCCGGTCCGGCGCTGGTTCTGACGCTGGAGAATCTGCGCAAGACTGAACTTTCGTCCAACCGACGGCTGACGATCCTGTCGTTGCTCAAGGTGCCCGTGCTCAAGACCTGCGCCGGACTGCCCAAGCCCTCTGCGCATGACGCGACCGCAACCGACGCCAATCACGGTCTCACCATGGAGCAACGGCTCGGACGCCTGATGTTCGTCAACCTCAATCGCACCCTGCACCAGCTCGACAAAGAGCATCCGGTGCCCAACGCGCGCCAGCAACAGAGTCGCTTATGGTTGACCCGCAATCTGTTTCGCTTCGCCGGTCGTCAGATCCGCTACGCGGCGCTGTGGAAGACCACGCTACCGACCGGCACCTGGCGCGATCTGCACGAACTGCATCTCTACCTGAGTTCACGCCGGCTCAATTCGTTCTGGGATCTCGACGCCCAGCGTCCGACCATCGGTGAATTCGATCACGAGATCGAATACAGAACCCTGCTGCTGCTTGGCCTGGCCGCCAAACTCAAGGATTCGGTGCTGCAGAACACATACTTCATGGAGGGACTGCCGGCCTGGGCGGCGCAGACCCGACTGGAAGACCCGCATACCAAGCTGGGGCGGCTGCGGTTGCTCGTCGTCGAAGCCTCGTCGGACGAGGCGCCACGCCAGCTCACCGGGAGTCTGGAGATTCCTTTCCGAGGTTGGGTGCTACAACCGCCCTACCCCTATCTCCACGAGCTCGAGAATGGCCCGTTCGGAATGAGCGCCTTTGGCGACCAGCCGCTTGGGCTCGAAGCCTATTGAAGCCTTCGCGGCGGACCGTATGCTCGGTCTAGCCGCCAGGATTCGTCAACCGACTCGCAAGACTGATGAAATTACTCGCCATTGATACCTCCAACACGGCCTGTTCGGCCGCGCTCCTCATCGACCAGAGCGTCGTTCAAGAACTCACCATCGCCCCGCGCCGCCATGGCGAACTGATCCTGGGCATGATGCAGCGTCTGCTGGACGGCGCCGACCTGGAACTTCGCGATCTGGATGCCCTGGCCTTCGGCTGTGGCCCCGGCTCGTTCACGGGCATCCGCATCGCGACCTCCGTGATCCAGGGCGCCGCCTTTGGCGCCGAGCTGCCCGTGGTTCCGGTCTCGACGCTTGCGGCCATGGCGCAGGGCCAGTTTCGGCGCGAGGGACAGCGTCGGCTACTGACCGCGCTGGACGCGCGCATGGACGAGGTCTATTGGGGCGGCTACGAGATCGGCGGACAGGATCTGGCCGAGCTGTATGGTGCTGAGCAAGTCTGCGCGCCCGAGCATGTCACACGACCCGAGGGCGATGGCTGGCAGGGTGTGGGGCCGGGCTGGGGTGTGCACGGCGAGGTGCTGACACAGCGGCTCGGATCGGCCCTGAGCGGGTCCAATCCGGACGGTCTCTGCGAAGCGCATGACATCGCGCTCCTGGCCGCCGCCGAGCTGGCGGCTGGTCGCTGGGTGGCTGCCGAGCACGCGCTTCCGGTCTATCTGCGCGATCAGGTCACGCGCGCGCCCGCTTGAGTCGTGTCTCCGATCAGCGTTCCAAACCGCTCAGGAACGCCCCTGGACGACCGGATGGCTGTGTCGGCAGTGGCGTCTCAGACAGCTGAGGACATAGTGCAGCAGGGTCGCGCCAACCGCGATGAAGGCGACGAGCGCCATGCCCAGACGTTGCCAGGGTTCGATTGGCGAGAGTCCCAGAATCAGCCAGGTCAGAAAGGCGATGACGCCAGCGATGGTCAGGATCATGGCAAACGGCCAGAGTGGGCGATCGCACTTGGGACAGAGATTCATCGGCGTGGTACTCCGTTGGGCGAAAAAACGGCACCCTCGGGCATCCCGGTGGAATGAGGTGAGGCGCGATGAGCGCGGGCGAGTCGCATCTGATTGCCCGGAGAAAGACAGTCTGTGCGAAAGATCGACTCGAATACATTGAAATCAGTCAATATCAATGAACCATGAGGCTCCAGAACCCAGGTCTCACCCTTCTCGAATGGCTGACCATCGCGCTCGACGCGGTCGATGGCGCACGCTCGGTGCAACGCGCACTCACCGCGCGCCCGATCGAGGGTCCGGTCTGGATCGCCGCCATCGGCAAGGCGGCTGAGTCCATGACGCTGGGCGCGCTTGAAGTGCTCGGCGACTCTTGTCAGGGCGGCATACTGGTCACCAAGCCAGGACATGCCGAGCCGAACCGCTTCCAGAGGACGGGGATCGAGGTCCACGTCGGCGGCCATCCGCTGCCGGATGCCGGTAGCCTCGCGGCCGGCGAGCGCCTGCTGAAAAGTCTCGACCGGCTGCCCGCTGAAACACAGCTCCTGTTCCTGCTCTCCGGTGGCGCCTCGGCGCTGATCGAGGCGCCGGTCAGTGGTCTGGAACTCGCCGAATTACGCGCCATCAATGCCTGGTTGCTCGGTAGCGGACTGCCGATCAGCGCCATGAATCGCGTGCGCCAGTCGGTCTCGCGTCTCAAGGCGGGCGGTCTGCTTCGACATCTCGGCGGACGTTCTGTCCGTCAGTTGGCCATCTCGGACGTACCAGGCGATGTGCCGGGCGTCATCGGCTCGGGTCCACTGGTTCCGACATCTGACTTGGCAGAGCAGGTCGGACGCCTCACCCTGCCCGATTGGCTCGCTGACTGGGTCGCGCGCGGACTCGTCGAGCGCGGCACACCACCAGCGCAGGGCCCAGAGATAGAGCTGGTTGCCACGCTGTCGATGGCCAAGGCGGCGGTCGCGAGCGCGGCCGAGTCCAGCGGCTTGACGGTCTGGCGGCATCCCGAGCTGATCGAAGGCGATGCCGCCGATCAGGGTCGCGCGCTCGCCCGGACGCTCATCGGCAGCGCACCGGGTCTGCATGTCTGGGGTGGCGAGACGACAGTCCGGCTCCCCGAGCCGCCCGGACGCGGCGGACGCAATCAACATCTGGCGCTGGCGGCGGCGATCGAGCTGGCGGGACGCGATGATGTCTGGCTACTGAGTGCCGGCACCGATGGCGGCGACGGGCCGACGGAGGATGCCGGCGCGCTGGTCGATGGCGCAACCCTGGAGCGGGCTGAACGGGCCGGACTCGATGCCCGCGTCTGTCTGGAGCAGGCCGATTCCGGGCGGCTCCTGGAGGCGAGCGGCGATCTCGTCTACACCGGGCCGACCGGAACCAATGTGATGGATCTGATCCTCGGCTACAAGGCACCGTCTCTGTCCTGAACCCGCGCGGCCTGAGTCGACCGCCGGAACAGGCACACGGGTCGATACAGCGTCAGTCGTCGCACGCCAGATAGCCGAGCTGATCGATCCCGAAATGGGTCGGTGTCAGCCCAAGCCGCGCGAAGCTGTCGTTCTCGGTGCAGACGTTGCCTTCCATCAGCATCTGGATCTGGTCACGCGAAATGGGGAACCAGGGGAAGCGGTCGAAGAGACCCGCCGCCGCCTTGATCGCCAGTGCCGGTGCCGGAACCATCATCTTGGTGCGACCCGAGGCCGCCGCGATGGTGGCGAGGATCGCCTTCCAGCTCAGACGCTCGGGACCGCACAGCGAATAGGTCTGCGACTCGGTGCGCGGCTCGCTGAGCGCGAGTACGAAAGCATCGGCGACATCCTTGATGCTGACCGGCGCCAGCTCGAAGAGTCCGGCCTTGGTCGGCAGCAGACCGGCATGGAACAGCGGGGCCGGCAGCGGACTGTCGATGATGTCCTTCTTGAGCTGCGAGCAGAACTCCATGCGTCCCTCGGACTCGCCGAAGATCACCGATGGCCGGAAGATCGTCCAGTGCAGACCTGAGTCCTTGAGCGCCTGCTCGGCGCGGTACTTGGTACGCTGATAGGCCGTGCCATCGGGCCGGATGCCGTTGGCGCTCATCAGGATGAAGCGCCCGACACAGTTCTCCTGGGCGGCGGCGATGGCATCGACCACGCCCTGATACTGGAGCGCCTCGAAGGTAATGCCCTGCGCCGGGAACTCGCGCAGAATGCCAATCAGATAGATGACCGCGTCACAGCCGCGCACGCATTCCACGAGCGAGGGCAGATTGCTCACATCGCCGTGGACGATCTCGCAGGAGGCGGGCTGCTCGACTTTCGACTCGCTGCCCGGACGCACCAGCAGACGCGGCACATGGCCGGCTGCCAGCAGATGGCGTGTGATATGTAGACCGACGAATCCTGTCCCGCCGATGACCGCAACCTTCATTGGAGGCTCTCCCCTGTTTGAATCAAATCTGTGATGGCGTCGAGTCGATGGGCTCGCGATCTGGCGCGCGCCGGACGGCTCATGACATAACGCTCACTAGATGGGTGCGGAGATGGCGCGCTCAAGGCAGATGTCAACGGGTGGCCACGTGGGCGCTGGCACGCGCGGCAATCGGCTTGGGTGTGGGCGCGAGATCGAGAACACTCTGACGGCGCAGACGGCGCACATTGCGGCGGGCCGTGCTGAAGACTTCGCTGATGGCCTCGGCGGCGACCTTGCGCGCTTCGCGCACCACCACCTGACGGCCCGAACCAAGCTTGGCGCTCAGCTCACAACGTACCCGATGACCATGTAACTGGTCGAACTCTTCCTGGACATTGACTTGAGCCTCGATCGGCTCACTGGGAAAGCGGTCCACGAGTTTACGGGTTTCCGCTTCGATCTGACGACGGATAGCGGCATCCAGCGCAAGCATATCGCCGCCTATCTTTAGGACCATACGTGACGTTCTCCATGGACTCGACCGCCGATGGTGTCGCGCGTTGGTCGCGACAGCGGGGGTCGAGCGGATCTGACTGAGTGAGGGCAAGTGCCTCGTCGATTGAACACGTCGCTGAAGTGTCTCTGGAGGCAAGGCGGGCACGGCATGAGACGCGCGACGGCAGGCGGATCATGGCGTCCGAGCGCCCGAAATGCAAGACCAAATCACTCGAAGAGATTGCGATACGCGCGCTCGAAGTGCTTGTAGGCATCCCAACCGTCTTTGTCCATGACCTGATCGATGACCCAGCGGTTGTCCTCGGATTCGCCCATGATAGTCTGGATTTCGTGTCCGAGATGGCGCAGAAAGGCGTAACTGGGGCCATCCCCGGCGAACTGGAACTCGGCGTACTCGCCTGAGCGGGTGTCAAGCCGGGCGATGAAGGGTCCGCCATAGTCGCCCGGGCCGAGCAGATCCTGACTGTTGTCCTGGACATGGCCGAAGAGCTTTTTGGCGAACTCGACGATGAGCGTGCGCCGGTCGGCGTCATTCAGTTCGGCGTGTGCCAGCCGGTCGGTGATCTGGACCAGGAACACCAGATACTCCTGGATCACGGCCAGACGCTGCGCGTCGTCGCGATAGACGAAGCGCTCGCAATGCAGGTTGATTGCCTTGTCGAGCGCGATGCGCCAGGCGATATAGGCCAGGGCGCTGGCGATCTCGGGCAGCGAGCGTTCGCGCTCGTCGTCTTTCCAGTGACTCTTGATGCGTAATGCCATGAATCAATTCCGAATGAGCAAGCGTTTCGAGGGTTCGATGGATCAGTGACAGGGTGCAAAGAAGGCGCTGGTCAGGGCCTCGCGACACTGAGAGCCGACAGACGACTCGGCCTGGGCCTCGACCTCCAAGGGCAGGGATTCACCGGACATCTCCAGCAGCTCGCGCGCCAGCCGGCACGGCTCGCTCCCGGCACAGGCCGCATCCTCGCCACAGACACGCTGGACCAGTTCCAGGCAGGAACCGGACTCGCGTTCCGCCGCGCGTGGCGGCTGGCGCGGTGGTGCTTCGCCCCAGGTCTCCAGCATCGATGAATTCGGCACGGCCATGCCATCACGCACGATGACGATCGAGCCGTCCTCCAGACGATGCACACCATCCCAAAGTGGGGTGCGCTGGCCATCCTCCAAGCGCCAGGCGCGATGACTGGAGGCGTCGATCTCAACTCCGGAGCCATCCGGCAGGCGCGCGCTCCAGTCAGCGGCTTGGGACGACTGGCTCACGCCAAGACTCAAGCCCAGCAGGCAGACGCCAGCCCCCCACATCGCCCACCAGGATCCAACGCTCGTTTCGCGGTTGCGACACCGTTCGGGCCGGTGCCGGAGACTCATCAAATCGGACATGATCCACTCCTCGCTCTATCTCAACGACCAGGCGCGTCCGGTGCCATGGACGGCATCCTGGACTGAAGGTCACGCCACAGATCCAGACGCTCCGCCCCCCCGACCCGCTTGCCGCTGCCGGCTGACTTGGCCAGCCACAATCCAGTACCGTTGAAACTGTAGACCGGTTGCAGATCAGCGCGTTCGGTCGCCGGCAGGATATGTGGATTCAGGTTGTCCAACACCAGGGGCGTGGCGCGTGGCGTGGCGAAATAGGTCAGGACCATGTGGGCCTGATCATAATCGAGCGCCTTGACGTAAGTCAGGCGCAGGCGCTCTTCAGGGACGCCGACATGGATGAGAGTGAAATATTTCGCAATGGCGAAGTCCTCGCAATCGCCACCATTCTTGACCAGGAACTCGAAAGGGGTCGTCCAATAATCGCTGACGCCCCAGAGCGCGACGTCATCGAGGAAGCGCAACTGGTTGAAGAAATCGTTCACAACCCGAAGTTTGTCGTCCTCGCTCAAATCCTGAGCCGACTCCATCATCGACTGCCAGGCGCGCGCTCGCTCTCCTGCCTGGATTCCATGCTGCTTCTCGATCGCGGCGATCCATTCCGAGCTGAGATCCAGCGCAGCCGTGAGCGTGGCGGACAGGAGGAGTCCCAGCAGGAAGGCGAGCAGACGGCCCAGTATGGACCGGAACGCATCGACCGCAGTGCCATTGGCGAGTACAGCCACGCGCGATCACGCCTCAATGGCTCGCGCCTGGCAGACCGATCTCGCGGACGATTTCCAGGTCGCTCCGGCTCTGGACGTTCTCGGCCACAATGATGATATCGAGCAGGTCGCCGACCTGGCGGATGGCTTCGACCAGGGTGCGCTTGCTCTCGTCGCTGCTGATACCGGCAGTCAGATCGCGGGCAAGCCGGATGAAATCGGGCCGCATGGTCTTGACCGCCTCCACCGACACGAATTGCGGCTCGTAACGCTTGAGCAGCACCCGTGCCCCCAGTCCATGCGCAAATCGGATGAAGTCCTGGAACAGCGCCGGATCCTTGGCCACGCCATAGGCGGTGATGCTGAAGATCAACTGACCGGCCTGGGCTGGATGTCGATGCAGGAAATCATTGAGCCAGGCCCTGAAATCCAGACTGCGCAGCGTGGCCATCGCCAGGTTGATCTCCACGCCATGACTCACCCGCTCGGCGACGAGGCGTTCCACGACCCGCTCGGTCACACCGCGATCGAGATCGGCGATCCGGTCGAAGCGCTCGGCCATGGACACGAAGGCCGCGATTGGCAGGGGGGTGCCGGTCTCGTCGAAGACCTGGGTGAAGGCTTCCTCCATGAGCAGACCACCATGGCGCAGATCCTCGACCTGATCGATGTAGGAGATCTGATAACGGCGCTGATCGATGAGGTCGAACACTAGGGCGTGCCATTGCTCACGGCTGCGGCCCTCCTCGTATCCCTGACGGATGACATAGCTGTTGGCACCGATGAGCCGTGCTTGCTGACAGGCATCCTGGGCCGCCGCCAGGATACCGGTCGGAGCGCCGAGCGGGTTGAGGGGCGCGATCCCGACATGGGCGATGTCCGCCCGCCCGTGGCGCTCCCCGACGTCGCGTAATGCCTCCTGCAAGGCACGGGCGAATGGCTCGACACGAACGGCGGACAGTCCTGGCAGGACGAGCGCGAACTCGGCGCCATGGAAGCGATATCCTCTGGCCTCGGGCTGCTCTGCGGTGGCGCACTGCACGAGCGCCTCGGCCAGGTGCCGCAGCAGGGCATCGGTCGCCGTCTCGCCCAGATCGCGCGCCAGTTCAGCAAAGGCGTCGATGCCGATCGAGACCACATAGCCCTCCTCGCCACCGAACAGGCGCTCCATGTCTGTCTCGAAGTTGGTCTTTTTGTACAACCCCGTCAGCTCGTCGAGCCGCAGACGCTGGCCGAGCGCGTCCAGGCGCTGGTTCAGGTGGCCGATGACGCCCTCGATCTTGCCGGACATCTGGTTCATCGAGCGCGCGACATTGCGCACCTCGGTGGTCCAGGGCAGGGTCGCGATGCGCGCGAAGCTCCCGGCGGCGATGGCCTGGGCCTGGCGGTCGATGGTTTTGAGCGGTCGTAGTGTGAAGCGCAGCAGCAGGAACAGCAGGAGCACCGACAACGCCAGGGCCGCCAGTGAGTAATAGAGGGCATCGAGCATCTGCTGATAGAGCTTGAGATAGGCATAGCCCGGATGGCTGGTGACCTGGACGCTGCCGGTGATGTTCCAGCCCGAGCTGATTTCGCTCGTCGCCGTAGCCGTCTCCATTGGCAGCCAGTGGATGAACCAGCGCGGCACCTCTTCGAAGATCTGGCTGTCATTGAGCTGCACCAGCGTCCGACCCTCGACGTCGGTGAGGCGGATCTCCTTGTAATAGCCCATGTCATAGATGGCCTGGATCATGGTGGCCAGGATGGGATCGCGTGGATTGGTCATGTACGGGCTGAGCGACAGGCCGAGCGAGGTGGCCGTGTCCTGCGCATGGATGCGCGACTCGACTTGCAGATAACCGCGGATCTTGTCGAGACTGACGGCGAAGTTGCCGCCGAAGATCAGCAGGAACAGCACCGAGATCAGGATCAGCAACTGTTTGGACAATGACATGGATCGGTTCTCGTCCGAAAAGAACGGGGCCGCTCCAGCGACCCCGTTCATGCCGCGCACGGGCGGCCTTCCCTTCGAGTCAGCGTCCCGGTGGAGGCTACTTGACCGTCACCGTCACCGTGGACGTTCCGGAGTTACCTGCCGCATCGGTTGCCTTGACACTGATGACATGGGTGCCACTACCCGATTTCTTCGTGTTCCAGTTCGAGCTCAGCGAACCGCTGGACGAAGTCGCCGCTTGCTTGCCATCGATCAAGAGCTGCATCGATGTCACGCCAACATCGTCCGTGGCATTCGCGCTGATCGAGACGTTCCGGCTGAGCTGAGCTCCATCGAGCGGGCTGTTGATGCGCACCGTCGGTGCCGTCGTATCCAGCTGGGGCGCAGTCGGCGTGGCCGAGGCCGTGTTGGAATACGCCGAGTTGCCGAAGCTGTTGTAGGCGTAGACCCGATAGTAGTAGGTCTGTCCCGAGACGAGGCCGGTGTCGTCGAAGCTGGTCGTGTTCTGAGGCAGGGACGCGATCTCGGCCCAACTCGATCCGTCGATCGAACCCTGAACCCTATAGCCGGCCTCGTTGCTGGCATTGTCGCTCCATCTCAGGGCCAGGGCCGTCGAATCCGAGGTCGAGACATTAGTGGCGTTGAGTGATCCAGGCGCGGCGGGCGGACTCGTGACCGAGACACGGAAGTTGGCCACGATGGGCGCGGTCGCGTTCATGGAGCGGGCGGTATCGCTGGAACCCTCGATACCAATTGCATAGCCGTTATAGGTGAGATTGGGGTTGGAGAAGTACGGGATACGCGGCTCGCCGCTGCACGAATAGGACATGATGTCGCGGAAGCGGCCGCATTCACGATAGCCGTAGGAGTCGGGATAAGCCCCCATGCTCGGAGCATTGTCCGGGTCGTGCACGTTGCCCTGGTTGTGTCCCAGCTCATGGGCGAAACTGTCGTTGCTGCCAAGACAGTTGTAGATCGAGTCGTCGTGCAGCACGGCGAAGGCCCAGGGCGCAAAGGCGGTGCTGCGCCAATCGCTGTTCATGATCGTCGCATAGCCGCAATAGTTGCTATCGGCGGTGATCAAGGCCACCTGATCGGCACCGTACTCATTGCGCAAGGCATGGACGTCATCCATGTAGCCATCAGACGTCCCCATGACACGATTCCAAGCGGTCACCATGTCACCGGTTTCGGTATAGGCAATCTCCTCCATGTGCACCAAGTTCAAATACATGTCGATCTGGCTGTTCAGATAGGCTTGGTTGGCGCGCGCGACAGCGTTCATGATTTTGGTTTCGATGCCCGCTGCACCACCGGCATTGGCGCGTGCCTTGGGCGTATAGACCACCATCACGTCGACGACCTGTCCGGTCGCTGACGGTGTATCTCCAGTCGCGGTCACGGACGCATCGGTCGCCACGTCGCCGTCACCCAAATCGTCCGGCGTTGGCAGCTGCTCAGGCTCGAATTTGGCCGGCAGCTTGTTGGGGTCGAGTTCACGCACGGCATGTGTGTTGCCGCCTACGTAGACGATTTCGAAGAAGCGTCCGTCTACGGACACTGTCCCCATGAGCACCTTGCCCCTGGCTGCAAGAACGACCTCGCTGTCAGGGTAGTCTTGGATATGACCGAGCCAGACCGAGCCACCTCGCGCATCCTTGACGACCGAGTCGCGGACGGCAACCAAGTCGGTATCATCGAACAGATTAAGGTTGAGGGTTTCGGCCTCGATGGCACTGATATTAACCTTCGCGTGACGGGCGCGGTTCTTGAGAACCTTTTGTGGTTTCTTGGGTGAACCCTGGACATCGTCGGCATCGGGCGCTTCGAGCAGATCCAATGCCCAACGGCCATGCGGGGCTTGAGCGGGCACGGCGGCGGTTGGCGGCAGGGCTGTAAATTTATCGGACAGATAGGCGTTCCAGGGATCGGCAGCCAGCATGGCTACGAGGAGGCCGGCGACCAGGGCACCGCTCAGGGTTGCATAGTCGAGCATGCCGCGACTCTGCCCGGTCGTGCGGTGGTAGATCAGTAGCCCCAGGGCGGCCAGGACGACGAACAGGATCGCGACCATGGCGGCCAATAGCCAGTTGGGCAGGCCGGACAGCCACATCCAGTATTCCAGGTTGGGTTCAGTCGCGGCGGAAACCGCACCGCTCGCTGACACCAGCGCCGTCAGCACTAGCGATCGCTTAAGGAGTGTGACGTTCATCATTCGGTGCCTCTCTGACAGTGAAACAGGACATATGACGTGGCGTACAATTCAGCACCTTAGCGCATGGAACAATTGGCGTCCGTGAAGGGAAGCACATTTTTGCGTTGACTGAACAAAAAAGCCTCGCCTGTTTTTTTAGGCGAGGCTTGAATCAGCCGATCTATGCATTACATCCGTGCAAATCGCTCAAGACGGCCCTCACCTTTAAACGGCCTTAGATGGCGCGCTGGAGACGCCGTGAACGACGAATGCCAAACAGTCCACCAAGCAGTCCGATAATCATTAACCAGATTGAGGATGGCTCTGGAATACTGGGAGGAGGATCATCTCCACCCCCGCCGGGAGGAGGATCATCTCCACTCCCGCCGGGAGGAGTCGTCGATCTGGACCAAGTTACATCGTGCGATCCAGGATTGTTTATTTTGTCAGTGCTTGCAATGATGATTTTATTTTTGCCTCCACTCGATTTAACTGAAGTTTCAAGCGCCATGACATCAAAATGCACCCACGCTAATGCATCATTAGTGATGCTTACTTGCAACTGTTTAAGTACTTTCATTAAAAAAATTAAACAGATGAAAACGCAATTTTATATTCAGATCCATAACCATCAATAATTTCAC
>NZ_WNKT01000188.1 GCF_009720725.1 Allochromatium palmeri
GGACTTGTCTACTCCAACTGTATGTGAGCGAACGATTTTTGCCAGCTGGTAAGATACTTTGTCCAAAGTCCAAAGTTCTACGGCACAGCGAATTTGGATTCGCTCAAGGCCAAGGTGGAGTTCGCCACCCTGGTGGATGAGATCATCCAGCAGTTCACGGCCAAGCTGGGGGTCGAGGTAACGATCTCGGTCGAAATCCAGGCCACCAGCCAGGGCGGTTTTGATGAGGCGACCCAGCGGATCGTTAAAGAGAACTGCAATGGTAAGCGTTCAGAGACCCCTTGACCGTCTGCGGTCTTCAAGACCAGGATAAGCCCCTCTTCACCGTCCGTTGAG
>NZ_WNKT01000189.1 GCF_009720725.1 Allochromatium palmeri
CCCGTCCAGATCGCGGTCCGTATCCGTGTTCCCAGAGCCCTCAGTTGGCGAATGCGATTGCGCACCCCGCGCCACTGCTTCCAGTAGCACATGCGGACACGTCGCCGCAGCCAGTGGTCCAGCTCGGGGATCGGCCGGTAGTAGTCCGAGATGCCGAAGTAGCCCATCCAACCGCGGACGTATTCGGAGAGCTTCTTGAGCCGATAGTCCATGGACACGCCCCAGCTCCGTCCGGTCAGCTTGCGCAGCCGGTGGCGGAAGTCTTGGTAGGCGCGCTCGGACCAACGCAGCTTCTTGCCCCGGAAGGTGAATCCCAGGAACACACACGCGTC
>NZ_WNKT01000190.1 GCF_009720725.1 Allochromatium palmeri
CTGCGCGCGCAACCAGACCGCAAGACTGACCGTGTCGCTGGATTGGGCGCGCAGATGCGCCGCGACATCCAAGCGCGTGGCCGTGGGATTGAACGTATCCGCATCGAGTGAGCGGACAAACAACGGCATCGCCGTTGGGTTCAAGCGCACGATCACCCCGACGCCACGCGCGAACAGGTCAAGAATCACGCGCGGTTGATTGTAGCCCCGATCCACCAGCCCGATGTCGCCGGCCTGCCACGGGTAACGCGTCAGGCTTTCCCCGCCATCGACCCCCGTCACGTCCACCGCGTGCACGGTCATATGGGTTAAATCCAGCGCCAA
>NZ_WNKT01000191.1 GCF_009720725.1 Allochromatium palmeri
GCGCGCCCGCCCGTGGCCAGGGCGCCCAGTGTCCAGACACCGGTGGCGCTGTCATAGGTGCCCACGCTCGGGGTTGCGGCCACATAGCTGTAGCCGCTCGGCAGGGGCTCGATGACGCGAACCTCGGTGGCATTCGCCGGTCCCTGGTTGTGCACCCTGAGGGTGAAGGTCACGACGTCGCCGACCGTCGGGGTGGGTTCATCCACGCTCTTGGTCAACACCAAATCGGCCGTGCTCGCCGGCGGTGCCTCGACCGGCACCGGCGTTACGGTATCGGTGTTGTCATCGGGATTGGGATCCGGCTCGCGGGCGCTGACCGTGGC
>NZ_WNKT01000192.1 GCF_009720725.1 Allochromatium palmeri
GCCTCACCCATCCTGGAGATCGCGACCACGGCGGCGTGGGAGGAACACCTCAAGGCCCTTGGGATCACCAAGGAACGTCATCGGCGCATCGCCACCGAGGGGGCCTTGCTCGGTGGGCTGTTGGCGAAAGGCCTCTCGCGCGAGCTGGTCATTGTCAGCGATGGCGCCGGACAGTTCGCCATCCTGCTGCATGCCCTGTGCTGGGTGCACGCCGAACGCCTGATTCACACACTCATCCCGCTCAACGCGCGCCAACGCCTGGATCAGGAACGGGTGCGCGACGAGATCTGGACGCTGTATGCCGACCTCAAGGCCTA
>NZ_WNKT01000193.1 GCF_009720725.1 Allochromatium palmeri
TGCGCCCGCTGCACCAGGCTGTGGGCGGTTTCGCGGCTTCGCGCCAGACCTTCCAGGACGGTGCGTGGTTCAGGGGGTAGCTCAATCAACGGGGCAGGACGGGCCATGGGCGGCAACTCACAATCAGGCAGTGGGAGAGTGATGAGTGATTATCCAGAAAATTCACAGTGCGCGGTACTAGCCACATCAAGTCTTTTCGTGGCTTTCTTTGGAGCTACCTTCATTCTGATAATCTATTACTCATGGTTCGCCCATTTTGAAAGCCGCATCCTCGGATTGCGTACCCAGCCGTTGATAAAGGATTTCCGAAAATCC
>NZ_WNKT01000194.1 GCF_009720725.1 Allochromatium palmeri
CTCAGGGCGTTCCGCTCGTGCGCACGGCTTCGATCTGCGCCACGCTCAGTCCGGTAGCCTGTGCGATCTGGACATCGTTCAGCAGGCCGAGCTGAATGAGAAGGATGTCCCGGCCTCCGGCGCTCAATGATCCCGTCGCTGTTTGGCTAGCCAGACTTCGATGAGGGTTGGATCCAAGCCCCTGAGCCGCTCCTCGGCATCCAAGCCCCTGAGCCGCTCCTCGGCATCCAAGCCCCTGAGGCGCTCCTCGGCATCCAGGCCCTTGAGGCGCTCCTCGGGATCGAAGCGTTTGAGGATGGCCTCGGGGTCGCGT
>NZ_WNKT01000195.1 GCF_009720725.1 Allochromatium palmeri
GCTTCGCGCCAGACCTTCCAGGACGGTGCGTGGTTCAGGGGGTAGCTCAATCAACGGGGCAGGACGGGCCATGGGAAACGACTCACAATCAGGCAGTGGGAGAATGATGAGCGATTATCCAGAAAACTCCAAGTGCGCGGTACTAGGGTCGTGATTTCTCCAAGTGAGTTCCGAATGGCTGTAAGTGGGGGATCGGAAGCAAAAACAGGAGTGGAATTGAGGGTGGAAAGTAAGTACATCTATTAAATAATTTTAACAAAATACCTGTTTGAGTATATAATAAATATCTCTGCCATAAGCAAGAA
>NZ_WNKT01000019.1 GCF_009720725.1 Allochromatium palmeri
TTCGACTTCGTCCTGCTCTTCCTGGTCTTGTTCTTCTTCATGGTTTTCTTCTTGGTCCTGTTCAGGTTCATGTTCAGGTTCAGGTTCAGGTTCAGGTTCAGGTTCTGGTTCAGGTTCAGGATCAGGTTCTGGTTCTGGTTCTGGTTCTGGTTCTGGCTCCGGTTCTGGCTCCGGCTCCGGTTCTGGCTCCGGCATGGATTCTGGGAGCGACTCGACGCGTGCCGCCGACTCCTGCTCAGCGGGAACCTCCGCCTCGATATTGGGCGTGGCCTCAGACTCGGCCTCGGCAACCGGTGTCGGCTCGACCGTCGACTCATCGCGCACCGGTCGTGGCTGAACCACAGGTGGCACGGATCTGGGTTCGGATTCGGGTTCGGGCGCGGGTAAGGTCTCGGTGGTCCGCGCCTCGGCTGGCGCCGTCTCGTCGCGATTCGACAGCTCATCGCGCCAGGGGCGGCGGCTGACGGTCGTTCCCGATGTCTTGAGCGGTCCAATCAATCCAACGCGCGGTCGGCCGGGCGTGATCTCGGCCGGAATGTGCATCTCCGGTCCCTGCCCCGACTCGCCGGCGTGCGTGTCCAGACGCGGCGTGAGCATCCGCGCATAGAGCGCCTGGATACGCCCATGGGTGAACGTCAGCCGGGCCAGCGTGAGACGCTGGGCGATCATGGATCCGCCCAGCAGAATCAAACGTGGCAGCAGACCATAGGTAAAGACCGCGAGTACCAGAAACCAGCGCCAGGAGCGCAGATGCTCCGGATTGGGCTTGAGACCGGCGGCCGCCGCCGTCCACTGCTCCAGATAGATGCGCGACCCCTCGACCTGCTCCAGAGTCGGATAGCCGGCACCCTCGCCGAACAACCAGCTCCAGGGCGTCGCGATCACGCGCACCAGATCGTAGATCGTCTGCGGATGGGCCACCAGCGAGGTGCCCCAGCCAAAGGCGATATCGGTGAACCATTCGAGCGCGATCGTGGTCAGGATGACACCCAGATTGAAGGCGACGCCGAACACCTGCATCGGAATCAACAGCGTCAGGATCGACAGCGGACCATAGACGCTGAACTGAGAGCGCACCAACCCCTTGGTCGCCAGCGCGCGCTCGCGGACGTCCTGGGGCGCATGGGACAGATGCTGCTCCTGGAGCCAATGCGCCACCCGTTCCAGCGCGGGCTGGAGTACATGGCTCAGCAGCCAGGATTCCTCGACATCGGTGCGTTGGCGTCGTAACGAGCGCCTCAGCCAGGTCCAGATGACCCCAATCGACAGGACGAACTGCACCACCACCAGCAGGAAAACGAACCAGGGAATACTGACCGGCAAATGGCCGTCATAGCTGAGCAGGGTCGAGGCCAGACTGATACCGAATACAAAGCCCAGCGCGGCCAGAATCCACAGCCCCAAGCGTTGCGCCTGCGCAAAGATCAGACCGGGCAGCAGCGGCCTGAGACTCGGATCCTCGTCGGTGCGTCTGGCTCTCAGCCACAGACGCAGACTCAGGCGCCGATGCTTGGGTGTATGGGCCGGCTCGCCGTCGAGCTCGGACTCGATGCGGTCCAGATAGAGCAAGCGATCGCGTTCGGCGAGTGTCTTGCGGATCGAAGGCCGCTCGCGCAGCTCACGCTCATCGGTGTCGAGGTAATACTCCAGATCGATGAGATCGGCAGCGGTCCAGTCCGCGACCTTGACGGGCGCGCTTCCGGTATGGATCGAGTCGTCTGTTGGGTGTCGTGGATCCATGGCCTGTGGTTGTCGTTATAGGCATCGAAATGCCGCGCCCGCTTGCACGGACGCGGCCCGAAACACGGATAATCCCACAGACGGGACTTCAATTCACGCCCCAGAGACCCGGGTCTCTGGCTGAGCCTTGATGTCTTTTCCGTGCCGAAGGATATGAGTCGCCGTCCAACCAGGGCGTCACCAGGCCCTTTGATTAGACATCGAACGGATGACGCCGGATCAGGGTTTCCATCCGGTCCGGTCCGGTCGAGATCAGATCGATCGGCAGACCGCTCAACTGCTCGATGGTTTCCAGATAGCGGCGCGCATTGGCGGGCAGTGTGTCCAGCGACGAGACGCCGGCCGTGGACTCAGTCCAACCGGGGCACTCGATGTAGTGCGGCTCGCAACGTTCGAGGGCATCGGCACCGACCGGCGGTGCATCGATCTCCTGACCATCGAGACGATAGCTGGTACAGATTTTGATCGTCTCCAGCCCGTCGAGCACGTCGAGCTTGGTGATGCAGATCCCGGTGACACTGTTGATGGCGAACGACCGCTTGAGCGCGACCATATCGAGCCAGCCGCAGCGGCGCTTGCGTCCGGTGGTGGCGCCGAACTCGTTGCCACGCACGCCCAGATGCTTGCCCACGGCATCGTCGAGCTCGGTCGGGAAGGGACCGGCACCGACGCGCGTCGTATACGCCTTGACGATGCCGAGCACATAGTCGAGATCACGCGGCCCCACACCGCTGCCGCTCGCCGCTCCACCGGCGGTGGTGGTCGAGGAGGTGACATAGGGATAGGTGCCGTGGTCGATATCGAGCAGCGCGCCCTGCGCGCCCTCGAACAGCACGTCACGCCCCTGGGCGCGCAGACTGTGCAGCAGACCGGGCACATCGACCACCAGCGGACGCAGCCGCTCGGCCTGGACCAGCGCCTCGTCGAGCACGGACTGGAAATCCACCGCCTCAGTCTTGTAGTAGTGGATAAGCGCGAAGTTGTGATACTCCAGCACCTCGCGCAGACGCTCCTCGAAATGCCGGGCGTCGAGCAGCTCGCCGAGCCGGATGCCGCGCCGCGAAGTCTTGTCCTCATAGGCCGGACCGATGCCGCGCCCGGTGGTGCCGATCGCCTTGGCTCCGCGCTTGAGCTCGCGCGCCTGATCGAGCGCGATGTGATAAGGCAGGATCAACGGGCAGGCGGCACTGATACCCAGACGCTCGGTGGCCGGCACGCCGGCGTGCTCCAGCATGTCGAGTTCCTCGAACAGCGCCGACGGTGAGAGCACCACGCCGTTGCCGATCAAGCACTTGACGTTGTCGCGCAGAATGCCCGAGGGCACCAGATGCAGCACGGTCTTTTTGCCATCGATGACCAGGGTATGCCCGGCATTGTGACCGCCCTGGAAGCGCACCACGGCCGCCGCGCGGTCGGTCAGCAGGTCGACGACCTTCCCCTTGCCTTCATCGCCCCACTGGGTGCCAATCACAACAACGTTATTGCCGCTCATAAAAACATGCCCAAATCTAACTGAGTCCGAGTAAGTCTGCTCACGCTGTCGACACCAGTGCCACCGAAGCGGTCTGACGCGGCGCTTGCGTGCGTTTAAGGTTTCGCGGCTGACGCCAGGGGATGCACGACCCAGCGTTCGTCGCAATAGTCCAGGCGCTCCTCGCAGCCGAGTTCGCGCGGATCCGTGTCGAGTCCCGGCAGCGCCTGGATCACCCGCCGCCCGGAGGCGCGCAGTGACTCGACGGTCTCACGCAGGGCCGGATCATTCGACCAGGGCGCCAGAATGGCTCCAGGCTGATGGTAGCGTTCCTCCAACCCCCGACCATGCTGAAGCAGGCCCTTGAGGTCGACGCTGAAACCGACGGCCGGACGTGCGCGGCCGAAGACGCTCCCGATGTCGTCATAACGTCCGCCACGCGCTACCTCCAGACCCCAGCCTGGCACGAAGGCCGCGAAGACAACGCCGGTTTTGTAGCGATAGCCTCGCAGTTCGGCCAGATCGTAATGGATCGAGACCTCAGGCAGCCAGTGATTGAGTTCCTCGGCCAGTCGACGCAGATAGTCGAGCGCCTCACGTACCGGACGATCGGCGGCGGCCAGCACCTTAGCGGCGCGTTCCAGGGCGTCGTCGCCGTTCAATTCGGCCAGGGCCACCAGCATCCCGGCGGGCGCGCCGGTCAGCCCGAAGTCACCGATCAGCGCCTCGATCTCGGGGATGGCCTTGCGCTGGAGTGCGTCGAAGAGCGCATGCTCCTGAGCCGCGTCGAGACCGGCCTGACGCGCCAGTCCGCGATAGATGCCGACATGCCCCAGATCCAGATAGGTTTCGGCGATGCCGGCCGTGCGCAGTGTCAGCAGCACCAGACGCAGGATCTCGGCATCGCTCTCGATGCCGGCGTGACCATAGATTTCGGCCCCGAGCTGGAGCGGACTGCGGGTGCCGGCGAAACCGTCCGGACGCGTATGGAGCACGGTGCCGAGATAGCACAGCCGGGTCGGTGCCTCGCGGCGCAGATGATGGGCGTCCATGCGCGCGACCTGCGGCGTCATGTCGGCGCGCACACCCAGCAGACGTCCGGTGAGCTGATCGGTGAGCTTGAAGGTCTGGAGATCGAGATCCTGCCCGGTGCCGGTCAGGAGCGAGTCCAGATAATCGATGAAGGGCGGAATGACCAGCTCATAGCCCCAGCTTGCGTAGAGATCCAGCAGCTCGCGCCGCAGACACTCGATGACGTGGGCCTGGGGCGGCAGGACTTCCTCGATGCCGGCTGGCAGCAGCCAGCGTTCCTCGTTCATGGCAGACATGATTACAGTTGATCGGCAGGATTTCGGGTTCAGTTGACCAGATAGAGCAGTCCGAGGCCGGAGAGCATGCTGACGAACCCGGCGATGCGTAGCGAGCGTTCGTGTTCGAGCGCGACCATCGCCAGGAGACGCCTGAAGCTGGCTGGACTGAGAAAAGGCCAGATCCCCTCGATGATGAACACGAGCGAGAAGGCGACCAGGATGTCGTGCACGATGATGAACGGATCCCGCGAGATGAATGGATAGGACACCCAGACACCAAGGCGGTCGGGCGCGTCAAAGGGCGTTATCCTGTCAGAGGATCACGGGTTTGTCCAATGCTGGAAACCCTGAACCTCACCGCTTGTCAGATTCTGGCAAACTCTGAGGCTCAGGTGAACTTGAAATCGTTTCTGCGCGTGGTTTGATCTGTGGTCCTGCATGGACTCACTCAGCGACCGGCCGTCAGAATGCGATAGACCTCGGCCAGCGCAGCATCGTCGCCGACATTGCCTGGAAAGATCACCACCGGCAGCTCGGGCAGACGCGGATGATCGGCGGGACAGCGCACCACAGGACAGCCGGGCAGTATCTGACCGAGCACGCGCGCCGTGCGCAGCGCCAGCCCCTGACTGAGGGTGTCGTTCGAGGTGATGCCGCCCTTGCTGATGAGGAAACCGGTCTCGCGCGGCAGATTCTGGACGAGGCGCACCAAAAAGCTCGAAACGCGCTCGCCAAAGGCCAGACGCTCGGCCTTGGTCGGAAACTGACGCTCGCCACGGCTGGTATAGAGCACCAGGCTTTGGTTCGCGTGTTGAGCCGTTTCCAGACGGTCGATGATCGCGTCGAACAACCCCGCCTCGTCCTGAATCAAGCGCTCCAGATCGATCTCGACCGGAACCACATCGGTCGTCTCGATCAGGGTCTGCAACTGACGGCTCGACTTGGCCACATGCGAACCGACCAGCACCACGCCGGGACGTCCGCCGCGCACATAGGCCGACATCGACTGCGCCGCGACCGGCTGCGGCGGCAGCGCGGCGAAGGCGGTCAGGAGACTCGCCGCACTGCGAAACAGAAAACGCTTGCCCTCCCCCGCCGCCGCGAGCACCTGACGCGCGAAGCTGTCGAGATCGGATTGACGCTCGGCATCGACGACGCAACAGCGATTGCCGCTCAGATGGCGCAGACGCTCACCGATCTCGCCCCGCACCTCGTCCAGACCGAAGCGCTCGACCTGATCGGCGCGGAGGCGCCCACCGGTCTTCTCCTCCACATAATCGGGCAGAAAGGCGTGCGTGAAGCCGAAGACCGAGTCGCGTGCGAATTCGGTCTCGTTGACCGGCACCGGCTGGCCGTCGACCAGCAGATAATGCACCCCGCCGCGCGTGATCCGCCCGCCCTCGAAGAACGCCGGCACCAGGAAATGCGCATCAAAGGGGCCAAGCTCCTCAGCGATGACATCGGTCTCGACCGGATAGTGACCACGCAGTGTCGAGTCCGAACGGCTGACGATCAACGGCTGGATCGGCTGTCCACACCCGGCGAGCCGGTCGAGCGCCGCACGCACATTGACGCAAATCTCGCGTGTTACATCAGCGGCCTGTGTCGCCTCCAGACCGCGCGTATTGCTCAGCACAAAGAACAGCGGTGACTCATCGTTCAGCGCCTCGACGAGCGTGTCCACATCCCAGCGCGTCAGCAGCAGACAGGAATGCACCGTCTGACAGCCGGTCGGGTCGTCGTCGATAGCGATGATCTTGGTCTTGATAGAAGCGTTCATCAGCAGCTCCGCGAAAAGTTCTCAGGCACAAGGCTCGGGATGCGGCGGCCGGGGGGTGTCGGCCGCATGGATGCGGCCGTCAAGCCTACAGGGATGTATTCACGGCGTCCCCCCGGCCGCCGTACCCCGAGCCGCCCCGCCCCAACCTAAGCCGCCCGATCCAAACGCGCGACCTCGGAATCCAGCAACTCCAGCGCGCGCTGCTCCAGACTCTCGGGCGAGATGCCGTTGTAGGCCATGATCTCGGCCGGACTGGCGGTGGTCTCGCCGCGCTGCCAGCCGATCAGATCGCGTCCCGCCGCCCGCGAGCGCAGCAGCACCGGCTCCAGAGCCACAGTCCCGCCGCCACTCACTCCGATCAGCGCCTCGCCCGCAAAAAGCGCCTCGAACTCCGCGTCCGACATAAACCGATCATCCGGCTGCGCACTGTGCGACCAGGCGACATCGCGCTCGCGATAGAGCCGGCGCGGGTTGACCACGGCGACGATGCGCACTCGATAGCCCGCCGCTTCCAGCCGCTCCTTGGCGGCGAACACCGGCTGGAACACCAGATCACCCGTCACGGCGAACACCACCGTGCCGCGCGCACCCTGCGCCGATTCATAGAGACAGGTCGCCCCGCGCTCGATCGCCTCGCGGGCCTGATCGAGCGTGGTATGCACCGGCAGCGCCGACTTGGAGGCGACGATGCTGATGCACTTGTTGGACTGCTCGACCGCCCAGGCATAGGCGGCCTGGATCATGTTGGCATCGGTCGGATAGAGCAGATAGACGTTGCCGTTGCGCACCTGGCCACCGATGTAGTTCTCGATCTCGGGACGCTGATGGGTCCAGCCGTTGCGGCCCTGCTCCAGCGCGCCGGCGGTGAACATCGACACCATGGCCGGCGTCTTGCGCCTTAGCTCGGCCATCGCCTGACCCACGGTCTGCACGATCGGCCAGCCGTTGATGGCGAAGCTCTCGTAAGACAGCCACAGCGAGCGTCCGCCGAAGAGCGCGATCCCGGCCGCGAGTCCGGCGCAGGCGTCCTCGTTCAGCGGCTCATAGACCTGACCGCTCGGCGACTGGTTGTAGAGCGGATCAGCGGTCGGATGGCGGATCTTGAGCGCGTCGTTGATCGCCTTCATGGCCGAGGCTTCGTTGCCGTCGGCATTGGTGACCACGAACAGCGGATCGCGCTGGCCGAGCTCGGCCACCAGGGTCGCCATGGCGCTCGCCGGAACGGCCTGCTCGCCGCGCGCGAATTCATGCAGCGGGAGCTGACCGATCTCGGGCAACTGGCGCTCGAACTCAGTGACTACGGTCCGCGCGGCCGGACCACCGCCGGCGCGACTCATATTGGTCCGGGTCAGCGCCCAGATCTCAGGAGCCAGGGCGCCGCGCTCCAGGGCGGCGGCGATGTTGGGCTTCTCAGCCGTGTCGCCCGGATAGAGATTGTGCGACTTGGCGCCGCTGGCGTGCACACCGGCGCCCTTGAGCTGCTTGAGGATCACCGCTGTCAGCGTCCCGCCGAGCGCCGACTCGGCGGCAGCCTGCATCCCTTCGAGCACCGCGCGCGAGAAGGCCAGCCGCGCCTCGGGACTGAAGCGAGTGCTATCGACATAGGCGCCTTCCTGCCCGGCATCGTCGAAGTCCTTGGCGTCGATCAGGATCACGCGCTCGAAGTCGTGCGCACGCCAGTAGGCGGTCATGGCGTCGTTGTCCATCAGCGACACCATCGAATGATGCTCCTGGCTGTAGCCGTTCCAGACCAGCACCGGCAGGAAGTTGGTCACCTCCGGATAGGCGGTGTGGAAATGCTTCATGGCCGAGAGGATGTACGGCTCGCCGAGACCGCCGTCGCCGATGGTGCAGGGAAAGAGCCGGTCGCGATTGAGATAGGCCCCGGCCATGGCGAAATGCTGGCCCTGACCAAGGGGACCGGCCGGGGCCAGCAGTCCCGGAATCGCACCCGAGAGATGGCCGAGCAAGCCGTCACGCTCGCGAAAACGCGCCTGAAGCTCGGTCAGGGTGTGGATGCCCATCGACTCCAGCGAACCGTCGAGGAACATGGCGCTGTAGAAACCGGGCGCATGATGGCCGACCTCGGTGACGATGTTGGTATGACCCAGCATCACCAGCGCCGCATAGGCATCGGCCGCGCTGGCGAAACCGCCCGGATGACCGGACTGCTTGGAGGCACAGAGCTGGAGCGTCAGATAGCGCAGCGCATCGGCGGCCCACTGGGTCTGTTGCACGGCGGCGTCGTCGATGGCGTCGATGGCCGCGCGGCCTTCGCCGATCACGGGCGTCTGGCCAAGCGGCGCGAACTCGGTTGAAAGCGTCCCGAAATGCAGGATGCCATCGCGGAAATCGGCCGTGGCGCTGTCGTGACTGATCGGAGTGGCGGCGTGGGTCATGGTCTCTCCCTCTGGGTTGGTGTTGTTTTGGCCAGGCGCGCGGCCGTTGGCGTTGGAGAGACTGTAGAGATCGTATTGATTTTTCGCAATAGAGGATAGATTTCACTATGCGAAATCATGTGCTTTCACAAACGGGACATTCGCCATGCACCAAGACACTCCAGAAGACAGCACCCGACACTCGGGCATCCAGGTCATCGACCGCGCCGCCGCCCTGCTCGACGCCATCGCCCGCTATCCGGAGCCGGTCAGTCTCAAGATCCTGGCCGCCGAGACCGGACTCAACGTCTCGACCGCGCATCGCATCCTCGCCGCCCTGATCCAGAACCAGTTCGTCGAGAAGGACGCCGCCAGTCACTACCGGCTCGGTCGACGCCTGCTGCAACTCGGCGTGCGGCTGCACGGCAACATCGACGTGCGCGCCCTCGCCCGCCCGATCATGGAGTCACTGCGCGACCACTTCGGCGAGACCATCAATCTCACCATCCGCGAGGGCGACTCGGTGGTCTATATCGAGAAGGCCACGCCCAACCGCATGATCCATGTCCAGCAGCTCATCGGCTCGCGCGCGCCCCTGCATGTGACGGCGGTCGGCAAGCTGATGCTCGGCGCGAGCGGCGAGGACGCGATTCGCGCCTATGCTCAGCGCACCAACCTGCCCGCCTACACCCGCAACACCTTCACCGCCCTGCCCGACCTGATCGCCGCCTGTCGCGAATCGCTCGCGCGCGGCTATGCGCTCGACGACGAGGAGGCCGAGATCGATGTCGGTTGCATCGGGGTCTTGATCCGCGACAGCACGGGCAATGTCAGCGCGGGGCTGTCGGTGTCGGCACCGATTGCGCGTCGGCGTCTGGAGTGGATCGAGGCGTTGACCGAGGCTGGCCGGAGTCTTTCGGCCCAACTCGGCTATCGGGCCAATGCCTGACAACTGCGCATTGTCATTGGCCGTCCGAACCCGGAGGACGAGAATGCGCGACCATGAACAGACTCCATACACTCCTACTCCTCGTCATTCTTCTGTCACTACTGGCCGGGTGCGGACAGTCCGGCTCCAGCTCGAATACCGCCATGGTCGCCGACGGCCCAGGCATGGCCCTGATCGAGTCCGCTGAACAGGGCGACCTGAGCAGCGTCGAGCAGCTTCTGTCACGGCATCGTCAGCCCAATGTGCGCGACAGCTGCGACTGGACGCCGCTCATGAAGGCGGCGCTCAATGGTCATGCCGCCATCGTGGACCGTCTGCTCCAGGCCGGCGCCAAGGTCGACGCCATGGACTCGGGCGGCTATACGGCCATGATGCTCGCGGCCTCGAACGATCATGCCGCCATCGTCAAGCGTCTGCTCGAAAAGGGCGCCATGGTCGACCATCAGGAATCGACCAAGGGCTGGACAGCGCTGATCTGGTCGGCCAAGCAGGGCCATGTCGCCAGCGTCAAGGCGCTGCTCGAACACGGCGCCGACCAGACCCTCAAGGACTTCGATGGCAAGACCGCCGCCGATTGGGCACGCGAGGATGGACACGACGAGATCCTGGCCCTACTGCGCTGAATCGATCGTCCAGCCGCTACGCGACCGCTTGGGCCATTGGCCATACCTGAGCTTGCCCAGCGGCTCGGCAGCGAGTCATAACGCTGACCCGGATGCCAACGGGCATCGTTTCAGAACGCCTCTTGTATCCAACCAAGTCCAGCGCTATTCTGACCACATGGTCATTTGCTGGAGTTACCCCAATGCGACATGTGCAAGTCACTGAAGCAAAAGCGGCGTTTTCCGGGCTGTTAGCCGCTGTCGAAGCGGGCGAGACGGTGGCAATAACCCGCCGGGGGCGGGTCATTGCCCGGCTGGTGCCCGACACTCCAAGTCTGGCGGCAGACGCCTTTCGTCCATTCTGGGGCATGCACGAGGAGATCGACCTGGTGGCGCCGGATGACAGGCCGCCGGAGCCGGTCGCGACACTTTAGGCCGTCGCGGATGCGATACCTGCTTGACACCAATATCATGATTGCGGCGATGAAAGGGGTCGCCCCGGTCAAGCGCCGTCTGGAACAAACGCGATTGGCCGATATTCTGCTCTCCCCCGTAGTCCTGGGCGAGCTTGAATTCGGCGTTGAAAAAAGTGCTCATCGGGAGAAGAACGCGGCCCATCTGGCTGAGCTGGTGCAGAAGCTGGAACTGCTGCCCATCGACGCGCGGGTCAGCCGGTGCTATGCCGAAATCCGCGCCCATCTCGAGCGCCGTGGAACCCCTATCGGCGCGAATGACCTCTGGATTGCCGCACAAGGCACCGCTCTGGACGCGATTGTGGTGACGGATAATCAGGCCGAATTCACACGTGTCCCCGGCCTGCGCACCGAGAACTGGTTAAGGTGACTTTGAGCCGGCTGCGCTGAATCGATCGTCCAGCCGCTACGCGACCGCTTGGGCTAAACCGCCGTCGCGATTATGCTTGGCTCCATGCCAAGCCTGACTGAAAAACTGACCGAGCACGGATTCGAGTCCAACGACGACTACGAATTCCAGGTGCGCTGTCTGCTCGAAACCCCGACCTCCGGCATCCGCGCCCTCAACATCGAGGGCGATGGCGAGCGGCGCAAAACCGCCTTCGCCAACGCGCTGGCCCGTGCGCTCGACTTCCCCCAGATCCTCTATCACGACTTCACCGAGACCCATCCGCCGCTGCCGGACGTGATCCTGCCGCCGAGCCAGGACGAACTCGGGCGCGAGGAACCGCCGATCGAGCCGTTCGACCGCATCGTCAGCGAGGCCTGCGCCCAGAGCGAGGGCGATCCGACCGTGCTGATCCTCGACCAGCTCCAGGCCGCCGACTTCCGCGAGCACATTCGTCTCCAGCGTCTGATCAAGGACGGCTTCTGGGAGGTGCGCGGCGGATCTTATTTTGCCAATCCCAACCGGCTGCTGATCGTCCTGATCTCAGAGGCTCCGCTTTATCACGCCCTGCGCCAGGAGAGTTTTCGTCTCTGGATCGGTCGCCAGTCCGAGCGCCAACTGGTTTATCATCCAGCCGATTTCGATCTGGGTCCGGAGGCGCAACTCGTATTCGATGCCCTGACCCATCTGTTCGAGGCACTCGGGGCGGCGCCGACACGCCGCGAATTCACGCGCCTGCTCAACGACCTCCGACTGCATGTGCGCACCACCGACCATCTGCGCCTGAGTCTCTATGGCCGCCTGGAAGTGATCGAGCGGGAGTCGTTGAGCGATCCGCGTCTTCAGGAGGTCCAGCAGCAGATCCTGGAGGCCGCGCAGACCTGGCTCGTCAGCGAGCACATCGAGCTGGCCGATGAGCGACCCGATCCAGATCCAAACGCAGACCCAGACCCGAATCAAAAACAGCGCTGACCACAAACCTCGAACGATTCCACCACACGGAGATCCCGCCATCATGAGCCGTAAGCCGCGTATCGAGACCCGGATCCAAGAGACCCTGGCGCCCCTGTATCTGGATGTGGTCGACGAGAGCTATATGCACGCCGTCCCGCCGGACTCCGAATCCCATTTCAAGCTCCTGGTCGTGAGTGAGACCTTCGAAGATGTGCCGCTGATCGAGCGTCATCGCCGGCTCAACGAGCTGCTCGCCGACGAGTTCAGTCAGGGTCTGCATGCACTGACCATGCACACCTGGACCCCGGAGGAATGGCACGCCAAGGGCGGTGCGCCCGACTCGCCACCGTGCCAGGGCGGCTCCAAACGCCAGGGCGCCTGAATCCGCTGTACGCCGCCTTCAGACCAATCAGCGGACCGGCTCGGCCCGACCGATCTGCGCGACCCGCGCCAGAAAGGCCGCCGGTTCCAAGGCCGGCGCGCACAGATAGCCCTGAAATTCATGACACCCGGCGTCCAGCAGAAACTGGCGCTGGGTCTCGTTCTCGACGCCTTCGGCGATCACGCGCAGCTTGAGCACGCTGGCCAGACTGATGATAGCCGTGGCGATCGCGGTATCGCTTTCGTCGTGCGGGATGTCGCGCACGAAGGACTGGTCGATCTTGAGCTTGTGAATCGGGAAGCGCTTCAGATAGGCCAGGCTGGAATAGCCGGTGCCGAAATCATCGATCGCCAATCGCACACCGAGCGCTACCAGCTCTTCGAGCCGGCGCTGGGTCTCCTCGACGTTGTGGATCAGGAGGGATTCGGTGAGTTCCAGCTCCAGCCAGCCGGGCGGCAGCCCCGTTTCTTCCAGACACTGCGCCAAGAAGTCGATGAAATTGGCTTGATGGAACTGCGCGGCCGAGACGTTCACCGAGAGCGCCAGCCCAAGGCCCTGCGCCTGCCAGCGTGCCCCCTGCTGGATCGCTTCGCGCAACACCCAGCCGCCGAGCGCGATGATGAAGCCCGTCTCCTCGGCGATGGGAATGAAGCGCCCCGGCGAAAGCTCCCCCAGATTGGGATCGCGCCAGCGTAGCAGGGCTTCGGCGCCGATCACCAGACCGCTCTGCAGATCGATCTGCGGCTGATAGGCGAGCCGGAAATAGCCCTGGTGCAGCGCCTCGCGCATGGCGTGATCGAGCTGCACTCGTTCGAGCAGATCGACGTTCATCTGGCGCTGATAGAAACAGCAATCGCCCCGACCATGCTCCTTGACGTGATACATGGCGCTGTCGGCATTCTTGATCAGGTCATCGAGCGTCTCACCGTCCTCGGGATAGAGCGCCATGCCGATACTGAGTGACAGCGAGAACTTCAGATCATCGAGTTCGAAAGGCTGGGCCATGATCTCCAGCAACCGGCGCGCGACCAGTTCGGACTCATAGGCCTCGACGCGATGCAGCAGGAGCACGAACTCGTCACCGCCCAACCGGACGAGGGTATCGACATTGCGCAGACACTGCTGGATGCGCTGCGCCACCTCGATCAGGACGCGGTCGCCGAAGACATGCCCCAAGGAGTCGTTGATCTGCTTGAAGCGATCGATGTCGATGAAGAGCACGGCGAAACGGCTGTTCTCGCGCCGGGCCAGTTCGATACTGAACTCCAGCCGCTCATTGAGCCGGAGCCGGTTCGGCAGGCCGGTCAGTGCATCGTTGAAGGCCAGTTGCTCGATGCGCTGACGCGCGGCCACGGTCTCGGATAGATCCTTGACGAAACCGACGTAGTGACAGGGGCGTTCCTCGTCATCCATCACCCGCATCAGCGAGACCAGGCAGGGGAAGCTCGAACCATCGGCATGTCGCTGTTCGAGCTCGCCCTGCCAGTGGCCGCCGCCATCGAGCGCGGCCTGGATGTCTGGATCGAGCGTCTCGTCAACCCAGAGTCGCAGCAACCGGTCGAGCCTCTGACCGATGAGTTCAGCACTGGCACGACCGGTCATACGCTCGCCGGCTGGATTGACGGCCACGATCCGAAATTCGGAATCCGTGACGAAGATGGCGTCCAGACTGGCTTCAAACACGCGCGCGGCGAGCTTCAGCCCCTGCTCGTCGTGCAGGCGCTGGGTGATGTCGCGAAACGAATAGACGCGCCCGATGGGACGACCGCGCGCGTACTGCGGCAGGGTCACGCGCTCCAGCACCCGCCCCTGGCGCAGGGTCAGCAGATCCGACGCCTCCAGCAGCGGATTCTGGGCGATGGTCTGGAGGCGCGCGACATAGTCCGGGGCATCGAGCACCTCGTGCGTCATCCAGTCGTGGATGCCGGCGTCGTTGCGCTCGGTCAGAAGTGCGGCAGGCAGACTCCACAACTCAGCGAAGCGCTGATTGAAACTGCGGATCGCCCCATCGAGATCCGTGACCAGGATGCCATCGGCGCTCGATTCCAGGGTCGCGCGCAACTCGGCGACCAGCTTTTCGAGTTCGTTCTCAACCGTGCGCCGCTCGCTTTGATTGGAGAAACAGGCCAGATAGACGCCGCCATCGAGACTGGACACCCAGCCGACCCGGCGCAGAACCGTCACCAGGGTTCCGTCCTGGCGACACAGCAGCGTCTCGGAGATCAGGGTATCGACACGCCCGGCGGCGACGTCCTCCCAGAAGAACAGATCCTCGGGCGTACAGGCCAGTTCGCTCACGGGGCGACCGACCAGGGAGGCGCGCTCCTGGCCGAGCAGTTCCTCGGCGGCCCGATTGACGGCCAGCAGACGCTGATCCTGGGCATCGACCAGCCATACTGCTTCGATCAGGGCGTCGATGAGCGCTTGAGCAACGTCGAGATCAGAGGTCAAGTCAGCATCCTCGGCACATTGGCCAGTGGTGGACCTGAGACACGTACCGGATCATGGTGGCTGGGGGCGATCCATGGATTCGCGCGCCCGCTCGAAAAAATAGCAGATCCGCTGACGGGGCAAGAGATACTCGAAGACAGCGCGCGGGAGTTGCAGCGGCTTGAGACTCTGGCGGATGCCCAATCCATCCGCGTGTTCGAGATCGATCAGGGGCGCTTCGTCGCGCACCACCCTGGAATCATGGACAACCACGCGGGGCTTGAGTGGACGTGCCGCATTCACCGAGACGACCAGCGCATGGCGCCCATCACTGAGCACCACCACGGAACCCGGCGGATAGACGCCCATCATGCGGATGAAAACGGCCAGAATGGCGGCGTCGAACTTGTCGCGTGACTGCGCGAACATCAACGACAGCGCCTGATGCGGCGTGATGGCGGCGACCGGATTGGCGGGATTGCACAAAATGTCGTAATGATTGACCAGGGTCACGATGCGCGACAGATAGCTCAACTCCTCGCCGCGCAGATGCCCTGGAAAGCCGGTTCCATCCACATATTCGTGATGCTGGGCGATGATGGCGCTGACCTCGGGGTCGAGTCCCATGCGTTTGGCCAGATCGACGCCATACTCGACATGACGCTGAAACAGATTGCGTTCAGCGGCGCTGACCACGGTATCGCGCCAGCGCAGACGCTCAGGCAAGGCGACCTTGCCGATATCGTGCAGCAGCGCACCGAGCGCGAGCTGATCGAGCACAGCGGCATCAAGGCCGAGACGCTGGCCGAGCAGCAGCGCGATGACGGAGACATTGATCGCATGTAATGACGTTTGCTCGCCAGCCTGCTCCGACAGCAGACGAATACAGGATTCTCCCTGGTCGAGCAACCCCCGGACCAAGCCGGCGGCCATGCGCTGTGAGCGTTCACGCGCCTGCTCAGGCTCGACGGGCGCGAGCTTGAGGATCTCGCGAAAAGCGCGTGTGGCATCGGCGAACTCACGCTCGCAACGGGCCAGACTGGCCTGTTGCTCCAACAGGAGCCGACGTTGCTGCTCGGCCAGCGAGGGCCGCGCGACCGGTGTATCGATCGAGGTCTCGTGACTGGCTGGCGTGGACAGGTCGCTGAGCTCGGGCGACCAGCGCAGACGCTTCAGGCCGAGTCCGCGAATGGTCTCGATCTGGCTCTCGGAGTCGATCTTGAAATTATTGAGCGCGAACGGATGGCCCATCCACCCGAGATCCAGGTAGATGTACAGGCCGACGCGCAACTCGTCGACATCGATGAATTGAGCCTGGGTATCGCCCATGTCCGAGATCTCCATGCGATCAGCGCTGTATGGGCCTGGAATCAGGGTCTCAGTTCACGCACGCCACGCTCCAGGCGGTCGCGGGCGAGCCGGGCCTCGGTGCTGTTCGGATAGTCGCGGATCACGCGCTCCAGAGTCGCCCGGGCCGGCTCGATGGCGTTTTGCTCATACTGAATGAAGCCGATCTTGAGCAGCGCGCCCGGCACCTTGGGGCTCGCCGGACTGAGCTGGACCAGCCGGTCGTATTCGGCCAGCGCGGCTGGATACTCGCGCAGTACATAATAGGTCTCGCCGAGCCAGTAGCGGGCGTTGTCGGCATATTCGCCTTGAGGATAACGCCGCAGGAGATCATTGAAGGCGGTCTTGGCCTCCTGATATCGGCGCTCCTTGAGATGTTCGAAGGCTTGGCTATAGAGATCACGCTCGCTGGCGCCGAAGGTCTCGGGCGCGGGCAAGGCTGGAATGCCGGCTGACCCTGGGCTGAATGGAACTGGCGGCGCAATGGGCGTCTCCGCCGGCGTCGCGCCGGGTGGCGCGTCCAAGCCGGTACCGCTTGCATCCACGAGTCCGGGCTGGACGGTTGACCCGGCGGCTTCGCCCTCCCCTGGCTGGTTGGAACGTCCGGTGCCGGCCAGACGCGCGTCGAGGTCGAGGAACTGATCGCGCTGCTGGCGCTGAAGGCGTTCGATATCGAAACGCTGCTGCTCGACCATACCGCGCAGTTCCTGCATCTCGCTCTGGAGACGCTGCATCTGGAGCAGCAAATCCGAGCCGCTTTGATTCTCCAGGATGCGTTCGAGACGCCCGATGCGTCCCTCGATTTCAGGATCGGCGGCCCAGAGACTGGGCGCGATCAGTCCGCCGAGGACCAGCATGACTGGAAGCGACAGGGATCGAACGAACGGCGGCATGGATCTCACCTCAATACTGGATGATGACACGGCGGTTCAGGCGCCAGGACGTTTCGCTGTGTCCCGGATCGGCTGGGCGTTCTTCGCCATAGCTCAGTGTCGCAAGTTGGTTGGCCGGCACGCCCTCGGCGAGCATGAAGCGGCGCACGGACTCAGCGCGCTGGTCGCTCAGGGCCAGATTGTACTCGCGCGTGCCACGCTCGTCGGTGTGCCCTTCCAGAGTGACGCGCGTGCCGGGCTGGTTGCCGAGATAGCGCGCATGGGTGCGGATCACGCTCAGGTATTGCGGCTTGATCTCGGCGGTGTCGTAATCGAAATAAATCGTGCGCTCATAGAGCGGGCTGGCCGGATCTTCCCAGGGGCCGGCATAGGTCGGGCGGATGGATTCCACCGCCGGCGCCGTGGTCGTCTCGCGCGACAGAGTCGACGGCGTCGACATCGAGGTTGGTGGCATTGGCGCTGGCTTGGAGGCGCAACCGGCGAGGTTCATACCAAGCAGGATCACGGCCAGCGTGGCCAATCGCCCTATGCGGAGTTCCGCCATAAAAGTCTCCTGATAAATCGATCATGGCGCCTCGGGCGCGAAGTGACTGTGCGGCCCTGCAGGGAACACGACGTCAGCGTTTCAAAGGCGACCAGGCCGGTTCGCGGACCTGCCCTGAGTCTTGCGTGAGACGCTGACTGCCGCCGCCCTCGACCGAGGCGGTGGCCAGCACGCCGCGATTGCCGTGAATGGTGGCATAGATGACCATGGCCCCGTTGGGCGCAAAACTCGGCGACTCATCCAGATCGCCGCGACTGAGCAGGCGCTTCACGCCGCGTGCCAGGTCCAGCACCCCGATCCGAAAGGCGCCATTGACGCGCGTGACCATGACGATCGAGCGCCCGTCCGGCGCGTAGGACGCCCGTCCATTGTAGTCGCCCTCGACGCTGATGCGCTCGGCGGGACCGCCTGAGGCGGCCATACGATAGATCTGCGGACTGCCGCCCCGGTCCGAGGTGAAGATGAGCGACTGTCCGTCGGGCGACCAGGATGGCTCGGTGTCGATCGCATAGTGATCGGTGAGCCGGGTGAGTTCGCGGCTGAGCAGATTGAGGCTGTAGATGTCGGGATTGCCGTCTTTGGAGAGCGTCATCGCCAGGCGCGTGCCGTCGGGCGAGAAGGCCGGCGAGCCATTGATGCCCGGATGGCTGGCGACCAGCTCGCGGCGCCCTGAGCTGAGTTCCTGGATATAGATGGCCGCACGCTTGTTCTCGAAGGAGACATAGGCGAGTCGCTGACCGTCCGGCGACCAGGCCGGCGACATCAGGGGTTCGGCCGAGGAGACGATGGTTTGCGGATTGTAGCCGTCGGCATCGGAGACGCGCAGGGTGACGCTCAGATCCGCACCGCTGCCGGTGGAGGTGATATAGGCGATGCGGGTCGCGGCGACGCCCGGCTGGCCGGTGAGTTTTTCATGGATCTCGTCGGCGATACGGTGCGCGGTCTGACGCATCCCGGCTTTGGTGCTGACCAGGGTTGAATTGGCCAGCTCCGTGCCGCGAAAGACGTCGAACAGGGTGAAGCTCAACCGATAGCCCGAGGGGTCCGGCTCGATGCGACCGATGACCAGGTTGTTCATGCCGAGCAGGCTCCAGTCGCGAAAGTCGACCTCCTCGCGCGTGGTCGGCATGTCGAGCATGTCGCGGGTCGGCATCGGCTTGAAGCGCCCGGTGCGGGCCAGATCGGCGCCGATGATGGCGGCCATGTCGACCGGCGGGATCAGGCCCTCGGCAGTACCGAAGGGGACGATGGCGATGGGTTGTGCCGCTTCGATGCCCCCGGTGATCTCGATGTTGAGTCGGGGAGCAGCAAACGCCTGCCCCAGGCTGGCAAGGATCAGGACAACGGCGAGAAACAGGCGCGGCGGGCGGGTGTGTCGGCTCATGGGGCGAGATCCCGTCTAGGGCGAAAAGGTTAGGTCGAATTCGCGGAAACGCTCGAATGTCGGACCCGAAGGTACCGGCAGTGGTGAGGCATTGTACACGGCGGCGACCACGGATTGATCAAAAGCCGTGTGACCGCTGCGGCGGACGATGCGCACGCTGTTGGGTACTACGTCGCCGCCGGGGATCAGCCGCACCGAGACCACAGTGACCAGATCCTGGTCGACTGCCGGGGGGCGCACCCAGAATTGGCGCACGCGATCACGGATGACCGGCACATAGCGATCAGCCTCGCGCGCGAGCTGTTCGAAGGCGAGCCGCGAGGCCAAATCCTCTTCACGCGCACGCTGGGCGGCCACCGTGGCAGCGCGCTGTTCATCCTCGGCGGCCTGCTCGCGACGCTGCTGCTCGATCTCTTCAGCCAGGCGGCGCTCTTCGTCCTGAGCCAGTCGTTCCGCCTCCTCGGCGAGCTGCTGTTGACGCTCGCGCTCCAATTCAGCTTCGAGCCGCTCGGCTTCCTGGCGTAGACGCTCGCGCTCGGCTTCCAGGCGCTGCGCCTCCTGCTCGGCCAGCCGACGTTCGGCCTCGGCGCGGGCACGGGCCTCCTCGGCTCGACGCGCGTCTTCCGCCTGACGTCGGGCGAGTTCCTCGGCCTCGGCCCGCTGGCGTTCGATCTCGGCCTGACGACGCACTTCCTCTTCGGCACGCGCCCGAGCTTCCGCGTCCGCGATCCGTCGACGTTCGGCCTCCTGCTCAGCTTGGGCCTGTTCTTCCGCGAGACGCTGGGCTTCCAGCTCCAGGGCTTCGCGTCGGGCCGCGTCTTCTGCTTCGCGCTGGGCCGCCAATTCAGCCGCTCGACGCGCGTCTTCTTCAGCCGCAAGACGACTTGCCTCGGCTGGATCAGGCGTGGGTGGCTCGGGTTCGGGGAGGTCTGGAACCGGAGTCTCAGCACCGTTATCCGTGTCTGACGTTGAATCCGCCGGAGATCCAGCCGCGCCGGTCTCCAGATCGGACACCAGCGCCTCCAGCGCCCGATCCGAGACTAGAGTCGCCTGGACCACACGCGCCTGAGACCCGGCATCCTGCGTGGGCCGGAGCATATCGAGCCCAACGAAAAACAGCAGCGCAAAGAGTAGATGCAGTCCGAGCGACCAGTAGAAGGCGCGCGGATTGACGCGCAGAATCTCCCACATGATCAGGGCTCGCGGCGCTCCGGCGGCACGGTGATCAGCCCGACCTCGGGCGCGCCGGCCTTTTGGGCAATCGCCATAGCGCGCACCACGCGGCCATAGTCGACGCTGTTGTCGCCCCGCACCAGAATCGGCGTGTCGGGTTGATAATTGAGTACGACCCGCAGCCGGTCATAGAGAATCTGATCGCTCGCCGGCTGATGCTTCTCAGCGCCAATGTCGATGTAATAGTCGCCGAACTGATCGACCGTGATGACGACCGACTCGGTGGCCGGCCCGGTGATCGCGCCCGTCGTGACCTGGGGCAGACTGACCTTGACCCCGCTGGTGATGAGCGGCGCCGTCACCATGAAGATGACCAGCAGCACCAGCATCACGTCGATATAGGGCACGACATTGATCTCGGCCATGAGACGACGGCGGGTGCGGCGGCGGCTGTGCTTGACCATGCGTCGAAGCCCCCGGCCCGCTCAGCCGCGCCCCTGGCGCTGAAGCAGAGTCGCGAATTCCTCGATGAACTCCTCGTAGCGGTTGTTGAGCCGCTCGACCTGATTGGAGTAGCGATTGTAGGCGACGACCGCCGGAATGGCGGCGAACAGCCCGATGGCGGTGGCGATCAGCGCCTCCGAGATACCGGGCGCGACCAGGGCCAGAGTCGCCTGCTCGACGTTACCGAGCGCATGGAAAGACTGCATGATGCCCCAGACGGTGCCGAACAGACCGATATAGGGGCTGGTCGAGCCGACAGTGGCCAGAAAGGCCAGATTGGTTTCGAGCCGGTCCATCTCGCGACTCAGGGCGACACGCATCGAACGCTCCGCCCCTTGCAGCACGACCTGGGTGTCATTGTCCTCGACCTTGCGCAGCCGCACGAACTCCTTGAAGCCGGCACGAAAGATCACGGCCAGCCCCTGGCTGCCCTTCTCATCCTGGCTCAGCTCCTTGTAGAGCGCGTTCAGATCGCCACCCGACCAGAAGCGTTCCTCGAAGCGGTTGGCCAGCTTGCGCGCACGCCCGAGCACGCGGGCACGATCCAGAATCATGGTCCAGGAGATGACCGAAGCGGCCACCAGCACCAGCAGCACCAGTTGCACCACCAGACTGGCATCGAGGATCAGAGCGAACAGGGACAGATCGGATGTCATGGGATTTTTTACTCAGATCGCCGCCGCCAAGGCGCTCGGAAGGCGACGCGGGCGCATGGTCGCCGCATCGAGACACACCACCTTGACCGAACCGCGACAGCAGACCGCCTGGTCGGTGACACGCAGGATGTCCTGCTCGAACGCCAGACTGGCGCCGCCCTTGTGGCTGAGACTGGAACGCACCGTCAACTGCTCATTGAAACGCGCCGGGGTCAGATACTTGAGATCGACGTCGGTGACCGCGAAGACGACGCCCTGTTCCGCGCGCAACTGGTCCTGCTCGAAGCCGAGCGCACGCAGCCATTCGGTGCGGCCACGCTCCATGAAGCGCAGATAGTTGGCATAGAAGACGACGCCGGCGGCATCAGTGTCTTCGTAATAGACACGCACCGGCCAGTCGAAACTGGACAGGGCGCGGTGATCCTGTGTCGACATACTGGAAGTTCCTTGCGACACGACATTTGACTCCGGCCCCGCGACTGGGCGCGGGAGCCGGAAACAACCTGGCAGGTCAGATCAGTTGCGGGTCTTGTCGACCAGCTTCTTCTCGCGGATCCAGGGCATCATTTCGCGCAGACGCTCGCCGACTTCCTCGATCTGATGCTCGGCGCCGAGACGACGCATGGCCTTCATCGAAGCCGCGCCGGCCTGGTTCTCCAGGATGAATTCACGCGCGAACTGGCCGGTCTGGATCTCGGTCAGGATGCGCTTCATCTCGGCCTTGGTCTCGGCGTTGACGACACGCGGACCACGGGTCAGGTCACCGTACTCAGCCGTATTGGAGATCGAGTAGCGCATGTTGGCGATGCCGCCCTCGTAGATGAGGTCGACGATCAGCTTCACTTCGTGCAGACACTCGAAGTAGGCCATCTCGGGCGCATAACCGGCCTCGACCAGGGTCTCGAAACCGGCCTGGATCAGCGAAGTCAGACCGCCGCACAGCACCGCCTGCTCGCCGAACAGGTCGGTTTCGCATTCTTCGCGGAAATTGGTCTCGATGATGCCGGCCCGGCCGCCGCCGTTCGCCGAGGCATAGGCCATGGCGATGTCGCGCGCGTTGCCGGTGGCATCCTGATGGACTGCGATCAGCGAGGGCACACCGCCACCCTGGGTGTAGGTCGAGCGCACCAGATGGCCCGGACCCTTGGGGGCGATCATGATGACGTCCAGATCCTCACGCGGGGTGATCTGACCGAAGTGGACGTTGAAGCCGTGGGCGAAGGCCAGGGCCGCACCCTGCTTGATGTTGGGGGCGATCTGATCGCGATAGAGCGCGGCCTGATGCTCGTCGGGCGCCAGGATCATGACCACGTCGGCGTCGGCCACAGCCTCTTCGATCGGCTTGACGGTCAGACCGGCATTGGTGGCCTTAGCCGCCGAGGCCGAACCCGGACGCAGGGCTACGGTGACCGAGACGCCTGATTCCTTAAGGTTGTTGGCGTGGGCATGGCCCTGTGAGCCATAGCCGACGATGGTGACTTTCTTCCCTTGAATCAGCGAGAGGTCGGCGTCTTTGTCGTAGTACACGTTGATGGTCATGCGATGAATCCTAGTCTTGGATGGATCGGGTTCGAGAATCGGTTCGAAACGGGGTTTACAGGGTCAGTCCTTTGGACCCACGGGCGATGCCGGTGGGGCCGGAACGGACGACCTCAATGATGAGTCCTTCGGGCAGCGCCGCGATGAAGGCGTCGAGTTTACGCGAGGCGCCGGTCAGTTCGATGACATAGCTCACCTCGGTGACGTCGATGATCTTGGCGCGGAAGATGTCGACCAGCCGCTTGAGCTCCTCGCGGTCGGGACGCTCAGCGCGCACCTTGACCATCAGCATCTCGCGCTCGATGTGATCGCCCTCGGAGAGGTCGACGAGCTTGACGGTGTCGATGAGCTTGTTCAACTGCTTCTTGATCTGCTCGACGATCTCGTCGTTGCCGGTCGTCACCAGCGTCATGCGCGAGAGTGTGGGGTCGTCGGTGGGCGCGACCGTGAGCGATTCGATGTTGTAGCCACGGGCCGAAAACAGTCCGGCGACGCGCGAGAGCGCGCCGGCCTCGTTCTCCAGCAGCACGGCGATGATGTGTCTCATATCCGGTTCCTAAAAAATCAGGCCAGTTCGCGGTCGCTGTGGCTCGGCGAGAGCTGCATCTCGTGATGCCCCTTGCCGGCCATGATCATGGGATAGACGTTCTCGGTCGGGTCGACGATCACGTCGAGGAAGACGAAGCGGTCACGCATGGCGAAGGCTTCGCGCATGGCGTCTTCCAGATCCTCGGGCCGCTCGATGCGCATCCCGACATGGCCGAAGCTCTCGGCGAGCTTGACGAAATCGGGCAGCGCGTCGACATAGGAGTGCGAGTAGCGGCTCTCGTAGAACAGCTCCTGCCACTGGCGCACCATGCCCATGTAGCCGTTGTTGAGCAGCACCACCTTGATCGGCAGCCGGTATTGCTGACAGGTCGCCAGCTCCTGGATGCACATCAGGATACTGGCATCGCCTGAGATACAGGCCACCTGCGCCTCGGGATGGGCCAGTTGGGCGCCAATCGCGGCCGGCAGACCATAGCCCATGGTGCCGAGTCCGCCCGAGTTGATCCAGCGGCGCGGCGCGTCGAACGGGTAGAACTGGGCGGCGAACATCTGGTGCTGGCCGACGTCGGAGGCCAGATAGAGCTCACCGTTGGTGACCTTGTAGAGCGTCTCGACCGCGAACTGCGGCTTGATGGCGGTGGTATTGGCCGGATACTTGAGACAGTTGAGCGCGCGCCATTCGCCGATCTTGGTCCACCAGTCATTGAGCGCGTTGGCGGGCGATTTGGGTTGCTGCTCGCGGTAGAGCCGGAGCATGTCGGCGAGCACGCTCGCGACCTGACCGACGATGGGCACGTCGACCTTAACGTTCTTGGCGATCGAGGCCGGATCGACGTCGATGTGGATAATCTGGGCGTGCGGACAGAAGTGCTCGATCTTGCCGGTGACGCGATCGTCGAAGCGCGCACCGATGGCGATCAGCACGTCGGTCTCGTGCATCGCCATGTTGGCCTCATAGGTACCGTGCATCCCCAGCATGCCGAGGAACTGCGGGTCGGTCATGGGGAAGGCGCCCAGGCCCATGAGGGTGCTGGTGATCGGAAAGCCGGTCGCCTTCACCAGTTCGGTCAGTTGCGCCGAGCCGTCGCCGAGCACCACGCCGCCGCCGGTATAGAACACCGGGCGCTTGGCCGCCAGCATCAGGTCGACGGCCTTGCGGATCTGGCCCAGATGGCCCTTCTCCACCGGGTTGTAGGAACGCAGCTTGATCTCGCGTGGGTAGACGTAGGGGATCTTGATATTCGGGTCGGTAACGTCCTTGGGGATGTCGACCACCACCGGCCCCGGACGCCCCGTGGTCGCGATATGGAACGCCTTGCGGATGGTCAGGGCTAGGTCGCGCACGTCCTTGACCAGGAAGTTGTGCTTGACGCACGGACGGGTGATGCCGACCGTGTCGACTTCCTGGAAGGCATCGCTGCCGATGAAGGGCGTGGGCACCTGTCCGGTCAGCACCACCATCGGGATCGAGTCCATGTAGGCGGTGGCGATGCCGGTGACGGCATTGGTCGCGCCCGGCCCCGAGGTGACGAGGCAGACGCCGCACTTGCCGGTGGCGCGTGCATAGCCGTCGGCGGCATGGGCCGCCGCCTGCTCGTGACGCACCAGGATGTGCTTGAGCGAGCCCTGTTTGAACAGGGCGTCGTAGATATGCAGCACCGCCCCGCCGGGGTAACCGAAGACCAGCTCGACGCCTTCGTCGACCAGCGCCTGGATGACGATCTCCGCCCCGCTCAGCTCCGGCACCGCCCCGTCCGGTTGTGCATCAGTCAGTGACACCTTGAGCGACCTCCGCTTCGGCCCGCTCGCCGGAATGCCGCTCGCGCGTCGGGCGTGGAACGCCGACGGGTTGAGGGACTCCGGGAGAGCGAAGACTAGAAATTGAAAAAGAGGTTGACGTTACAGGGATCTTTGGTGGTGGTCAAGATCGTTCGAGAGTGATTCGGATGCTGCTCGCTCGAAAGCGATCGGGAGCGCTTCATCGTCCGTCATCCAAACGCTGGCGACAGACCTCAATCGCCGAGCTGATCTCTCGCACCGTCGCACGGCGAATCGGAAAGGCGGCCGCACGCCGGGCAAAGCTGGCGGCCTGTTCCAGCATCCGCTCGATGATCCCTTCCGCCGCACTCGAGGCCACTCCGCCCTCCATCGCCAGACGCCGCAAATGGTCGCGACCCACAGCCGCACCTTCCCCGCAAATGTCCATGTGATGTTGCCCCATCGGTCCCGCGCTGAAAGTCAGATCGAAGGCCGGCGCCAAACGCCAGCGCCGGTCACGCCCCAGACGCCAGGCCAGGTTCTTTGGATGGTCGTCGCGGTTGTGAAACAGGACGTTGAAGACCGCGCGGGCATAGGCGTTTTCCACCTCGCGCTCATCCCGCGTCAGAAAGCGCGTGGCACGCAGAAACGCGGTGTAGTCCGTGGCTCCCGGCAGACGGAAGTCCACCTGCAACAGTCCGGCCAGGCTATGTACCGGGACGCGCAGCCCCTGTTCACGGTCGAAGCGCGCCACACCGAAGGCGGCCAGCCGGGGTGACAGGTCGAACCAGGCACTATCCGGCACCTCCAGTCCACAATCCCGCGCCAGCTCGGCATAGAGCTGCTCGATAGCACAGACCTCCTTGTGCTCACCCTGGGCCGGAAACTTCACCAGCCAGGGCAGTCCCGACGCATTCGCGAGTGTGCTGACTTGACCCGTAGCGGCCTCGTACTGCACCAGAGCCTTGGGACGCGCGCCCTGCGGTGAACCGCCGGTCAGTGCCAATTCACGCAAGGCGGCTCCCGCTTCGCCGGACAGGGCGCGGGCACTTTCCTCAGCCAGCGCCAGCAGATTCCAGTCCGGCTCCTCGACATCCGCCTCACGCGCCGGCACGAAACGCAAGGCCCCCATGGCGCGATCACCGATGAACGCCAGACGATCCAGCGGACTGGGATAACGCACACCCTGCCGACGAAATAGTCGATCCATCAGCATCAGACCCCAACCATCCGGCAGACTGTCGGCGATCAAGCCCGGCAGGCGATACAAATGCTCCGGAAAACCGCCATAGGCCGGCGCGCGCAGCTTGAGTGACAGCGGCGACAACTCCAGCCCCTGTACGAGCGCTTCGGGCGCATACTCGAACAGCAGGTTCGAGCCGTCATCGGCCACTCGACCCAGCGGCCAGTCCTCACCCCAACCGCTGTAATGCACGATCAATCGCTGCATCAGACTTTCCGCCGTGGTGCACGCCGGCGTTGGCCGGCGACTTCGGCCTGCTCCATCTGCGCGATGGACAGGCGCTTGAGCACGAACAGGCCTTCCAGCTCCTCGACCAGTCCCAGCGCCTGAACCACACGAATCAGGGTTTCCAGCGAACTCTGACCATCCTGCTCCAGCTTGCGCACGGCCCCCAGAGACAGCCCGGCCATCTGAGCCAGATCGCGCTGTGACAGTGCTTGAGCCAGACGCTGTGTCCGCAGGCGAGAACCGAGTGTCTGCTGAATCTCGGTGGGTACTGCAAAATTAAAAACCATTTTTATGGCTCTAAAGCTCAGAGAAAGACGTTAAGAGCCATCATAATGAATTTTAGCGTTACAGGGATCGTCGGCAGTGGTCAAGATCGTTCGCAACCGCTCCAGCCCTCCTGCCCCAGGTGTGTCCGTCATCGAACAGACGGTCATGGCGGTTTCGGTCAGGCTGACACGGACTTGTGACGCGGCCAAACAGATCGTCGTGAAGGATCGTCAGGGCGCAGGCGCGGGTTCGTGGGTGCAACAAGCTTGTGGCCGACGCCGTGCTCGATCACCCCAACGCCCATCGCCCATCGCGCCAGTCCCGTCGAACCTTCGGAACACTGGATGCTGATAAGTTAAAGTTAAGTCAAAGTGACTTAAAATGACTTAAGTTAAGTCAAAATTGGTTTAAGTCACCGTGACTTATTATAAAATAATCTTAGAATATCAGTTGCTTAGTACCGTAGCCCCCTCGCTCCTGGGGTCGCTCCGCGATCTCGCCCGGTGGTTCGGATGCACTGGCCGCGATGGGCGCTGGTGATCGCTCATGCGTAGGCAATCCCGCATCTTCGCAGCCGGGCAAAGGTTCAGCCTCGGTCTTGATCTCATCGCAGAGCCGGAGTTTCTGGAGCGCATGTTCTTGGTGAGGACGTTTGAATGACCGCCACAACGCCACCCGCCAGAACCAACCGGATTCGTTCGGTCACCATCGAAGGTTTTCGCAGCCTGAAGAACATTCGGAATCTGGAGCTGCCGCCGCTCACCGTGCTCATCGGGGCCAACGGCGCAGGCAAGTCCACCTTGATCCGCTTCTTCGAGATGCTGAGCTGGATGCTCAAGACGAAGAACCTGCAGGAGTTCGTGCTTCGCCACGGGGGAGGCGACGACCAGTTCTTCATGGGTGCGCGCAAGACGCCGCGCATCCATGCCGAGCTATGTCTGGAGACCGCATTAGGTTGGAACGACTATCGGTTTGATCTGGCCCACATCCCGGCCGGAGATTCGGTGATGGTGATGAACGAAGCCTATCGGTATTCGGCCCACGACATTCCGATCAAGGCGAAATGGACCGAGATTGACGCTGTGGGAAAGGAGTCCAGCCTGTTGGAGAACAAGCACGAGACGGCCCAAACCATCGTCAATCTACTGCGGCAGTGTTGCACCTATCATTTCCACGACACATCCATCAACGCAGCCCTTCACAACCGCTGGGACGTCACCGACTCGTTCCGCCTGCGCTCTGACGGCGGCAATCTCGCCGCCGTGCTGCTGGATCTGCGCCATAGAGACCACAAACGCTACGCGCTGATCGTCAAACAGATTAGCCGTGTGTTGCCGGCGTTCAAGGACTTTGTACTGGAAGAAGAAGCCGGCAAGGTGCTGTTGCGCTGGATGGGCCGGCAAAGCGACAAGGTCTTCGGCTCGCACCTCACGTCGGACGGGTCGCTGCGCCTGTTCTGCCTGTTGACGCTGTTGAACCTGCCGCCCGAGCGGTTGCCGGACGTGATGTTCTTCGATGAGCCTGAATTGGGGCTGCATCCTCATGCCATCACCCTGGTAGCCGAGATGTTCAAACGCTTGTCCAAACAGCGGCAGATCTTCATCGCCACGCAGTCGCCCTACCTGGTCGACTGCTTCGAGCTGGAAAACATCATTGTGGCCAACGCCAACAACGGCGAGACCCTGTTGCGCAACCTGCCGCGCGAGCACTATCAGCGCTGGCTGGACGAGGAATACGCGCTGTCCGACATCTGGTTGCAGCAGGCCACGGGCGGCGTGGCCTGGTTGGGTGACGACCAGCCCGTCAAGCGTGAAAGTTCCTTGGAGGCGGGTCGGGTCGAATGATCCGGGTTTGCATCATCTGCGAAGGCTCCACCGAGGTGGAGTTCGTCAACCGCTGCCTGGAGCCGTACCTGCGACCCAGCGGCGTCAGCGCCTACGGAACCGTGTTGAGCGCCAAGTCGGGCCGCCATCGTGGCGGGCGTGTCACCTTAGACCGACTGGCCAACAAGATCTCACTGCACTACAGCGAGGCCGATTACGTCTCCACACTGGTGGACTTCTACGGCTTTCAAGACCGCGCCGGCCGCACCCGATCTCAACTCGAAGCCGACATTGCCGCAGCCGCGCGGGCCATCACCACGGGCTATGACCCACGCTATGTGCTGCCTTACGTGCAGATGCATGAATTCGAGGGCCTGTTGTTCACCAATCCCGCCGACTTCGAGTGGGCGGAAGACGGCTGGAGCGAAGACGCGAAAGCCAAACTGATGGCTGTGGCCCGGGCCTTTCCCAACCCGGAAGACATCAACGACAGCCCCGAGACCGCGCCGTCCAAGCGGATTCTGAGCATCTTTCCCGACGGCACCTATTCAAAGCCCGAGCACGGCCCACTGATCGCCGAAGCGACGGGCATCGCCGCGATTCGGGCCAAATGCCCGGCTTTCAACGAGTGGGTGGGGACACTTCAAGCCTGGGGCAGCACAGCCTGAAATAGCAACGAAAAGACAGACCGGCCGACCGGCTGCTAAAAACGCTGTTTCCACCAGGGCCGCGCGATCTGGCGGCCATCGCCGAACTCGGGCTGAAGCTGTTCTAGACGCTCGACACCCACATCCACGCCGATCACATCACGACCGCGCTGGATCTGGCCTATCCGACCTTCATCGACTATGCGGTGCCGGGAAACCGGGAATGCGGCGTCTGTCCCGCCGACGCGCCGGAAAATCTACAGCGGTATTGCCGGCAGATGAGTGACAGTCGGCAGGGTTGAGGTGCGTCCTGGCGCAGCGGTCCTGTTCGTGCGCATTCCGCAACAGGCGCGGGGACTCGACGCTTATGTACGCTACCGAACGGATGTTGCTTGAATGTTTCAGTAAGCTCTGCTTCAGGCTTCGATCGGTGTTGCGTCCCGTGAGCAACTCAGGCAGGGTCTCATAGCCCTTGGGATAGACATCCTCATACTTGACCGTGCGCCACAGACGCTCGACGCCGACGCGCTGCTGGATGTCGCCCGAACACTGGAGACCCTGCTGCGGACTTAAACCAGAAATGGAGGCCGCGAGACGGGCGGCCTAACCGCGCTTGGCGCGGTGCGCTATCCCTCCCCGCCCTGAAGGACGGGGTTTCTCGCGGAAGACTGATGAATCAAGGATTTTGCAGAAAACATGGTCGCCCCATCGAGAGCTGATCAAGCCCTGCGCCTATCGGAAGCGCGCTATCGCCGCCTGTTTGAAACCGCGCAGGACGGCATCCTGCTGCTCAATGCCGAGACCGCGCAGATCGAGGATGTCAATCCCTTTCTGATCAACCTGCTCGGCTATTCGTATGACGAATTCCTGGGCAAGAAGCTCTGGGAGATCGGTGCCTTCAAGGACACCGCACTGAGCATCGACATGTTTATCGAACTGAGGGCGACCCGCTGCGTTCGATACGACAACCTGCCGCTGGAGCGTAAGGACGGACGCCGGATTTCCGTCGAGTATGTCAGCAACATCTACGAGTGTGCGGGAATGGATGTCATCCAGTGCAATATCCGCGACAACACGACGCGACATCTGGCGGAGATGGCGTTAAGCACGACGACGCGGGCACTCAAAATGCTCAGTGAGAGTAATGTGGCGTTGCTCAGTTCAAAGTCGGAAGCCACGTTACTGACCGAATATTGCCGGATCGCCGTCGAAACCGGCGGCTATCGCATGGCCTGCGTCGGTTTTGCACACACGGAGAAAGATCAAAGCCTCCAAACGGTTGCGCTCTATGGTCACAAGGCCGGCGATTCAGCGGTCGGCCCCCTGACCTGGGCGGAAACAACGCCGGGCGATGACCTGATCGGACGCGCGCTTCGGTCGGGACACGTCCAATTCTCAGAGGATATTTCCACGGACCCGGTGATGACGCCCTGGCGGGCCGAGGCGCTGGCGCGTGGCTACCATTCCGTCATCGCCGTGCCCTTTGCGCTCCCCAGCGGGGCGATGGCCTGTTTGATCCTGTACAGCGAGCGGCGTGATGCCTGGTCTGACTCCGAACGGAAACTGTTGCAGGAAATGGCGGCCGACCTGGCCTTTGGAATCGCCGCCCTGCGCACGGCGGCGGCCAAGATGCAGTATGAGCAGAACCTGCAAATCAGCCTGGAGCAAACCATCCAGGTCATTGCCGACACCATCGAAGAGCGCGACGCCTACACGGCCGGCCATCAACGCCGGGTGGCGAACCTCTGCACCCGCATCGCCATGGAACTCGGATTATCGGCGGATCGCCTGCGTGGTCTTCATCTCGCGGCGACGATTCATGATCTGGGAAAAATCAGCATTCCGGCCGAGATCCTGGCCAAGCCCCGGCGCCTGAGCGCGATGGAATTCGGACTGATCAAGGAACATCCGACCATCGGATTCGAGATTCTCAAAAAGGTCATTTTCCCCTGGCCGATTGCCACCATCATTCATCAACATCACGAGCGGATCGATGGTTCCGGCTATCCGCTGGGCCTGACGGGAGAGGCCATCCTGCTGGAATCCAGAATCCTCGCCGTCGCCGACGTGGTGGAGGCGATGGCCTCGCACCGACCCTACAGATCCGCTCTGGGTCTTGAAGCGGCTCTGGACGAAATCACCACGCATCGCGGCCTCACCTTCGATGCCGACGTAGTGGATGCCTGTCTGCGTGTCTTCCGGGATCGGGGATACAGCATTGAGGCTTAGGAAAGGTACCGAGTCCATGAAAGCCAAGCGTTTTGAAACCGATTTTCCGATTGTGTGCGTGGGTGGATCGGCCGGCGGTCTCGATGCCTATATCCGGTTACTCCGGCAGCTGCCGAGCGACACAGGGGCGGCAATCGTCATCGTGAATCACCTGAGAACCGTCGACACCCGACTGCACGAGATTCTCCCGAATTACACCCGGATGCCGGTCGAGCTGATCACGGAACGCCTGCTGATTCAGCCGAACCATGTGTTCATCATCCCGGCACAGCGGGATTTACACATTTGCGATGACGAGTTTCGTCTCAAGCCGATCTCAAAGCCGAGGGGATGGCCGGATGTGATCACGGTCTTTCTGCGTTCACTCACGCAGTATTGGGACGGCACGCTGATCGCCGTCATCGTCTCGGGCTACGATGGCGATGGGGCGGCGGCGCTCTGCGGAATCAAGGACGTGGGAGGCATCACCATCGCGCAGACGCTCGCAACCGCCACGCAGCCGGAGATGCCGGAGAGCGCCATCGCCAGCGGGTGTATCGATTTCGTACTTTCACCCGAAGAGATTGCGCTAAAAATCGTCGGTATTGCCGGCGAGTCCAACACACAGAACCACTAAACGCTGACCGGCAGCCCGGATCGACTGAGATCGGAGAGTCAGAGGGGCAACACCCGTACCCGACTGCGTCCGGGCTCGATGAGCAGCAGGGCACCGGCCTCCAAGTCGAGGTGAAAGCGCCGCAGCGAGTGGATCAATGTCTCGGCAATCTGTTCAGGCAGTACCTTTGTCCCCCTGAGCTGAACCAGACTCGGCCCGCCGGCATGTGTGAGTGCGAGCATGCTCGAGAAATCCAGGTCGTGGCTGAAGACGACGTGGCCGTTGGCGATCGCCCAATCCATGATCTCGCGGTCAGGTGCCGTGGGATCTCCAACCTGCTTCCAATGCACGGCATCAAATCCCGCTTCCTTGAGAACAGGCACCCAGTCGGGCGAGAGATTGACATCGATGACCAGTCGCAGGGTCATGCTGCCGTAAGAACCTCTTCGCGCTCTTCAAGACGCCAGGCGGCATAGGCAAGCGCGGCATCCAGATCCGCCGGCTCCAGGTAGGGGTAAGCCTCCAGGATGCGCTCCCGGCTGACGCCCTCGGCCATGAGTCCGAGGACTGTTCCCACTGTGACTCTGAGACCTCGGAGGCAGGGCTTGCCGCCCATCACCGCCGGATTCAAGGTGATTCGATCAATGTCCATGGTGATCCTCAAGACCCGGTTCGCGAAAGGTCGTGTTGTGAATGCTTGCACGGCAAAGCTTAAATCATTGTTTTTCAGAAGTCTGCCGGAAACGATGCACAAATTTGCACCACGCCTTTATGTCCCCAATCGCCCTTCTCGCTCGGAGCTTTTCTCTCATTCCAAACCCCGTTCACAGCGGGGCGCCAGAAAGAGGCTTGAACCTCAGTAGCCAGCCTCTTCCCAAACCGCCTCCTTTTCCACCGCATCCATAAAACCTTCCACGGTGAAGCCTCCTGGGTAAAGCGATGTTTCAGTGTGAGCCTCCTCCGCTATGGCAAGTTCATCGGCTTGATACCGACCAGACAAGATGCCTTCAGGATCATTCAACAAATGCCGGTCGTCCCGCAGGGCGATCAGCACCTCCTCCAGGGATACCTTGAGAAAGCCGCTGAATCGCTGATGATCGCATTCGATCGAGGTATCGACGATCCAGCCATGGACCGAGACTGAGACCGAGTCGAGTCGGCTACAGCCAGAACTCAGGATAGCGCCTGGCGGCGGGGAGATTGTTGAACAGCAGTGCCACCACCAACAGTACCAGCGGCCCCAGCGTAGCCGGAAGCAGCACGAAGAGATAGCCCATGGCATGCACCTGGTCGGAGCCGATGACGGCGATGAGCGCCGTCGCCCCGCCCGGAGGATGCAGGGTGCGGGTCAGATGCATCAGAGCAATGGCGGTGGCGACCGCGACCGCCTGCGCCAGCCAGGGCTCGCCACCCAGCCACTGCCAGCAGGTCACGCCCACCAACGCTGAGAGCACATGCCCGCCGATGAGATTGCGCGGCTGGGCCAGTGGGCTGCGTACCGCGCCGAAGACCAGCACCGCCGAAGCGCCGAGCGAGCCGATGGCGAGCGTCAGATCAGTCCCGACGAAGAACCACTGATTGAGCCAGGCGACGGCGGCAATCCCCAGAAACGCGCCGGCCCACGACCAGAGCACCTCCGGCAGGCTGACGCGGGGCGGGCTGCCATAGACGCTGCCGCGCATCTTGCTCAAATAGTCACTGAGTCTATCGCCATGGAGTCTCATGAGCGGCGATCCGGATGATAGGCGGCCAGAAAGACCTTGCGCTGAAGCAGCCCTGCCAGACGCCCATCGGCTGCAAGGACCGGCATGGCGCGGCCGGGATGGCTGGCGAAGGCGGCGAGCAGCTCACGCAGTCCGGCGTCCAGCGGTACACTCACCACAGGCGAGGTCATGAACTCGCCGACCGCACGATGGTACGGATCCGACTTGATCCACGGCTCGTCCGTGATCACCCGCGCCAGCAGGCCGAGAAAGGTCTCGGCCCCAAGCCAGCGCAGCACATCGGTCTCGGTCAGGATGCCAAGCACTTGCTGCTGCCCGTCCACCACCGGCAGCGATTTCAGCCCCTGATGCACGAAGCTGGGGATGGCCTCGGCGAGCGAAATCTCGGGCGTCAGCGGATTGACCTCGCGGCGCATCAGCCGTCCGGCGGTGATGCCGCTGAACAGCCGGTCGAGCGCGTGACGATGCGCCAGACGATAGATGGCGCGGAAATCCATCGTGCTGATATCGAGATAGCCGGGGATCTCGCGCATCGCCTCCAGGATGTCGGCGTCGGTGAACTCGATATCAGCAAGGTCGCCCTGAGCGGACGACGGCTCCGACGAATCGCGGGACGAGCGCTGGGTCATTGCACGGAACCTCCAGGGCGATGGGTTCGCCAGTTGGCTCATTGCACACGCGCACGACGATTGACGCCTTGATGCAGGTCAAGTCCAGGGTCACGTCGGGTAGCGCCCAGGATGCGCTGAGATCGCTACCAGGCTCCCAACCCGCAACGAGAACCTCCCCCAGCCTCAGACGTTGAACCTGAAGTGGATGATGTCGCCATCCTGGACGACATATTCCTTGCCTTCCGAGCGTAGCTTGCCAGCCTCTTTGGCGCCCTGCTCGCCCTTGCAGGCGACGAAATCCTCATAGGCGATCACCTCGGCGCGGATGAAACCGCGCTCGAAGTCGGTGTGGATGACGGCGGCGGCCTGGGGGGCTTTGGACTGCTTGGGAATGGTCCAGGCGCGCACCTCCTTGGGTCCGGCGGTGAAATAGGTCTCCAGACCCAGCAGCCGATAACCGGCGCGCACCACGCGGTTCAGGCCCGGTTCATCCAGCCCGAGATCGGCCAGGAACTCATCGCGTGCCTCATCGTCGAGTTCGAGGATCTCGGCCTCGATCGCCGCGCACACCGGCACCACCACCGCGCCCTCGGCCTCAGCCAGTGCCCGCACGCGGTCGAGCAGCGGGTTGTTCTCGAAGCCGTCCTCGGACACATTGGCGATATACATGGTCGGCTTGGCCGTCAGCAGGAACAGATCGCGTAGCTCGTCGAGTGCGTCGTCATCCAGACCCAGGGCGCGGATCGGCTGGCCGGCGTCGAGCTGGGCCTGCGCCCGTTCCAGGATCTCCTTACGCTTGAGGATCTGCTTGTCGCCGGTCTTGGCGGCACGCTGCGCCCGGTCGAGCGCCTTGCCAACCGATTCCAGATCGGCCAGCGCCAGCTCGGTGTTGATGACCTCGATATCGCCGAGCGGATCGACCTTGCCCGCGACATGCACCACGTCATCGTTCTCGAAGCAGCGCACCACATGGGCGATGGCATCGGTCTCGCGGATATTGGCCAGGAACTTGTTGCCCAGCCCCTCGCCTTTGGACGCACCGGCCACCAGCCCGGCGATGTCGACGAACTGCATCGAGGTCGGCAGCACCTTCTGCGGCTTGGTGATGCCGGCGATGACATCGAGCCGGGGGTCAGGCAGCGGCACCACGCCGACATTGGGGTCGATGGTGCAGAAGGGGTAGTTCTCGGCCGCGATGGCCGCCTTGGTCAGGGCATTGAAAAGGGTCGACTTGCCGACGTTGGGCAGACCGACGATGCCGCATTTGAATCCCATGTGATGTAAACCGCGTTGTGATCGAGTGAAATGAGTGAAAAATCAGGTGGTGCGTCAATCCTGGCGCGGCTCGACCGGATCGCGATTGTAGCGATCCTCGAAGCGCACGATGTCGTCCTCGCCCAGATAGCTGCCGGACTGGACCTCGATCAGTTCGAGCGGGATGCGGCCCGGATTCTCCAGCCGATGCGTGGTACCGACCGGGATATAGGTCGACTGGTTCTCGGTGAGCAGAAAGCTTTTGTCGTCACAGCTCACGCGCGCCGTCCCTGAGACGACGATCCAGTGCTCGGCGCGATGATGATGCATCTGCAATGACAGCGATTCGCCGGGCTTCACGGTCAGGCGCTTGACCTGATAGCGCGATCCCTGCCCGATCGACTCATAAGCGCCCCAGGGCCGATGCACGCGCTGATGATGAATATATTCGTCGCGGTTCTGATGCTGGAGGAACTGGGTGACGGCCTTGACGTCCTGCGCCGCCTCCTTGGTCGCGACCAGCACCGCATCCGGGGTCTCGACCACGATCAGATTGTCGACGCCGATGGCCGCCACCATGCGATGCTTGGCCACCAGCAGATTGTCGTGCGCATTGTGAACGAACGCATCGCCATCGAGCACGTTGCCGCTGGCGTCCTGCTCGCGCACTTCCCACAGCGCCGACCAGGCGCCGACGTCCGACCAGCCGACGTTGAGCGGAATCACGATCGCCGACGGCAGATCGCGGCCCTCCCCGCCTCGGGCCGCACGCGCCAGCGGCTCCATGACCGCATAGTCGATCGAATCGCTCGGGCAGGCCGCGAACAGTGTGCCGTCGAGACGCAGGAAGTCGCCGTCGCTTGTGGCGCTCTCGAACGCCAGGGTCACAGCCTGCGCGATGTCGGGCCGGAAGCGCTCGATGAGCGTCAGCCACACCGAAGCGCGCAGCACGAAGATTCCGCTATTCCACAGATAATCGCCCGAGGCCAGATAGCGCTGGGCGGTTTCGGCATCGGGTTTTTCGACGAAGCCGTCGAGCGCGTAGGCCGCGCCGTGCAGATCGGCCATCTCGAAGGGCGCACCCTGACGGATGTAGCCATAGCCGGTCTCGGGCTTGCTCGGCACGATGCCGAAGGTGACAACGGCGCCGTCGCGTGCAAGGGCGTGCGCATCGGCGACAGCGGCGCGAAAACCGGGTTCGTCGCGGATGTTGTGATCGGCGGGCATCACCAGCATCACCGGATCGTCATCAGACGGCGCGGCAACGAGCGCGGCCAGTGTCAGCGCGGGCGCGGTGTTGCGTCCCTTGGGTTCGAGCACGATGGAGGCCGGACGCCGCCCTATGAGCCGCAGTTGCTCAGCGACCAGAAAGCGATGGGCATCGTTACAGACCACCAGCGGATCGCGCTGCACGATGGCCTGGCGCGGATGCTCCTCAGCCAGACCGTCGAGCCGTCCGACCGTTTCCTGCAGCATGGTATGCTGACTGGTCAGCGGCAGGAACTGCTTGGGATAGGCTTCACGCGAAAGCGGCCAGAGTCGCGTGCCGGATCCACCGGAAAGAATGACGGGTTGTAAAGGCATCGCAACAGGCTCCAAGCTTGAAATCGAAGAATAAAGGCGTGAATTAAACCGCGTCCGGCGCCCGATGTGTAGCTCACCGAACCAAGAGGCCACCTATGACAGCCGAACCGACCCATCTCGCCCGTTTGCTCCGCGAGACCGCCGCGACCGCCATCCTGCCCAACTGGCATGGGATCGAGGCGCGACACAAGTCTGACGGCAGCTTCGTCACCGAGTCCGATCTGGCCGCACAGCGTCATCTGGCGGCGGCACTTGCACGCGACTTCCCCGGTATCCCACTGCTCGGCGAGGAGATGACGCCCGCTGAGCAGGAACAGATGCTCCAGCAGGCTGACCGCGCCCTGTGGGTGGTCGACCCGCTGGATGGCACCAGCAACTATGCCGCGGGCTTTCCCGCGTTCTCGATCTCGCTGGCGCTGATCGAAGGCGGCCAGCCGGTGCTGGGTGCGATCCTCGACCCGGTGCGCGATGAGTGTTTCGTCGCCGCCAAGGGCCAGGGCGCGTCCCTGAACGGCCAGCCGATCCAGCCCTTCGCCCCGAGCCGATCGCTCAAGGACTGTCTGGCGATGGCCGATCTCAAACGGCTCCCGCCGGCGCAACTCCAGACCATCACCAGTCACGCCTGCTTCAGCTCGCAACGCAGTCTCGGCTCGGTGGCGCTCGAATGGTGCTGGCTGGCCGCCGGGCGTTTTCAGCTCTATCTGCACGGCGGTCAAAAGCTCTGGGACTATGCCGCCGGGCGTCTGATCGCCGATGAAGCGGGTGCGGCGGCCTGCCATTTGATCCCGGACAGCCTCGAACCCAGCCCAGCGATCACGCTGGAACCCCGGCTGGCCATCGCCGCCGCTAACGTCGAGCTGCTCGCGGCCTGGCGCGCCTGTCTGGAACTGGACGTAACCGCCGATTAGCGCAACACCGCCCACAGCCGCATCAGGATGCGGTCAGCCGCCTCGACCGCGAAGTCTTCGTAGATCATCGCCTGTTCAAGCTGCTTGCCGAGCACCTCGACGTCCGGGTTGTCGAAGTTGCGTGTCAGATCGAGCGTTTGCGGCAAGAGCCGGGCTTGGCCGTCCGCTCCAACGGCATCGAACTTGATCAGATAATGCAGCTCATAGGCGAGCGTTTTGCCATTGAGATCGACGGCCGCCACCCGCTCGGAGCGGTTCTCGGACAGGATGCGCAGCGTCAGCTTCGCCTCCGTCGGGTTGGTCGTCAGCCTGACCTGACTGCCTGCCAGCAGGTCGCGGATGGCGCGCTCGACCGGCGAAGCCCAGGGTGCCTGGATCAGCAACGGGTTGTATTCGGCTGGAATCTCGACGCTGCCGCGCAGCCGGAAACCGCAACCGGCCTGTAACGTCAGGATCAGTACCAACAGACCCATGAAGGTCATCTTCGTCCGCGCCATTGCACCCAACCTCTTCTGCGTCCGCGTGTGACGGCAGACGATCCAAACCGCCCGCTACCGACCTCAAACGACCAGATTGAGCAGCTTGCCCGGCACCAGGATCGCTTTGCGGATCGGCTTGCCGTCGATGAACTTGGCGATCTGCTCATCGGCCAATGCGGCGGCCTGGACGGTCGCCTGATCAGCGTCGGCTGACACCTTGACGCGGCCGCGCATCTTGCCGTTGACCTGGACCACATAGTCGAGACTGTCCTGCTTGAGCGCGTCCTCATCGACGCTCGGCCAGCCGCCGTTGAGGATGTCATTACCGAAGCCCAGCTCGCGCCACAGATGATGGGTGACGTGCGGCGCGATGGGCGCCAGCAGTTGCAGCACGATCCCCACGCCCTCGCGGATCACCGCCGCCCGCGCGGTCGAGGATTCCAGCCGGTAGAGCGCGTTGACCATGGTCATGCAGCCCGAGACCACGGTGTTGAACTGCTGGCGCTCGTAATCGTAGAGCGCCTTCTTGAGCGCGGTGTGGATCTCGCGCCGGGCGACCTGAGCTGGTTCGTCCAGCTCGCCTGAATCTGGCATGGAACGGATCGACTCAGCCTCGCCGACTGCCAGCGCCCACAACCGACGGATGAAGCGGAACGCGCCCTCGACGCCCTCGTCGTTCCATTCGAGCGACTGATCGGGCGGCGAAGTAAACATCGTGTAGAGGCGCACCGTATCGGCGCCATAACGCTCGGTCAGAGTCTGCGGATCGACGCCATTGTTCTTGGACTTGGACATCTTCTCGATGCCGCCGAAGTGGACCGGCTGACCGTCGGACTGGAGCCGGCCACCGAGCAGCTTGCCCTTTTCGTCGCGCTCGACCTCGACCTCTGCCGGGTTGAACCACTGCTTGCGGCCCTCGGCGTCCTCGCGATACCAGGTCTCGGCGACCACCATGCCCTGGGTGAGCAGATTGGTGAAGGGTTCGTCACAGTCGACCAGCCCCTCGTCGCGCATCAGCTTGTGGAAAAAGCGCGCATAGAGCAGATGCAGGATGGCGTGCTCGATGCCGCCGATGTACTGATCGACCGGCAGCCAGTAGCTGGCGCGTTCATCGAGCATGGCCGTGTCGCAGTCGGGCGAGCAGTAGCGCGCGTAATACCAGCTCGACTCGAAGAAGGTATCGAAGGTGTCGGTCTCGCGTGTCTCGTCGCCAGCGAGCTGATAGAACTCGGGCATCTTCTTGAGCGGCGAGCCGGAGCCGTCGACGACGACATCCTCGGGCAGTCGCACGGGTAGATCGGTCTCGGGACGGATCTCGCCATCGGCGGTCCTGACCACCGGAATCGGACAGCCCCAGTAGCGCTGACGTGAGACACCCCAGTCGCGCAACCGGAAGTTGATGGTCTTGCTGCCCGTGTTGCGCTCGGCAAGCCAGTCGGCGATGGCGTCGAAGGCCGCTTCCGAGGTCAGGCCGTCGAAAGGACCGGAGTCGAAAAGCACGCCCTTTTCGGTATAGGCGGCCTGCTCGATTCCGCATGGGCTGCCGTCGGCCGAACGGATGACGGCTTTTTTGGCGATGCCGTAACGCTCGGCAAACTCCCAGTCGCGCTGATCGTGTGCCGGCACCGCCATCACCGCGCCGGTGCCATAGCCCATGAGCACGAAATTGGCCGCATAGATGGGCACCGGCTCGCCGGTGATGGGATGGAGAGCGTCGAGGCCGAGCGGATGGCCTTTCTTCTCCATGGTTTCGAGTTCGGCTTCGGACGTGCCGCCCTGACGGCACTCGTCGATGAAGGCCGCGAGCGCCGGGTTCTGCTCAGCGGCACGCTGTGCCAGCGGATGTTCGGCGGCCACCGCGACATAGGTCACGCCCATGACGGTGTCGGGACGGGTGGTGTAGATGCCGAGCGTCTCGTCAGAGCCGGCGACGCCGAACTCCATGTGCACACCTTCGGAGCGCCCGATCCAGTTGCGCTGCATGATCCGCACCCGCTCCGGCCAGCCGTCCAGTCCGTCGAGCGCGTCCAGCAGTTCCTGCGCATAGTCGGTGATGCGCACCGACCACTGTTCGATCTCGCGCTTCTCGACCAGGGCGCCCGAGCGCCAGCCGCGCCCGTCGATGACCTGCTCGTTGGCCAGCACTGTCTGGTCGATCGGATCCCAGTTGACCGTGGCCTTGGCGCGATAGGCCAGCCCCTTCTCGATCAGGCGTGTGAACAGCCACTGCTCCCAGCGATAATAGTCCGGGTCGCAGGTCGCCAGCTCACGCTCCCAGTCGTAACCGAAGCCCAGCGACTTGAGCTGGCCCTTCATGTACTCAATGTTGGAGCGCGTCCACTGCGAGGGCGGGATACCGTGCTGGATGGCGGCGTTCTCAGCGGGCAGACCGAAGGCGTCCCAGCCCATCGGCTGGAGCACGTTCTTGCCGAGCAGGCGCTGATAGCGCGCGATTACGTCCCCGATGGTGTAGTTGCGCACATGGCCCATGTGCAGCCGACCCGAGGGATAGGGAAACATGGACAGGCAATAGAACTTCTCGCGGGACGGATCTTCGACGGCCTTGAAAGACTGCTGCTGTTCCCAATAGCGTTGGGCCGCCGCCTCGATGGCGCGCGGATCATAGTCGGTCTGCATGGGTGCTGATGGTCCTGACGAAAGAGTGAAGGCTTATAACTGAATGTTGAAACCACGGAGACGCCAAACGCGCCTGGGATTCGATCGCGCAAGGATACCGCATGGGCTTTTGCTATCCTAATTCCGAGCACGCCAACATTCCTTAAGCCAACAAAGAGCGACGCCGCCATGAGCGAAGAACACACGCACGACACCACCGACAAGCTGGTCGATGCCTACGAGCGCATGCTCAAGCAGACCCACGAGGCGATCGAACAGGCGCAGCAGGAATCGGCGCCCAGGTTTCGCGAGATCCTCGACAAGACGCGCGAGCGCATGGTCGAACTCGGCGAGCTGACCCGCGAGGAGGCCGATAAGGTCTCGGACTATGTCCAGCGCGACATCGAGGACGCAGCCAAGTACATCGCCGACACCGGACAGGACATCCGCGACTGGTGGCGCTTCGATCTGGAGCTGATGGAAAAGCGCATGCTCGACATGTTCAAGCTGGTCGCCGATCAGACCAGCCTGCAACTGGCCCAGTGGGCCGAGACCGCGCGCCAGATGAGTCTCTATCAGGCCGGCGAGATCACCGGCCCCGGCACCCTGGTCTGCGACAAGTGCGGCGCCGAGACCCATTTCGTCAAGGCCGGCCGCATTCCGCCCTGCGCCGACTGCGGCGGCACCCGGTTCCGCCGGCGTACCGAGGACAAGGGCTGATCGGCCTCACCTCGCTCATGGCACCGGACGACTGGTAATCCGATCGGCTCGCGCTTATAGTGCCGGCTTCGTGTCATGTCCCGTGGGAGAGACCGGCCGTTTGGCCGGCGCCGAAGGCGCAACACCGCCCGGAATCGCTCAGGCAGAAGGACCGCGGGAATAGCGACCGACTCTGGAGAGCGGCGCGGATCGAGATCCGCGCCCACCGACGGGGCCGCCCGGATGCCAAACGTCCGAGCGCAAACTCTCAGGTCTAGGACAGAGGGGCGACAGGCGGGGATCAGGGATCCTCGCTGTTGTCGTTTGCCACGCGCCGCCCGGCCGAGGCAGCCCCTTCATGCCACGAGGAGAGCCGCATGGCCCTGCGTACCCCACTCCATTCCGAGCATGCGCGTCTTGGCGCGCGGCTCGTGCCCTTCGGCGGCTGGGACATGCCGCTGCACTACGGCTCTCAGATCGAGGAACACGACGCCGTGCGCGAGCACGCTGGTATGTTCGACGTCTCGCACATGTGCCCGGTCGACATCGAGGGACCGGACGCCCAAGGCTTTCTGCGTCGCCTGCTCGCCAACGACGTCGCCAAGCTCAAGACGGTCGGCAAGGCGCTCTATTCCTGCATGCTCAACGACTCCGGCGGCGTGGTTGACGATCTCATCGTCTATCTGCGCGGCCCGGCCGGCCACTATCGGCTGGTGGTCAATGCCGGCACAGCCGACAAAGATCTGGCCTGGCTGGAGGCCCGCCGCGAAGGCTTCGACGTCGAGATCCGTCGTCGCGACGATCTGGCCATGATCGCGGTGCAAGGCCCCAGGGCGCGCGAACTGACCGCGACCTGCCTGCCGCGCGAGATGGCTGAATCCGCCCTGGAGCTGGCCCCATTCAACGCCACCGAATGCGGCGGCTGGTTCATCGCGCGCACCGGTTATACCGGCGAGGATGGCTTTGAGATCCTGTTACCCGCCGATCATGTCGTCGATCTCTGGTCGGTGCTGCTGGACGCCGGTGTCCGGCCCTGTGGTCTGGGCGCGCGCGATACGCTGCGTCTGGAAGCCGGGATGAACCTCTATGGTCAGGACATGGGCGAGGACGTCGGCCCGCTGGAAGCCGGCCTGGAATGGACCATCGCCTGGGAGCCGGCCGAGCGCGATTTCATCGGCCGCGCCGCGCTGGAAGAGTTGCGCGCGAGTCCCGAGCGGCGCGAATTCGTCGGGCTACTACTGACCGGGCGCGGCGTGCTCCGAGCCCATCAGACCGTGCTCAGCCATGGGCGCGAGGTCGGCGAGATCACCTCCGGCGGTTTCGCGCCAACACTGCAACGCTCGATCGCGCTGGCGCGCGTGGCGCCCGGTCTGGGCGAGACCTGCGAGGTCGATATCCGCGGTAAGCCGGTTCCGGCGCGCATCGTCAAGCCGCCGTTCGTGCGCCAGGGCCGGATCCTGGTCGAGCTGTGAACGTCTAAAAAATCCCTTTGCCTGTCTGACCATTCATTCGGAGTGACCCGCTATGAGCAACCTGCCTGCTGATCTGAAATACACCAAGACCCACGAATGGGTGCGCGACAACGGCGACGGTACCGTCACTGTCGGCATCACCGACCATGCCCAGGACGCACTCGGCGACATCGTGTTCGTCGAAGTGCCCGAGAACGGGCGCACAGTCGCCGCCGAGGAGGCCAGCGCCGTGGTCGAGTCGGTCAAGGCTGCCTCCGACATCTATTCGCCCCTCGCCGGCGAGATCGTCGAGGGCAACGCGGCGCTCGCCGACACCCCGGACGCCATCAACACCAGTCCCTACGAGGACGGCTGGATCTTCCGTCTGACACCAGCCGACATGGGCGCGCTCGCCGGCCTGCTCGATGCGGCGGCCTATGAGCAGATCGTCGCCGACGAGTCCTGATCCACCCTGCCCGCTCTCATCGTCCAACCCAAGCGGTCGAACTCGCATGCCGTTCATCCCACACACACCAGACGACATCGCCGCGATGCTCGCGACCATCGGGGTCGACTCCATCGAGGCGCTCTTCGACGAGATCCCGGCGGATCTGCGCGTCGGCGCACCGGCGCTCAATGCTATTCCAAACGCGCTCTCGGAGATGGAGATCACGCGCCTGATGCAAGCGCGCGCCCGCACCGATGGCCAACCCCTGTGCTTCATCGGCGCCGGGGCCTATGAGCATCATATCCCGGCCGCCGTCTGGCAGATCGCCACGCGCGGCGAGTTCTACAGTGCCTATACGCCCTATCAGGCCGAGGCCAGCCAGGGCACGCTTCAGTTGCTCTATGAGTTCCAGTCGATGATGACGGCGCTCACCGGGCTGGATGCCTCCAACGCCTCGCTCTACGACGGCGCCTCGGCGCTGGCCGAGGCGGTGCTGATGGCGGTGCGTGCCAATCGCCAGACCAAGTCACAGCGCGTTCTGATCCCGCGTGCGCTGCATCCGGCCTACCGGCGCACGCTGCGCGCGATCATCGAACCGCAGGGCCTTGAGCTGGTAGAGGTGGATTTCGATCCGCGCGGTGGGCACACGCCGGTCGAGCGGCTGGAGGCGGCAGCGGGCAGCGAGGAATGCGCCGCTGTCGTCATCAATCAGCCAAATTTCTTCGGTATCCTGGAAGCGGTCGATGAACTGACCGATTGGGCGCACGCGCACAAAGCGCTGGCGATCGCCGTGGTCAATCCGGTCGCGCTGGCCCTGCTCTCGCCGCCGGGCGACTGGGGTGCGAAGGGTGCCGACATTGCCTGTGGCGAGGCTCAGCCGCTGGGGATGCCGCTGTCCTCGGGCGGACCCTATGCCGGTTTTCTGTGCTGCAAGCAGGAGTATGTACGCCAGCTTCCCGGCCGCATCGTCGGACGCACCCTGGATCTGGACGGCAAGCCTGGCTTCACGCTCACGCTCCAGGCGCGCGAGCAGCACATCCGGCGCGGCAAGGCGACGTCTAATATCTGTACCAACCAGGGTCTGCTGGTGACGGCGGCGACCATTCATATGGCGCTGCTTGGAGCCGAGGGACTGGAGCGGGTGGCGGCGAACTGTCATGCCAACACGCGCCGGCTGGGCGAGTTGCTCGGCGCCATCCCTGGAGTCGAACCGCTGTTCGAGCGCCCGGTCTTCCATGAACTGGCGCTGCGTCTGCCGGCACCGACGGCCGAGCTGCTACGTTCGCTGGCCGCCGAGGACATCCTGGGCGGCTTCGATCTCGGGCCGGACTATCCCGAACTCGACCCGGCGCTCCTGGTATGCGCGACCGAGATGCGCACCGAGGACGAACTGCGCCGCTATGCCGATACCCTGGCACGGCTCATTGCCACGCCAGTCACCTCGTCTTCTGGCCAGGTGAGTCAGGTCTAGCCGAAATCCAGCCGGCCTGACCGAAGACCAGAAGACTTCATTCACATCCAGCCCTGGAGACCAGAGATGGCCCAAACCGCACTGCAAGGCAACCCCGTCACGCTCAGCGGCGAACTTCCGGCCGTCGGTAGCGTCGCGCCCGACTTCCAGCTCGTCGACAAGGATCTGGCCGACCGCTCACTGGCCGATTTCGCCGGCAAGAAGAAGCTGCTCAACATCGTCCCGAGCCTGGACACCCCGGTCTGCGCGACCTCGACCAAAAAGTTCAACGCCGCCATGGCCGCCAAGCCCGAGGCCGTGGCCCTGGTCGTCTCGGCTGATCTGCCCTTCGCCATGGGCCGCTTCTGTGGTGCTGAGGGGATCGAGAACGTCATCGGTTTGTCGATGATGCGCTCGCGCCACTTCGCCAAGGACTATGGCGTCCTGATCGAGGACAGCCCGCTCGCTGGCATCACCGCACGCGCGGTCGTGGTGCTCGACGCCGACAACCGGGTGGTCTACACCCAGCTCGTCCCCGAGATCACCGAAGAGCCTGATTACGAGGCCGCCCTGGCCGCGCTCTGAGTCCTGTCCGTCCCCCGAAGCCCTCGGGGGACTCACCTAAGTCAACCCATGATCGCCTCGCCATGCTGATCCAAGAGCAATCCAGAACCGGCCGCCGTGCCACGGCGCAAGCGCCGCTCCATTCGCCCGAGGTCGCCGATATCCCTGAGGGACTGCGCCGCCGCGCCCGACCCGCGCTGCCGGAGGTCTCCGAGATGCAGGCGGTGCGCCACTATACGCGGCTGTCGCAGCAGAACTTCTCGATCGACACCCATTTCTATCCGCTCGGCTCCTGTACCATGAAGTACAACCCCCGGGCCTGTAACAGTCTGGCGATGCTGCCTGGTTTCCTGGGGCGTCATCCGCTGGCACCGGAGACGCATGGGCAGGGCCTCCTGGCCTGTCTGTTCGACCTGCAAGAGATCCTCAAGGCCGTGACTGGCATGCACGCCGTCTCGCTCGCCCCCTCGGCCGGCGCGCAGGGCGAGTTCGCCGGCGTGGCTATGATCCGCGCCTATCATCGCGCGCGCGGCGATCACGCCCGCACCGAGATCCTGGTTCCGGATGCCGCGCACGGCACCAACCCGGCCTCGGCGGTGATGTGCGGCTTCAAGGTACGCGAGATCCCGACCGGGTCCGATGGCGATGTCGACCTCGACGCCCTGCGCGCGGCGGTCGGTCCGCAGACGGCCGGCATCATGCTCACCAACCCGAGTACGGTCGGTGTCTTCGATCGCAACATCCAGGCCATCGCCCAGGCGGTGCACGCGGCCGGCGGACTGCTCTATTACGATGGGGCCAACCTCAACGCCATCCTCGGCCAGGTGCGCCCCGGCGACATGGGCTTCGACGTCATCCACATGAACCTGCACAAGACCTTCTCGACCCCGCACGGCGGCGGCGGTCCGGGCGCGGGTCCGGTGGGTGTCTCCAAGCGTCTGGAGCCCTATCTGCCGGTGCCGCTGGTCGCGCACGAGGACGCCGGATACCTCTGGCTGACCGAGTCCGACCGCCCCGAGAGCATCGGCCGGCTGACGGCCTTCGGCGGCAACATGGGCATCCTGCTGCGTGCCTATATCTATGCGCGGCTGATCGGACGCGAGGGCATGGGCCGGGTGGCCGAGTTCGCCACGCTCAACGCCAACTATCTGCTCGCACGGCTCCAGGAAGCCGGATTCGAGGCCGCCTATCCCGAGCGGCGCGCCAGCCATGAGTTCATCGTCACCCTCAAGCGCGAAGCGCGCGAGTTCGGCGTGAACACCATGGACTTCGCCAAGCGCCTGCTCGATTACGGCTATCACGCCCCGACCACCTATTTTCCGCTGCTGGTGCCCGAGTGCCTGCTGATCGAGCCGACCGAGACCGAGAGCAAGGAAGATCTCGACGGCTTCGTCGCGGCCATGACCGCCATTCGACACGAGGCGCAGGAGACTCCCGAACAGGTCAAGGGCGCGCCTCACAGCCTGCCGGTGCGCCGACTCGACGACGTGCGCGCGGCACGTCAACTGGATCTGGCCTGGACGCCGGGCGCCAGCGAGGATGCGCATGGCTAACCACAATGGAGGCGGTTGGCGGCGCGTGGTGCGCGCCTTCGGCTATTCGATGAAGGGGTTCAAGGCCTGCTTCGAGCTGGAGGAGGCTTTTCGGCAGGAGATCTTTCTGTTGATCCCGCTGGTTCCGCTCGGACTCTGGCTCGGCGACTCGCCCGTCGAATGCGCCATGCTGGTCGGGAGTCTGCTGCTCGTCCCCATCGTCGAGCTGCTCAACTCGGCCATCGAGGCCAATGTCGACCGCGTCGGGCTGGAGCGTCACGAACTCTCCGGGCGCGCCAAGGACATTGCCTCGGCAGCTGTGTTCTCCAGTATCGCGTTCTGTCTGGTGGTCTGGGCGCTGATCCTGCTGCCCAAATGGGTGTGAGTGCGCCCGGCGCCGATTGGATATCCAGCGTCCAACCGGCGCCGGCGCTTTCGACATCAGATCAGTTCAAGTGTGATGCATCCAGGAACGCCGCTCAGGACTCCAGTGCTGCGATGCGTTTCTCCAGCGGCGGATGGCTGCGGAAGAGCGCCATGAACCCCTCACTGACCTGGCCCGAGACGCCGAAGGCAGCAAACTCACCAGACGGCAGGTCTTGCGGCTCATGCACGCGCTGGAGTGCACGCAGCGCCGAGGCCATCTGCTGCCGGCTGGTAAGGCTCGCGCCGCCGGCATCAGCTCGATACTCGCGATAGCGCGAGAACCACATCACGATCATGGTCGCCAGCACCGAGAGCATCAGCTCGGCGACGATCGACGACACGAAGTAACCCACGCCATAGCCCTGCTCGTTCTTCAGGATCACGCGGTCGACCACATGGCCGACGATGCGCGAGAGGAAGACGACAAAGGTATTGACCACGCCCTGGATGAGCGCGAGCGTCACCATGTCGCCATTGGCGACATGACTGATCTCGTGACCGATGACCGCCTCAACCTCGTCCTCGCGCATGTTCCGCAGCAATCCGGTGCTGACGGCCACCAGCGCCTCATTGCGATTCCAGCCGGTCGCGAAAGCATTGGGGTCGGGCGTGTCGAAGATCCCGACCTCGGGCATGCCGATGCCGGCCTGCTCGGCCTGACGCGCGACCGTTTCCATCAACCACTGCTCCAGTTGGTTGGATGGCTGCTCGATGACATGGACACCCATGCCACGCTTGGCCAGGGTCTTGGACAGAAACAGCGAGATCAGCGAGCCACTGAAACCGATGACGGCGGCCATGATCAGCAGCGAGCCCATGTCGATACCGCCGCTCTCCAGCAGCAGGCCGTCGATCCCAAGTAGCCGGAAAACGACGCTGATGACCACCAGCACGGCGGCGTTGGTTGCCAGAAACAGCAAAATACGCATCATGTCGAGGTAACCTTTAATTTAACCATTTAAAAAACAAGTATTTGATCGCCAGATGGCCACTGGGACACAAGCCCCAAGATGCGCGTTGAGCACTGGCGCGTAAGATGGGGACAGAGTCCGAACAAAAAAATGTGAAAAAACGCTAGACAAACCTAACGAGCATCTGTAGCATTAACGGTCTCAGAGCACTGGGGCCATAGCTCAGCTGGGAGAGCGCAACACTGGCAGTGTTGAGGTCGGCGGTTCGATCCCGCCTGGCTCCACCAAATTCAAACAGGTTCGATGATCAAGTCCAGTTCGTCGAATTCGTTGGGAAACGATTATTGTCCCCATCGTCTAGTGGCCTAGGACACCGCCCTTTCACGGCGGTAACCGGGGTTCGAACCCCCGTGGGGACGCCACATTTAAGAAAGACCTGTGATGAAAATCCAGGTCTTTTTTGTTGTGCCGCCAAGAAATTAAGGTCTGGGCCCAAAAAGCCCGCGCGCGGCGGGCTTAGTGGAAGGCGCTATCCGTGGCGCTGAAGTTGGCGTCAGGACTCGTCGTTTGTCTTCGAGGATCGGCCCAAGCCCTCCAAAACGCGCGGCGCCACAAACAGCGCCACCATCCCTAGCAGATCGATCGAGCCAATGACGGCGGCGGCGGTCGGGCTGAATGTAGCCACGAAGCCGGCGACTAGGAGGCCGGTCAAGGCAATCAGCAAACCAAAGACTTGGCCGCGACGGTCTTTACGAATGGCGCCATCCAGGCTCTTAGCCTGCATCTGGTGCGTGTGGCGCTGTTCATCGACGGCCATCTGCACGATGATTTGCCGGGTGGCGTCGTCGTAACGATTGAGCAGGTCGGCATGAGGGAGCGGCCCAATATGGGTTTCGCGGACCTCGGCCATGAGCAGCGCGCGCGTGGACACCGCTAGACGCTGCTGCTCTGGCGGTGACAGGGTACCTGTCTCCAGACCGCGATACAGGGATTCGAGTTCCATCGGATCCTGGGGTGGCGCGATCTGATCTTCAGCGTCCATCGGCACGGAAGGCCCTCGACGCCGGCGCCGCGCGCTCGTACTGAGCGACGGCTGTCTTAAGATGCCGACCGACGGTGACCCAGTGTCGGTAGATCCGCTCGCGCGCCGTGCCGCGCGGTACATACTCTGAGTAGTCGCCCATTGGCCAGAGATCCATCACGGACCCCACGGCCTCGATGGTTCGCTTGTCGACGCGGGTTGATTGCATAGCCCTTCTCTCAGGTTGTTGTCATGTCCCTGTTATCGATGTCGCTACTTCCAGTCTGTAGCCTTTGGCTAGCCTAACAACTTCAGGTTCCACTGCCTACCGGGCGAGCGGCCATCCCTGGCTGCGCGCCAGCGTTCATCGCCCTGCAAGAATCCCCTGCAAAATCTCGATTTGGCGCCTGCCTGCGATCCGCCTACACGAACAAAAGGCTTAGGCGATTTCTCGCCTAAGCCTTTGTTTTATTGGTGGGCTGTCAGGGATTCGAACCCCGGACCGATGGATTAAGAGTCCACTGCTCTACCAGCTGAGCTAACAGCCCATTGACTTTCTCGAACGACTTGAGTCTATTTGATTGGACTCAAGTTTTCAAATTTGGGGTGGACGATGGGGATCGAACCCACGACCACAGGAATCACAATCCTGCGCTCTACCAACTGAGCTACGTCCACCATTGAAGCATTCCGACGCATCCCTGTCATTCTATCGCAATCGATGCCTTTATAGCATCTCCGGATTCGCAAATGGCGCGCCCGGCAGGACTCGAACCTGCGACCCACGGCTTAGAAGGCCGTTGCTCTATCCAGCTGAGCTACGAGCGCTTTATCGGGTGCAGTTCGGTCAACGCATTCAACGCAGCAGAGCCACGTCTGGAAAGCATTTGGTCGGGGTAGAGGGATTCGAACCCCCGACATCCTGCTCCCAAAGCAGGCGCGCTACCAGACTGCGCTATACCCCGGCTTCGGATGCGTATCCGGAGCTTTTTGAAGCATCCAGGAACCGAAGAGCCGGCATGATAGCCAGCGTTCCGGGCGACGTCAACCGTTTCGTTGCATGATTTCTACAGGACGGCGAGATTGTTTACAGTCGACGGTGAGTCGCTATCATGGTGCATCCCTAGCCTATTGGCCTTTTTTCAGGATTCACATGAGTGCCGCCATACTCGATGGCAAAGCCATCGCCGCCGATATTCAGCAAACCATCAAACAGCACGCCGCCGCGATGTTGTCCACCCGAGGCCGGGCGCCAGGACTGGCCGTGGTCCTGGTAGGCCAGAACCCGGCCTCTCAGGTTTATGTGCGCAACAAGCGCCGTGCCTGCGCCGAGGTCGGATTCCACTCGCAACTGCACGAATTACCGGAGCACACGTCTCAGGCTGAGTTGATGGATCTGATCGACCGGCTCAACGCCGATCCGGCCATCGACGGCATCCTGGTCCAACTGCCGCTCCCCGAACAGCTCGATGAGACAGCGGTCACCGAGCGTATTCTGCCAACCAAGGATGTCGACGGCTTTCATCCCTACAACGTCGGGCGTCTGGTACTGCGGATGCCGCTGCTGCGCTCCTGCACGCCCAAGGGCGTGATGACGATGCTCGCGCGCACGGGCCGACCTTTAGAGGGGCTGGACGCCGTCATCATCGGCCAGTCCAACATCGTCGGTCGGCCCATGGCGCTGGAACTGCTCGCGGCGCGCTGTACGGTCACCATCTGCCACAGCCGAACGCGCGATCTGGCCGAGAAGGTTCGGGGCGCGGATATCCTGGTCGCCGCCGTCGGTCGGCCCGGCTTCGTGCCGGGCGATTGGATCAAGGACGGAGCGATCGTGATCGATGTCGGCATCAATCGCACCGCGGACGGCAAGCTCGTCGGCGACGTGGATTTCGCGACCTGCGCCGAGCGCGCGTCCTGGATCACGCCGGTGCCGGGCGGGGTCGGTCCCATGACCATCGCCAGTCTGCTGGAGAACACGCTCCAGGCGGCCGAGCTGCACGCGGAAGCCGCATCTTGAAACCGACTCGCTTCATCAGGTCGTGCCGGCCATGCTCGATGCGTTAATGAGCTGGATCGAGTCGCATCAGACGCTGACGCTGCTGTTGGCGGGCGCTTCCATGCTGACGTTCATCGGTTCCATTCTGGCGCTGCCCGTGCTGGTGGCGTCCATGCCGGAGGATTATTTCCTCGATGCCAAGCGCCAACAGAGCCGTCTGCGGCGTTTTCATCCGCTGGTCTATCTGGGACTGCGGGTGTTGAAAAATGTCGCGGGCTGGCTGCTGGTGCTGTGCGGAATCCTGATGCTGGTGCTGCCCGGCCAGGGACTGCTCACGATTCTGGTCGGGCTGGTGCTCAGCGATTTTCCAGGCAAGTTCGCGCTCGAACGCCGGCTGGCGTCCATGCCCCGGGTCATGGGCGCTTTCAACTGGTTGCGACAGCGCGCCGGGCGGCCGCCGCTCCAGGCGCCGGAGCCGCCACTCACACCACGCGATCGCTAAGGCTTTCCGTCCGTGATGTGCCGAACGGGAGTGCTGCCCTGACGCGTCTGTCGCCGCCTGACGCTCATAGCAGCCGTTCGATGGCCTTGATGACCTTACCGCTGTCGGGCTTGGTCGTGCTGATGTAGTGATCGACGAGGTTGCCGTTGCGGTCGATCAGATACTTGTAGAAATTCCATTTCGGATAGGGCGCACCGGCCACCGCCAGGCGCTCGAACAGCGGTGCGGCCTGACCCTTCTTGACGCTGACCTTCTCGAACATCGGAAATTCGACCGAATAGGTCATGCGGCAGAATTTCTGGATCTCCTGCTCGCTGCCCGGCTCCTGATTGGCGAAGTCGTTGGACGGAAAGCCCAGGACCACCAAACCGCGATCCTTGTAGGTCCGGTAGAGGTGCTCCAGCCCTTCATACTGGGAGGTGAAACCGCACTTGCTGGCGGTGTTGACCACCAGGATCACCTGCCCCTGATAGGCTTGGCAGAGATTGACAACCTCCTCGCCAGCCAGACGCCGGACATCGAGATCGAGCAGGGAGGAACAGGTCTTCGTTTCGGCGCCGGCCGTCGTGCTCATGGCCGCCAGCCCGAGTAGCCATAGGGATGATTTCATGCATCGCTCCAATCGCGGTTCGTCTGGCTCACAGAAGTGGAGCATCGCGCCGGGATTGCAATGACGGCGATTGCACCGATCATGATGTGAGAGCGGATTTCAGCTATCCGCACACACCTTTATCTCTACAAAAACAGATTCGAGACAGAGTCAAGGCGGTACAGATATGAACGATTGGGTCAAGGCGCGAGTCGTCGGCAAGCACTGCTGGACCGAAGGACTCTACAGTCTGCAATTCGAGGCGCCGATCACAAACTTCGTGGCAGGTCAGTACATCAAGGTCGCGCTCGACATCGAGGGTGAGCGCGTGGGGCGTCCCTACTCGCTGGTCAATGCACCCGGTGAGCAGCCGGTCGAGATCTTTTTCAACGAGGTGCCACAGGGTCCACTGACACGACCGCTTTCAGCACTGAATCCGGGCGATACGGTCTGGTTGACGGCGACCGCCAGTGGCATCTTCACGCTGGAGACAGTCCAGCCGGCGCGGGATCTGTGGATGCTGGCCACGGGGACGGGACTCGGGGTTTATCTCTCGATTCTGCGCTCGCCCGATCCCTGGCGCCTGTTCGAACGGGTGATCCTGGTCCACGGCGTGCGTCAGGGCGCGGATCTGGCGTATAGCGAGACGCTCGATGAGATCGCCAACCGCTACCCCGGACGCTTCACGCGCGTGGCGGCCGTCAGTCGCGAGTCCTGGCCGACAGCCCTGTCCGGCCGCATCACGGATCTGCTGACCAGCGGGGATCTGGAGCGCCATGTGGATCTGACCATCGATCCGGCCACCAGCCATGTGATGCTCTGTGGCAACTCGGCCATGATCAAGGATGCCAAGGTCATCCTGGAGGCGCGCGGACTGGTGCGGCACCGACGGCAGGTACCCGGCCACTACACCACCGAGCAGTATCACTGAGTCGCGAAGACCCGGCACGCGCGAGCGCCCCATCGACCGGGGTTCTCGCCTGCCGCCTGTTTATCGAGCGCACAGCAAAAAGGCTTACAGCGATGAACTGTAAGCCTTTTTGGTATGTGGTAGCGGGGGCAGGATTTGAACCTACGACCTTCGGGTTATGAGCCCGACGAGCTGCCTGACTGCTCCACCCCGCAACTGAGGGCCCATAATAACCACCCACCGCCTGGGGCGCAACCCCTAATTTGAAAATTTGTATCATCTGCGGCGGCGAGCCGCGTTCAACACGCACTAACCAATCAGGATCAACGCCTTGATTCAGCCTTCAAATCAAACACATACCCCATCAAATCACACGGCCGGCACCGGCACTGCTCCGACCATCCTCTGGTTCAGGCACGATCTGCGCCTGGACGACAATCCAGCATTACTCGCCGCGCATCAGACCGGCGGCCCGATCATTCCGGTCTATATCCATGCCCCGGAGGAAGAATCACCCTGGGAGCCGGGCGCCGCAAGCCGCTGGTGGCTGCACTGGAGCCTGAACGCGCTCGATGAATCACTGCGGGCGCGTGGCAATCGGCTCTGGATTCTGCGCGGCCCGAGTCTGGACGCACTGCGTCGTCTCGCCGGCGAGACCGGCGCCGGGACGATCCAGTGGAATCGCCGCTATGATCCGGCCACCCGTGACCGCGATACCTCCATCAAGCAGACGCTGCGCGCCGAGGGGCTACGCGGCGAGAGTCACAACGCCGCCCTGCTCTTCGAGCCGTGGGATATTCTCAACAACAGCCATCAGCCCTATCGCGTCTTCAGCGCCTTCTGGCGTGCCTGCATGCGCGCACGGCCGGTTGCCCAGCCTATCCCGGCACCAGCGACCATTCCGAGCCTCCCGGCGCACATCACACCCAGCGCAACACTCGCGCTCGATGCCCTGGAGCTGCTGCCGCGCCGCGACTGGGATCAGGGTCTGCGCGCCACCTGGAGCATCGGTGAGACAGCGGCACTTGCACAGGCGCGCACCTTTATCGCCGAGCGGCTCGCCGACTATGGCACCGCGCGCGACCGTCCCGACCAGCCGGGCAGTTCGCGTCTGTCGCCCTATCTGCACTTCGGCGAAATCAGCCCGCGACGTCTGCTGAGCCTGATCATCGAGGCGTTCGGCGACCCGACCACGAGCGCCGCCGCGCCCTATGTGCGCGAACTCGGCTGGCGCGAATTCGGCTATCACCTGCTGTATCACTATCCGCGCACGCCGAGCGAACCGCTGGATGGACGCTTCGCCGCCTTTCCCTGGGCAACGGATGGCGCGGACGTCGCCTTGCGCGCCTGGCAGCGCGGCCAGACCGGCATACCACTGGTCGATGCCGGGATGCGCGAACTCTGGCATACCGGCTGGATGCACAATCGCACGCGGATGGTGGTCGCCTCGCTGCTGACCAAGAATCTGCTGATTCCCTGGCAGGACGGCGCGCGCTGGTTCTGGGATACCCTGGTCGATGCCGATCTGGCCAGCAACACGCTCGGCTGGCAGTGGACCGCCGGTTGCGGGGCTGATGCCGCGCCCTATTTTCGCGTCTTCAACCCCGTGCTTCAGGGCCAGCGTTTCGATCCCGATGGCGGCTATGTGCGTCGCTGGTGTCCGGAGCTGGCGCGGCTGCCGGATAAGTATCTCCATCAGCCATGGACCGCGCCCCAAGCGATTCTGACCGCGTCCGGCGTGCGGCTCGGGAGCGACTATCCGCGCCCCATTGTCGATCTGGCCACATCGCGCGTCAGGGCGCTGGCGGCCTGGGAGCAGGTGAAATGAGACGGGGCCATCAGGTGCGGCGGCTGGTCTCGGTCGTCCGGGTCGATGTCGGCGCGGCGCTGAGTCCCAGCACCGTGCGTGCATTGGCGCGCGTGCGCTCGGCCACCTCGGACGGTTCCAGATCGCGCAGTCGTGCCAGGGTCAAGACAACATCGGGCAGATACTCGGGACTGTTGCGCTCGCCCTGATGCGAGGCCACCGTCATGTCCGGCGCATCGGTCTCCAGCACCAGGGCGTCTAGCGGCAGTTCGCTGGCCAGACGTCTGAGCCGGCGCGAACGCTCGAACGTCAGCATGCCACCGAACCCCAGCTTGAATCCGAGATCCAGATACTGATGAGCCTGCTGGAGACTGCCACTGAAGGCATGGGCGATGCCGCCCGCCGACACGGGCTGACGGCGCAGGAGCGTCAGCATCGCATCATGCGCCTTGCGCACATGCAGCAGCACCGGCAGACCGGCCGCGCGCGCGATCGACAACTGACGGTCGAGTAGCCGCGCCTGACGCTCCGGATCCAGGCCGGCGACATGATAATCCAGACCGATCTCGCCGATGGCCAGCGGCGGCTCGGCGACCAGGGCTTCCAGGCGTTGCAGGTCGGTCTCGCGATGCGTCTCCAGATAGACCGGATGCAGACCGAGCGCCGGATACAACCGTGGCCATGCCGACGGCGCGGACGCACAAAGCGCCAGCAGCCCGTCCCAACCCGCCGCGTCGATGGCTGGCACCACCAGTGCCTCGACCCCGGCCGCACGCGCACGCTCCAGCACCGCCGCACGATCAGCGTCGAATTCAACGACATCGATATGGCAGTGCGTATCGATCAGCGTCATCACCACATCAGATCGTCCGGCACCTGGTACTCGGCATAGGGATCATCGGCGCTGGTCTCGTCCTTGGCGCGATTGAACACCAGCACCAGTGCCGCATCGCGTGTCTGGAGACGCTCGGCGATCTCGGCAGGAACCAGTTCGTAGAAGGTATCCTGGCGCACGATCGCCAGCTGGCCGGCGGCCAGCTTGGCGTGCTGATCCTTGTTGACATAGATGCGCTTGAGCGTGCTGCCATCGGTGAAGTTGTAAGCCAGATCCCCCTTGTCGCGCACGATGCGATGACTGTGAATGAGCTGACGGATCTCGTTTTCGGCCGCTCGCCGCGCGGCCTCCTCCTGGCGCTGACGGTTGAGTTCGCGGTCACGCTCGACCTTCTCGGCGCGCGCACGCTCAGCCGCCGCGCGCGCGGCCTGGTTCTCGGCGGTCGGCTGACCGCCCGTCTGCTTGACCTGTTTGCGCTTGGTCGAGCGCGCCTGCTTGAGCGTCTGCTCCTTGACCAAGCCCGCCTTGAGGAGCTGTTCTTGTAATGAATTACCCACGCGCCGGGTCTCCAGGATCGAATGAGTTGGGAGGATGAGGCCGGACGCCGGTTCCGCGAACCACGAGCGCCCTGGATCTGAGGAGGATCTATCAGTGCGTCCCCGGTGGCAAGCCCGAAGCCGCGAAAACAGCCGATGGTTTTGCCTTGACCGGCCCGCGGTTACAATTCAATTCCCTGGTCCCGAGACCAACCCCGTGAATGACGCTCAATCAATTCGGAGTCTATCCATGTCCCGTCCGTTTCTATTCGTCGCGCTGCTCGCCTGTCTGACCCTGCCTGTTCAAGCCTCGGCCAATAGCAGCGTTGGCTTCGTCGACATGCAAAAGGTGCTGGAGGACAGCAAGCTCGGCCAGCGCCTGCAACAGCAGCTCCGCGAGGACTTCGAGCCGCGCACCCGGGTGTTTGCCGAGGATGAGCGCGAGATCGCCCAGATGCAGCAGGCCCTGGCCAAGGACAAGCCACTGATGAGCAACGATCAGGTCGCCAAAAAGGAGCAGCAGATCAAGGAGCGCATCGAGGCCTATCAGAAAAAGGCGCTCCCCATCCAGCAGGAACTGATGAAGGCCCAGCAGGAGAAAGGCCGCGAGATCCTGGAGCCGGCGCGCGAAGCCTTGAACGTCATCGCCAAGAAAAAGAAGCTCGGCATGGTGTTCGAGCGCAGTGTCAGCGGACTGCTCTACATGGACGAGGGACTCGACATCACCGCCGATGTCGTCAAGCAAATGGACTCCAAGACCAAGTGACCGCGCGTCTCTGACCGGGCTGTTTCGGCGGGTCGCCACTAGGGTATACTCCGGGCGCTTCGGGCGTCCCGCTTCGCCCGAGACCCTGGCGGCCTCCGGGCCAGATCCCGGAATCATCCCTATCCCACCGTGCGCGGCCCGACCGCGCCGGACCGCGTCAATGAGGAGCGGACCCAAGATGCTTGGCGAATCACACGACTTGCGGCACGAATTCCCTGATCTCGAACAGAAGATCTCGAACCTGCGGGCGCAGAACCCGGAGTTCGCAACGCTCATGGACGACTACGACAGCCTCGATGCGCGCGTCCGCGCGATCGAGGAACTCGGCAATCCGGTCGCCGATGAAACCATCGAAGATCTGAAAAAACAGCGCCTGCAGCTCAAGGATGCGCTCTACACGTTGCTGAGAGCCTGATTGGCGAATCATCGAGACAGGCGATCCAACGTGGACTTTCAGATCCTGCCCGTCACCGACTTCCAGCAGAATTGCACTCTGCTCTGGTGCGAACGCACGCGCGGCGCGGCGATCGTCGATCCGGGCGGCGAACCCGATCGCATCGCGGCTCTGCTCAGCCAGCTTGCGCTGCAACCCGAGCGCATCCTGCTGACCCATGGTCATCTGGATCATGTTGGCGCCAGCGTCGAGCTGGCCCGGCGGTATTCCATTCCCATCGAGGGACCGCATCCGGACGACGCCTTTTTGTTCCAGTCGCTGCCTGAGCAATGCCGGATGTTTGGCTTTCCACCGATCGAGACGTTTGAGCCGGATCGCTGGCTCCAGCCCGGCGAGTCGGTTGCGGTCGGCGACGAAACCCTGGCCGTCATCCATTGTCCCGGGCACACGCCCGGACATATCGTCTTTTACCACGCCGGGTCGCAACTGGCGCAGGTCGGTGATGTGCTGTTTCGCGGCTCGATCGGACGCACAGACTTCCCGCGCGGCAACCACCGCCAGCTCATCGATTCGATCCGCCACCGACTCTTTCCGCTCGGTGATGAGGTGCGTTTTATCCCTGGTCATGGGCCGATGTCGACCTTTGGCAAGGAGCGGCGCAGCAACCCCTTCGTCGGCGGCTGACGCTGATCCGGGTCGATTGGGACATGGCTCACATGCGCAACACGACGCCCAGCCCATCGGACCTGGCTTGGGCACGAATTCTCGGAGCAGAATCACATGCTATTCCAGCGATGGCTCAAGCGGCGCACAGCGCGCGCTGACGAAACCCGGGACACGTCCAAGGCCAAGGCTCAGATCGCTCCAGCCGCTACGGCCCCACCGATCCGCCTCCCCGAGACCCTGCCCGAGAAGGCACGCCTGCATCCAGATCCAGCCCAGCGGCTGGCGGCCATCGAACAACTCGACGACCCGTCCGTGCTCGTCGAGTGCGCTATCCACGACGCTTTGGCCGCCAATCGCGCGCGCGCACTCGAACGCCTCGACGACGACAAGGCCGCGCTCGAAGAGATCGCGCGACGCATCGGCAAGAAAGACAAGCGCGTCTATCGGCTGGCGCGCGAGAAGCTGCGTCTGATCGCCGAGCGCGAGGAGCGCCCGCGTATCGTGCGCGAGCGCAGCGAGGAACTCTGCGCCCAGGTCGAGCGTCTCGGCCGTCTGGCCAACTGGCACCAGGACCGCGCCCTGCTCGATCATCTCGAACGCCAATGGAGCGAGATCCAGGACGAGGCCGAGCCTGAATGGCAAACACGATTCGAGTGCGAACGCACGCGCTTTCTCGACGCTTACGCCGCTCACCTCGACGCGCAGAGCAAAGCACGCGCGGAGGCCGCCCCCCAGACCATCGAGTCCCCGTCCAGCGCGCCACAGCCGACTGAATCGGCGCCGCTCCAGAGCGAGCCCGAGCCTGAGGGCCCAGCACACGAGACCAGCGCCAGCCAGCTCAGTCCGGAAGAACCCGCCGCCGTCGCACCGCCCGCACCTCAGCCCGATCCGCAGGTATTACTCGAACGTCTGGAGAAGACGAGTGCTCAGATCACTCAGCTGCTCAGTGCGTCCAAGCCGCTCGATCACAAGCAGGCGCGCCGCCTGCTCGATCAGAGCCGCGATCTGGCCGCCCGGCACCCCGACGCCGAACAGGTGCACGCCATCCAGCCGTTGGTCGAGCGACTGGAGTCACGTCTGCGCACCCAGCGCAAGCATGCCGAGCAGCGTTTGCAGCAGCTCCCCGAACGTCTCGCCGAACTGGAAGCCCATCTGGCCGAGGGCGAACTCAAACAGGCCGACCCGCTCCATCAGAGCCTGTCATCGGCGCTCGAACTCATTCGCGCGAGCGGCGTCGGTGCCAGTCAGGAGTCCGAATTCAGGCGTCGCTTCCGCGCCCTGGAGCCGCGTCTGCGCGAGCTGCAACACTGGCGCCGCTGGGGTGCCGACCAGCACCGCGAGCTACTCTGCACCGAGATGGAGTCGCTGATCGAAGCGGACATGCCGCTTGCAGCGCTCGCCGAGCGTCTGCATACGTTGCAGATTGACTGGAAGGGACTCGACAAGACCGGCTCACCGAGCAATCAAGCGCTCTGGGACCGCTTTCACGCGACCTCCGAGCGCGTCTACGCGCGTTGTCGACCCTTCATGGAAGCCCAGGCCACTGAGCGCGAGTCAAATCGTCTGGCGCGCGAACGCCTCTGCGAACAGCTCGAAACCTTTGTCTCACAGGTGGACTGGGAGCGCGTGGACTGGAAGAAGACCCTCCATGCCGAGCGCGAGATGCGCCAGGCGTGGACCGCCATCGGCCCGACCGAAGGACGGGTGCGCAAGGCACTCGAACGCCGTTTCCACCAGTCGCTCCGTATCCTGGATCGCCAGCTGGACACCGAGCGCCAGCACAATCAGGCCCTGAAACGCGATCTCATCGCGCGCGTTCAGGCACTGGTCGAGTATCCGGATCTGGAATCGGCCATCGAACAGACCAAGGCGCTGCAACGCGAATGGCACACCACGGTGCCCGCGCGCCAAAAGGACGAGAACCGACTCTGGCGCGAGTTCCGCGCGGCCTGTGATGTGATCTTCGAGCGTCGCGCCGCGCGCCAGCAGGTCCACGCCCAGGAGCTGGCCGAACATCTGGCCGCGCGCGAGGCGCTCTGTGAGGAGGCCGAGCGTCTCATCGCGGCGGGCGCTGAGCATGACCCCAAGTCATTGGCCAAGATGCAGCGCGAGCTGATCGCGCGTTGGCGCGAGGTCGACGCGCGGCCGGTTCCACGTCAGGCGACGGCGCAGATCACGCGCCGCTGGCAGACCTGCCGCGAGGCCCTGGAGCGCCAGCGCCAAGCGGCCGAGCAGCGTCAACGGCTGGCGGTGCTGGAACGTCTGGAGCGTCAGGCCGCCCTGTGCGAGCGCCTTGAGCTGGCGCTGATCGAAGGTCCGCGCGATGGACTCGACCTGGAGGCCGTGCGTCGGGAGTGGGCGGATCTGCCTGCGCCGGAGGATCAGCACCTTCAGCGCGCGATCACGGCGCGCTTCGAGCGCGCGCTGAGAGCCGCCGAGGACGGGGGTGAGCTGGACGCCCTGCGCCAGTCATTCGCCGCCAATGGCGAGCCACGCGCCGAGCTCTGTTTGCGGCTTGAGATCGCTGCCGGCGTCGAGACGCCAGCCAAGTTCGCCCAGCAGCGTCTGGAGCTTCAGGTCGCGCGCCTGGCTGAGCGCCTGGCCGAGGGCGAGGAGGATTCGCTCCAGAGCGGTCTGCAACTGCTCATGGACTGGTTTCTGCTCGGCCCAGCACCACGCGACACGGCGCTCGAACAGCGTGTCGAGCAGGCCAGGGCCGCGCTGGCGCCCGATCCAGACGCGGCCTAGCCAACCCGCGCGCTAGGCGCCGGTGCCACGTCCGTAGCGCGTCTCGATGTATTCATCGACCATGCGCTTGAACTGCTCGGCGATGCCCTCGCCCTTGAGCGTGGCGACCTTCTCGCCGTCGACATAGACCGGCGCGGCGGGCCGCTCGCCGCTGCCGGGCAGGCTGATGCCGATGTTGGCGTGCTTGCTCTCGCCCGGGCCGTTGACCACACAGCCCATCACGGCCACCTGCATGGTCTCGATCCCCGGATACTGGCCGCGCCAGACCGGCATCTGCTCGCGCAGATAGGTCTGGATGTCCTTGGCCAGATGCTGGAAGGTGTCGCTGGTGGTGCGTCCGCAGCCGGGACAGGCGGTGACCATGGGCGCAAACGACCGAAACCCCATCGATTGCAGGATCTCCTGCGCCACCACCACCTCGCGCGTGCGTGACTCGCCCGGCTCGGGCGTGAGCGAGACGCGGATGGTGTCGCCGATGCCCTCCTGCAGCAGCACCGAGAGCGCCGCCGTTGAGGCGACGATGCCCTTGGACCCCATGCCGGCCTCGGTCAGACCCAGGTGCAGCGCATAGTTGCCGCGCGCGGCCAGCATCCGGTAGACCTGGATCAGATCCTGCACCCCGCTCATCTTGCACGACAGAATAATGTGATCTCTGGACAGACCCAGTTGCTCGGCGCGCTCGGCGCTGGAGATCGCCGACTCGACCATGGCCTCGTACATGATCTGCTCGCTGTCCTTGGGCTGGGACGAACGGGCGTTCTCGTCCATCATCCGCGCCACGACCTCCTGATCCAGACTGCCCCAGTTGACGCCGATACGCACCGGACGGTCATAGCGGCAGGCCAGCTCGATCATGGTCGCGAACTGGCTGTCCTTCTTCTCGCCCTTGCCGACGTTGCCCGGATTGATGCGGTACTTGGCCAGCGCCAGGGCGCATTCGGGATAGTCGGTCAGCAGGCGATGGCCGTTGAAGTGGAAGTCGCCGACCAGCGGGACATGGCAGCCCTGAGCATCGAGTGCTTCGCGGATGGCTGGCACCGCTTTGGCCGCGGACTCATGATTGACGGTCAGACGGACCATTTCGGAGCCGGCGCGCGCCAGTTCAGCGACTTGATGCACGGTCGCGGCAATATCCGCCGTATCGGTGTTGGTCATGGATTGGACGACGATCGGCGCTCCGCCGCCAATGGTCACGGACCCGACGGTCACAGGCAGGGTCTGGCGTCGTTGAAGCGTATTGGGCGTGTGGCTCATGAGTTAGATTCGTTCCGCGTGGGCAATGTGGAGTGGTGGATCGGTTGTCGGCGGCTGAAACCGTCCAGGATGGCGGACGGCGTCGAGTGGGGCGCGGCGCGATTCAGGGCAACGGCGAGCGCAGTCCAGCCAGGATTTCCAGATAGTCCGGCTCCTCGGGCGTGATGAAACCGTGCCGGACCAGAAAATCGATGATGGTCAGATTGCAGTTGAGCTTGAACGCCTCCGTATCACGCACCAGTGCGGCGACCTCAGCGATCGGCAACCGCTGGAAGGATTCGACCTCGCCATCGGTGCAGACCGGCACGAAGTCCTCGGGCAGTTCCAGATCATAGCAATACATGACGTCCGGCTTGAGACCGCCCGCCGAGTCGCGACAGTAGGTGATGGCGCCCACCACCACCGCCTGATCGGCCAGCGCACTGGGTATGCCCGCCTCCTCGGCGCATTCCTTGCGCAGATTATCCACCAGACTCAGGCCATGCGGGAGTCCGCCCGCGACCAGATTGTCGAGATGGAGCGGATAGTGCCGCCGATCCGCCGCGCGCCGACCGATCCACATCTCGATCCCGCGCGCGGTACGCACATAGCCGTTGAGGTGCTGGCCGAAGGCGCGCGCGCCAAGAAAGGGCGCGCAGGCGCGGTCGATCAGGCAACAGGCGCGCTCGCGGGTGCTGGCGGTCAGTGGATAGCGCTCGCCGTGCAGATGGCTGACCACGCCCTCCTCGGCCAGACGCGCAAAGACGTCGTCGAGTACGGCGGTACGCGCCGCACACTCAGCCGGCGCCTGGACCCAGGTCACGCGCCCGGACTCGACCGCGAACGACTCGGGCCAGCGGCGAAGCTGTTCGCACGCCTCCTGACGCAACCAGCCGATCCGAGTCCCCTTGAGCATCAAGGGCACGAAATCGCCAGGAGTCCAGGCATTACAGGCGCGAATCTTGTCGATGAAACTCATGTTGATCGTCCGCCGGGTGGTTGCAGGGGCCTCAATACAGTTGAGCACCCCGCCCCGTCTCGGCGACTGATGCGCTCCGTCCTTCCGGCGCCTCCTTGAGCGCCTTGACGATCTGCGAGGAGATCTCCTCGATCGATTGCGAAGTGGTGTTCAGCACCGGCGCCTGCAACCGCTTGTAGATCTGATGCGCCAGGCGGATGTCGTCCTGACAGCGCTTGAGCGAGGCATAGGGGCTGCCGGGGCGGCGCTCCTCGCGGATGAGTTGCAGCCGCTGCGGATCGATGGTGAGCGCAAAGAGCTTGTGGCTACAGTCGTAGAGCAGTTGCGGCACATCGCCGCGCTCGAAGTCTTCCTCGGTGATCGGATAGTTGGCCGCGCGCAGACCATAGTGCATGGCCAGATAGAGACAGGTCGGGGTCTTACCCGAGCGCGACACGCCGGTCAGCACCACGTCAGCGCGATGGAAGTTATCCGGTCGGATGCCATCGTCGTTGGACATGGCAAAATTGATCGCTTCGATGCGTTTGGTGTAGTAGCTCGGCTTAGTGATGGCGTGACTGCGACCGGCCTTGAGGCTCGGCGGCACGCCGAGTTCGCGCGCCAGCGGATCGACGAAGACCTCGAACAGCTCGACATAGAAGCAAGGGCCACCCTTGAGGATGTCTCGGATCTCATTGTCGATCATGGTCGCGAAGACGATTGGCCGGGCGCCATCGCGATCGGCCGCCTCCTGCATGCGTTGGGTCAAGGCCCGCGCGCGCAGTTCGGTGTTGATATAGGGCATGTAGACCTGCTCGAACTCGACGGTGTCGAATTGCGACAGCAGACTGTGACCCAGGGTCTCGGCGGTGATGCCGGTGCTCTCGGAAACGAAGAAAACGGTGCGGTTCATGATGTCTCGAAAGGAGGGGCAATGCGAACGGAAGCGGTCGGTCGTCGTCTCGGCGACAGGCCGATCAGACCGGTTTCAGGGCGCCACCAGTATGGCACGCGGCGGCTCAAGTCGCCGTGCAAGACAGCAATGCAGAGCATTGAATCATTGCCCACTGCTTGAGGCCAACCGCCCAATCGATGTCTAGACAGCATCAGATCTACGCCCCAGGGCTGGCATCCGCTCCCTCACGCTGCTGCAACTCCCACATGGCGGCATAGTGTCCGCCGGCCTCCAGCAATTCGCGATGCCGGCCCTGCTCGCGGATGCGCCCCTGTTCGAGCACCAGAATCCGATCGGCATCGACCACGGTCGAGAGGCGGTGGGCGATGACCAGCGTGGTATGGTTCTCGGCCACCTCGGCCAGGGTCTGCTGGATCGCCTGCTCGGTATGGCTGTCGAGCGAGGAGGTTGCCTCGTCGAAGATGAGGATGCGCGGCCGCTTGAGGATGGCACGCGCGATGGCCACACGCTGCTTCTCGCCGCCCGAGAGTTTCAAGCCCCGCTCGCCGACCACGGTGTTCCAGCCATCGGGCAGACTCTCGATGAAGGTGCGGATATGGGCCATCTCGGCGGCACGCTCGATCTCGGCGCGGGTGGCGTCGGGGCGTCCATAGGCGAGGTTATAATGGATGCTCTCGTTGAATAGCACCGTGTCCTGCGGCACGATGCCGATGGCCGCGCGCAGACTCTCCTGGGTCACCTCGCGCACGTCCTGACCGTCGATCAGGATGCGCCCGCCGGTCACCTCATAGAAGCGAAACAGCAGCCGTGACAGGGTCGACTTGCCGGCGCCGCTGTGCCCGACCACGGCGAGCTTCTGGCCCGGTTCGATGGCAAAATCGATGCCGTGCAGGATCGGGCGCTCGGGCTGATAGTGGAAATCGACCTGCTCGAAGCGGATCGCGCCCTCGTGCAGCACCAGCGGCTGGGCCTCGGGCTGATCCTCGATCTCGGGCCGGCGCTCCAGCAGCTTGAATACCAGATCCATATCGGCCAGCGCATACTTGATCTGTCGATAGACGATCCCCAAAAAGCCGAGCGGGATGAAGAGCTGGAGCATGAGCGCGTTGACCAGCACCAGATCGCCGATGCTCAGGCTGCCGTCGACCACGCCCTGGGCGGCCAGCGTCATGATCAGCGTGACCCCGATGGCGATGATCGCGCCCTGACCGAAGTTGAGCACCGACATCGAGGTCTGGCTGGCGACCGCCATCTCTTCCCACTCGGCCAGGGTGTCGTCGTAGCGCTTGAGTTCGAGCCGCTCGTTGCCGAAATACTTGACCGTCTCATAGTTGATGAGGCTGTCGAAGGCCTGGGTGTTGGCCTGCGAATCCAGATGGTTCATCCGGTGCCGATAGTCCATCCGCCACTCGGTGATGGCGAAGGTGAAGGCAAAATAGACCACCACCGTGCCGAAGGTGACGCCGACGAACGACAGGTCATAGCGCCCGATCATGATCGCCGCGACCAGACCGAACTCAACCGCCACCGGCAGCACGCTGAAGACCAGATAATTGAAAATCGTCGAGACCGAGCGCGTACCCCGCTCCAGATCGCGGCTGACCGCCCCGCTCTGGCGCTCCAGGTGATAGCGCAGCGACAACCGGTGCAGATGTTCCAGCACCCGTGTCGAGAGTCGGCGCATGGCGCGATAGCGCACGCGCGCGAACACCACGTCGCGCAGTTCATTGAAGAGCGAGGCACTGAGCTTGAGCACGCCATAGGCCAGCAGCAGACTGACCGGCAGGATCAGCATCTGCGCCGATGGCTCCTGGAAGGCATCGACGATGTCCTTCAGAATGAGCGGCACGCCGACATTGGCGACCTTAGCCAGCACCAGACAGCCGATCGCCAGCGCCGCCCGGCCCCGAAACTCCCAAAGATAGGGCAACATGCCGCGCAGGTTGCGCCAATCGCGCCGGTCGTCGTGCGGACGCTCGGTGGCGGAGATTCGATTGATCTGGCCTTGGGTCTTCATGGATGCTGGCGACTGAATCACTGTGAGACTGAACGAAACGAGAACCTATGATGACGGATTCGACCCTGGAAGGCACGGGCTGCGCCCTGCATGAACCCTTTGCGCTGCGCGTGCTCGGCGATGAGATGGAGCCGGAGTTCCCCGACGGCTGCATTATTATCATCGAACCCAACGACCGCTGCCCGAATCCGAGCTACATCTTCGTCGAGGTCGAGGGTGTGCGCTGGTTCCGCCAGTACCAGCGTGATGCGGATGGACGCGAGCGACTGATGGCGCTCAACCTGCGCTATCCTGAGATCGATCTCACCGGGCTGGAGTGGTCGGTACTCGGGGTCATCATCCAGCGCAACGTCCGCCGCCAGATCAAGCACTACGAGTATTCATAGCCCCGCTTGCATAGCGGGGCCTAATAGGGGAGCAAAAAACAGCCGCGTTACTCGAACTCCCCCTTGAGCTTTAGGACATTGCAGGTAAGCGTTCAGAGTCCCCCCGCCGGAGCGGGGAATAGAGCCGGCAGCGGAGCGGCTTGGCGCCCGGCACGGCGATC
>NZ_WNKT01000001.1 GCF_009720725.1 Allochromatium palmeri
GCCATCGAACGCGACCCGGCGGCCATCATCAAGCGCTTTGATGCCGAAGAGCGGCTCAAGGGCCTGGATGCCGAAGAACGCCTCAGGGGTCTGGATGCCGAAGAACGCCTCAAGGGTCTGGATCCAACCCTGATCGAAGCCTGGCTCGCCAAGCAGCGAAGCGATCACTGAGGGTGGTCACAGACCCCGTCGCCGAATTACGCCATGGCACGCCGCCTGTACGTCCGGCGCCAAAACGGTGGCCGGATCGAAGTGCGCCACCCTCTTCGAACACTGGCGATAGGACACCACCATGAGCACTCACACCTACGCCCCGGTACAACGGGCGATCGAAAAACTGCGCGCCCTGAGCGCCGATGAAGAAGCCCGCTACTGGGCCGAAGCGCGCGAAAAAGCCCTGCGCGATGAAGCCACCCTGCTGCTGGAAGCGCGCGAGGAGGGCCATCAGGAGGGCCGCGAGGAGGGCCGCCAGGAGGGCGAACAGATCGGGTTGCAGAAAGGCCGCCAGGAAGCGGCCCGCGAGATGGCTCGTAATCTCATCAAACTCGGCCTGCTGAACGATGTCCAGATCGCACAGATCACCGGACTAAGCGTGGCGCAGATCGAAGCCGTGCGTACAAGCGGAACGCCCTGAGCGCCGCCAGCGAGGTTGGCTGAAACCGCTGAGACAGCCGGCCACGCACGCCCCCCATCAATCCGCCTCAGCCACGCGCAACACGTCCTCGATGGTGGTCCGCCCGTCGAGCGCCTTGCGCAGTCCATCCTGATACATCGTCTCCATGCCTTCCTCCATCGCGATTCGCTTGATATCGGAAGCCGTCGCGTGTGCCAGGATGGCCTGACGAATCGCCTCGGACATGATCAGCACCTCGGTGATGACCAGCCGCCCGCGATAGCCGGTGCCGTTGCACTGCTCGCAACCGACAGCGCGCTGGAGATCGACCTCACCGACCAATCCGCTCAAACCCTTGATATGCGCAAAACGCGCGGCCAGTTCGGGCTGGGCGCGATAGGACTCGCGACAGTGCGGACACAGTCGGCGCACCAGACGCTGGGCCAGAATGCCGTTGATGGTCGAGGTCAGCAGATAGTCCTCGACCCCCATGTCCAATAAGCGCGTCACGCCGCTGGCCGCATCATTGGTATGGAGCGTCGAGAGTACGACGTGGCCGGTCAGGGCCGACTGCACGGCAATGCGCGCCGTCTCCAGATCGCGCATCTCGCCGACCATGATGATGTCCGGGTCCTGGCGCACGATGGCGCGCAGCGCACCGGCGAAGGTCATGCCGATCGCCGACTTGACCTGGATCTGATTGATGCCGGGCAACTGGTACTCGACCGGATCCTCGACCGTGATGATCTTACGCTCCTGAGTGTTGAGCCGACTGAGCGCGGTGTAGAGCGTGGTGCTCTTGCCCGAGCCGGTCGGCCCGGTGACGAGCAGGATGCCGTAGGGTTGCTCCAGGATGGTGTTCAGGCGCCCGCGCGGCGTGCCGTCGAAGCCGAGCGCGTCGAGATCGAAACGCACGCTCTCCTTGTCCAGCAGACGCATGACCACGCTCTCGCCGAACATGGTCGGCACGGTCGAGACGCGCAGATCCAGCTCCTTGCCCTGAATGCGGATCGGGATGCGCCCGTCCTGGGGCAACCGACGCTCGGCGATATTGAGCTTGGCCATGATCTTCACGCGCGAGATCACGGCCGCCGTGGAACGCGTCGGCGGGGCCTCGACTTCCTTCAGGATGCCGTCGACGCGATAGCGCACCTTGAGTTCATCGGCGAAGGGTTCGATGTGGATGTCCGAAGCACGCGACTCAACGGCGCGCTGGATGAGCTGATTGACCATGCGGATGACCGGCGCCTCGCTGGCCAGATCCTTCAGGTGCTCGATGTCCTCCTCGTCGAAATCGCCGAAATCCGCCTCGGACTCGCCGGTCGCGGCGTCCTCCTCGACCTTTTCATAGAGCCGTTCGATAGCCGATTCGATCTCGCTCGGCAACGCCACCACGGACTCAATCGCGCGGTCGGCGGCCAGACCGACCGCCGCCCTGACGAAGTCATCGACCGGATTGGCAAAGGCCACCCGCAGACGTTCGGCGTTCTCGTCGAGCACCAGAACACGCGCATCCTTCATGAAACGCAGCGTGAGCAGATCCTCGCGCACTGGCTCGGCCGGAAAATCGGCGGCATTGGCCAGCGGCAGTTCCAGTACCTCGGACATGGCCAGCCCCATGTCGCGCTCGGAGACCAGTCCCAGACGCACCAGCAGCGGCAACAGCGCCTCGCCGGCCTCATCGGCCAGACGCCGGGCGCGCGCCATGTCAGCGGCGGTCAGCTTGGATTGAGCCAGCAGGTGCGTCGCGATCTTGAACTCGGCGCTCGGTTCAGGCGCCACGGATGCGGTCTCCAGCGCGTCCTGGGTGAATTCCGGCTCGTCGCGCCAGGCGTTGATCGGCGGCGCGTCGTCTAGGATGGCGTCTTCCGGCATCGAATCAGTCTCGGGTCTCGTTGAACATGGACAGGATCATGCAGCTGTCTCGTGTCGATCCTGGATCATCCCGTCGTCCCTGTCCATCGGCGCCGCGCCAGGTCCGGGACGCCATTCAGGCAGCAGCTCGCGCAGGCTGAGCCGGATGGCCTCGGGTTCAGCGCTCGCGAGACCGTGCTCCAGACGACCGAGGCGTTCGCCCAGCGTCTGGCTGGACAGGCCGTTTGTCTGGCGCGCGCTCCGGATCTTGGGATGACGGGTCGCGATGAGCACCTCGGAGTCGTGGAAGAGTTCTTCGTAGAGCTTTTCGCCCGGACGCAGACCCACATACTCGATGGCGATGTCCTCGCCCGGTTCGCGCCCCGAGAGCCGGATCATCTGTTCGGCCAGATAGCGGATCTTGATCGGCTCGCCCATGTCGAGCACGAACACCTCGCCACCGTCGCCGATCACCGCCGCCTGCATGATGAGCTGGCTGGCCTCGGGGATGGTCATGAAGAAGCGCTCGATCTTGGGATGCGTCACGGTCACGGGTCCACCGTGCTCGATCTGACGTCGAAACAGTGGCACCACGCTGCCGGCTGAGTCGAGCACATTACCGAAGCGCACTGTGATGAAGCGACAGTCCGAGCGACTGTCCAGATCGCGGCACAGCATCTCGGCGAGGCGCTTGGTCGCGCCCATGACATTGGTCGGATTGACGGCCTTGTCGGTCGAAATCAGCACGAAGCGCTCACAGCCGCTCGCGGCGGCGGCTTCGGCTACGCGGCGCGTACCGAACACGTTGTTCTTGACCGCCGCGCGCGGCTGATCTTCCAGGAGCGGGACATGCTTGTAGGCGGCGGCGTGGAAGACGATTGCCGGGCGCTCGTCGCGAAAGAGCGCCGCGATCGCGGTCGCGTCGGTCACGTCGAGCAGATGGCGCGCGATCGGCAGCTCGGGGTGGGTTTCGCTCAGCTCCATCTCGATGCGATAGAGATTGAATTCGCCATTGTCGACCAGGATCAGACGCGCCGGGCCGGCCGCGGCCAGTTGGCGCACCAGCTCCGAGCCGATCGAGCCGCCCGCGCCTGTGATTAGAATATCGCGTCCGGCCAGTCCGGCGTGAATCTCGCGCCAGTCGAGCGCGACCGGCTCGCGTCCGAGCAGATCCTCGATCGAGACCGGGCGCAGTTGGTGGAAATCGACCTCGCCAGCCAGGATTCCGCGCAACGCCGGCAAGATGCGGAACGGACGCCCGGTCTGCTCGCAGAGTTCGACCAGACGGCGCATCTCGCGGGCGCTCGCTCCGCTCACGGCGAGCATGATGAGTTCGATGTCGCGTTCATGCACGATCTCGGGGATAGCCGAGCTTGAACCCAGGACCGGCAGCCCCTGGACCTCGCCGCCCTGACGCCGGAGTGTGTCGTCGACGAACCCGACCGGAAAATAGGCGCGGCTGGGGTCGCGCAGCAGATCGCGCGCCAGCAGATCGCCCGCGCGGTCGGCACCGACGATCAGCACCCGCTGACCGGAGGACAGATTGAGACGATGATCTTTCAGCCAGCGATAGAGCAGACGCGGACCGGCGAGCAGGATGAGCTGGACGCCGAAATAGAGCACAGGCACCGAGCGCGGGACATGGAGCGAGCGGTTGAGGATGAAGAGCGCGACCACCACCAGCGCCGTGCCGACCAGCACCGCCTTGGTGATGCGCACCAGATCCGGGATCGAGGCGAAGCGCCAGACACCGCGATAGAGTCCGAACAGCCAGTAGACGCCGGCCTGGATCGGAATCAGCCAGGGCAGCGCCTGGAGCGCGCCGTGCAGAAACTCCGGCGGCACGGTGTCGAGATTGAAGCGCAGCCAGTAGGCGAGCATCCAGGCGACCGGGATGCTCAGCAGATCGTGCGTAAAAGCCGCTGTGCGCGAGCGCAGCCGGTCGACGAACGGATTCATGCGGGGTCCATCTGGGCGTTGCGCTCGACCAGCCCGACCTTGAGATGAATCACCCCATAGATCACGGCCCAGGCGCCGAGCAACAGCCATTGATCGCTGGGCGTGAGTCCAGGGGCGGCGATCGCGCAGGCACTCAGCGCCGCCATCAGACCATAGGCGCGCAGCACCGTGCGCCGATGGCTCCAGCCGGCCAGCACCAGACGCTGATAATGGTGCGAGCGATGGGCTTCCCAGACGCGCTCGCCGCGCGCCAGACGCGCCAGCAGGGTCCAGGTCGCATCGACGATGAAGGGCGAGAACGCCAGCCAGGCGACCCAGAGCGCAAAGAGTCCGAGCTGAGCACCCCAGAGCGCGAGCGCGGCCGCCAGCAGACCCAGGCTCGACGAGCCGACATCGCCCAGGAAGATGCGTGCCGGCGGAAAGTTGCTGGCCAGAAAACCTGCCGAAGCCGCCGCCACACCCAGACAGATCAGCGCATAGACCGGCTCATCGCCACGCCAGCCGAGCCAGGCCAGGGTCAGAAAACCAAAGACCGCCATGCCGCCGGCCAGACCGTCCATGCCATCCATGAAGTTGTAGAGATTGATCATCCAGATCACGAACAGCAGCGTGAGCACGAGCGCCAGCCAGCCCGGAAACACCAGCGTGACGCCAGGCAGATCCAGGTGGCTCCAGCCCAGTCCGCCGAGCATCAGCCATCCGGCCGCCAGCCCATGGGCGGCCAGTCGCGCCAGCGGCGAAAGATCACCGAGATCGTCGAAAAAGGACACCAGCGCAACCAGGATCAGCGCACCCGCGATCCAGACCAGCGCGCCATCCATCCAGCCCAGCCCGAATGCGGCCAGGAGCGTTAGCATCACGCCCGCCAGCACGCCCAGACCGCCCGAGCGCGGCACAGGTGCAACATGCAGCGAGCGTTCGTTCGGATGATCGAGTGGACCGAATCCCGAACCCGCCCGCGTCGCCAGCCAGCGCGTGAGCCAAAGGCTCAGGCCCAAAGCGAGTACCGAGACGACGACGAGCGGGACGATCGCGGACGACATGGGCGGTCAACTTCCAGCTTTCAGCGGCGGGGCGCCGCGTCAAGGATGTTCAGTCCCTTGAGCACATTGAGTGCTTCTGAGAGCTGGAAGTCCTCGACCGCCAGTGGCAACTGTTCTTCCGGCTCAGCCGCTTTTTCGGTCGCGGGCGTCTGCCCATCGAGATGCCGGATCAGATTGGCCTCCTTGAGCGAGCCAAGTCCTGGATCGGCGAGCGGTTTGAACTCGCCGCGCTCCAGCGCGATATCGGGTGCAATGCCGTGGGCCTGGATCGAGCGCCCGGACGGCGTGTAATAGCGCGCCGTCGTCAGCTTCAGAGCCGAGTCCTCGTCGATCGGTACGATGGTCTGGACCGACCCCTTGCCGAAGGTCTGGGTGCCCATGACGATGGCGCGCCGATGATCCTGGAGCGCCCCGGCGACGATCTCGGAGGCCGAGGCGCTGCCGGCGTTGACCAGCACCACGATGGGCGCACCGTCGAGTACGTCGTCCGGGCCGGCCTTGAAGCGCATCTGACTGTTCTTGACCCGGCCCTCGGTATAGACGATCAGTCCATCGGTCAGGAAGGCATCGCTGACGCCGACCGCGCCATTGAGCACACCGCCTGGATTGTTGCGCAGATCGAGCACCAGCCCCTTGAGCCGGCCTTCGTTGGCCTGTTTGAGTTCATCGATCGCTTTGAGCATGTCGTCGGTGGTGTGGGCCTGGAAATGCGTCAGTCGCACATAGCCGAATCCAGGGGCCAGCATCCGGCTCTTGACGCTCGCGACCTGGATCACAGCGCGTTCGAGGACGACCTCAAAGGGTTTGTCGTCGGTACCGCGCAGGATGGTGAGCTGAATCTGGCTGCCGGGCTTGCCGCGCATCAATTTGACGGCCTCGTTCAGGCTCAGGCCCTTCACCGGCTTGTCGTCGATACGCACGATCATGTCACCGGCCTGGAGTCCGGCGCGCTGGGCCGGGGTGTCGTCGATCGGTGCGATGACCTTGACGAAACCGTCTTCCATGCCGACCTCGATGCCGAGTCCGCCGAACTCGCCGCTGGTGCCGACCTGGAGTTCACGGTAATCCTCGCCATTGACATAGGACGAGTGCGGGTCGAGTCCGGACAGCATGCCGCGGATGGCGTTCTCGATCAGGGACTGGTCCTTGACCTCCTCGACATAGTCCTCCTTGATCCGTCCGAACACATCGGCGAAGGTGCGCAGCGTGTCGAGTGGCAGATCCGGTTCCGTGCTCGACGTGGTCGGCGCGGATGGAACTGGGTCAGGCTCGATGGCGGCCGGTTCTTCGGCACAGGCGACGGCGCCGGTCAGCAGGCCAAGACACAACGGCAGAACGAATGGAAAGCGCATGATCGTGAATTCCTAGCGGACGGTGGCTAGATAGGGACGAAAAACGGATTTGGACAGCGTGTTACAAAGGATCGCATGTTTCACGTCGATTCGACAGATTCGGCTGCTTCGGACCGGACGGGCCAAACACGACTGGAGCGCTGGTCATAGCGGCCATGACTCGCGCACCAGGCCGCCGGATCCTGCGGGCGTCCATTGTGCCGGATGGCGAAATAGAGCACTGGCTCACGGCGTCCGCCGCTTTTGCCGCTGAGCGCGATCGGGTCGCCGGTCGCGACCCATTCACCCACTTCGCGCAACAACGCCTCGTTGTGGCCATAGAACGTCATATAGCCGTCGCCGTGATCGATCACGATCAGGAGGCCGAAACCGCGCAGCCAGTCCGCATGGACCACGCGCCCCTCCTTGACCGCGCGGACCTCCTCACCCTCGTGCGCGGCCAGCAGCACGCCATCCCAGTCGATCTCAGAGGCCTCCTTGCGCGTGCCGAAGGCCGCGAGGATGTGGTTCTCCAGGAGCGGCCAGGCCAGCTGTCCCTTGAGCGTGGCGAATGGATCGTGCTGAATATCCAGCTCAGCCCGGATCTGGGCGTGCTGACGCAGATGTTCAACGAGCATCTTCAGTGACTCGGCATCGCGCTTGAGTCCTTCCAGGGTCTCGGCGCGACTGCTGATGGCGGACTCGAGATCGCGCAACACCTGCGCACGACGCTGTTTGGCTTGTTCGAGCCGCCGGCGCGTGGCCTCCTGACTGCGCGCCAGCTCGGCCAGTCGGTGCGCTTCCTCCTCGGCGCTGCGGGCGAGCCGGTCGAGTCGCTCGGCGCGTTGCTGCACGGCCTGGATGCGCTTCATGCGCTCGCGATTGAAATAGGCGAAATAGGACATGACACGGCTGGCGCGGGTTAGATCCTCCTGGTTGAGCAACAGACGCAGACGATCGGCGCGCCCCATGACATAGGCCGTTCGCAGCAAATCCGAGAGCAGATCGAGCTCGACGCCCAGTGCCGCGCGTTCCTCGACCTGGCGCGCGCGCAGTTCGCTAGCGACCCGATTGTGTTCCGCGACCAGACGTTCCAGCTCGCGATTGGCCAGCGACAGCTCAGCGACGTTGCGCTCGCGCGCTTCCAGTTCCGCAATCAGGGCGCGCCGATCCTCACTGCGAACGGTCAGTTCACGCCCGATCTCCTGAACCTGACGCTGGGTCTCGCTGAGATCCTGCTGGCGCGCGTCGAGCGCCGGGTAGCTGTCCGATTGGGCGAGCAGCAGGCTCGACGAAGACAGGAGGCCGGCCAGGAGCCATGACGAGAATCGACCGCGAGCGCGCGCCTGAGTTCCTCGTCGGAGCGTCGGATTCGATCCAAGAGTGCGACTAGACATCGATGGTGTCCGAGATTGATGACGTTGCGTGCTTCGCGTCCGAGTATTTCGTCGTTGCCCGGAAAACGTTTATCATTGTACGGTGATAAATCGATCAGATGCGATTCAATGGTAAGCAACCCGAGTCATTCCTCACGCCCGGTGTTGAATCTCCCCGAGAACACATTCGAGGAGATCGACCTGTTCGCCGACGACGCGGACATCGAGCGTGCCTCGCGCTCGCTCAAGGCGATGTCGCATCCACTGCGTCTGAAGATCCTCTGCACGCTCGGTGATCAGGAGATCAGCGTCCAGGAGATCGTCGAGCATGTCGGCACCTCGCAGAGCAACATCTCGCAGCATCTGGCGATCCTGCGCGACAAGGGCATTCTCGCCTCGCGCAAGGATGCCAACCGCGTCTACTATCGCGTCAGCGACAATCGCACCCTGCAACTGATCGGGATGATGCGCGAGGTTTTCTGTCATCACACCCGCTAGGGCGAGCCGCCCAGCCCGATCCCCATTCCGAACGAGACGGCTCACACCATGTCACAACTCATCGAGTTCATCGGTAACCATTGGATTCTCTTTCTGGCCCTGATCGTGATCCTGGGCCTGTTGATCCACAATCTCATCGTCGGCGGCAAGGGCAGCGTTGGGCCGCTCCAGGCCACCGAGATGCTCAATCATCGCGAGGCGGTCATCATCGACGTGCGTCCGGCGGCGGACTATGCGCGCGGGCATATCATCAACGCCCTGAACATCCCGATGAACGGCTTCAACAACCAGCTGGCGACCCTGAACAAATACAAGGGCCGACCCATCATCGTCAATTGCCGCTCCGGCGCCCAATCCTCCGTGGCCTGCGCGCACCTGCGCAAGGCCGGGTTCGAGGAGGTCTACAACCTCCAGGGCGGCATCATGGCCTGGGAGTCCGCGAGCCTGCCCCTGACACGCAAGAAACGCTGAGCCATCGTGGCCCGGTGCGCACCGTCACTCGAACTATTCATTCACATCAACAGAGCTAGGTAACGGCATGGCCGAAGAGCAACAGACCAACGAACGTCAATTCTCCGTACAGCGCATCTATACCAAGGACGTCTCCTTCGAGTCGCCCAACGCCCCGGATATCTTCCGTGGCGAGTGGAAACCGCACCATGAGCTCAACCTCAACACCAAGATCAACGCGCTCGACGCCGGCATCTACGAAGTCGTGCTGGAAGTGACGGTGACGGTCAAGGTCGAGGAAAAAACCGCCTTCCTGGTCGAAGTCCAGCAGGCCGGTATCTTCACCGCGCAGGGTTTCTCCGAGGACGACCTCGGGCCGCTGCTCGGCGCCTATTGCCCCAACCTGCTCTTCCCCTATGCGCGCGAGGTCGTCTCGGATCTGGTCGTCAAGGGCAGCTTCCCGCAACTGGTGTTGCAGCACGTCAACTTCGACGTCCTCTTCGCCCAGCATCAGCAGCAGGCCGCCGAGCAGGCACAGGCCGGCGGCGCTAAACCGGTTCAGCATTGACTATGAGCACGCTGGCCCGGATCGCGCTGCTCGGCCCCGGCTCCTGGGGTACGGCCCTGGGGCTGCAACTGTGCCGCAACGGTCACGCGGTGCGACTCTGGGGCCATGAAGCCGCTCAGGTGGCGGCGATTCGTCGCGATGGCGAGAACCGTCACTTCCTGCCCGGTCATCCCATTCCGGCCGGGATGCAGCCAACCGACTCGCTCGATGAAGCACTCGCGGACGCGACCGACTGTCTGGTCGTCGTTCCGAGTCAGGCGTTTCGCTCGGTCGCGCGCCAGTTGGCCGAGCGTCTGCCGTCCGGCTTTGGCGTGGCCTGGGCGACCAAGGGGCTGGACGTGGCCAGTGGTCAACTTCTGCATACGGTCGCACGCGAAGAACTCGGTGAGCGTCCGCTGGCCGTGGTCTCGGGTCCGAGCTTCGCCGGTGAGGTTGCGCGCGGGCTGCCGACGGCGGTGACGGTCGCCTCCGGTCAGGCCGAATTCGCGACCCGTTTCGCCGCCCTGCTGCACGGACAGACCTTCCGCTCCTATACCAGTCCGGATATGGTTGGCGTTGAGATCTGCGGTGCGGCCAAGAACGTGCTGGCCATCGCTACGGGAATTGCCGATGGTCTGGGCTTTGGCGCCAACACGCGCGCGGCGCTCATCACACGCGGACTGGCCGAGCTGATCCGGATCGGAACCGCGCTCGGCGGCCGGCCCGAGACCTTCAACGGACTGGCTGGACTTGGCGATCTGGTCCTCACCTGTACCGACGATCAATCGCGCAACCGCCGGATGGGGCTGGCGCTCGCACGCGGCAAGACCGTGGACGAGGCCAAAGCCGAGATCGGTCAGGAGGTCGAGGGCGTCGTCACGGCACTGGCCGTCCATCGTCTCGCCAAGCGGCTTGGCATCGAGATGCCGATCAGCGAGCAGGTCTATCGTGTGCTTCATGAGGGCGTCTCGCCGGCCGAGGCCACGCGCGCGCTTCTGGAGCGCGAACCCAAGCCCGAGTTCGTCTAACGCCGCGTCCGCAATGGCCGGTGTCGTGTGTTGATTTGACCTACATCAAGTCGCTCAGCGCCGCTTGCTGACATGCTTGTCTCATCGAACCCATCCGTCCGAACGAGAGCGAGCCTGTCATGAGTATGTTCTGTTTCCAGTGCGAAGAAGCGTCCAAGGGTTTTGGTTGCACCACCAAGGGTGTCTGCGGCAAGCATTCCAAGACCGCCCATTTGCAGGATCTGCTGGTCTATCTGCTCAAGGGACTGGCCGTGGTCGCCGAGGATGCGGCCCGGCAGGGCCGGCCTGATCCGGGCGTGGGTCTGTTCATCACCCAGGCGTTGTTCATGACCATCACCAACGCCAATTTCGACGACGCGCGGCTCAAAGACCGGATTCAGGCCATCATTGCCCGCCGCGAGGCGCTCAAGGCATCCATCGGCTATGCCGGCGATCTGGATGCCGTCAACTGGATCGGCACGCCCGATCAATACGAGACCAAGGCCCTGGTCGTCGGCGTGCTGTCGCAGGCCGACGAGGACGTGCGCTCGCTGCACGAACTCCTGGTCTATGGTCTCAAGGGCATGGCCGCCTATACCGATCATGCCGCCGTCCTCGGCTTCGAGCAGCCCGAGATCTATGACTTCATGGTTGCCGCCCTGGCCGCCTCGCTGACCGAATCCGACATCCAGACCCTGATCGGCTGGGTGCTCAGGTGCGGCGAGTTCGGCGTGACCGCCATGGCGCTGCTCGATGAGGCGAACACCACCGCCTACGGCAACCCCGAGATCACCAAGGTCAATCTCGGCGTGCGCGATAATCCCGGCATCCTCATCTCCGGGCACGACCTCAAGGACATGGAGGAACTGCTCAAGCAGACCGAGGGCACCGGCATCGATGTCTACACCCACAGCGAGATGCTGCCGGCGCACTATTATCCGGCGTTCAAGAAGTACGCACACTTCGTCGGCAACTATGGCAACGCCTGGTGGGAACAGGACACGGAGTTCGCGTCCTTCAACGGCCCGATCCTGATGACCACCAACTGCATCACGCCGGTCAAGGACGCCTATCGCGATCGGATCTTTACCACGGGTCAGGCCGGTTGGCCGGGCGCCATGCACATCGCCGACCGTCCCGAGGGTGGCGCCAAGGACTTCTCGCCGCTGATCGAGCGCGCCCGCAGTTGCGCGCCGCCAACTGAGCTGGAGCAGGGCGAGATCCTCGGTGGCTTTGCCCATGCACAGGTGATGACACTGGCCGACACCGTGATCGAAGCCGTCAAGTCGGGCGCCATCAAGCGCTTCGTTGTCATGGGCGGTTGCGACGGACGTCACAAGTCGCGCTCTTATTACACCGATGTCGCCAAGGCGCTGCCCAAGGAGGCCGTGATCCTCACCGCCGGCTGTGCCAAGTATCGGTACAACAAGCTCGATCTCGGCGACATCAACGGCATCCCGCGTCTGCTCGATGCCGGACAGTGCAACGACTCCTATTCGCTGGCCATTATCGCCCTGAAGCTCAAGGAGGCGTTCGGACTCGACGACATCAACGAACTGCCGATCTCCTACGATATCGCCTGGTACGAACAGAAGGCGATCATCGTGCTCCTGGCGCTGCTGCATCTGGGCGTCAAGCACATCCGGCTCGGACCGACCCTGCCGGCCTTCCTGTCGCCGAACGTGGCCAAGGTGCTGATCGAGAACTTCGACATCAAGCCGATCGGCGATATCGAAGAAGACGTGCGGGCGATGATGGCTGCCGCCTGAGTCGACAGCGCGTCCAATTCGGTCAGCGTGCATGACAGACGGCGGATGAGGCGTCTGAATCGCTGACCGATCCTCCGCATTGGTACATACTGCGCACTCTTGTATCCAACGGGAGGTATGGCCGATGCGCTACGCGATTCGCTTCACGATCTTCATGGCCCTGGGTGGGCTACTAGATCTGTCAGTGGCCGGGGCCGCGACGCTCATTGCCGATCCGCCATCGCCACAACCCGCTGGCACCACCATCACCTTTACCATCGACGGAGACGGAGCCGCGAACGCGCTCTACCGTTTGAGCGTCGGGTCCGCGCTGGGGCCGGATCAGCCCGAGGTCGTCTACGATGGTTCGCGCGACAACGTCCTGGAGTGGACGCGGATCGATCCCGGTGTCTATCGCGTCGTGGCGACGGTCCTGAATACCGAGACCGGCGAGGAGCAGGTCGCCGAGCAACGCTTCAATATTGAACCGGCCGTACCGCCACTGACACCCTGGGCCGTGGCGCTGCCGACGTCCAATCCGCTGGTGGCGCTCTATGTCGCGCCGCCCTGTCCGCCGCCGGCGCGGATGCGCGTGCGTTTCGAGGCGCCGGGCGACGGTCAGGACTGGACGACCAGCCCGAAACGCTGCGAGCCGGGCGTGCCACTGCATTTCCAGGTAGCCGGGATGCGTGAACAGACCCGCTATCGGATGTGGCACGAGATCCTCGGCCCCGGCGAGGCGGTGATCGTCCGTTCAGACCCGCTCGATTTCACCACCGGCACGGCGTTGATCACGATCTCGGAGGCCCGGATCACGCCCGCCGACACCGCCTGGGACGGGACGCCCGAACCTCTGATCTGGAACTCGACCCTCATCGGCAATCCGACGCTCGGACTGGATCCTTATATCCATGCGACCGATCTCGCGGGCCGGCTGGTCTGGTATCTGGACACCCCAACCTGGGCGGTGCGGCCAAGTCACGGCGGTACGCTCTGGGTCATCCGGCCCGACCCGCTTAGCGGCATCCGTGACACGGTTCTTGCCAAGGTGGATCTGCTCGGTCAGGTCATCAAGCAGACCCGTGTCGAGGCGCTCAACCGTCAGCTCGCGCAACTCGGGTATGCGGATCGCATCAACGACATCCATCACGACGTGCGCGACCTGCCCAATGGCCAGATCGCCTTCATCTCGACAGTCGAGCGCCTGGTGACGGATGTGCAGGGGCCGGGCACGGTCTCGGTACTCGGCGACATGATCCTGGTCGTCGACCAGAACTTCGTGATTCAGTGGGTCTGGAACGGCTGGGATCATCTGGACCCGACCCGACTGGCGACGCTCGATGAGGTCTGCCTGATCGGCATGGCCGGCTGTCCGCCCTTCCATCTGGCCGAGCAGTCCAACGACTGGATGCACGCCAACAGCCTGGCCTATACGCCGGACGGCAATCTGATCCTCTCGGTCAGGCATCAGGACTGGATCGTCAAGGTGCAGTACGCCGATGGCGCCGGGGATGGGCGCGTCCTCTGGCGGCTTGGACCCGAGGGCGATTTTGCGCTGATCGGCGGCGAGTCCGACGACTGGTTCTCGCACACCCATGATGCGAGCTTCATCAGTGAAAACCGCCTGCTGGTCTACGACAACAGCAATCAGCGTTGCACCGCCGAGACGCCGTCCCCAGACTGTCAGAGTCGCGGGCAGGTGTGGGAGATCGATGAACAGGCGATGACGGCTGAATTGGTCTTTAACCGGGATCTCGGTGAATTTGCCTTCGCCGTCGGCTCAGCGCAGCGACTGCTGAGCGGCGATTACTGGTTCAACTCCGGAATGCTCGGCAGCTTCGCCGCGCCGCGCGCGACCTTGCTGGAAGCTGGACCGGATGGTGTGATGCGGCGCCAGATCGAACTCGATATGCTCCACTATCGATCCTATCGTCTGCGCGATCTCTATTCGGTGCCGCCGGCCTGGGATGTGCCCGCCTGGAACAGCCATGCCGGAGAACCGTCTTTTTGGTAGGTCGTTGCGTGTGGTCCGGGCGCCGATCGAGAGCGGCGATTTCTTCGGACACAAAAAAGGCCGCAGAACGCGGCCTTTTTCAGCAACAGCCCGCAATGGGCTGGAGCCGGCTGTTACCAGCGCTGACCACCGCCGCTACGCGACGGACGGTCAGAGCGTGGCTTGGCCTGGTTGACGCGCAGCGGACGCCCCTTGAGCGGGGTCTCGTTCAGACCCTTGATGGCCGCGTCGGCCTCGGAATTGCTGGGCATTTCGACGAAAGCGAAGCCCTTGGAATCACCGGTGAACTTATCGGTGATGAGGTTTGCACTCTCGACATTGCCGTAGGCACCGAAAGCCTCGCGCAGATCATCTTGGGTCACGCTATAGGCCAGGTTGCCAACATAAATATTCATCAGTCTCGGTCTCTTGGGGAACTGCGCATCGATCAAAAGGAACTCCGGTGCCGGCCGATGCGCCCGCTGGCTGGAGTGGGTGCGGTTCAGCCTGAGCCGTTCCGCGAAACTGTTGTAAACGCTAAGCCGTCGCGATCAAACCGTGGCGCGCGGGCGTGATCCGCCGCTGCGTCCACCGGGCTTGCGTGCATGACTGCGCGGATGCTGGGTCTGGCCGCGATTGCCGCCCTGGTCGCGTGCGTCGGAGCGCGGTCGGGCGTGATGCTTGCGCGGCGCTTGTGACTGACGGCGCTGATCGGCCTGGAGCGTCTCGTCGGTCGAGCCGCGTTCCTCGAAGCCGTCGATGCGCTGGACTTCGATGCGGCGCCCGAGCACACGCTCGATGCCAGCCAGGAGTCCACGTTCGTCGGGGCTGATCAGCGACACGGCGGTGCCGTCCGAGCCGGCGCGGCCGGTGCGGCCGATGCGGTGCACATAGTCCTCGGGCACGTTCGGCAGCTCGAAGTTGACTACATGCGGCAGACGGTCGATGTCGAGTCCGCGGGCAGCGATATCGGTGGCGACCAGAGCGCGCAGGGTGCCGCTCTTGAAGTCGGCAAGGGCGCGGGTGCGGGCACCCTGGCTCTTGTTGCCGTGGATGGCGGCGGCGGTGATGCCGTCGCGTCCGAGCTGTTCGGCCAGCCGGTTGGCGCCGTGCTTGGTACGGGTGAAGATCAGCACCTGCTGCCAGTCGCCCTGCAGAATCAGATGTGAGAGCAGCGAGCGCTTGGCGTCGCGGGCCACCGGATGGACCACCTGGGTCACGGTCTCGGCGGCGGTATTGCGCGGTGCGACATCGATGCGCTGCGGGTCGCGCAGCAGGCCGATGGCCAGTTGCTCGATTTCGCGTGAATAGGTGGCCGAGAACAGCAGATTCTGACGTTTGGACGGCAGCAGCTTGAGCACACGGCGGATGTCATGGATGAAGCCCATGTCGAGCATCCGATCGGCTTCGTCGAGGACGAAAAACTCGATGGCGGAGAGATCGACATTGCCCTGACCGATATGGTCGAGCAGTCGGCCCGGCGTGGCGACCAGGATATCGACACCGCGACGCAGGGCTGTGGTCTGCGGGCCCAGGCCGACGCCGCCGAAGATCTGGAGCGCGCGCAGCGGCAGATGCTGGCCATAGGTACTGACGCTTTCGCCGACCTGGGCCGCGAGTTCGCGGGTCGGGGTCAGAACCAGGGCGCGCGGGGTCCGCTGACGTGGATTGGACTGACTCAGCCGATGCAGCATCGGTAGGGTAAAGGCGGCGGTCTTGCCGGTGCCGGTCTGGGCGGCAGCGAGGACATCGCGGCGAGCCAGAATGGCGGGAATCGCTTTGGATTGGATCGGCGTGGGCTGGGTATAGCCCTGCGCGGCGATCGCGCGCAGCAGTTCGGCCGAAAGGCCGAGCGCAGAAAACGACATGAATGCTCCTGGGTCGGCCTACCCAGGAATCGTCTGGGCCGGTCTAGGCGTAGGGTACGTATGAGTCGCGACGGGTGAGCCTTGGGCGGGAGATCAACCGAAAGACGGGCCGCGCCGACCGGATGGCGCGTGATGTTGAGCCGCCACCATACGCGAATTCGCGGCGAATGCAATCACTATTTTCGACGCCGTCGACGCGGCTCAATCAGGGATTGTGAGTTCGAGGTTCGCCAGCAGGAGTTCGTCGCCACTGACCAGCCGGGTCTGGAAGGCCCCACAGGCTCCGCAGAGCAGCCGGTTCGGACGTGCCTCGGTCTCGGCGCCACAGAGGTTACACTGCACCCGGACCTCGGCCGGCTCGATGACGAGTTCGGCGTCCTCGGCGAGGGTGCCGACCGCGACGAGCGGATAGGCCTGCTGGAGCAGCATCGGCTCGACGCCCGCGAGCGGGCCGACCTTGAGCCGGATGCGATCGACACGGCTCGCGCCATGCTCGCGGGCGATGCCCGTCACCTGATCGATGAGCGCCTGACAGAGTGAGAGTTCGTGCATCGTTTACTCGCTATGACCATGATGGCGAGCAGTCTAGACTGATGTCGCCAAGACGCCAACGCTTCGCTGTCACACTCTGGAGAAAACCCATGGTCTGGATCTCGCTCGGAATCGCTCTACTGGTCCTGACGATCCTGGTCGTCACGCTCTACAACCGACTGGTGAGCGGGCGCAATGCCTACAAAAACGCCTTCGCTCAGATCGATGTGCAGCTCACGCGCCGTCACGATCTCATCCCCAATCTGGTCGAGGTCGCTCAGCGTTACATGCAGCACGAGCGCGAGACGCTGGAGGCCGTGATCCGGGCGCGCAGTCAGGCGGTCGATACACTGCGCCAGGCGGCCGCCGATCCCACGGATGCCGCCGCCATGCGCCAGCTCGCCGCCGCCGAACAGGGACTCTCGGGTGTGCTCGGCCGGCTGTTCGCGCTCTCGGAGTCCTATCCGGATCTCAAGGCCAATCAAAACATGGCGCAACTGTCCGAGGAACTGGTCAGCACCGAGAATCGCGTCGCCTTTGCTCGCCAAGCCTTCAACGATGCGGTCATGGCCTATAACAATCAGCGCGAGATGTTTCCGGGCAACCTGATCGCCGGCCTCTTCAGTTTCCAGCCGGCGCAACTCCTGAATATCGAGTCGCCCGAAAAACGCGAGGCCGTCCGGGTCTCCTTCGTATGAACTTCTTCGAGCACCAAGCCCGCGCGCGCCGCCGCACTGGTTGGCTCGTCGGGCTGTTCGCGCTGGCGCTGATCTGTATCGTGGCACTGGTGGATCTGGTGGCGCTGCTCTTCTTCGGTGCCTATCACAACGTCATCGGCCCCGATCGCTATCTGGCTCTGGCCGAGTCGGGCGGGACGATCAATCCCTTTCCGTTCCAGATCGCGCCCAATCGCGACCTGCTCATCTGGACGTCACTGCTGACCGCCGGGGTCATTGGTCTGGCCAGCCAGTGGCGTGTCCTGAGTCTGCGCGGTGGTGGCGCCACCGTGGCACGCGGACTCGGCGGTACCCTGGTCACCGCCGAGTCCACGGACCCGCTGCGCCGACGTCTGCGCAACGTGGTCGAAGAAATGGCGATCGCCTCGGGCGTGCCGGTGCCCGCCATCTATGTGCTGGAGGGCGAGCCGGGCATCAATGCCTTCGCCGCCGGGTATTCGCCCGCCGATGCCGCCGTCGCCGTCACCCAGGGGACGCTGGAGACGCTTGATCGCGCCGAGCTGCAAGGCGTGGTGGCCCATGAATTCGGACACATCCTCAATGGCGACATGCGACTGAACATCCGGCTCATGGGCTGGCTGTTCGGCATCCTGATGTTGACACTGCTCGGGCGCTTTCTGTTAGAGGCCGGGCGTGTTTCGGCGCAACGCAAGAAAGGCGGTGTGCTGTCACTGGGTCTGGCCCTGATGGTGGTTGGCTATGTCGGCGTCTTCTTCGGACGTCTGATCCAGGCCTCGGTGTCGCGTCAGCGCGAGTTCCTGGCCGATGCCTCGGCGGTGCAGTTCACCCGGCAGCCGTCCGGTCTGGCCGGGGCACTGAAAAAGATCGCCGCCGTCGGGCCAGGGTCGCGCTTGCAGACCGATGGCTCAGAGGTGGCGCACATGCTCTTCGCGTCCGGTCTGTCGAGCCGGCTGTTCGCCACGCATCCGCCGCTGGTCGAGCGGATTCGCGCGATCGAACCGCGCTTCGATCCAGCCGAACTGAGCCGGATAGCGGTGCGCATGGAACGCCAGACACCCGCGCCCGAGGCCGTCGATCCAACGCTGACCACGTCGACGGCGCCAGCCGCTCCAGGTCTGTCGTCGCTGTCGCCGGAGCGAATCATGGCACGCCTGGGCCGACCGGATGACAATCAGATGGCGGCTGCCGGTCGGCTGGCGGCAGCGATTCCCGCCACCCTGGAGCGCGCGGCACGCACGCCGGAGTGGTCGATGGCCGTCATCGCCTATCTATTGATGAGCGCCGAACCCGAGATCCGTGAGTCACAGCGTCTGATCCTGACCGAGGTTCTGGGGCCTGAGTCGGAACGCCAGGTCGATCTGCTGCTGCGCGATGTGCCCGAACTGGTGCCTGAGCTACGGATGCCCGTACTGGAGATCGCCTTTCCAGCCCTGCGCCGGCGGCCTGAGCCGGACCGCGCGCGGCTGAAAATCCTGGTCGAGCGCCTGATCCAGGCCGATGGTCGGATGTCCGTGTTCGAATATGCCCTGGCCCGTTCGCTCGACCGCTATCTGCGGGATTTTGCTCATCCGTCCGAGGCGCAGGTCGCGGGTCATGGCACGTTGAGTGCGGCCACGCGCGAGGTGATCGATCTGCTGACAATCTTCGCGCACCAGGGCCGTCCGCAGCGTTCGGTCGCGCTCGCGGCCCTGCGGGCCGGCATCGAACGGCTCGGCGCCAAGCCCGAAGTACTTGCCCGGATCCAGGAGGACTGGTTCGACGCCGACTGGCTTGTGCGCGACTGGCCGGCGCGACTCGATGCCGCCCTCGTCAAGCTCGCCCGACTGCGCTTGGCCGACAAACAGCGTCTGCTCGGCGCCATGACGACCACGGTGCTTGCCGATGGTCGGGTCGCGGTCGCCGAGATGGAACTTTTGCGCGCCATCTGTGCCACACTGCGGACGCCAATGCCGGTTCTCGACTTGAATCGGCCGGGTGTCGCGCCTATTTGATGGCACTCCTGGCTTCATCAGGGAGCCGGGCGCCAAACTTCTCAATCCAAAAATATGGAGATTGTCCGATGAAACACCTGCTAGCCAGCACCGCCGCCGGTCTCATGGCCCTTGGCCTCGCCAGTTCCGCTATCGCCGCTAACCTCTCGCCCGAGGAGCAGATCGAGACCCGTCAGGCCGGCTACGAGTTCATGGGCTGGAACATGGGCAAGATCAAGGCCAACCTGGAAGGCGAGTACAATGCCGCTCAGGTCGAGGCCGCCGCTAACACCATCGCCGCTATCGCCAACTCGGGCATGGGCGCGCTCTATGGTCCAGGCACCGACAAGAACATCGGCGACGTCAAGACCCGCGTAAAGCCCGAGTTCTTCCAGAACATGGAAGACGTCGGCAAGATCGCGCGTGAGTTCGTCGGCGCGGCCGATGCACTCGCCGAGGCCGCTGCCACCGGTGAGGCCGAGGCCGTCAAGACCGCCTTCGCCGATGTCGGCAACGCCTGCAAGGCATGCCACAAGAAGTATCGGGCCGACTGATCCTCAAACCGCGCCTGATTGGTTGAAAAGGCCGCCCGTCGCATCGGGTGGCCTTTTTTGTTCATCACCAATCCGGCACACTGCCTGCCGGCGGTGGTGGAGGCGGGGGCGGCAGCAGTCCGCCATTGGCGATCCAGACCGCGCCTGCCGTGATGGCGAGCGCCAGGATGAAGGCGATCGGCCCGCCGCCCTTGGCCGAGTGCGCCATCGGCTCGCGCGTCATCTTGTAGCCCGTGATCATGGGTCGGATCAGGTTGTCACCACGCACCCAGGTATGAAAGAGTGTCGCCAGCACATGCAGGGCGACGAAGCCGCCGATGATCCAGATGGTCTGACGATGCAGTCCGCTGAGCCAGACGCTCGTCTCGCTGGAGACCAGTGACTTGAGCGGCCCGGAGAAGGCGATGTCGTCGGTGGCGAAGAGTCCGGTCAGACTCTGGAACAGCATCAGCGCCAGCAGCACCAGCACCGAGATCCCGCCCAATGGATTGTGGCCCATGCCATGCCAGCGTCCACGCAGATAGGTGAGCATGGTCCGGGGGCCGTGCACGAACTGGCCGAAGCGGACATAGGTCGAGCCGACGAAGCCCCAGACGAGGCGAAAGACGATCAGTCCGAAGATGCCCTGTCCGATCCAGCCATGCCAGTCGATCCAGCGTCCGCCCGTCAGCCCGGTCACGAAGGCCAGCGCCACCAGTAACACCAGTAACCAATGAAAGAGACGGGTCGGAAGATCCCAGAGTTTGATTCGATGTTCCTGCATCATTCCAATACCAAAGATGGATGGGTGTCCGAAGTGTCGCCCAATCCGGCGGTCGACGCCAAGTTCGCGCGTGCTCCAGGCGGCGAGGTCGGACGATGAAGCCGGCTGTCGTTCTCCTGAGCGGCGGCCTGGATTCGACCACCGCGCTCGCTATCGCCTGCGCCGAGGGCTTCGTCCCTCATGCGCTGTCCTTTCGTTATGGCCAGCGTCACGCAGTCGAGCTGGAGTCCGCGGCGCGTATCGCTGACGCCATGGGCGTGGCCGAGCATGTGATCGCCGAGATCGATCTGCGCCGCTTCGGCGGCTCGGCCCTGACGGCAGATCTCGCGGTGCCCAAGGGGCGCGCTCCACAGGCGATGGAGCACGAGATCCCCGTGACCTATGTCCCGGCGCGCAACACGGTTTTTCTCTCCTTTGCGCTGGCCTGGGCCGAGGTGCTGGAGGCGGCTGACATCTTCATCGGGGTCAATGCGCTCGACTATTCCGGCTATCCGGACTGCCGGCCGGAGTACATCGCGGCCTTTGAGCGTCTGGCCAATCTGGCCACGGTGGCCGGTGTCGAGGGGCGCCAGCACTATCGCATCCATACCCCATTGATCAAGATGACCAAGGCCAGAATCATTCGCGCCGGACTGGCGCTCGGAGTCGACTATGGTCTGACCAGCAGTTGCTATGATCCTGGCCCCGATGGTCGGCCCTGTGGGGGCTGTGACTCCTGCCAGTTGCGCGCCAAGGGCTTCGACGAGGCCGGCGTTGCTGATCCGCTCCTGGCGCGTTTCGAGGAGCGAAGATGAATACACGGCTCTTCCATCTGGCGGCTGTTCCCTTCGAGGCGGCGCGTCGGGTCGACATCCTGCCCGAGACCCATCGCTGCCGGCATCTGCATGGTCATGGCTTTCTCGCGCGCCTGCGCGCCGAGCTGCCATCCGGCTGGGCCAGCTTTCCGGGCGCCGAGAGCGACGACCTCCAGGCCGCACTGGCGCGCGGTGTCGAACCGCTCGACTATCGCGATCTCAACACCCTGCTGCCGGTCCCGACCGACGAGAACCTGGCGCGCTGGGTGCGCGACCGGCTCGACCTGCCGGGCATCGCCTCCATCGGCATCCAGAGCACGCACGATCAGGGCGCCGATCTCGACGGCGCCGATCATATCCATGTCTGGCGCCGCTTTCGCTTTGAGTCGGCCCACCGGTTGCCGAACGTGCCCGAAGGCCATCCCTGTGGACGCATGCATGGTCACGGTTTCGAGGTCATCCTGCACGCTGATCAGGATCTGGACGGCGAGGACATGGGGATCGATTTCGACCGGCTCGCCGCGCTCTGGGCGCCGCTGCATGATGCATTGCATCAGGTCTGTCTCAACGACATCCCAGGCCTGGAGAACCCGACCAGCGAGCTGCTGGCGCGTTGGATCTGGGCACGGCTCAAGCCCGAGCTGCCGGCGCTGTCCTGGGTCACGGTCTACGAGACCGCGACCGCCGGTTGTCATTTCGACGGCACCCATTATCGGATCTGGAAGGAGCAGCGCTTCGAGGCCGCGCTACGTCTGGAGCACGCGCCCGAGGGCGATGCGCGGCGGCGTCTGCATGGACACAGCTATCTGTTGCGCCTGCATTTGACCGCGCCGCTCGATCAGGTGCTCGGCTGGACCGTCGACTATGGCGACGTCAAACGCCTGTTCAAGCCGCTCTATGATCGGCTCGACCATCATCGGCTCGACGCGCTCGAAGGACTCGACGCCGCTGATCCGGGGAGTCTGACCCACTGGATCCGTGCGCACATCCGCGCGGATCTGCCTGAACTCGACCGCATCGATCTGCAACCGACGCCCGGTTGTGGTGCCTCGCTGTGCTGGGGCGAGCTGGGTCCGGCCCTGCCGACATGAGCTACTGGGTCAAGGAGTGCTTTTACAGCCTGCAAGGCGAGGGCGCTCAGACCGGACGCGCGGCGGTGTTCTGCCGCTTTGCCGGCTGCAACCTCTGGTCGGGCCGCGAGCAGGACCGGGCCGGGGCGATCTGCCGCTTCTGCGACACGGACTTTCGCGGCACGGACGGGGAGGGCGGTGGGCGCTATCGCAACGCCGACGAACTGGCCGAGCGTATCCGCGCCCTCTGGCCAGCCGGAGCCGGATCGAGCGGCCAGCCCTATGTCGTCTGCACCGGCGGTGAGCCGCTGCTGCAACTCGACGTGCCCCTGATCGACGCCCTGCATCGTCACGGCTTCGAGGTCGCCGTCGAGACCAACGGCAGCCGCCCGGCACCGCCCGGTCTCGACTGGGTCTGTGTCAGCCCCAAGGCTGGCGCGCCGCTGCAACTGACTGCCGGCGACGAACTCAAGCTGATCTATCCGCAGCCGGACCTGGATCCTGAGCCGTTCGATGCACTGAATTTTCGACATTTCTTTCTGCAACCCATGGACGGACCGCAACGCGAGACCAATACGCGCCTGGCCGTCGACTACTGCAAGGCCCATCCGCGCTGGCGTCTAAGTCTCCAGACACATAAGTGGCTGGGCATCCCCTGAGATTTTTTGTAAATTCCTGTTGACATTGTTTGGTGTCAAGCTAAGATGACACCTGCCGAACAGCGGAACATCTCGAACCAAGCAGCACCGGGTCGAGCGAGGCAGCGCCAGACAGTATTCGCGCCTCCATCCGCGCGTCACGAAGGCAGCAGTATTCGATTTCCTTCGGAGTCATCAACTCAGTGGCTGAACAGAAAAAACCGACTGCCCAAATCAAGGGCGGCGGAAGCGCCAAACCCACAATGGAGACTAAGTCCATGGCAAGTCTTTCCGGTCTTACCGATCAGCAGGCTAAAGAATTCCACGAACAGTTCAAGGTAACCTACACCGCATTCGTCGGTCTGGCCGCCCTGGCTCACCTGTTCGTCATCGCCGCCAATCCTTGGTGGTAAAACGGTCTTAAACCTCTAAGAGGACAATGCAATGAGCAACGTCGCAAAGCCGCGTAACCCCGAAGACGATTGGAAGATCTGGCTGGTTGTGAACCCGGCGACCTGGTTGATGCCCATCTTCTACGCCCTGCTGGTTCTGGCCATCGCCGTCCACGCGGTCGTCTTCTCGGTCGGCCTCGGCTGGCAGTAAGACCTCCCGCGTCTCGATCCCCGATTCGCTCCGGCGGATCCGCTGGTCGAGAGCTGGTCTAAACGGCACTGATAGCCTGGCTATCGGTGCCGTTTGCGTTATACGATGCCTGAAATCATTCATGTCATGGTCGGTGCGCTCTCCGATGCGAGAGGGCGCATTGTGGTCAGCAAACGACCGGATCATGTGCATCAGGGCGGACTCTGGGAGTTTCCAGGCGGCAAGCTGGAGTCAGGCGAATCACCGGCTGCCGGCCTCAAGCGCGAACTCGCCGAGGAACTCGGCATCCAGGTCCGCGCCAGCCGTCCGCTGATTCGTGTCCATCACGACTATGGCGACCGGCACGTTCTGCTCGACGTGCATCGCGTAGACGACTATGCGGGCATTCCACATGGGCGCGAGGGTCAACCGCTCGACTGGCTGACGCCCGGAGACATGGACCCGGCCGCTTTTCCCGCCGCTGACCGCCCCATCATCACCGCGCTGCGTCTGCCGACGCTCATGCTGATCACGGGCGAAGATCCACGCCAGCCCGAGGCTTTTCTGGCGCGTCTAAGAGACGCCCTGGACGCTGGCGTGCGTCTGGTGCAACTGCGCGCCCATGACCTGTCAGCGTCTGATTATGCCTCTCTCGCGCAAGCCGCTTTCGAGCTGTGCGAACGCCAGGGTGCGCAACTATTGCTCAATCGCGACCCCGCCGAGGTTGCGCACATCGCGCGTCATGGTTTGCATCTGGCCAGCCCGACGCTGATGGCGCTCGCTACCCGTCCAGGCCGGTCGAACGACCTCGTCGGCGCTTCCTGCCATGATCCGCGGCAACTGGCGCGGGCCGTCGAACTGGGTTTGGATTACGCGCTGCTCTCGCCGGTCAAGCCCACGGCCACGCATCCCGAGGCCGATCCGCTCGGCTGGCGTGCTTTTTCCGACTGGGTCGATCCGCTGCCGTTGCCAGTTTATGCGCTCGGCGGACTGACAGCGGACGATCTGAACGAGGCCGTCCAACATGGCGCCCAGGGTATTGCCGCGATTCGCGGACTCTGGCCGGCGTCCTGAGCGCTAGTGCTGAATGGGCGCGGCCATGGAGTCGGGCCCGTCCTCAACCGGTGCCTCGTCATCAGCGGCAAGACGATGACGCTCCTCCAGCCAATCACCCAGATCGATCAGCCGGCAGCGCTCGCTACAGAAGGGCCGCCAGCGCGAGTCCGGCGTCCAGGATACGGGTTTGCCGCAGTGCGGGCAGTCGACCGTCTTGACCATGGCCTCAGAAGACACAGCAGGTGAGCCGGAACTGGATGTCCTCGGCATGCGGCGTAGCGCGTCCCTGAAGCTCAGGCTTCATGAAGCGGATGCTGAAGCGGTTCTTGTGGCCGCTGATCTCGGGGAAGATCGCGGCCTCGGTCTCGATCGTCACGCGCAGCATCTGCGCCGGTGCCACGGCGTCGAGCGCTTCCTGATAGAACCCGCCTTCGGCCGTGACCTGACGCGAGGATGAACTGGAGCGTGTCAGCGAGAGCGCGAGCCGGATGGCTTCGATCGCGGGGTTGAGATCCTGGAGCCAGCCATTGAAGCGTGTCTGGCGTTGTTCAGTTGGCTGGATGAGCCAATAGTGAAAGTGCGGCAGGTCGAAGCTACAGGTGCCGCCCGGAATGCTGCTGCGCTGGGCGATGGCCTTGAGGAATTCGTCCTCGCGTGCGCGATGACCGATGGGGCCGTTGAGATGCTGAATGCCTTCAGTGGCGCGGCGCAGGTCAGCCAGCACCTCGTTGAGCGCCTCGGTATCGACACCACGCTGAGTCGAGAGCCGGTTGAGATTGCCGGTGAGGCGATCGAGCTCCTTGAGGATCTCGTTCCTGACATCCGCGCGCGTGGTGACGGCGACAATATCCAAGAGCGCCCAGATGGCGCAGCGCGATGAGCGCGGGTCTTCCTGCTGGACGAAGTGATCGAGTTGACGGAACAGATGTTCCAGTCGCAGGAAGGTACGGACACGTTCGTTGAGCGGATGTTCGAAGGTAATCAATGTTGACACGGCCTTGTCTCGTATCCGGCGGTCATGGCCCGCCAGGCGACCCAGTAACGGTTGAGGCGGTTCCGATCCAGCCCGCGCCGAAGATACGGCGTGCGGCGGGACGGGATATGGATCCAGCGGTATGCCGGGTTAGCATGGAATTGTCCTGATTTCGGCCTCGGATGTCATCCGTCTTGCGCGAAAACGGCCGCTTCCATGTGTATCAGCCAAGCCGCAGCGCCTGCTTATAGAAGCGCGGCACAGCGTCCGGGTCGGTCGTCATCAGGATCTGATCGGTCAGCCAGGCCGGCACGCGGCCCTGACGTTTCATCTCTTCGAGCTGTTGGCGCAGTCCCTCCCAATAGAATTCGCCGCCCGAGCTGTCGAAGAACACCACGGGACCGGTCTCGATCACGCCGAGTTTCATGTCGGTGAGCGTCAGTCCGATCTCTTCCAGGGTGCCGACGCCGCCGACCAGGAACAGATGGAAGCTGGCGATCTCGAACCAGCGCTGGCGCGCCTGACGACTGCGGGCCTGGAAGGTCTGATAGAACTCCGCCGTCTCGTTGGGCGTCTGGTCGACCGTCTCGATGAAGCTGGAGCCGACCATGAGTCCGAGCTGATGCGCCACGTCTGTGACCTGCTGCATGGCGCCCGGCCCGCCGCCGGTCAGGATGCCGATGTCGCTGCCGAAGAGGCCGCGCAGATTGGTGAACAAACGCTCGATCTGGCCGACGGCCGTCTCGGCCAGCGGCTTGGTCGAGCCATAGACGGCAAAGATCAGACAGGAGCGGAAGCGGTCGACCGTGTCGGGCGTGGTGAAATAGCCGCGCAGCCCGCGGAAGACATGACGCACCACATGGCCGCGTGCCTCGTTGCACCAGAACACCCGCAGGCCCAGACCCTCGTAGTCGGCCAGTCGGCCCTGGTCGCGCGAGGACAGAAAGGGGCCGTGCTCGAAGGAGGCGCGGCGGAAGATAATGCGCTCGATGCGTCCCCTGAGCGCCGCCTCACAGATCTGGGTGTGCTCGATCAGATTGGGGAAGTAGCCCAGGAGCAGGGTGGCGCGCGCTCCGTCCGGCAGATCGGCCAGGATCTGGGTGCCGCACTCCAGGCGTGCGGTGAGATCCAGGCCCTCGGCCACCAGTCCGGCCGCCAGATCGGTGCCGCCGCGTGGATCGCGAGGAGTCTGGGGCTGGGTCCAGAGTCGCTCGGGTTCCTCGCCGGTCAGGAGTGTGGCTGGATCACGCACGATGGCCGCTAGGCGGTGCGAGTAGCGATCACCCACCGGGCCGGCTTCCAGCCGATCGAAGATCGCCAGCAGCGACTGACAGCCGGTCGCATCATCGGTCGCGCTCGGTTCGGGACGCGCTCGTCCATGCCAGTAATGCGGCTTGGGATCGATGCGGATGGCCTCGTGCACCGAGGCAGCGACACTCGGATTGATGATGAGCTGCTCGGTGCGGTTGATGAACTCCAGATAGACGTTGGTGCCGCGCGTAGAGACCGGATCGAGCACGGTGGCCTGGAGATGCACGCCGAGCGACTCGTCGAGATTGCGCAGCACGACGTAATGGCGATGCAGGAACATCGAGCAGGCCGTGACCAGTCCGTCCCTGGGCGGCAGTTCGATGTGATCGACCTCGACCCGCGTCTGCAGACGATTGAGCAGATCCTTGCCATCGGCATGGGTGGCGATGGCCGTGACCTCATCGGGCGTGAGCGGCCTCTGGAAGCGATAGATCCGCTGCTGGGGGCGCAGGATGAGATAGCCGTGGCCGTCGAGCGAGAACCCGGCCGGCACCTGGAGCCTGTTGTCGTGGATGAGCTGATGGATCGCGGCCGAATCGAGCCGATTGTCCTCGGGACAGAAGACCAGACGCCCCACGCGCAACCCTGGAACCACGATGCGCTCCAGATGTTCGCCGATCCCATAGGAGGTGATAGCGGCCAGGATGCGCAGCTGGAGGTCGCCGTGGTCGCCATCGAGTTCCAGCTCGCCGAGCGGCAGGATGTTGATGCCCATGCGCGCCAGCCGGCTACGCGCCGCAAACACCAGATCGCGCGTGCGCCCGCCGATCAGCGCACGAAAGCGCGGCGTCAGGGCGAAGCGTGCGCTGACGACGAAGCCCTCGTCATCCTGGGCGATGAGGCGCGTGATCCAGCCGTCGCCGGTTTCAGGGGTCACATACATACAGGCTCTCTCACAACTCGTCGGAGGATCAGATTACCACAGCCGGACGCGCGACCGGCTTGGCCGTCCGACGAGGCGCAATGCTACTATGCGCGGCTAACATTCAGACGCGCCGTGCGGCCCGGCGGGGGCGGGCGGTGCCTTGCCACAGTCAGGAGAATCATTCATGGCCGGTCACAGTAAATGGGCCAATATCAAGCATCGCAAGGCCGCGCAGGATAAGCAGCGCGGGAAGGTCTGGACCAAGCTGATCCGCGAGGTCACGGTCGCCGCGCGCGAGGGCGGCGGTGATCCGAACGCCAATCCGCGTCTGCGTCTGGCGATGGACAAGGCGTTCGGCGCCAACATGCCGCGTGACACCGTCGAGCGTGCCATCAAGCGCGGCGCCGGCGGCATGGAAGGTGAGAACTACGAGGAGATCCGCTACGAGGGCTATGGTCCGGGCGGCGTGGCGATCATGGTCGACTGCATGACTGACAACCGCAACCGCACCGCCTCCGAGGTGCGTCACGCTTTCTCCAAGCGCGGCGGCAATCTCGGCACGGATGGTTCGGTGAGCTATCTGTTCACCAAGCAGGGCATCATCAGCTTTCAGCCCGGCACCAGCGAGGATGCGGTGATGGAGGCGGCCCTGGAAGCTGGCGCCGAGGACGTAGTGGTCAACGACGACGGTTCACTCGATGTCGTCACTACGCCCGAGGACTTCGCCGCCGTCAAGGAGGCTCTGACCCAGGCCGGTTTCGACACCGAGATCGCCGAGATCAGCTACAACGCCGCCACCCAGGCCGAGCTGGATGCCGAGACCGCCGAAAAGCTCCTGAAGCTGGTCGAGATGCTCGAAGACCTCGACGATGTGCAGGACGTCTACCACAACGCTGACATCTCCGATGAGATCATGGCGGCGCTCGATGTTTGAGTGCGCATGACTGACACCCGCACCCCGCGCCATCGCATCCTCGGCATCGACCCCGGCTCGCGCAACACCGGCTTTGGCGTCATTGACAGCGACGGGCACCACAGTGTGCGCGTGGCCAGCGGCTGCATCCGGGTCGGCGAGCAGCCCTGGCCGGACCGGCTGGGGCTGATCTTCGATCAGGTGACGGCCATCGTTGCCGAATATCAGCCGCACGAGATGGCCGTCGAGCAGCTTATCTTCGCCCGCGATCCGACCGCCGCGCTCAAGATCGGCCAGGCGCGCGGCGCGGTGCTTTGCGCCGGACTCAAGGGCGGGGCGGTCGTGCATGAGTACAGTCCCAAGTCGGTCAAGCTGGCGGTGGTCGGCTCGGGCGGAGCGGATAAGTCGCAGGTCCAGCACATGGTGCGGGTGCTGCTGTCGCTCCCCGAGACGCCGGGTGAGGACGAGGCCGACGCGCTGGCCATCGCGCTCTGTCACGCGCATTCCATGGGCATCCCGGCCCGCAAGCGTGCCGCCGCCTCCTGGCGCGATTGGAGACCCTGAGATGATCGGACGACTTCGCGGCCAGATCCTGGCCAAGCATCCCCCCCAACTTCTGCTCGACGTCAACGGTGTTGGCTATGAGCTGGAAGCCCCCATGTCGACCTTCTACGACCTGCCGGCGGTCGGCGAAACAGTGACGCTGGTGACGCATTTCGTGGTGCGCGAGGATGCCCAGATTCTCTACGGCTTCAGCCACGAACGCGACCGCGCGCTCTTTCGTGCGCTGATCAAGGTCACAGGCGTCGGGGCGCGCATGGCGCTGGCCATCCTCTCCGGCATGGACGCGGCGCGCTTTGCGCAGTGCGTCGAGCAGGAGGATACGTCGGCCCTGGTGCGCGTGCCGGGCATCGGCAAGAAGACCGCCGAACGGTTGATCATCGAGATGCGCGACCGGCTCGATGCCGTGACCAATCTCTCCAGCCTGATGCCGGCCACATCGGGTCGGCCCGCACATGACGCCGGCGCGATCAAGGCCGCCGAAGATCAGGCGCTCGCCGATGCCATCAGCGCCCTGGTCGCGCTCGGTTACAAACCGCCGGACGCCAACCGCATGGCGCGCGCCGTCGATGATGGCGCCAAGACTTCAGAGGAGATCATTCGCGCCGCTTTGCGCGCGGTCAATCCGGTCTGAGATACCTGTCATAGTGCGTCGATCGGCGCGATACTCGCCCCATAGTTGGACCAATCCGCGCCCGAAGAGACTCTGAAGTCGATGACGAAGCCTGCATCCAATGATACGCGCGCCCGTTCTCGGCACGCTGGCACAACGCTGGCGTGCGCGATGGTTGCGGCGCGTCGCTGGATCGGCCTGGGGCGTGTCACGGTTCTGGCGATGCTGTGTCTGGTGTTCTGGGCGCCGCCAGGGAGTGCCGCCGCCGAGTCACCCGAAGTGCTCATTCTGGTCTCCTATCATCCAGGCGAGGTCTGGTCCGATCGCGAACTGGCCGGCGTCCAGCAGACGCTGCGTCAGGCGCGGCCCGAGCTGTTCCCCGCAATCGAATATCTGGATACCAAGCGCTTTCCCGGACCCGAGCACCTGGAGCGGCTCAAGGACTATCTCGGGCGCAAATATCAGGGCCGTGAGCCCGACCTGATTATCGCGCTCGACGATTCGGCGCTGAATCTGCTGCTCAATGATTCCGCTACGCTGTTCGCTGGGGTTCCGGTCGTCTTCGGCGGGATCAACGACTACCACCCCGAACTCCTGACCCGGCGCCCCGGCCTGACCGGCGTGGTCCAGGCCCATGATCTGGCCGGCGGATTGGAACTGTTGCTACGCCTGCATCCCGAGGCACGCCGGATCTGGGTGATTCATGATCACACTGATACCGGGCGGGCGATGGGCGATGAGATCGCGCGCCTGATTCCCCGTTTTGAGGATCGGGTGCAAATCGAGTTCGCGCCCGATGTTCCTGTCGATGAATTACTCGATCGCCTGGCCGAGTTGCAGGACGGCACCCTTGTGTTGCTGCTCTCCTATGCTGTCGATAGCACGGGCAAAATCCTCGACCGCACCAACCTCACTCAGCTCATCAGTGCCGCGAACTCGGTGCCTGTCTACGCCACGCATGAGCTTTTGCTCGGTCATGGCATCCTCGGCGGTCTGCTGCTGGACGGCTATCGGCATGGCGCTCAGGTGGCCGCGCTCGCACTGCGCGTGCTCGACGGCGAGGCGCCGGCAGCGATTGCCGTCGAGCTGAGTCAGTCGATACCCGCATTCGACGCGATCCAGCTCCAGCGTTTCGGTATCCAACTCGCCGACCTGCCGCCCGAGAGCCTGATCATCAATCAGCCGCTGTCGTTCTACACCCTCAATCGTGCCCTGGTCTGGAGCGGGGTGGCCAGTCTGCTGCTGCTGGGCCTGGTGATCCTGATACTGACGAGTGCTCTGGTGCGGGTGCGTCGCGCCAAGCATGCGCTGGCTGAAAGTCAGGATCGGGTTCGCGAGCAACGCGCCTTCTACGAGATCATCCTGGATCGGGTTCAGGACGGCATCTGGGTCAGCGATACCGAGCACAGGATGATCTATGTCAATCCAGCCATGTCGCGCCTTGCGGGCGTGCCGGTCGATCATCTGCTGGAGCGCTGGGTGCTGGAGGACTTCCCGGAGGAGACGCTGCTCGAATTCCGTCCGCTCTATCTGGATGTCATGGCCTCGCTGATACCGCGCGAGTACGAAATCCATCTGGTCACGCCGAGCGGGCGCGAGGGCTGGCAGTCCGGCTGGCTGATCCCCATGGTCGAGGGCGGCGCTTTTGCCGGCATGATCTGCACGGCGCGCGACGTCACCCACATCCATGACCAGGATGTCGAGCGGCGCGCCTATCAGGCCGAGCTGGAAGACATCGCCGAGATCCGCACCCTCTCGCTACGTCGCACCGAGGACCATCTGCGCCTGATCCTGGAGTCGAGCGCCAGCGGACTCTATGGACTCGATCTCGATGGGCGGATCACCTTCGCCAACCCGGCCGTGTCGCGCGTGCTTGGGTATTCGCCGGAACAGCTTTATGGGCGTGTCGATCACACGCTCTTCCATCATCGCTATCCCGACGGACGCGACTATCCGCTCAGGGAGTGCCCGATTCGTCGGACCCTGGAGCAGGGCGAGAAGGTCAGCGTCGCTAGCGAAGTCTTCTGGCACGCCGACGGCCATCCGATCCCGGTGATTTATTCCAGCCAGCCCATGATCCGCGATGGCGAGATCCTGGGGTCCGTGGTCAACTTCATCGACATCACGATCCAGAAACAGGCCGAGGCCGCGCTCGAAGCCGCACTCGCCGAGGCCGAGCGTCTGTCGCAGGTCAAAAGCGTGTTCCTGGCCAACATGAGCCACGAGATCCGCACTCCGATGAATGCCATCGTCGGCATGACCCATGTCCTGCGCCGTGATAGTCACGATCCACTGCAGCGCGGTCGCCTGGATCGGATGATGGCCGCCGCGCATTATCTGCTGTCGATCATCAACGACATCCTCGACTTCTCCAAGATCGAGGCCGGCAAGCTGGAGCTGGAGCAGGCCGATTTCGAACTCGACAGCCTGCTGGAGCGCGTGCGCGACCTCATCGGCGAGCAGGCCCGGGCCAAGGGGCTGGAGCTGATACTCGACCTGGATGAGACCCTGCAAGGCGGTTTGCGTCTGCGCGGCGATCCGACGCGCCTGACGCAGGTGCTGGTCAATTATCTGAGCAATGCCGTCAAGTTCACCGCGCAGGGGCATGTCCGGCTGCTGGGCCGTGTCGAGGAGGCGCGCGCCGATGACTGCCGACTGCGCTTCGAGATCCAGGATACCGGCGTTGGCATCGATCCCAAGGATCAGGAACGACTCTTCCAGCCCTTCGCTCAGGCCGACGATTCGACGACCCGTCGTCATGGCGGCACCGGACTGGGTCTGGTCATCAACCGGCGTCTGATCGAACTCATGGGCGGCGCCGACGGCGTCGAAAGCCAGCCGGGCGCCGGCAGCGCCTTTTGGTTCAGTGTGCGATTGAATCGGGCATTGACCTCAGCGCCGACGGCACGGGAGGCGAACGCTGACGCGGATCTGTCGGACATCGAAAGCCGTCTGTCCGCGCGCTATTCTGGCGCCCGTATCCTGCTGGTCGAGGACAACCCAATCAATCAGGAAGTGGCGCTGGCCTTGCTGCAAGGCGTCGGGCTTGAGGTCGATCTCGCCGACGACGGCGCCCAGGCGCTCGAAAAAGTGCGCATCCGGCCTTACGACCTGATTCTGATGGATGTGCAGATGCCGGTGATGGATGGGCTGGAGGCCACGCGCGCCATCCGGCGTCTGCCTGGCCGGGAAAAGACGCCGATCCTGGCCATGACCGCTAACGCCTTCGCCGAGGATCGCGCCGCCTGTCTGGCCGCCGGTATGAACGATCATGTCGGTAAGCCGGTGGAGCCGGACGCGCTCTTCACCACCCTGCTGAACTGGTTGCCCGCGACCGAGCGCCCGCTCGTACCAGCGCCCGCACCCGAAGCCGCGGCCTCACCGGAGCCGGTCCTTGCGTCGTCTGCGGATCTGGGCAGCCTGGCGGCCATTCCGGGCATCGACCCGGTACGCGGAGCACTGAGCCTGGGTGGTCGCGCCGATGTCTATGTGCGTCTGCTGCGCACCTTTGCCGCGCATCATGGCGAAGATGGCGCACGTCTGCGCGCGTCTCTGCGCCAGGGTGAGCGCGAGACGGCGCGTCGTCTGGCCCATACGCTCAAGGGTGTCACGGGCAACCTGGGTGCCACGCGGCTGCCGACGCTGGCAGCGGATCTCGAACATGGACTCAAGCAGGCGGCGCCGGAGTCCGAACTGGAAGCACTGATCCAGCGTCTGGAATCCGAACTCGATACGCTGATCCAGGATATCGGTCGTCATCTGCCGGCTCCGGACGCCGCACCAATGGTCGAGGTCGACCTGGAGCCGCTCGCGGCTGTCGTGGACGAACTCGCGGCGCTGTTGGCCGAGGACGACGTGCGCGCCGCTCGGGTCATGCGCGATCGATCCGAGCTGCTGCGTGCCGGACTCGGTGAGTCAGCGGCTGAACTGGAGCGCCAGATCGACGCCTTCGAGTATGAGGCGGCGCTCCAGACGCTCAAGCAACTGGACTCAGCGCGCGATCACGACGTCTCACAGTCTTAAGCGCGCGTCTCGATCCTCAGGGTCGGTTCGGTCGTGGTCGGTGATGTCGATCCCGTGCCATTGGTGATCGGCAGATTGGCCCCTATTTCCAGCCTTGTCCGATTCATCCAGCTGATGACCACGAGGAACGCGGTGAGCACTGACCTGACACAGGAACTCCAAGCGCGCGTATGCGCGGCCATGGCCGATTCGACGCCGCTCAGGCTGCTGGGGAATGACACCAAGTCGTTCATCGGTCGCGCGAGCACTGGCGAACCGCTGGTACTGTCCGGACATACCGGTATTCTCGGCTATCAGCCCAAGGAACTGGTGGTGACGGCCCGGTGCGGGACGACACTCGCTGAACTGGAGTCAACCCTGGCTGAACAGGGCCAGCGGCTGCCCTTCGAGCCGCCGCACTTTGCGGCGCCGAATGGACCGCCGGCCACGCTGGGCGGAACCATCGCCTGCGGGCTCTCGGGGCCGGCACGTCCTTACTGGGGCGCGGCGCGCGATCTGGTGCTCGGGGCGCGGGTGCTCAGCGGGCGCGGTGAGATACTGCGCTTCGGCGGCGAGGTGATGAAAAACGTCGCCGGCTATGATGTCTCGCGCCTGATGGTCGGCGCTCTGGGGACGCTCGGTATCCTGCTGGATCTGAGTCTCAAGGTGCTGCCGATCCCGGCCGCGACACGCACCCTGGTGCTGGCGTCCGGGCCGGACGAAGCGCTGGAGCGCATGAATCACTGGGGCGCCAGACCCTGGCCGCTGAGCGCGACCTGTTGCGACGGCGAGCGGCTCTGGGTGCGTCTGTCCGGGACCGAGCAGGGTGTGATGGAGACGGCTGCGCAGATCGGCGGCGAGTCGGTCGCCGACAGCGAGGCTGAGGCGTTCTGGTCTCAGGTGCGCGAGCAACGTCATCCCTTTTTCGTCCAGGGCGAGGCGCCGCTCTGGCGTCTGTCGCTGCCCCAGGGTGCGCCCGCCGTGCGTCTGGATGGTCCACAGTGGATCGAATGGAGCGGGTCGCAGCGCTGGCTAAGAAGCGAGGCGCCGGACGCCGTCATTCGCGCCGAGGCCGAGCGGCTCGGCGGACAGGCGACGCGCTTTCGCGGCGGCGATCGCTCCGGCGAAGTCTTCCATCCACTGTCCGAGCCATTGATGCAACTGCATCGACGGGTTAAGTCCGCCTTCGATCCCCATGGACTGCTCAATCCGGGCCGTCTCTACGCCAATCTTTGAGCCACGAGAGGTCCGGCGTGCAAACTGAGATCCTGCCCGAATTGCGGCGCACCCCCGAAGGCCAGGAGGCCGACGCCATCCTGCGTGCCTGTGTCCACTGCGGTTTCTGTACCGCGACCTGTCCCACCTATCAGCTGCTCGGCGATGAACTCGACGGACCGCGCGGACGCATCTATCAGATCAAGCTGGTGCTGGAAGGGCAGGCGCCGACGCGCGTCACCCAAAGTCATCTCGACCGCTGTCTGACCTGCCGTGCCTGTGAGACCACCTGTCCCTCGGGCGTGCGCTATGCGCGGCTGGTCGACATCGGGCGTCACTATGTCGACGCGCGTGTGGATCGGCCCTGGAGCGAGCGTTGGTTACGCCGGATGTTGATCGCCATCGTCCCGTATCCACGCCGTTTGGCGCCTCTGATCTGGCTTGGCCGTCGGGTGCGTCCGTGGCTGCCCGACGCACTGCGCGCCAAGGTGCCGGCACCTCAGGCGGCCGGTCGTCGGCCACAGCCCGCCGGTCGACGTCGGATGCTGGCGCTCGCCGGTTGCGTGCAGTCGGTGGCCACGCCGCGCACCAATGCCGCTGCCGCGCGTCTGCTGTCACGGCTCGGGATCGATCTGATCGAGGTGCCTGAAGCGGGGTGCTGTGGCGCGGTCGCCTATCATCTCGATGACCGCGAGGCGGGACTTGCCGCCATGCGGCGGAACATCGATGCCTGGTGGCCCGAGATCGAATCCGGCGCCGAGGCGATCCTGGTCAATGCCAGCGGGTGCGGGGCCATGGTCAAGGAGTATGGCGAGCGTCTGGCGCATGACCCGAACTATGCCGAGCGGGCGGCGCGGGTCGCGGCCCTGGCGCGTGATCCGGCCGAGGTGCTGGGCGCCGAGGATCTGTCAGCCTTGGGTGTGCCGGGCGCTGGGCGGCGCGTGGCCTTTCAGGCGCCGTGCAGCCTTCAGCACGGGCAACAGCTCAAGCAGGTGGTCGAACCCATTCTGGACCGGCTCGGCTTCGTCACCACCGTGGTTCCGGAGGCGCACCTCTGCTGCGGATCGGCGGGCACCTATTCGATCACTCAACCGGAACTGGCGGGCCAACTGCGCGCCAACAAGGTCGCTGCGCTCGAATCAGAGGCGCCTGAGATCATCGCCACGGCCAACATCGGCTGTCAGCTCCACCTGGCCGGCGGGACGCAGACGCCCGTCGTGCATTGGCTCGAACTGCTGGATGATCCGGGGACGGTTTGAAACGACTGGAGGGGGCGTGCGGGAGTTGGCGCTCTCTAGGGGATTCGAACCCCTGTTACCGGCGTGAGAGGCCAGCGTCCTAACCACTAGACGAAGAGAGCGGTACGTCGTGCAAGAATGGCGTATTATACGCGGCTCGCCGCATTAGACAAGCGGCTTTGTTACGATTGATGACAAGGAATATCCACGAAGACATCCATGCAGGATTCCGACCCTCATTCAGCTCCGATTCGTCCCGGCCAGCCCCATGTGGTGCCACGTCCAGAGCACAACATTTCGCGCGCCAATATCAGTGAGCAGGCGTTACGGGTGCTCTACCGGCTCCGGCAGGAAAACTACCAGGCCCATCTGGTGGGCGGCGGGGTGCGCGATCTGCTCCTGGGCCATGAACCCAAGGACTTCGACATCGCCACCGACGCCACGCCCGAACAGGTGCGGCAGGTGTTTCGCAACTGCCGTCTGATCGGACGGCGTTTCCGGCTGGCGCATGTGCATTTCGGGCGCGATATCATCGAGGTTGCGACCTTCCGCGGCGGCGGCTCGGACGACGACACAGATACGGATGCCGATCGTCAGGTGCGCAACGGCCTGATTGTGCGCGACAACCTCTATGGCACCATCGAGGAAGACGCGCTGCGGCGTGACTTCACCATCAACGCGCTCTACTACGACATCGCTGATTTCGCACTGATCGACTATGCCGGTGGCCTGGAAGACCTGCGCGCCGGACAACTGCGTCTGATCGGCGATCCGGTGCAGCGCTATCGCGAAGATCCGGTGCGGATGCTGCGCGCGGTGCGTTTCGCCTGCAAGCTCGGTTTCAGCATTGAGCCGGCGACCGAGCATCCGCTGTTCGAGCTGGGCCATCTGTTGTGCGACATCCCGGCCTCGCGCCTGTTCGATGAGCTGCTCAAGCTGTTCCATTCCGGCTATGGTCTGGAGGTGTTCGATAAGCTGCGTCACTACGGGCTTTTCGCGCATCTGTTCCCGGCCACCGAGGCCTGTCTGGCGCACGAGGATCACGACTTTCCGATCACCTTCGTCAGCCGGGGTCTGGCCAATACCGACAAGCGCCTGGCCGAGGACAAGCCGGTCACGCCGGCCTTTCTCTATGCGGTTCTGCTGTGGGAGCCGGTGCGGCGGCGCTGGGAGGAGCTGGTCGCGCATGGCATGGCGTCCATCGAGGCGATCCTGTCGGCCTCTTCCGAGGTCTGCGTCGAGCAGCAGCCGCTGGTGGCCATTCCCAAGCGCTTCTCGCTGCCGATGCGCGAGATCTGGGCCTTGCAGCCGCGTCTGGAGCAACGCGACGGCAAGCGGCCCTATCGACTCATCACCCATCCGCGTTTCCGCGCGGCCTATGATTTCCTGGTGTTGCGCGCTGAGGCTGGTGAGGCGGATGCCGAGCTGGCCGACTGGTGGACGCGCTTTCAGGACGCCAGCAGCCAGGAACGCGCCCGCATGACCGAGCCGGGCGTGCGTCGTAAACGGCGTCCGCGCCGTCGGCGCAAGCCGTCCGGTTCGAGCGGTGAACCCGCGAGCTGACGCGATCAATCCCTAGTCATTCCGGAGCCGACGATGTCTGTTGCGCCTGTTTCCGTCGCCACGCTGGCCGCTATGAAGGCGCGCGGCGAGCGGATCGTCAGTCTGACCTGTTACGACGCCTGTTTCGCGCGTCTGCTCGACCGCGCGGGCGTCGATCTGCTGCTGGTCGGCGATTCATTGGGGATGGTGTTGCAGGGACACGCAACCACGGTACCGGTGACGGTCGAGCAGATGGTCTATCACGGCGCCGCGGTCGCGCGCGGGCGCGAGCGGGCGCTGCTGATGGTCGATCTGCCGTTCATGGCGGCGGCCACACCCGAGCGCGCACTCGACAATGCCGCGCAGCTCATGCAGGAGGGCGGTGCCCAGGTCGTCAAGCTGGAGGGTGGTGAATGGCTGGCAGAGACCGTGCGCCGTCTGTCTGAGCAGGGCGTGCCGGTCTGCGCCCATCTGGGACTGCTGCCGCAGTCGGTCAATCGGCTCGGGGGCTATCGATTCCAGGGTCGCGACGAGACCTCGGCTGAACGCATCCGGCGCGAGGCGCGGATCCTGGAAGAGGCGGGCGCCAGTCTACTGGTGCTCGAATGCGTACCGGCGGCACTCGCTGGCGAGATCAGTCAGTCCCTCAGCATCCCGGTGATCGGCATCGGCGCTGGGGCCGGTTGCGATGGTCAGGTGCTGGTGCTGCACGACATGCTCGGACTCAATCCGGGCCGTCCGCCGAGCTTCAGCCGCGACTTCATGCAGGGACACAGCTCGATCGGCGAGGCGGTGGCGGCCTATGTGGCCGCCGTGCGCGACGGACGCTTTCCGGCCGCCGCTGAGACGCCTTATTGAACCCGTGCCGGAGAGATCGAGACCATGCTGAGTACAGCGCAACATTCAACGCACCTGATGCAAGTCGAGCACATCGCCGAACTGCGCGAGCGCGTGCAGGCCTGGCGCGCGGCCGGCGAGCGCATCGCGTTCGTGCCGACCATGGGCAATCTCCATGCCGGACATCTGAGCCTGGTCCGCGCAGGGCGTACCCAGGCTGATCGGGTGGTGGCGAGTATCTTCGTCAACCCGCTGCAATTCGGGGCCAATGAGGATCTGGACGCCTATCCGCGCACGCTCGACGCCGACCGGCGCCAGCTCAGCGAGACCGGCTGTGACCTGCTGTTCCTCCCCAGCGTGCGCGAAGTCTATCCGCGCGGTCAGGACACCCAGACGCGCGTCGAGGTGCCGGGGATCTCGGACATCCTCTGCGGGGCGAGTCGGCCCGGACACTTCGTCGGCGTGGCGACCGTGGTCTGCAAGCTACTCAACATGGTCCAGCCTGATGTCGCGCTCTTCGGTGAGAAGGACTTTCAGCAACTGCTTGTGATCCGGCGGCTGGTCGAGGATCTGGCCATGCCGGTCGAGATCATCGGCGTGCCGATCGCGCGCGAGTCCGATGGCTTGGCGATGAGTTCGCGCAACGGCTATCTGACGCCCGAGGAACGCGCACTGGCGCCGGCGCTGTATCAGGCGCTGAAGGCGACGGACGAGGCGCTGCGCGCTGGCGAGCCGATCGCGCGGGCCGAGCGCGCGGGGCTGGACGCACTGGACGCGGCCGGACTGCGCCCTGATTATCTGAGCGTGCGCCGCACTGAGGATCTGGATCCGGCCGGTTCCGAGGATCGGGCGCTGGTCATTCTAGCGGCGGCCTATCTAGGGCGGACGCGGTTGATCGACAATCGGCGCGTGGCTCTGGAGTGACGTTCCTCTCCCGCCAGTAGAGCGGTCATTGATCGATGTTGCTGCATTGCAGCAAAGCCTGCTGTAGACTTACGCGAACTGAAATACAATAGTCTTCATCGACGTTTTTGAAGACCGGGGCCGAGCGGCCATTGAGAGGATCGAGTCAAATGCATCTGACCTTGCTGAAGTGCAAGCTCCATCGCGCCTGTGTGACGCATTCGGAAGTGGATTACGAGGGTTCCTGCGCCATCGACGAGGAACTGCTGGATTTGGCCGGCATCCGTGAATACGAGCAGATCCAGATCTACAACGTCACCAACGGCGAGCGCTTTACCACCTATGCCATCCGTGCCGAGGCCGGCTCGCGCGTGATCTCGGTCAATGGCGCGGCGGCCCACAAGGCGGCGCCCGGCGACTGCATCATCATCTGCGCCTATGCCGCCATGACCGAGGCCGAGGCCGACGTCTTCAAGCCGAGCCTCGTCTATCTCAACGAGCACAATCGCGTCATCCGTACCGGAGACGCCATCCCCGCCCAGGCGGCTTGAGTCCCCGTCACGCCGAGCGCGCCTGCTCCTGCTGCATCCGATCCGTGATCGCGTCGTTGTAGAGTTCGATGTAGCGCTGGGCGCTGGCCTCCCAACTGAAGTCCTGCGACATGCCGGTGACGGCCAGTCGGCGCCAGCCGGCGGGGTCGTCGCGGTAGAGTTGCAGCGCCCGACGGACGGCACCGAGCAGGGCGGCCGGTGTCGGCTCGTCGAAGATGAAGCCGGTCGCTGTGCCCTGAGCCAGATGCTCGGGTGTTGCCGCAACCACCGTATCCACCAGACCGCCCGTGCGATGCACGATCGGCGGCGTTCCGTACCTGAGACTGTAGATCTGGTTCAGGCCGCACGGCTCGAAACGCGAGGGCATGAGGAAGGCGTCACAGCCGGCCTCGATGCGATGGGCGCGCGTCTCGTCGTAACCGATGAAGACGCCGATCTGACGCGGGTTGGTCGCGGCCAGATCCAGCAGAGCCTGTTCGCAGCGACGCTCGCCGGAGGCCAGGATCATGACCTGCACCCGTGGATCCTGGAGTAGCTCAGGCAGGATCGCCTGGATCAGATCCACGCCCTTCTGTTCGACCAGGCGCCCGACATAGCCGAGCACGAAGCTGTCCTCGCTGCGCGGCAGACCCAGCTCGCGCTGCACGTCGAGTTTGTTCTCGCTCTTGAGTCCGAAGCGTTCGGCGTCATAGTTCTGGAGGATGAGCGGATCGCCGGCCGGATTCCAGACCTGATAGTCGATGCCGTTGAGGATGCCGCTGAAACGGTTGCCGATCTGGCGCAGCAGTCCGTCGAGTCCGCAGCCGAAGCGCGCCGTGCGCACCTCTTCGGCATAGGTGGGACTGACGGTGTTGATGCGTTCCGAGAACACGATGCCGCCCTTGATAAAGGACAGACGCTGGTGGAATTCCAGTCCCGCCAGATTCCAGAGCGCGGGCGGCAGTTCCAGCCGATCGAAGGTCGCGCGGTCGAAGAGTCCCTGATAGGCGAGATTATGAATCGTGAAGACGCGCGCCGGCGACCAGGGGGCCTCTTGCAACAGCGTCGGCGCCAGTCCGGTCTGCCAGTCGTTGCCGTGGAAGACGTCCGGACGCCAGCCGACCGCCGGCAGACCCTGTGACATCAGCGCCAGCACGCGACAGAACAGCATGAAGCGGTCAGGATTGTCGCCCCAGTCACGCCCGGTCGGATCGCAATAGGGATTGCCTTCGCGCGCGAAATAATCGGGTGCGTCGACCAGATAGACCGGCAGGTCGTGATCGGGATGGCGGCCCTCGACCAGCCGGATGGCGCTCCGGTAGCCTGGGATGCGGATCTCGCCGAGCGGCTTGGGTTCGCGCACCTGGCGCATGGCCAGCGGATAGCCCGGAATGACGAGTCGTGCGTCATGTCCAAGCTGGCGCAGGGCGGCCGGCAGACTGGCGGCGACATCCGCCAGCCCGCCGGTTTTGATCAATGGATGCGCCTCGCTGCTGGCGACGAGGATACGCAGACGATCCGGCTCGAACGCCGGGAAGGCAAAGGGGCTGAGTGACGACTCCATGCGGTGTGTTTCGTTCTGGCGCGTTGGCTCGGGCAGCCGTGGTTAAAGGGAGGAGATCCCATGCAAGACATCACGTTAGCACAGTTGATCCGGATCGAGGTAACCGTCCGATGATGGAATCCTGCACACTGCTGATCTTTGGGGCCACGGGCAACCTGGCAGCCTATAAACTCCTGCCCGCGCTCTATCACATCGAGGCCGCCGGGCGGCTGTCCGCCGAGAGCCGCGTGGTCGGCTTTGGGCGGCGCGACTGGTCGGACGAGGACTGGCGCGAACAGGTGGCCGAGATCCTGAACGCGCGTCTGGCCGGCCGTATCGAGGCCGAGGTGTTGCGCCGTCTGCTCGGACGGCTGTACTTCGTCAGCGGCGATCTGGAGCGCCCCGAGGACTTTGCCTCCCTGGCCGCGCGCTTGCGGGGCGAGGAGGGCTTTCCGGCCAACCGGCTCACCTATCTGGCCGTGGCGCCGCGTTATTACGCGACCATTGTCGAGTCGCTGGCAGCGCATGATCTGCATCTGGAAGACGACGGCTGGTCGCGGCTGGTGGTCGAAAAGCCGTTCGGCTTCGATCTGGAGAGCGCCAATATCCTGGATCGTCAACTGCGCCGGCGCTTCGGTGAGTGTCAGATCTATCGCATCGATCACTATCTGGGCAAGAGCACGGTACAGAACATCCTGGTGTTCCGCTTCGCCAATCTGATGCTCGAACCTCTGTGGAACCGCAATTACATCGACCATGTGCAGATCACCCATGCCGAGTCGCGCGGGATCGAGGACCGGGCTGGCTTTTACGATGGGGTTGGAGCCATGCGCGACATGATCCAGAGTCATCTGTTGCAGATGCTGGCGCTGGTGGCCATGGAGCCGCCGCCCAATCTGGACGCCGAGGCGTTGCGCGACGAGAAGGTCAAGGTGCTGCGCTCGATCCGGCCCATTCCGCGCGAGGCCGTCCATGCGCAGGCATTTCGCGCCCAGTATGGCGCGGGGCGTCTGGGTGAGCAGAAGCTCGCCGGTTATCTCGACGAGTCGGGGGTCAGACACAACAGCACCACTGAGACCTATGCGGCGCTCAAGCTTTACATCGACAACTGGCGCTGGCGCAACGTGCCCTTTTATCTGCGCACCGGCAAGCGGCTGGCCCACACCAATTCGCTGATCGCCATTCGTTTCAAGCATCCGCCGCAGCAGTTGTTCCAGTCGACGGCGATCGAACGGCTCGAACCCAATTGGTTGCTGCTCAACATCCAGCCCAATGAGTGCATGCGGATCGAGATTCAGGTCAAGCAGCCGGGTCTGGAGATGCGCACCCAGACCGAGCGGATGGATGCCAGCAGTTGCGTGCTGCCGCCCGAGCACATCGATGCTTATGAGGCGCTGATTCTGGATGTGATCGAGGGCGACCACACCCATTTTTTACGCTATGACGAGGTCGACTGGGCGTGGCGTGTGGTCGATCCGGTGCTGAAGCTGTGGGCGACCGAGCGCGACTTCATCCACACCTATCCGGCTGGCTCCTGGGGGCCGGTCGAGGCCAATCGGCTGTTTGATCGCGAAGATCAGGATTGGCGCAATGGGTTGTGAACGCCGCCGATGCTCACGCGGGACGCAACAGCTCCAATGCAATCTGCGTCATGACCTCGGCGCGCTCGGGGCTGTCAGCCTCGGCATAGGCGCGCAGTTCGGGCGCATTGCCGGAGGGGCGCAGATGCAGGATGTCACCGCTCTCGAACGTGATTCGCAAGCCATCGGTGTCGTCGAGTGTGACGACCGAGCCGAAGGCTTCACCGAATTCGGCCTCGATGGCGACCTTATCGGCGTTCGCGTTCCCCGTATGCAGTGCGGCAAGCCGCGCCCGGCTGAGCTCGGTCGGGACGTTTTTGAGCCGATCGCTATGCGTGAAGCGTGGCGGCAGATCGGCGGCCAGGGTTGAGACCGGCTGACCGCGCTCGACTGAAGCGAGCAAAATGGCTACAGCCACCACCACGGCATCGCGCGTCGGCAGGGCCGGTAGCACACGGCCATTGCTGTTCACCAAATCGGTGGCCAGCAAAAAACCGCCATTGGCCTCATAGCCGGCGACCGACTCCAGACCGTCGTCCATCAGACGCTGCATCCCCTCGATGACAAAGGGCGAGCCGATACGGGTGCGTTGCACCTGCTTGAAGGCGCCGCAGCGCTCCACGACCGTATTGCTGCTGACCGGTGTGACCAGGGCTTCGATCCCGAGCTGGCGCGCACAGAGCACCCCGGCCACGTCGCCGCGCAGCCACTGTCCATGCTCATCGGCGATCAGCGGACGGTCGCCGTCGCCATCGGCCGAGACCAGCGCCTCGAAGCGCCCGCTCGCCGCCCACTCGCGCGCCAGTGCCTGATCCTCGGGGCGCACCGCTTCGGTGTCGACCGGGACGAAGACCTCGGAGCGGCCAAGCGGCGTCACCTCAGCCCCCAGTCCACCGAGCACGGCGATGAAGGGTTCGCGCGCGACGCTGGAATGCTCGTAGACCCCGACCCGCAGCCCCTTGAGACAGCCGCGCGGGAAGAAGTCCAGATAGCGCTCGATATAGAGTTGCAGGGCCTCGGGCTGGAGGTCCGGCAGGGCATCGGACTGACCGGCGATGAAGGCGCCATCCGCATCGAAGAGTCCCTCGGGCCGCGCGATCGTCTGGGCGCGGATGCCCGCTTCATCAGGCTTGAGGATTTCGCCGTTGGGCAGGTTGAACTTGATGCCGTTGCGATCGTCCGGGATATGGCTGCCGGTGACCATAAGGGTTGGAATCGACAGTCCGAAACCATAGGCCGCCACTGCCGGACTGGGGATGTAACCCAAGTTGATCGGTTTGCCGCCCTTGTCGCGCACAGCGCGCGCGCAGGCGATCATGAGGCGTGGCGTGCTCGGGCGCAGATCGCCGCCGAGGCCGACATCCGAGCCGGGCGCCCAGTCCCCGATCTGCTCCAGATAGCTCAGAAAACCAAGCGTATAGGCATAGCAGACCCAATCGGTCATCTGCTCGGCCAGACCGCGCGCGCCACTGGTGCCGAAACCGACACCGCTCTCGGCCATCAAGTCGCCAATCTGCATCCTTCAATCCTCTCGTTTCATGTGCGATCAATCCGCCGCTTCAGCGGTCGGTGCGTCCGGTGCCGGCGTCGAATCGACCGGATCAGTTGCCGGTTCGACAGGCTCGGACCGTTCGGGTGTCTCGGGCTTTTCGGAAACCGGCTCGGCCGCGGCTGACTCAGGCGTCGCATCGGGTGCGGTTTTGATCGTCTCCGCTGATTCAGGCAAGGTCGCCGCCGAGGTTTCTACCGGCGTCTCGACGGCCTGTTGCGGCATCCAGCGTGCGATCCAGGTGTCCAGATAACCCTCGCGCCAGGCCAGGGCCAGCCCAGCGATCAGAACGACGAGCACCAGCGCGGTCTTCCAGGGAAAATTCTTTTCGGCGAAAGGATCGCGCAGCGAGCGTACTGCGCCCTTAGGCAGCCTGGCTATGCTGGTGAGGGTGGCGCCGAATGGAAGGCTGATCCGGGCCTGAGCATTGACCGCCCAGCCGTTGGCATCCAGCAGCGGGGCCAGATTGCGCTGACGCAGCTTGAGATGCGCCAGCAGCACCGACGGCCCCGAGATGGCCAGCAGCAGACCGAACAGCGCCAGCGGGATCTGCCACCAGCTCAGCGACAGCAGACCGGTCAGGGCCGCCGCCAGCGCCGTGCCGATGGCGCCGACCGCCAGACCGACAGCGGCGAAGATACCAGCGAATTTGGCGATATCGAAGGGTGCCGGCGTTGCCGGAGCCGCACTGCTGGAGTGATCCTGGGCGCGGGTCGACAGCCCCGTCACGCCCTGCTCGGCGCTGGCATCGACCGCTTTATCGCGCGCACTGGCGAACTTCTCGATCTGTTGCGAGATCATCCGCCCGAGACGCTTGTAGGGCGACCAGAAGGCTTGATAGGCGCTGATCGGATGCTCGATGACCTTGATGATGGTTGCGTCCCAGTCATCACCGTGCCGGTCATAGAAGACACCATTGCGCCCGACCATGAGATTGTCCGAGTCGCCATTGGTGAAGGCCGCCGCGATGGTCAGGGTCTCGGTCCCGCCGCGCCGTCGGCATTCGCAATAGGCCAGATAGATCTGACTGAGATTGGCCAGCGCGGCATGCTTGGCCGGATCCTCGACGCGCACGCAGAGTTCGCCCGCCCGCCCGTCCAGATAGAGCGTGCCGGCCTGGAAGATCGCCTTGCGCCCAGGGGTATAGAAGTCGCGCAGTGCAATGAAATTCTGGAGCAGTGGTTCCAGATGCTGATAGTAGTGCACCAGCCGGTCGACGGACTCGATGGCATCCGACACCCCGGCCAGTTCCAGATCCTGCTCGATCAGGGAGGCGATGGCCTCCTTGAAGAACGGGCCATCGACCAGCGCCCGGACCCGCGACGCGCCCAGCGGTGCCGCCAGTGCCCCGCGTTGGCGCGCGTGCCAGGCCGAATGGGCGGCAAAACGCGCGCTCAGATCCAGCCATTGGACCTCGCTCAGGCTGTCGATGTCGCCGAGCAGCGGCACCACCACCTGCACCCGAAACTGTTCCAGCACGCCGGCCCAGCGCGGATTTAGCAACTGACGCAACGGCAGCGGACGCCCCGGCTCGACCCGCGCTAGCGGAAAGCCGGCCAGATCCTCGGTCTCCAGCGACAGCGTGAGACTGGCCAGGGCGGCGTAATCGCTCTCGGTCGGATTGAGCCGCTCGGCGGCGCGCTGATCGTAGTCGGCAAGTCGGGCGCGGGTGAAATAGTCGTCGATCTTGATTTTGACCGACTCGAAGACCTCGGCTGCCGACTCGGTCGCCTCGCCAAGCGGCAGGATGTTGGCTGGATCGGCTTCCGCCTCCGCCCACCAGTCGAGATACTCGATCGCCTCGGCGAAGAAACGGTCACAGAGCGCCTGATCCAGACCCTCCGCGCCGCCGCGATCCGTCACCGAGCCGACACAGCGGATGATGTCAGCGATCGCCGCAGCGACAGACTCGTCGCGCGCCGCGCCCGGCTGCACCACGCCATCGCCGTTGAAGCGGGTGCCGGCGAAGATCTGCGTGGTGTTCGCCGTCTCCTCTGCCGTGATGACGGTCGACTCAGTGCGCCCCAGGTTGTCGAGGATGCGCCAGGCCGAGGCCATGAGCAGACGCCCTTCGTCGGTGCTCTCGTCGATGGCATCCAGCGGCAGCCCCGCCTCGTGCTTGAACAGATCGCCCGGATCCTTGAGTCGCCGGCAGGTCCAGCGCACCGCCTCCTGGATCTCGCCGATCCGGATGCGTCCGTCGCCATTGGTATCGAGCAGGGCCAGGGTGTGCGCGTCGAACTCCAGCCCCTGGGTCGGGCAGCTCAGGGCCGCCCAGAGCTTGGGATCGAGGTCGGGCAGATGGCGGATGTCCTCGCCTGAATCGATCATGACCTGATCGAAACCGCCGAGCCGACTGAAGCGCCAGCGATGCGCCGGCCGTTGCGTGTCCGTAGACATGATCGCGTGTCCCCCTGGTGGATGATGGCCTCGTTTTGAGATAGCCGCTGTAATTGGATCGAGGCTCAGGCCGGATTGTCGGTCGATTGCAGCAGATCGAGCAAGGGGGCGGCCTTGTCGTAGGTCTCGCGATACTCGGATTCAGGGTCGGAGTCGGCCACGATGCCGCCGCCGGCCCAGAAGCGCACGACGCCCTCTGAGTGAATCAGGGTGCGGATGGCGATGTTGGTGTCCATGGCGCCGTCGAAGCCCAGATAACCGATGGCGCCGCAGTAGACACCGCGCCGGTGCGGTTCGAGTTCCTCGATGATCTCCATGGCGCGACGTTTGGGTGCGCCCGTGATCGAACCGCCGGGGAAGGCCGCGCGCAGCAGATCGAGCGCCGTGCGGCCGTCGGCCAGCCGCCCTGTGACCGTACTGACCAGATGATGCACACGGGCGAAGGTCTCGATCTCGAACAGGGCCGGCACCTGGATGCTCCCAGTCGCGCACACCCGGCCCAGATCGTTCCGCAGCAGATCGACGATCATGAGATTCTCGGCGCGATCCTTGGTACTCAGACGCAGTGATTCGACCAGACGTGCCTCCTCGGCCGGATCCGGCGAACGCGGGCGGGTACCCTTGATGGGACGGGTTTCAACCACTCCGTCGCGGACAGACAGGAAACGCTCGGGTGAGGAGGACAGAATATGGGCCTCCGGCAGGCGCAGATAGGCGCCGAAGGGCGCGGCATTGAGTGCACGCAGACGTTGGTAGGCGGTCCAGGGATCGCCCCCGGCCGGGGCGGCGAAGCGCTGGGCGAGATTGACCTGATAGCTGTCGCCCGCGAACAGATAATCCTGGATGCGTGCGACCGCGTCGAGATAACGCGCGCGCGTCAGATTGGAGGCAACCGGACCCAGCGTCCTGAACGATTCGCGCGCCGTGCGCTTCACGGGTGCCGACAGCCGCGCCGCCCAGGCGTCGAGTCGCGCCGCATCCCAGCCGACCAGATGCGCGCGCCGTTCAGCGTGATCCAGGATCAAGGCCCAGTCATAGATCCCGATGGCCAGTTCGGGGAGCTGCTCGGCGTCGTGCGCCAGACTCGGCAGCGGCATGAAACGCCGCGCCAGATCATAGCCGAAATAACCGATGGCCCCGCCCACGAAGGGCAGTCCAGGGACGCTCGCCCGAGGCGGTCCCAGACCCGCCGCCAGCAGATCGAGCGGATCGGCGCATGAGCGAAACACAGGCCCAGTGGTGCGCCACTCGCTGTCGATGCCGCGCGTGACCAGTGTCGCGACCGGATCGGCCGTGAGAATATCGAAGCGCCCCTGCTCGCTGAATGGACGACCGCTGTCGAGCCAGACCGGCCAGGGCCAGGCGAGCAGCCGCTCCATCCACAGGGTTGCCTCGGGACGATAGTCGAAATCGTAAATCAGCGGTGTCTTCAAGCGGGCGGATACCGTGAGGGCCGGTCGCGGACTGGCGTCGACCCGCGCCGGACAAGGCTTGTCGGCTCGGGACATCCATCGTAGCATGATCGACCCTTGGTCTCGGCCCGCCGAGCGGCCTGGTCTGGTGCAGACAGGCGCCTCGATTCCGTCCAAGACCCTTCTCGCACAGGACTTGACTCCATGACGCACTCGCCCCTGCAATCGAGGATCTCATGGCTGCTCTGGTCGCTCGCGGGTCTGACCTTGATCGCTCCGGTACTCGTCTGGCTCGCTCCCGCGCTCGTCCCCTGGACGGCCCTGCTCGCGCTACCGAGCTTCGGACTCGCCATCTGGGGTCAGCGTTCGCTGCGACGCAGTCTCTCTCCCCTGCCGCGCCTGACCCAGGTGATCGAGCAGGCCGGTCGCGGCCAGTTCGTACAACGTATCACCCATCTTGAGTGCGAGGACGAAATCGCCCGGCTCTGCTGGGGCGTCAACGACCTCCTGGATCGTCTGGAGGTTTACTTCCAGGCACCGACCGGCCAGAACGCGACGGGTCTCGAAACGCTGCGCCAACAGCTCGACCAGGACTGGTCGGGCGACTTCGGGCAGGCACTGGAACAGTGCCGGCGACTGCGCACCGAATGCGCCGAGCAGCAACGCACGCATGGACGCTACCGACTGCTCGAACGTATTCAAATGCTCAACAGCACCAACCTCCTGCCCAACCTCGCCTCCGGCCGGCAGGATCTGGTCAGCGTCAACCAGGAGATGCAGGCGGTGCTGGATCTGGCCACGACCACCGCCCACGAAGCCGAAGATGGTCAGGCCACCGTCGGTCAGGTCGTTGCCTATCTGCACGCCATCGCCGAGCGCATCAATCATGTCGCTGATGCCGTGGCACGACTCAACGCGCAAAGCCAGCAGGTCACGGCCGCCGTGCAGCTGATCACGGCGATTGCCAACCAGACTAATCTGCTGGCGCTCAACGCCGCGATCGAGGCCGCGCGCGCCGGCGAAGCCGGACGCGGCTTTGCGGTCGTGGCCGACGAGGTGCGCAAGCTCGCCGAGAGCAGCCGACGCGCCTCTGAGTCCATCGGTCAGGTCATGGGTGAGCTCCGCGGCGAGAGCGAGCGTATGCTGGAGGACTCAGACACCATGCGTGAGATGGCCGGTCAATCGAGCGCGGTCATCGGCGAGATGGAAGAACGCTTCGCCCAGTTCGCGCAGTCGGCGCGCGAGACCCGGACACACGCGATGAGCGCCCGTGACAAGGGCTTCGGTACGCTCGTGAAAGTCGATCACATGATCTACAAACAGCGCGCCTACATGGCAATTGTCACCGATGGACGCGAGAGCGAGCATGTCGAGGCAGTCCGTGTCGATCACCATGGGTGTCGTCTGGGGCGCTGGTACGACACGAACGGACGCGACCACTTCGGCGAGACCCGCGCCTATGCCAGCCTGGAAGCCCCGCATGCGCGCGTGCATGAGAACGTGCATCGGCTGCTACCGCTGTTGGGCAGCGGCTGGGAAGCGCAGCCCGAACTCCAGGATGCCATCCTTCAGGCCATGCGCGCCAGTGAGGAGGCGAGCCTCCAGGTCATGCGCGAGGTCGATCGCATGCTGGTCGAGAAGCACGGCACTTGAGGATTCCCGATCCTCAGCGAGGCGCACGATCGTCGAGGTTGGCCGGACAGAGCACTTCGCGCATGATGCCGATGAGGTCGAGCAGCTGGGTGTTGCGGATGCGGTAATAGATCCGGTTGGCCTCCTTGCGCGCGACCACGATGTTCTTGTTCCTGAGCTGTTCGAGATGCTGCGAGATGTTGCTCTGCGAGGTGCCGGTGCGCTCGACGATCTCGCCGACCGACAGCTCGCTCTTACCGAGCGAACAGAGGATCTTCCAGCGTAATGGATGGGCCATCGCCTTGAGGGCGTTGGCGGTCAATGTGGTGTCTTCGTCCTCTTCGGGAAATTCAGGGGTGCTCGACTCGTTCATCCTCGACATCCTCGTTGAAAACCGCGTCCACTGCGCATTGATGGTTTCGGCGCGACGGGGTTTCGGCAAATGACTTCAATCCGACTCGATCCGGGCATAACCGGTCATGTCCTTGGCAATACAGATGATATCGCTGATCCGGCCCTCGGTGTCTTTAACGGCGGTACGCGAAAACAGGATCGGCACCCGCCGCCCGTCGCGGGCGATGAAACGCGCCTCGATCCGGCTGAGTGCCCCGGTACGGATCAGTGCTTCCAGCCAGGTGCCCATGAAGGCACCGGCCTGCTCGTCACCCTCTTCTTCGAAGACATCCCCGATCGACATGCCGAGCAGATCCTCGTCGCTGTAGCCCAGCAGGTGTCGCGCGGCGGGATTGGTCAACTTGATCCGCCCGTCCGGTTCCAGCACCAGCAGCGCCTCGCCCATGTGGGTGAGGATGTTCTCCAGATATTGACGCGCCTCGGCCAGTTCGCGCGTGCGCTCGGCGACCTTGAGCTCCAGGGTGCGGTTGAGTTCACGCTCCTTCTCGATCAGCCGGAAATAGGTGCTGATCTTGTTGATGAGCTGAGTGTCCTCGATCGGCTTGAGCAGATAATCCGCCGCGCCGACCGCAAACCCCCGCCGCTGGAATTCCTCGGACTTGAAGGCGGCGGTCAGAAAGATGATCGGAATGTCACGGGTACGCTTGCGCAGTTTCAGCAGCGAAGCGGTCTGGAAACCGTCCATCTCGGGCATCTGCACATCGAGGATGATCAGATCGATGTTGGGGTGCGCATGGGTCAGATTGATCGCGTCCTGACCCGAACTGGCCTCCAGGATACTGACATCCAGATGGCGCTCGATGAGCGTGCGCAGCGTGAAGAGGTTGTGAGCGTGATCGTCGACGATCAGAAGTTTGAAGTCGGCGTAGCGCGTCATGTCCGCTCCGTTGCGTGACGACTGGCGGACGTCTGGCCAGGCGCCTCGCCCGTCCGGTCAGGGGTCTCGGACACGGCTCGGCCCATGACCTGAACCAGGAGCGCGGTCAGCGCGTCCGGGTCGACCGGCTTGGCGAGCAGCGCGACAGCGCCGACACCCAGACAGGTCTGCAAGCCAGGGTCCATGTCCGCAGACCCCAGGATCGCCACCGCTGGATGTGGCTCCTGAGTCTCGGCCAGAAGGGTTCGGATCGTATCACAGGTCATTTCGGTCGACACCTGAGCGGCCAGCAGCAACAGGGCACAGCCCTCGCCCTCCTCGCGCAGGGTCTCCAGCGCCTCGTCGAGATCCGCGGCGGTCTGGACCCGCAGACAGCGGCGCGACAGATCCGATGTGAGCCGAACCAGCGTCTTGACATCGCGCTCGATGACGAGCACCCAGGGCGCACCTGGATCGGACGCGGATTCAGCGGTCACATCCAGGCTCGATGGCGCTTCGTCGACATCGTCGAGCGGCTCGGAGGCCCGCGTCGACATCGGCTCGGGCGCGCGCTCCAGCGCCGCGCCTTCAGGTGACAGCGGCAACAGCAGCGAGAAACGCGAACCGACTCCAGGCGTGCTCTCCACCTCGATCACTCCGCCAAGCAGGGTCGCCAGTTCGCGGCTGATGGCCAGTCCCAGTCCGGTGCCGCCATAGCGGCGCCGCGTCGAGCCATCGGCCTGCTGGAAGGCTTCGAAGATGATCTCCTGCTTGTCGCGTGCGATCCCGATGCCGGTGTCGATCACGCTCAGCACCAGCGGGCGGTCCGACTCGGTGCGGGTGCCGACCTCGAGTCGGACCTCGCCGCGCTCAGTGAACTTGATGGCATTGGCGAGAAAGTTCTTGAGGATCTGGCGCAGCTTGTCGCGATCGGTCTGGAGCTGTTCGGGCGTGCCGAGTTCCAGTCGCAGACTCAGCTCGACCGGCTTGTCGACGAGCTGCGGGCTGAAGAGCTCGATCAGATCTTCGAGCATGGGCCGCAATTCCACCGAATCGAGACTCAGACCCAGCCGCCCGGCCTCGATCCGCGAGATGTCGAGGATGTTGTCGATCATGGCACGCAGATCGCGCCCGGCCTCATTGATGACCTGCGCCTGACGGCGCTGGGCCGGGTTCAGTCCGCTGCTCTCGGCGCCGAGCATCTTCGACAGCAGCAAGATCGAGTTCAGGGGGGTGCGCAGCTCATGGCTGACATTGGCCAGGAACTGCGACTTGTAGCGATTGGACTGCTCCAGCTCGCGCGTATGGGCGCGCGCGGCGCGCAGATGCTCGGCCTGGGTCTCGGCGAGCGCGGTCAGTTGCTCGCCGAGTTCGCGTAGCTCGCGGGGTCCGGCCCAACTGAAACGCAGCGGCTGACCATCGTGCAGGATGCGCCGGATACCCCCGAGCAGCTCGTGACCGAAGTGTTCGACGCGCGCCGCGATCCAGCGCGCCAGTACCATGACCACCAGCACCAGCACGGCGATGATGGTCAACACGCGCACGATCAGCTCGTTGCGAAACGCATCCAGCGGCGAGGGATCGACGACGCGCCCGACCCAGAGCGGAAATCCATCCTCGGTCAGAAACATCGGCAGCCACAGCATCTGGCGCCCCTGACCGCCCTTCCAGAGCGCCAGCTTGCCCTCAGCGAAGATCGCCGCCAGTCCCGGAAAGGTCTCGAAGGCTTCGGGCTGGCCACTGGCCGGCTGACCGGGACGCAGATAGCTGCCGTCATGATTGACCCAGAGTGTGTCGCGATAGGTCTGGGCCAGTCCGCCGACATCGATGGTCAGCACCACCACGCCCGGCTCAGGATCAGCGCCGTCATTGCCGATCTGACTGACGAGGTTGAGCGTCATGAGCTGGCGCGGGTCATCGACTCCGGCCTGCGCATCGACCCGGATGCGGCTGACCATGACCGCACCGGGCGGGCTTTCCAGACCCGCCGCCAGGAACTGACGATTCGGGATCTGAGGTGGCTGGGCGGTTGGGTGCCATTCCTGCGTGCGGGCATCGCGCACCAGCCAGAAGCGTTCCTGCGCCTCGGCATCGACGAACAGGATCTGGATCACGTCGCGCTGATCGGCCAGGATCTGGTTGATCCAGGCGGTATAGCGCGCCCGCGCCAGGTCGATCTGATCCGAGTCGCCGCGCACCCCCAGGATCAGCCCCGGCTCGGGGAGCTTGGCCAGAAAGCGGATCATCTCGTGACGGCTGGCCAGATGCTGATCGAGATCGCGGAAGTCGGCGCGCAGATTCTGCAAGTAGGCGCGCTGATAGAAGAGCGCGGTGCGATCGAGCACCAGCGGCAGGTTGATGAGCGCGGCCAGGATCAGCGGCATCAGGCCGAAGATCAGTAGAAACAGCAGAATATAGGCGCGTAGCTTGACGCCTGGCGCGCGGCTCGGGGACATCCGGGATCAGAGCGCGCGCACCAGGTCGAGCACCTGGGCGGCGTGGCCCTTGGGTTTGACGTCATAGAGCACATGCCGGACGACGCCTGATTTGTCGATGATGAAGGTTGAACGCAGGATGCCGAGCCGTTTCTCGCCGTGCGCTTCCTTCTCGCGCCAGACGCCATAGGCTTCGCACACCTCGCCGTCGCTGTCGGAGAGCAGATGGATGGCGAGTCCGTACTTGTCGCGGAAGGCGCCGTGACTGGTGCAGCTGTCGCGGCTGATGCCGAGGATCTCGGTCTCGGCGGCCTCGAACTCGGCTTGCAGATCCGTGAATTCGAGTGCCTCCAGGGTGCAACCGGGCGTGTCGTCCTTGGGATAGAAATAAATGACGCCGTGACGTCGCCCTCTGAGCGATTCTAGACTCACCGGCTCCATGTCGGCGTTGGGCAGGGCGAAATCGGGGGCGCGATCGCCGGTTTGCAGCATGGGTGAGTGCTCCATCGACAGGTTGAACGATGCGCCGAATGTAGGCATGCCGGTCCGGGTCGTCAACTCTTGTGACGGCTCGGGTGCCGGCGGTCCGCATCGAACGCGGACGGCCATATAAATTAGTGTATGATGAAATACTTCAAAACCATCCAACGCACGATCCCCAGGGTGGGGTGGCACTGAGCAGCAAGCCCTTGGGCCGCACGACGGTTACACACCCTGTCGTTGCGGCCATTTTTTAGTCCGCCACGCCAGTTTGACCGACGTCCACGCGAGTCCTCGCATCCACGGATTCAGTCCCAACACGACGTCCCTGGCTCAATCGCGTCGTGCCAGAGCCACGGTGTAGTGCGCGCCCTGCTTGAGCTTGTCGTAGTTGCCGAAAACCTCGGTGAGATTGCGCTTCATATACTGGCGCAGTCCGTTGATGGTGACCAGATAGAGCCGACCGCCGGGATTTAGCCGTGCGTGCGCGTCATGCAGCAGGATCGCCAGCAGTTCCTTGCCGACCTTGGCCGGGACGTTGCTCGCAATCAGGTCGAAGCGCCGCTCGGGTTCGACGTGGTCGAAACCATTGCTCAGACGCGCTTCGGCGTTATCGAGCCGGTTGAGACGGGCATTGCGGTTGGCATAGTCGACAGCGACGAAGTCCTTGTCGACCAGGAGCGTGCGCCCTTGGGGAGCCAGCGCGGCCAGGGTCAGACCGATCGGACCATAGCCGCAGCCGAGATCCAGACAGTCATCGCTTGGCTCGATGTGCAGATAGTCGAGCAGCAAGCGCGTCCCCTCGTCGATTTCACGCGGCGAGAACAGCCCCCAGGTGCTACGCAATTCGAGGGTACGGCCGCCGAGTTGGGTCGAGAACTGGATATCGCGGCGCAGCGCGGTGAGTTGTTCGGGAGTCAGCATGGTGTTGTCGTTCCGGGCAAAAAGCGTGGATTGAACCGCAAAGGTGCGAAGGGCGCCAAGAAAAATGCGCGGGCTTGTGAGCTCAAGGCGATTTCCGAGCAAGAATCGACTTGTCGTCGGATGCGATGAGCAGAGCGCATTGCCTCAGTCGCGACCGGTCCATTGTCCGTTTGTACCTAATCCAGTTGAGTCGGCGCCTGGATCGTAGTCCAATGCTCTGGTTCAAGGTCCACAGTGTTCCAGGAGTCCATCATGTGTCTCGCCATCCCGGCCCGTGTCACCCATGTCACCCGCATCGACCCCGCTATCGATACCGCGATCGTCGATCTGGGCGGGGTCTCGCGCGAGGTTTCCATCGCGCTGGTTCCGGAGGCGGAGGTCGGCGACTATGTCCTGGTCCACGTCGGCTATGCGCTCAACCGCATCAGCGAAGAAGAAGCCCAGGAGACACTGCGGCTCATGGCCGAGATGGCGCGCCTGCTCGACGAGGAATCCGGCGTGGCTGACGCCGCCAGACCGGCATGAAATACGTCGACGAATTCCGCGACCAGCAGCTCGCGCGTCAACTGGCCGCCGCCATCGCCGCCGAGGTCGATCCTGGGCGCGACTACCGTCTGATGGAGTTCTGCGGCGGACACACGCACGCTATCTTCCGCTATGGCGTCCAGCAGCTGATGCCTCCCAATCTGCGCTTCGTCCATGGTCCGGGCTGTCCGGTGTGCGTGCTGCCGATGGCGCGGCTCGATCAGGCCATCGCCATGACGCGCGAACATGGCGTCACGCTCTGCACCTATGGCGACCTGATGCGGGTGCCGGCGAGCGGGCGTCAGACGCTGCTCAAGGCCAAGGCCGCCGGCGCCGACGTGCGGATGATCTACTCGACCCAGGATGTGCTGCGGATTGCACGCACTGAACCCGAGCGTCAGGTCGTCTTTCTGGCCATCGGCTTCGAGACCACCACCCCGCCCACGGCGGTCGCCATCCTCCAGGCACGCGCCGAAGGGCTGAAGAATTTGTCCATCCTCTGCAATCACGTTCTCACACCGCCCGCTCTGCGCGCCATCCTCGCGACCGCTGGACCCGAGGGCGTGCAACTCGACGGTATCCTGGGGCCATCGCATGTCAGTACGGTCATCGGCACTCAGCCCTACGCCTTCGTGCCGCGTGAGTTCGGCGTGCCCGTGGTGATCGCCGGCTTCGAGCCGCTCGACGTCATGCAGTCGGCGCTGATGCTGGTGCGTCAGATCAATACCGGTCGCTGTGAGGTCGAAAACCAGTACAGCCGCGCCGTCGATGAGCACGGCAATGCTCGGGCGCTCGAACTCATGGCGCGCGTCTTCGTCACCCGTCCGAGTTTCGAGTGGCGTGGACTCGGCTTCCTGCCCGAGAGCGCGCTGGCGCTCGGCGAGGACTATGCCGACCTGGACGCCGAGCGCCGCTTTCCGGTCAGGATCGAAGCGAGCCATGAGATCAAGGGTTGCGAATGCCCGGCCATCCTGCGCGGTCTCAAGGAGCCGACCGAGTGCAAGCTCTTCGGCACGGTCTGCACGCCCGACAACCCCATGGGCGCCTGCATGGTCTCGTCCGAGGGTGCCTGCGCGGCCTACTGGAGCCATCGAACGCACACGCCACATTCAGGACGCCATTGATGACAGCCAAATCACGCTTTTCCGCCCGGCTGGATCTCGAACAGGGGCGGGTCGACATGAGCCACGGCGCTGGCGGACGCGCCATGGCCCAGCTCATCGACGAGCTGTTCAGACAGGCGCTCGACAACGAATGGCTGGCCCAGGGCAACGATCAGGCGCTGTTCAGTGTCCCGCCCGGCCGGCTGGTGATGAGCACTGACGGGCATGTGGTCTCGCCGCTGTTCTTTCCGGGCGGAGATATCGGATCGCTGGCCGTGCATGGCACGATCAACGATGTCGCCATGTCGGGCGCGCGCCCGCTACATCTGGCGGCTGGCTTCATTCTGGAGGAAGGCTTTCCGCTGGCCGATCTGGCGCGCATCGTCGCGAGTCTGGCGCAGGCGGCGCGCGAGGCGGGCGTCACCGTCGTGACCGGCGACACCAAGGTCGTCGAGCGTGGTAAAGGGGATGGCGTCTTCATCACCACGACCGGGATCGGCGTGGTCCCAGAGGGCGTCTCAATTTCGGGTGATCGCGCGCGCCCGGGTGATGCCATCCTGGTCAACGGTCACATCGGCGACCACGGCATCGCCATCCTGTCGCAACGTGAGAACCTCGGCTTCGACACCGTGATTCAATCGGACTCAGCCGCACTGCATGGCCTGGTTGCCGATATGATCGCCGCCGTGCCCGACATCCATTGTCTGCGCGACCCGACCCGTGGCGGTCTGGCCACCACGCTCAACGAACTGGCTCAGCAGTCGGGCGTCGGTTTGCGCGTGCGCGAAACCGACATCCCGGTGCGTGAGGCGGTCTCAGCCGCCTGCGAGCTGCTCGGACTCGACCCCGTCTATGTTGCCAACGAGGGCAAGCTGGTGGCGATCTGTCCAGCCGAAGCGGCTGAGACCCTGCTGGCGGTCATGCGCCGCCATCCGCTGGGCGCGCACGCCGCCATCATCGGCGAGGTCGTCGAGGATCCGCTCGGCTTTGTCCAGATGCAGACCCGTTTCGGCGGCGAGCGTCTACTCGACTGGCTCGCCGGCGAGCAGCTGCCGCGCATCTGCTGACCTCAGCCGCTCACACGGCCTCGGATTCGTCCAGCGTCTCAGCCATCGCGTCTTCGTCGGCGACGACGGGCTCGTGATCCGGCTGGGACTGAGCGACAGCCAGGACGGTCTCGCGACCGCGATCGTCAGTGCGGCGGAAATGATCGATCAGCGCCAGCTCCGGATCGGAGAACGGCCCTCGATCGTCGAGGCACAGCAGATAGGTCGGCGTGACGGTTCCCAGGGCCACGGACAACTCATGCGCCTCTTCGAGCCCCATCCGGCGGATGCCCTGCTCGTAGTTGCTGATCCGCGACTTGGACAGGGAGTCGGTGCGGGCTGAAAGATCGGCAAGACTGAGCTTTTGCTCATGCCGGGCCGAGCGCAGACGCTGGCCGATACGTTTTGTTAGGTCCATGGTGATCTTGATGTTATGCAAGACGGTCTCGTTGTGGTGATTCTAGGTTGATGAGTGCAAACGATGTCCGCCCACCCAACGCGCGAGCGGGATACACATCCTTGGTGTGGAAACGGATACATCGACAACCATCCGGCACGAGCGTATTCAACACCCGTGCACGTTGGCTTGGATCAGCCTTCCGGGGCGCGTCAGCCCAATAGGGCGTCTTCCCATTCGGTGTCGCCGGCGGTCTGTGGCTGCGGTGGCGGCGGCGGTTCGACGAGACGATCGGCAAAGGCACGATCGAGCGTCTTGATGAAACATTTGGTCTGCGGGGAGAGGAATTTACCACGTCGCTGCACGATGCCGTAACTGCGTCGTGGAAAATACTGCCCGATCGGGATACGGCCCAGGTTTTCCTCGCCCGTGAGACAGACGTCGGTGACGATCGAGATGCCAAGCCCCAGCTCGACATACTTCTTGATCACCTCCCAACCGCCGGCTTCCATGGTGACGTGATAGCCGAGATTGTGCTGCTTGAACACCAGATCAACCATGCGCCAGGTGCTCAGATGGCGCGGCGGTAGGATCAGGCCATAGGGCGCGATCTCTTCCAGCGTCACACTTTCCTTCTCAGCCAGCGGATGATCGAGCGGCGTGATCAGGGTCGGCTCATAGGTCACGAACGGCCGATAGGTGATGTCGTCCGGGATCTCCAGCATCGACCCCACCGCCAGATCGGCTTCATCCGCGCGCAGCATCGCCAGACCGTCACGGCCGGTGACATTGTGCAGCTTCAGCTCGATCCCCGGATACTGCTCGACGAACGCCTGGATCGGCTCGGGCAGGATATAGAGGATAGTCGACTCGCCGGCGGCGATGTTCAGCACCCCCTGATCCACGCGCCCGGACTGGGTGGCGAAGGCTTCATGAAGCTTGTCCATGCCCTCGACCAGCGGCTCGGCCATCTGGAACAGCAGGTCGCCTTCGGGTGTGAGCTTGATCTTGGGTCCACGACGCTCGAAGAGCACAGTTCCGAACTCGCGCTCAAGCGCCTGGATCTGAAGCGACACGGTTGGTTGGCTAAGAAAGATCTTTTCGGCGGCCGCACTCACGCTTCCGGTACGCGCCGCATGACAAAAAGCACGCAACTGCTTGAGTCTGTTTTGTTTGTAATGAATCTGGGAGCCTGAACCCACGGTCATACCCATCTTTTGCCGTCTAATAAGAATTGATGGTATACCACAAGGTTCATTGACAAAAGCAATATCACCATCCTTGGCGTAAAAAATCCAGTCGTTTGCGCGTGTTTTGTGACGCTCTTCACACTTAGTGTTCGTCGAGTTGACTCAAGATGTTACGTGCGACCTGACGCTGGGTTGCGTCGCCTTCCTCCAGCACCTGATAGAGCATCTGACGCGCGGCAAAATCGCTGCCGAGATCGCGCAACTGGTTGGCGCGGCGGATCTTGTCTTCGACCGGATCCGTTGGCGAGGCGGATGGTTCAGCCGTTGCGGGCGAGGTCGCTTGCGCTGTCTGGGGCGTGGGCGTCTTGGCGGCCAGCGCGTCCTCGGCATCGATCAGATCCAGCTCGGCCTCCATCTCAGCGTCGGTCATGGGGTGCCAGCGATCCCGATCATCGAAGCCGGGCGACAGCTCACGGCCGACATCGACGTCACCGGCGCTTGGTGCGCCTGGCAGCGGTTTGGGCGCCGCGCCGGCCGGCGGCCCATCGGGCGTGTCATCCGCGGCGCGCCGGTCCTTGAGCATCAGTCTGGAGAGCAGGATGCCCAGTTCGAACAGCAGCCACATCGGCACCGCCAGCAGCGTCTGCGAGATCATGTCGGGCGGAGTCAGGAACATGCCGATCACGAAGGCCGCGACGATCACATAGGGCCGCTTGTGTGCCAGACCCTCGGGCGTCACCACGCCGATGGCGACCAGCAGGATGGTGGCGATCGGGATCTCGAAGGCGATGCCGAAGGCAAAGAACAGCGTCAGCACGAAATCCAGATAGGCCGAAATATCGGTCATCATCGCCACGCCCTCTGGCGTGGTCCCCGACAGGAAGGCGAACACCAGCGGGAAGACGACGTAATAGGCAAAGAGCATCCCCAGATAGAACAGGAGGATGCTGGAGATCAGCAGCGGGATCGCCAACCGTTTCTCGTGCTGATAGAGACCGGGCGCCACGAAGGCCCAGAGCTGATAGAGCAGATAGGGCATCGACAGGAACATCGCCGCGATCAGCGCCAGCTTGAACGGCGTCAGAAAGGGCGAGGCCACCTGGGTGGCGATCATGGTGTTGCCTTCGGGCAACTGCGCCAGCAGCGGTGCGGCCACATAGGCATAGAGATCGTTGGCGAACGGAAACAGCACCAGCACCATCACGCCGATGGCGATCAGCATGCGGATCAGGCGATCGCGCAACTCGACCAGGTGCGAGATGAAGGGCTGTTCAGCGCCCGGATCGTCGGACGGCATCGTAAGAGACATGGTTCGAACCCCGAATTGAGCGGATCGCTCGGATTCAGCCCTGACGGCTGGCCTTCTCTGCAAGTCCCGATAGACCAAAGCGCCGATCCAGCTCGTCGAGCACCTGACGCGGCCCCAGTCCCTGTTGCGCGAGCAGCACCAGGGTATGGAACCAGAGATCGGCGATCTCATAGACGAGCTTGTCAGGCGCTCCGTCCTTGGCGGCCATCACGGTCTCGGTGGCCTCTTCGCCGACTTTTTTGAGGATGGCGTCGAGTCCCTTGGCATAGAGTTTGGCGACATAGGACGAGTCCGGGTCAGCGTCCTTGCGTGACTCCAGCACCTCGGCGAGTCGTTCGAGTACATCGTTCATGTGCTGTTATCCTGACTGTTACGGCGAACCGCGATAGATGGCGGCTGGATCCTTGAGTACGGGCGCGACCTCGACCCAGTCGCCGGCGGCATCCAGGGCGCGGTAGAAGCAGTCGTGGCGTCCGGTATGACAGGCGATGCCGCCCTTCTGCTCGACCTCCAGCAGCACCACGTCGGCATCGCAGTCGAGTCGGATGGCGTGAACCACCTGCTGGTGGCCCGACTCCTCGCCCTTGTGCCACAGACGTGCGCGTGAGCGCGACCAGTAGACCGCGTGCCCGGTCTCGCGCGTCAGACGCAGTGCCTCGCGATTCATCCAGGCCAGCATGAGTACGCTACCGGTTCCATGCTCCTGAGCAATGGCCGGCACCAGACCGTCCGGTCCCCAGGCGATGGCATCGAGCCAGGCGTCATCGGTCGTTGTCATGGGGTTTCAGCTCCACTCAGCCTATCGGCCAGACGCTGTCCTTCAGCGAAGTCGAGCGTCCCCTCGTAGATGGCGCGCCCGGTGATGGCCGCTTCGATGCCGCCCGCCTCGCAGAGCGCGCGGATGTCGTCGATGGTGGTGATGCCGCCAGAGGCGACGACCGGGATGCGAATCGCTGCGGCCAGGGCGTGCGTGGCCTCGATATTGGGGCCGGAGAGCATCCCGTCGCGCCCGATGTCGGTATAGACGATGGCCGTTACGCCGTCGTCCTCGAAACGACGCGCCAGCTCGTCGACCCGATGCTCGGTGATCTCAGCCCAGCCGTTGATGGCGACCTGACCGTCCTTGGCATCCAGCCCGACCATGATGTGCCCCGGAAAGGCGCGGCAGGCGCGGGCGACGAATTCAGGCTCCTTGACCGCCTGGGTGCCGATGATGCAATAGCGCACCCCGACCTTGAGATAGGCTTCGATGGTGGCCTCGTCACGAATGCCGCCGCCGACCTGGAGCGGCAGCTCAGGATAGGCCGCCGCAATACCGCGAATGGCCGCGCCATTGACCGGCTCGCCGGCAAAGGCGCCATTGAGGTCGACCAGATGCAGCCGGCGGGCGCCCTCACGCACCCAGCGTCCGGCCATCTCGACCGGATCGTCGGCGAACACGGTCTCGTCGTCCATGCGGCCCTGACGCAGCCGCACGCAGCGGCCATCCTTCAAATCGATCGCGGGAATCAGCAGCACCGGATTGCTCTCTTGCTGTATGTCTGTGAGATGTCGAATGAACGGCTCAGTGGCGGCACTTTAGAGTGCGCCCTTGGTCGAGGGTGTGATGCCAGCCATGCGTGGGTCCGGCTCGACGGCCATCCGCAGCGCGCGCCCGAAGGCTTTGAAGATGGTCTCGGCCTGATGATGCGCGTTGACGCCGCGCAGATTGTCGATGTGCAGCGTCATCCCGGCATGATTGACCAGCCCCTGGAAAAATTCCTGGAACAGATCGACATCAAAGGCGCCGATCTGGGCGCGGGTGAAGGTGACGCCATAGACCAGCCCCGGCCGCCCCGAGAGATCGATCACCACGCGCGACAGCGCCTCGTCGAGCGGCACATAGGCGTGGCCATAGCGGCGGATGCCTTTTTTGTCGCCAAGTGCTTTGGCCAGCGCCTGACCGAGGGTGATGCCCAGATCCTCGACCGTGTGATGATCGTCGATATGTCGGTCGCCCACGGCCTCGATGTCGAGATCGATCAGACCGTGGCGTGCCACCTGATCGAGCATGTGCTCCAGGAAGGGCACGCCGGTCTTGAAGGACGCCTGACCCTGGCCGTCCAGGTTCAGACTGACGCGGATCTGGGTTTCGAGCGTGTTGCGCTCGACTTGGACGCGGCGGGATTGAGCGGATGTATCCTGTGACATGGCGAGACTGTGGTCGTATGCAACGCACCCAAGCGGTGCGCGCTGAAAGCAAGCATTAAACCACAGCCTCGCGCTGGATCCTATCCAGCCAGCTTGCGCTTGAGGATCTCGTTGACCTGCGCCGGATTGGCCTTGCCGCCGCTCTGCTTCATGACCTGACCGACGAAGAAGCCGAAGACCTTGTCTTTGCCCGAGCGGTATTGCTCGACCTGGGTCGGATTGGCGGTGATGATCCCGTCGATCAGGGCCTCGATAGCACCTGTGTCCGTGATCTGCTTGAGTCCCTGGGCCTCGATCACCGCATCGGCCTCGCCACCACCGCTCCACATGCCCTCGAATACCTGCTTGGCCAGCTTGCCCGAGACCGTGCCGTCCTGGATGCGCGCAATCAGACCGGCCAGGGCGCTCGCTGAGACCGGGCTGTCGCTGATCTCGCGCTCGCTCTTGTTGAGCGCCGCCATCAGCTCGCCGCTCACCCAGTTGGCCGCCAGTTTCGACTCACCGCAGGCACGGGCGACGGCCTCGTAATAATCAGCCAGCTCGCGGCTGGCGGTCAGCAGATTGGCATCGTATTCCGACAGCCCGTACTCGGACTGGAAGCGCGCGCGCTTGGCATCCGGCAGTTCGGGGAGATCGGCCGTCGCCTCGGCGAGGAAGGCCGCATCGATTTCCAGCGGCAGCAGATCCGGATCGGGGAAGTAGCGATAGTCATTGGCTTCCTCCTTGGTGCGCATCGATCGCGTCTCGTCCTTGACCGCATCATAGAGGCGGGTTTCCTGGACCACGGTGCCGCCGCCCTCGATCAGATCGATCTGGCGCTCGACCTCGAAGGCGATGGCCTTCTCCAGGAAGCGGAAGGAGTTGACGTTCTTGATCTCGGCGCGGGTACCGAATTCCGGCTGGCCAACCGGACGCACCGAGACATTGGCGTCCATGCGGAAGGAGCCTTCCTGCATGTTGCCGTCGCTGATGCCGATGTAGCGCACGATCTGATGGATCTTCTTGGCATAGGCCACCGCCTCGGCCGGCGAGCGCAGATCCGGCTCGGAGACGATTTCCAAAAGCGGCGTGCCGGCGCGGTTGAGATCAATGCCGGTGAAACCCTGGAAGTCCTCGTGCAGCGACTTGCCGGCATCTTCCTCCAGATGGGCGCGGGTGACACCGATGGTCTTCATGGTGCCGTCATCCAGCACGATTTCGACCTGGCCCTTGCCCACCACCGGCAATTCGTACTGGCTGATCTGATAGCCCTTGGGCAGGTCGGGGTAGAAATAATTCTTGCGCGCAAACACCGAGCGCGGCGCGATCTCGGCCTCGATAGCACGCCCGAAGCGCACCGCGAGCCGTACCACCTCGGCGTTGAGCACCGGCAGCACGCCCGGCAGGCCCAGATCGATGGCGCACGCCTGGGTGTTGGGTTCAGCGCCAAAAGCGGTCGGCGCACCGGAGAAAATCTTGGATTGGGTCGCGAGCTGGGTATGGATCTCGAGACCGATGACGGTTTCCCACTGCATGGTCGGTCCTGCTGGCTGATCGATTCGACCCGCGATGTTACAGGGGAGTCAGGGCTGACGGCCAGTTTTCGTTGGACGCGGACGACTCGCCATACACGCACGACAGGCTTTTGTCGTCATTGGCGAGCCGTATGCCATAAAATGGCGCCAAACGTCTCGTGCGGCATTGCGCAACATGGCGGTGGCGAACGATTTTTTGATCCAGCCTTGACAGGATTCAATATGCAAACGCTCTTGGTTACGGGCGGGGCCGGCTTCATCGGCGGCAACTTCGTCCATCACATGCTTGAGCAGACCGACGTCCGGGTCGTCAACCTGGACCGTCTGACCTATGCCGGCAACCTGGACACGCTGGCGAGTCTGGCCGGCGATCCACGCCACATCTTCGTCCAGGGCGACATCGCCGACGCCGAACTCGTCGGACGACTGCTGCGCGAGTACGACGTCGACGCCGTAGTCAACTTCGCCGCCGAAAGCCATGTCGACCGCTCGATCGACGGGCCGGCCGAGTTCATCCAGACCAACGTCGTCGGTACCTTCACGCTACTCGACCGGGCGCGCGACTATTGGTCCAAGCTCGGCCCGGCGGCACAGGCGGCCTTCCGCTTCCTGCATGTCTCGACCGATGAGGTCTATGGGTCGCTCGGGCCAACCGGTCTCTTCACCGAGACCACGCCCTATGCGCCCAACTCGCCCTATTCAGCCTCCAAAGCCGCCTCGGATCATCTGGTGCGTGCCTGGTTCCATACCTACGGGCTACCCGTGCTCACCACCAACTGCTCCAACAACTACGGCCCCTATCAGTTCCCCGAGAAGCTGATCCCGCTGATGATCCTCAAGGCCCAGGCCGGCGAGCCATTGCCGATCTATGGCGACGGCGGCAACGTGCGCGACTGGCTGTTCGTGCTCGACCACTGCCGCGCCATTGCGCGCGTGCTGGAGGCCGGCACCCCCGGCGAGGTCTACAACGTCGGCGGCAACAGCGAGCGGACCAATCTCCAGGTCGTCGATACGCTCTGCGCCCTGCTCGACGCGCGTCTGCCCGACTCGCCACAGTGTCCGCACAGCCAGCTCAAGACCTTCGTCACCGACCGTCCGGGACACGATCGCCGCTATGCCATCGATGCCAGCAAGCTCAAGCGCGAGCTGGGCTGGGAGCCGACCGAGACCTTCGAGTCCGGGATGCGGCGCACGGTCGACTGGTATCTGGATCACCCCGAATGGTGTCAGCGGGTGATGGATGGGCGTTATCGCGGCGAACGTTTGGGTTCAGGAGGGGTGTGAGATGACACGCAAAGGCATCATTCTGGCCGGCGGCTCCGGCACCCGGCTCTATCCGCTGACCCGCTCGATCAGCAAGCAACTGCTGCCGATCTATGACAAGCCGATGATCTACTATCCGCTCGCCACGCTGATGCTGGCGGGGATGCGCGAGATCCTGATCATCACCACGCCACATGACGCGCCGCTGTTCCACGCCCTGCTCGGCGATGGCTCGCAGTGGGGCCTGTCGCTCAGCTATGCCGTCCAGCCCGAGCCGGGCGGACTGGCGCAGGCGTTTCTGATCGGACGCGAGTTCCTGGCCGGCGCGCCGTCCTGTCTGGTGCTGGGCGACAACATTTTCTACGGTCACGGTCTGGTCGATCAGCTCCAGGAGGCCAGCGCGCGCACATCGGGCGCGACCGTGTTCGGCTATTACGTCTCCGACCCCGAGCGTTATGGCGTGGCTGAGTTCGACGACGCGGGCCGGGTGCTCGGCATCGAGGAGAAGCCCAATACGCCTAAGTCCAACTGGGCGGTGACCGGGATCTATTTCTACGATGGGCGCGCCCCGGATCTGGCGGCTGAACTCGCTCCCTCACCGCGCGGTGAGCTGGAAATCACGGATCTCAACACCCGTTATCTGCGCGAGGGCGCGCTGTCCCTGACCCGCATCGGTCGCGGCACCGCCTGGCTTGACACAGGTACCCACGCCTCGCTGATGGAAGCCAGCCAATTCATCGAAACTATCGAAAAACGTCAGGGACTCAAGATCTGCTGCCCGGAAGAGATCGCCTATTTCAACGGCTGGATCGACGCTGAACAACTCCGCGCCCAGGGCGAGGCGCTGAGCAAAAATGGCTATGGCCAGTATCTGTTGAGCCTGTTGCAGCGGGGGCGCGTATGAAGGTGATCGAAACCGCTATCCCCGGTGTGCTCATCCTGGAACCGAAAGTCTGGGGCGATGAGCGCGGTTACTTTCTCGAGACCTATCGCGCCAATCAGTACGCTGAGATTGGCATCCCGGCGCCGCTGGTGCAGGACAATCAGTCCTTCTCGCGCCGGGGCGTGCTGCGCGGGCTGCACGTCCAGCATCCGCGCGCCCAGGGCAAGCTGGTGCAGGTGCTGGCCGGCGAGGTGTTCGACGTGGCCGTGGATATCCGGCGCGGCTCGCCCCATTTCGGACACTGGGTCGGCGTGACGCTTTCGGGCGAGAACAAGCGCCAGTTCTGGGTTCCACCCGGTTTCGCCCACGGCTTTCTCGTCACCAGCGAGAACGCGCTCTTCGTCTATAAAAACACCGATTACTACAGCCCGGAGACCGAATTCAGCGTGCGCTGGGACGATCCAGACCTTGGGATCGACTGGCCGCTGGACGGGATGACGCCTGAACTGTCGGCCAAGGATCGCGAGGCGGCCTGCTTGCGCGACATCCCGCTCGATCGGCTCCCAGGTTTGGAGGATTACAACAGATGACTACAACGACTCACGTCGGCCCCCGGCCCAAACTGCTGCTGATCGGCGCCAATGGTCAGGTGGGCTGGGAATTGCGCCGCACGCTCGCCAGCGTCGGTGAGGTGATCGCGGCCTCGCTGGAGGGCGAATATGGCCCGACCATTGATCTGACCGATCCCGCCGCACTGGCCCGTCTGATCGAGGACACCCAGCCGGATGCTCTGATCAACGCCGCCGCTTACACCGCCGTCGACAAGGCCGAGAGCGACCGCGCGACGGCTCAGCGCATCAATGCCGACGCGGTCGGCGAGATGGGTGCCTTGTTGGCCAAGCGCGGCACGCCGATCATCCATTACTCGACCGATTTCGTGTTCTCCGGTGGTCTTGGCCGTTCTTATACCGAAGACGACACTCCAGACCCGCTCAACGTCTATGGTGAGACCAAGCTCGGCGGCGAGCGCGCGCTGCTCGACTCGGGGGCGAAGGCGCTGATCTTCCGCACCAGTTGGGTCTATGGCGCACGCGGGGCGAATTTTCTGCTGACCATGCGGCGTCTGTTTCAGGAACGCGAGGAACTGAGGGTGGTCGACGACCAGATCGGTTCGCCGACCTGGAGCCGGATGCTGGCCGAGATCACGGCCCAGGTGCTCTATCGCGTCCTGCGTGGCGAGCTGGATCTGGAACAGGTCGGTGGCCTTTACAACCTGACCGGCGGCGGTCAGGTCAGTTGGTATGGTTTTGCCAGCGCCATCCTGGAGGCGAGCGGCGCCCGGACTAATTTGATCCCCATTCCGTCCTCCGAATATCAGGCTCCGGCCAAGCGCCCGACCTTCTCGGTGCTCGACAACCGGCGTTTCCAGGAGACCTTCGGGCTGGCGATGCCGGATTGGCGTCTCTCGCTGACCCAGTGTCTCGAAGAGCTCTAAGCTTCACCACCCCGGGTCCAATACTTCTGCTCGCAGTGTTTGACGAACTCGACCGTGATGCGATCGAGTTTGTCTTTAGCGGCTTCTTTCTCGATGAGACGCCGGATCATGGGTCGGATGATGACCGGTGCCTCGCCGACGCGCTTCTGGGCCTCGGCGCTCCAGATCAGGCCGAGCTTCTTGTTGGCCCAGCTTCCCACGGCCGGTGGCGGGACGTCCTGGAAATCACTGGTCGCCAGCCCAGGTGTCCCGCCGAACGCCGCCTCGGCCAGCGTCTCGGACATCGACTTGCCGAACGACTGGGTGAAGACCGGAAAGGCCGGATCGTTCTCGAAGATGACCCGTTTCAGCTCCAGCACCCGATCGCTACGTGCTTGTTTGGACTTGGTGTCCGGATCGGGCACGGCCTGGTCGATGTAACGGCACCAGGTCTCGACAACGGCGTCGAAGGCGGCGAGAAAGCGCTCTGGATCCAGCGGCTTGAAGGTACAGTGCAGCAGATGGGGCGAGGTCACCGATTCCAGCAGCGGCAGCCGCTCGTCCGGGAGTTCCAGCGCGGCGCGGTGCTCGCGCGCGACCCGGGCGAACGACTCCAGATCCAGGGTCGACGAACAGGGGGCCAGATCCAGCGTGAGCAACGTGCGCTCGGGCGGCTGGCCGCCGACATGCAGCAGAAAGGCCGGGAGGTCATAGTCCAGACGCGGATAGGCGAAGATGACCAGACCCCAGCGGCCCAGGCGCAGCGAGTAGCGGCTGACCATCACCCGATCAAGCTTCTCGCCCTGATAGACGCGGGTGTGATTGAAGACCTGTTTACCACTGGCACAGCGCCGGGCGCTGTACTCGCTGAAGTCCTCCCGTTCCAGACGGGCACCGAGCCGGTCAAGGAATAGCCGTTCGTGCAACGCCCAAGGCGTCGATTCCAGGGCGCTCTCGGCCTCGATCATGTGTTCCATGGTGCGACCTCTATCAATCGACTTCTCGAATCAGCCCCAGCATCTCGTCATAGCTCAGCCGCCCGCCGTCGCCCGTGCCTTCCAGCAGGCCGTCGGCCAGATCGCGCTTGGCGCCGTGCAGGGCGATGATCTTTTCCTCAATGGTGCTCTTGGTGACCAGTCGGTAGATGGTCACGGGACGCTCCTGACCGATGCGGTGCGCGCGGTCGGAGGCCTGATCCTCGACGGCCGGGTTCCACCAGGGGTCCATGTGGATGACATAGTCCGCCGCCGTCAGATTCAGTCCAGCGCCGCCCGCCCGCAAGCTGATGAGGAACAGATCGCCCTCTCCAGCCTGGAACGCGGCGACAGCCGCTTTGCGCTTGGCCTCGGGGGTGGAGCCATCGAGATACTGGTACTGGATGCCGCGCCCGTCGAGATAGGCGCGGATCAGGCTCAGATGATCGACGAACTGGCTGAACACCAGTGCCTTGTGCCGGTTCTCCAGCAGCTCGTCGAGAATTTCTCCGAAGGCTTCCAGCTTGGCGCTGCCCAGATCGGTCTCGGGCATCACCAGCTTGGGATGACAGCAGGCGCGGCGCAGACGCATGATCTCGGCGAGCAGTTGCATCCGCTTCTGACCGGGGCCGGTCTCCTCGCTCTCCAGTCGCTCCAACGCCTGACGGCGCATGGCCTCATACAGTGCTGACTCCGCCTTGCCCAATTCGAGTTCAAGCGTGATCTCAGTGCGCGGCGGAAGCTCCGTGAGCACCTCACTTTTAAGCCGGCGCAGGATGAAGGGCTTGAGCAGTTGGCGCAGTCGAGTACGCGCGCCCGAATCGCGATGCTGTTCGATCGGGATGGCGAAGCGCTGATTGAAGCGATCCAGTGAACCGAGCAGCCCCGGATTGATGAAACGGAACAGATTCCACAGCTCGCCGAGATGGTTCTCGATCGGAGTGCCGGTGGTGATCATCTTGAACCCGGCATCGAGCTTCATGATCGCCTGCGAGCGCTTGGTCTGCGGATTCTTGAAGGTCTGCGCCTCATCGGCGACGATGGTCGACCAGGTGACGCCCGCCAGCCGCTCGCCCTCGGTCTGCACCAGGCCATAGCTACAGACGATGAGATCGAAGGGGCCAGCGTCCTTGAGCATCTGGTCGCGATCGCCCTCACCGAAGCGCTTCGGATTCAGGGTCGGAGCGAAGCGCTGCGCCTCGTTGACCCAGTTGGAGCAGACCGACATCGGCGCCAGCACCAGGGTCGGTCCCTCGGGCGCGCGCGACAGGATCAGCGCCAGCGATTGCAGCGTCTTGCCCAGTCCCATGTCGTCGGCCAGACAGGCGCCCGCACCCAGATGGGCCAGACGCGCCAGCCAGCGGAAGCCCTCGATCTGATAATCACGCAGCTCGGCCTGGAGCGTGCTCGGCAGGGTCGGTTCGAACTCGCGCGCCGAACCCAGACGCTGGAGCATTTCGCGCCAGCGCGCACTGGTCTTGACCTGCATCCCTTCGAGCGCCTCGTCGATGACGCCGGCGGCGAGCGGATGGAAGTGTCCGCCGTCGGTCAGACCGCGCAGGGTCTCCAGCCGCTGGCGCAAGGCCGTGCTCAGGACCAGGAACTCGCGCTCCCCGAGCGAGACGAAGCGTCCCGGACTGGCGTCGAGCAGATCCAGCAGCAGCTTCATCTCCAGCACGCGCCCGTCGTCGAGCGTCAATCCACCCTCCAGACCCAGCCAGTCGCGGCCCTCGCCGACCTTGACGGCCATCGCGCCGACACCGGCTTCGGGCGTGAGTCCGATCCGTTTGCCCTCGGGCCATTGCAGCACGATCTCGTCGCCGAGCGCATAGAGTTCGGAGAGCGCCGTCAAGGCTTCCTCGGCTTCTGGCAGCACCCAGGCCCAGCCGCTCTGACCGGCCAGGCTTGGACAGGCATCGAGCACGGCCTTGGCGCGCGCTTTTTCGCCCTTGAGCGAGCGCGTGGTCTGGACCGCGCGTCCGTCGAGCTCGGCGAAGATCGTTTCCATGCCCTGACCGGGCGGCAGACGTGGTCCGGACTCGCCGAGCGGCTGCATGACGAGTTCGAGATTCAGGCCATCGCCGAGCGGGTTCAGATGCACATAGGGGCGTGTATCCGGCTCGACCGGCTCGGCCAGGTGTTCGGTGCCCCCGATGGCCGAATGTACGGTCAGCAGCGGCGCGACGGCCGCGATCCCCGCCAGCACGCGGTCCTTGCCCTCGGCCGGCACCCGCAGTCCGTCGCGGGCCAGAATAGTGGCGATGCGTTTGTGTGTGCCGTCGAAGCGGACCAGACGCAGCCGATGCTTGCCTTCCTCGACGATGAGCAGGTTGCCGTCCGCCGGCGGAAAGGGCTGGAGCCGGATGCGGATGTCGCCGCCATGTTCGCTGACCTCCAGCGCCGGGCCAGCTTCGATCAGTTCCAGCGGGGTCTCCAGATTCGTCGGACGGAAGATCCGGGGATGGCCCACGGCGGCGAGCAGGGCTTTCTCTGAGTCGAGGTTGTAACTGGTGCCGCCATACCAGCCGCTCTCGTACTCGCGTTCGATACAGGCACGGATGCGTTCATCGGTCGGGGTCAGATAGTCGAACTCGGTGGGTGATTCTCGCAGGCGTTGTAGCGAGACCGGGCGCCCTTGAGTCCAGCCGCCGCGCTTGGCGCGCTTCTGTTCGCGCGGTTCCAGCCGCACCGAGCCGGCGTGTTCATGGAGCCACCAGCACATGCGCCGATCTGTCGTGCTGTCGCTCGATTCGGTAGACGAACGGCCGGCGCCGACTCCCGTCAGGGCATCGAGCGCAATCTCCCAGCGTGACTTGGATTTGATCCAGTCGGCCAGTCGCGAGGTGCCATCCGGCGGTGGCGGGAGTTCGACATTTTTCATCGGCCGCCCGAGACGATCGAGCAGGGCGTGTGCCTCCCAGGCATACCAGAGCCAGCCGCCCTTGATGGCGTCGCGACAGTGCTTGTCGAGCGCGACCAGCACGCTGTCCTTGGGTCGCTCGCCGAGCCAGTGCAGCGCCATAGCCTGGAACAGCTGGTCAAAGGGGCGGCTGGCCGGCGGTGTGATCTGAATGAATGTTGTGTCTCCGAACTGGCGCAGGCCCGTGCGGACCGCACCAAGGTCTTCGATCACATTCCAGGTCATCTGGAACGGGTCGCGTTGGAGCTGTTGCAGCGCCACCTGGATCTGATGCTGGAACTGCGCCAGATCCTCCGGATGGCTCCGGGCCAGCAGGCCCAGCACATGCAGTACCCCCGGCAACCCCCCAATCGGAATGTTGCGCCGGCGCGTCTCGCGCTTGAGCGTTTTGAGATAGAGATCGAAGATTCCGAGCGCTTCGTCGCCGCGTCCCTGGACGGTATGCAGCCAGCCAATCAGAGGCAGCACCAGCGTGGAGACCTGACTCGACAGCAGACCCGCGGCCTGATCGAAGCGCCCCCGCAACAGATGCTGCTCGACCAGAGTCGCGAGCGCGAGCGGCTGGCTGTCGACCAGTGGTGTGAGCAGCTGTTGGGCGGTGGCGTCCAGTTCGTCGTCGGTGCGCAGATGATAGGCCAGCAAATCGAGCTTGGACGCGAGCGCCAGGACGCGCAGACGCGGCGCTAGGGTTTCGAGCCAGGCGGGATCGAGCGGGTTGGTGCAGATACACACCAATTGGTCGCGCTTATTGGCCTCGATCAGCTCGATCCCGGACCAGTTCTCCAGACCAAGCAGCTGCAAGACCTCGGTCTCCCGCCCGGCATAGAGGGCGTTGCGCAGACGGCGCGTCAGACGCTCAATGTTCTGGGGTTGCCTGGAATAGAACGGCTGGCTTCTGACGACGGTCTCGGCGGCCTCGTGGATCGCCTTAAAGGTTCCCTCGCGGACTGTCTCGCGGGTCAGGATCTCGACCACATCCGGGGCCACCGCCAGCCCGGCCTTGTTCGCCAGCGCACCAACGGCGATCAGGGTATTACGCCATTTTGTGTTTAATTGAATGCCGAGCGGTTTGCCATCCTCGCCGCGCCAGCCGAGATGTTTCAGGATGTGGAGCAGGTTGGTCTGGCTAATCGGCTCATAGACGACCGAAAGGGCCTGGAGAATCCGACGATCATCAGGTGAAAGGGTCGCAAGGACTTCGGGCGATGACATGGCGGCGTTCAAAGTTTGCGCTGACGGATGAAGCGCTCCAGGAGGGCGCGCGTGGAGGGATCGTGATCGGCGGTGACCTTACCCGCCTGGATCTCGGCGAGGATGACATTGGCCAGTTGCTTGCCGAGTTCCACGCCCCATTGGTCGAAGGAGTTGACGCCCCAGACCACGCCCTGGGTGAAGATGCGATGCTCGTAGAGCGCGATCAGGGCGCCGAGTGTGTGCGGTGTGAGCCGCTCCATCAGCAGACTGTTGGTCGGGCGGTTGCCGGGGAAGGTGCGATGGTGCGCGAGGAAACGGGCCTGTTCCTCGTCCATGCCGGCGGCAAGCAGTTCGCTCAACGCCTCGTCATAGGTGCGGCCACGCATCAGTGCCTCGGTCTGGGCGAAGAAGTTGGCCATGAACTTGGGGTGATGATCGCCCAATTCATTGTGGCTGTGGACGGCGCCGATGAAATCGGCCGGGATCATCTGCGTACCTTGATGGATGAGCTGATAGAAGGCGTGCTGACCATCGGTGCCCGGTTCGCCCCAGACCACCGGGCCTGTGGTGTACTCGACCGCCACGCCCTCGCGGGTCACGCCCTTGCCGTTGCTCTCCATGTCGCCCTGTTGCAGATAGGCCGGCAGATAGCGCAGTGACTGATCATAGGGCAGCACGGCATGGGTGCGCGCTCCGGCGAAGTTGGCGTACCAGACCCCGATCAGGCCGAGCAGGGCCGGCATGTTTTCGCGCAGGTCCGCCGTGCGGAAATGCTCGTCCATGGCGTGTGCGCCTTCCAGCAGCTCGGCGAAGCGGTCGAAGCCGACGGCGAGCGCGATCGGCAGCCCGATTGCCGACCACAGCGAATAGCGCCCGCCGACCCAGTCCCAGAAGCCGAACATGTTGGCGGTGTCGATCCCGAAGGCGGCGACCTTCTCGGCGTTGGTCGAGACCGCGACGAAATGCCGCGCGACGGCGGATGAGTCGCCGAGCGCGGTCAGCAGCCAGTCGCGGGCGCTGCCGGCGTTGGTCATGGTCTCCTGGGTGGTGAAGGTCTTGGAGGCGACGATGAAGAGCGTGGTCGCCGGATTCAGCCCGCGCAGGGTCTCGACCAGATGGGTGCCGTCGACGTTGGAGACGAAATGTACGCGCAGGCTCTCGGTCTGATAGGGCGCGAGCGCCGCGCATACCATCTTGGGGCCGAGGTTGGAACCGCCGATGCCGATGTTGACCACATCCGTGATACGCTCGCCGGTGTGTCCGCGCCAGTCACCCGAGCGCACGCGCCCGACGAAGGATTCCATCCGCGCCAGCACGCCATTGATCGCTGGCATCACGTCCTCGCCCTCGACCCGGATCGGACGGTTGGAGCGGTTGCGCAGCGCGATGTGGAGTACCGCGCGATCTTCGGTGTTGTTGATCGGCTCGCCGTTGAACATGCGGTCGATCCACCCCTTGAGATCCACCGCTTCAGCCAGATCGATCAGCCGGTCCAGTGTCTCCTGGGTGATGAGGTTCTTCGAGTAGTCGAGATGGAGACCCGCCACCGTCAGGCTCATGGTCGCTGCGCGCTTGGGATCGGCAGCAAACAGATCGCGCATCCGTTGTGCGCGCAGCGTCTCCCAATGCCGTTGGAGCGCCTGCCACTGGAGTGTCTGGTTTACGAGCACGGGCGACATGATGATTCGAGCCTCCTCAAGTCCGGGATCACGGGATGGAGGCGCATTTGATCATATTCGCGACAGATTCTCAGCTACCAAGCAGTCACCTGTTATATGCGGGGGGCTCTTTCGATGAATCCGACGTGCGCTTGACACCCTATGAATACGTGGGGATCGCGCATAACTTTGGGCCGGACTTTCTGGTTCGCTTGAACTTGGCGGCGTTTGACCTGACCCTGTTACTGGAGGTCAAGAGCTACGAGGATGACAAGACCCAGGCCAAGCATGGCGCAGCCAAGCTTGGTCGCAGCCGTCAACAACTGGGGCAAGTTTGGGCGCTGGGCCTTCCATGTGTGCCGTGATCCAGCCATGCTGGAGTGGGAGACTGTGCAAGGTAGCCGGTGAGCAGGGCTGAAGGCGCATGACGGCACATATTGTGGAAGTATTGCGACGATCCGAACAGGGCATAACTCGGCCCTTTATCTGCCGAGGCGAGGATGGTGAGATCTACTTCGTCAAGGGGCGGGGTGCCGGTCGGCGCAGCCAGATCTGCGAATGGATTGCTGGCAAGTTGGCCTTGACGTTCGGTTTGCCGATGGCTCCCTTCTGTCTTGTAGATGTACCGGACGAGCTGGTCGAGGCAGACGGCGCGCGGACGCTCTGGGATCTGGGGGCAGGTCCGGCCTTTGGGTCTCAATGGCAGGAGGCCATGGATCTGACGGTCTCAGCCATCAGGGAGATTCCCAAAGAGATTCAGCAGGACGTGTTGGTCTTCGACTGGTGGATTCATAACGGCGATCGACTCTTGACGGACCGGGGCGGCAATCCAAACCTCTTGTGGAATCCAGCTTCGCGCGAGTTGATCGTCATCGACCATAACCAGGCATTCGATCTCGATTTCGATCCTGAAAATTTCTTGGATCGCCATGTGTTTGCCGCCCAACGGCACTACCTGTTCGGTGACAGACTGAAGCGTCATGACTACAATGCCCGCTTTGCCGCAGCGCTCGCCGACTGGCCCAAGATATGCGCCGCGATCCCGGAGGCATGGCTGTTCGTAGACCCTGAAATGACCGTGTCCGTAGATTTCGACCTGGATATGGCCTATCTCTTACTCAAGAGACACGAGCACGACGATTTCTGGACGACACCATGAGCAAGGTTGCCTGCCACTATGCCATCGCACGGTTTGCTCCCTATGTGGAGACGGGCGAGTTTGCCAATGTGGGCATCCTGTTGATGGCACCCAAAGCCGGTTTTTTCGGCTTCAAGCTGCAAACCCGCCGCCACAAGCGCATCACCGGTTTCTTCGAAGAGGTCGACGCCAAACTCTATCGTGAGGTGATGCGAGCACTGCGAGACGAGCTGGAGAGGATTCATGGGATCCTCAAGCGCCATGGATTCGATGACCGCAGAAGCACGATCGATCTCGATTTAGCGCGCCATCTCTTCAACGAGGTGGTTCGTACCCGCGAAAGCATCGTGCGCTTCAGTGAGCCGGGCATCGTGCTCGCCGACGAGCCCAAGGAAAAACTGGACGAACTCTTCAAGTTCTATGTCGAACGCAGCTTCGTGACACGACACTACCAGGAAACCATCCTGGAGCGGGGCGTGTCGCAATGGCTGTACAAGGCGAAGCTCAGTGAGCGTTTCCAACGCATGGCCATCGGTGACGAGGACTATCAGGCGACTTTTCCCTTCGTCGAGCAAATCGACCAGCAACCAGCCAAGGCCATTAAGCCGCTACATCTTGCTCAAGATCAACCGAGCAAGATCATGGAACATGGCGCGGCCTGGCTGTTTCGAGTGACCGAGTTGAAACGGCGCCTCAAGTTACCCGACAAAGTCCTGTTTGCCGTGAGTGGTCCGGGGGATGATGACGAGCGACGCCAGGGCGCCTTTGCGGATATTGTGGGGCGCTTAGAAGACACCGGCGTTGAGGTAACACAATACGCTGATCGGCAACGTATTCTTGAGTTTGCCGCCACCTGAAACAGTCGCAAACGATTCAACACGCCCAGCGCGGTTGAGCTTGAAGGCCCAAGACCCACGGCAGAAGCCTGCGGTAAAACTTGGGCCTTTCTGTTTTCGGACCACCGGCGATGCTCCTGATCTGGGCTACTTCGAACCCGAGACCCAGACAAGTGCTGGGTTTTCGTGGGCGCCAGCGGCGTTCCTCTGAATCAGAGTAAACCGAAATCAGACGATGCAGGGCAGGTACCAGCAAATGCACGCGATTTGGGTATTTTGACGCGATTCACGCGACTATCGTTTATCGCCAGCCATTGAATTGGCGGAGAGGGTGGGATTCGAACCCACGGTACGCTCGCACGTACACCTGATTTCGAGTCAGGCCCATTCGGCCACTCTGGCACCTCTCCGGGCAGTACCGACCAACGAGCGTGGTCGGCGACAAGCGCGCCAATATAATCGCAAGCGGGCCATTTGTCCATGCCCGCTTGCGATCCTGCGCATTGGCCTAGCGGCCCCTCACCTCAACCGTTGAGCCAGAAATGGACGACGATACTCGCCAGGAAACCGAGCGCGATCGCCGGTGTCCACTCCAGATGCGCGAAGAAAGTATAGGTACCGCGCGCCTGTCCCATCAGCGCCACGCCGGCGGCCGAGCCGATCGACAGCATCGATCCGCCGACACCCGCCGTTAGCGTCACCAGCAGCCATTGAGTGTCGCTCATCTCCGGCATCATGGTCAGCACCGCGAACATGACCGGGATGTTGTCGACGATGGCCGAGAGTCCGCCGACCGCCACGTTGGCCAGGGTCGGTCCCCATTGTTGGTACATGACTTCCGAGGCCAGCGAGAGATAGCCGATCTGGCCCAGTCCGCCGACGCAGAGCACCACGCCATAGAAGAACAACAGCGTGTCCCACTCAGCGCGTGCGACCCTGTTGAATACATCGAAAGGGGTCATGTCGCCGACCAGGGCGGCGCGATCCTCGTTGCGCTTGTGCCAGTTGTCATGAGTGTGACGCAGGAAATAGCCGAGGATCTGGAGATAACCCAATCCGGTGAGCATGCCGATCACCGGCGGCAGGTGCAGGAAGTTGTGAAAGCTCACCGCCGTGGCGATGGTCAGGATGAAGAGCAGAATGATCCGGCGCGCACCGCGTTTCATGTGCGCGCTGGCCTCCTGGGACTCGGGTTTGATGTTAGGTACGGCGAAGGACATGATGATCGCCGGCACCAGATAATTGACGACCGAGGGCACGAAGAGCTTGAAGAAGGCGAAGAAATCGAGCACACCCTTCTGCCAGACCATGAGCGTCGTGATGTCGCCGAAGGGACTGAAGGCGCCGCCGGCGTTAGCCGCAACCACGATGTTGATGCAGGACAGGGTGACGAAGGTGCGGTTGTCACCGCCAACGGCCATCACCACCGCGCACATCAGGAGTGCTGTGGTCAGGTTGTCGGCAATCGGCGAAATGAAGAAGGCCAGGATGCCGGTCATCCAGAACAGCGAGCGAAAGCCGAAGCCCTTGTTGATGAGCCAGGTACGCAGCGCATCGAAGACACGCCGCTCTTCCATGGCGTTGATATAGGTCATGGCGACCAAGAGGAAGAGCATCAGCTCGGCGTATTCGAGCAGGGTGTGGCGCACCGCCTCGCCGGCGGCGTGTGGCTGGCCCTGCTGAATGTAGACGTAAGCAATCAGACACCAAATGAGACCGGCCGCGATGATGACCGGCTTGGACTTGTGCAAATGCAGAAATTCCTCGCTCATGACTAGGGCATAGGCAATACCGAAGATCAGCAGCGCGAGATAACCGACGGTGTGGTCGGTCAGATCGATGGCCTGAAGGGTTGCGGTCTCACCGCTGGCCCAGGCCAGGGCGGGAACAAGTAAGGCGAAGAGTCCGATGAGTAGACGTTGAACGGGGGGCATAAAGCAGGCCTCTCGTGGGTACTGGGGGCGACCCCACGCCGCGTCAATGAGCCGCGCGCGCGTGGGACTGTGCGTCGACGGCCCTGGCGCGTCCGCGTCGACGAACAGAAGCGTCGACACGGGACGGCCCCACGGGCCACCGCGCAAGATACTCGCCGGGAGCCGGTACGCCAAGTCGAGCCGGTGCTTTCAACGCTAATTGAAAGAATTGAACGCTCAATGATCGATAGGGCCAGTCGTGGGCCGGCCCGTTTTGGCCGGCGACGTCAGGCCGCGTCCTCGGTCAGGATCGACTTGGGTGCGCGTGTGTCCTCATGCCCCATTAACAGCTCACGCTCGAAGGCCGACTCATCGATGCGCGCTCCCAGATAGCCGGCGATGGTGCGCATGTCGTTCTCGCCGCTGCCCAGACAGCTCGTGCCGCCCGGCGAGGGGGTCATGTTGAAGATGATGCCCTGACCATCGCTGATCTTGGCTTCGCCGAGACGCAGTTTGCGCGCCGCCTTGTCGATGAGCTGCGGCCGGATGCCGCCGAAGCCCTCGGCATAGCTGATGTCCTCGACCGTCATCGAGGGCACGATTTTGCGGATTTCCTTGGCAAACAGACGCCGGTTGAGATGCGGCACCTCGTAAAGGAAGTTGCGCAGGATGTACTGCCGGATGTCGCGCACCTTGAACTGATCCCAGAGCACGCCGGCCACCTGACGGTCGAAGCGCAAGACCTTGAAGAATTCCTTGATCGAGGCTGGATTGCGCCGTTCGAGCATCGGCAGCATGAGCGCGGTCGGTCCGAAGCGGGTCTTGCCTCGCTCCTTGACGTCGTGATCGCCATGCACGGCAGCAAACGGCAGGTTGGTATTCTGGACCGTATAGACCTTGCCGTTGAGCGCCTCGGGGGCGAAATAGAACGACCCGGCCACGGGCAGACAGGAGTATTCCAGCCCGAGTCCCATCTCCTGGGCCATCAGCAGCGAGTGCCCGCCGGCGCAGACGACCACGGCGCGCGCCTGGAGCGGGCCGCGACTGGTCTCGACCAGATAGCCACCGTCGGTGCGGCGGATACGGTCGACCTTGGTCGAGAACAACTGGCTGATCTGTTTATTGGCGCTGCGTTCGAGGCGCACGCACTCGCGCGAGAAGGACTCGGCCAGCGCCTGGAAGTCGACCGCGCAATAGTCGTCCGGAGTGCCGGTCGCGACGATCTCATCTTTGCGCCAGGCGCCGTCGACCAGGGCGACGTTCGGCTCCAGATCGGCGATGTCCTGCCGCTCCAGGAGCTGCATCCGGGGGAAGAGTTCCTTGAAACTCTCATAGCGCCGGCGCACCAGATCGCATTCGTCCTTGCCGACCCCAAGCAGCATCTTGGGCATGCGGAAGATGATGCGCTCGCGCTCGCGTGCCGGGAGCTTGGCGGCATAGTTGATGACCATGTAGGCCGTGCGCTTGACGAGACGCGCCTTATCGAGCGTGTAGTTGGTCTCGATGTCGCCGCAGTGAATGGTCTGGCTGTTGCTATGCGCATGCGAGTTGACGCTGGCCACACTGTCGTATTTCTCGACCAGACACAGCCGGCTGAGATCCGTGAACTTGGCCAGTTCATAGAGCAGGGCGGTGCCGGTGACACCGGCGCCGACGATCAGGACATCGTAATGGGTCGAAGCGGACATGGTTCTCGATCTCCAACGGCGGCGCGGACGCCGATCGCCGCGAGCGGGCCGTACTGACCCATGATGCGGCGCAACATGTCCGTCACGTTAGCTGAAGTCGCGCATCAAGAGAATGCCAGGCGCTGCATTTAATGCATTAAAACACTCAATTAAAGCCGACGCTTATCGAGCCTGTGTCAGCCGGTCGAGCCGCAGTCGCTGGCGCTCGTCGAACAGCCGCCGTGAGCCCATCCAGACGGCGGCCATCGAGCCGAGTCCGGTACCGGCGGCGATCAGGAACATGATGAGCAGTTGGTACTTGGCCGCTTCCATCGGCGGGCTGCCGGCGAGGATCTGGCCGGTCATCATGCCCGGCAGGCTGACCAGCCCCGCCGTGCCCATGGCATTGATGATGGGGATGAGTCCCGAGCGCAGCGCCTCGCGCCGGATGTGCTCGACGGCCTGCTCCCAGTCCTGACCGGCCAGCAGCCGCGCCTCGATCTGGCCGCGGGCGTCCCAGGCGTGTCGGGTCAGATTGTCAAGCGCGATGGCCACGCCGCTCATGGTGTTGCCGAGCAGCATCCCGAGCAGCGGGATGAGATATTGCGGTTGATACCAGGGGTCGACCCCGATGACGACCGTGAGCGCCAGCAGGGTGACGCTGAACGAGGACAGAAACATCGAGAGGGCGCCGATGCCATAGCCCCAAAGACCACCGAAGCGGCGCGTCTGGCGCTGCATGACTTCGAAGCCGGCGACCGAGAGCATGACCAGCGCCATGAGTCCGATCAGCGGCAGACTGGTCTGGGCGAACAGCAGCTTGAGCACCAGACCGACCAGCGTGAGCTGCACGGCACTGCGCACAGCGGCGATCAGCACACGCCGTTCGACCCCGAGCCGCAGCCGCCAGGACAGGCCGGCCAACAGCAGCACTAGCAGCGAAGCCAGGGACAGATCCCAGGGCGAGAGTTCGATCAGGCTGATGCTCGGGCTTGTGGTCGCGTTCATGTCCATCCGGTCTCAGGTTCCAGCTCCAGCCGTCCAGTCCGGATGATGAAGCGACGCCCACCGAGACGTTGGCGCTGTTCGGGATCATGGCTGACCCAGAGCACGGCGGCGGCCTGTTCGTGCCGATAGGCCTCGACCAGGGTTTCGACCCGATCGCGGTTGCCAGGGTCGAGATTGGCCGTTGCTTCGTCGAGCAGTAGCGCCTCGGGTGTCTGTGCCAGCAACCGCACCAACGCCAGACGCTGGCGCTCGCCAGTCGAGAGTCGCGTGACCGACCAGTCGAGTACATCCGGCTCGAAACCGAGTCCAGCCAGCCAGCCGCTCAACCGTTCTGCATCCGCGCTGGAGGACTGGATCAGGGGCAGATGCGCCCCGACTGTCTCGGCCCACCAGAATGACTCGGCCGGCAGCAGACCGACCTGCCGACGCCAGAGGGGCGGTGCCATCTGTGAGCGCGCCTCGGTGCCGAGCCAGACCTCACCCTGATGCGGGTCCAGATCAGCGATCGCGCGCAGCAGCAGACTCTTGCCTGACCCGGACGGCCCGGAGACGAACACCTGCTCACCGGCCGCGAGCGCGAGATCGACCGGCGCGAGCGTGCGATGTGCGAGGCCGTCGAGCCGCAGACTAGCCATGTAGATTCAGACTCAGCGGCGCCGATAGATGAGATCAGCGACCGGATGCCCGAGCCGTTCGCCGCGCTGCTCGAACTTGGTCAGCGGCCGGCTGGCGGGGCGGGGCGCATAGGCTCCGCTGCCGACGGTGTTCTCGAACAGGGCGTGCGCACCATCGAGGACAGCCAGCATCTGCTTGGCATAGAGCGCCCAGTCGGTCGCGGCATGAAAATGTCCGTCCGTCCGGATGACACGCGCCAGTAATTCGACCAGCTCCGGACTCAGGATGCGGCGTTTGTGATGGCGCTTCTTCGGCCAGGGATCGGGGAAGAAGAGTTGAACCGCGTCGAGCGCCCCCGGCTGGAGACCGGCGCGCAGCACCTCGACGGCATCATGACGCATCACACGCAGATTGCTCAGCTCCCGCCGTTCGATCTCCAGCAGCAGATGACCGACACCGGGCCGATGGACCTCGATCCCGAGCCAGTTGCGCTCGGGATCGCGTTCAGCCATCTCGGCCAGCGATTCGCCGTTGCCGAAGCCGATCTCCAGCACCACGGGCCGGTCATTGCCGAACAGTGCCGCCAGATCAAGCGGCGCGCCCGGCGACCAGTCCACGCCGAAGCGCGGCCAGAGTTCGCTGAAGGCGCGCTCCTGAGCCGCGGTCAGACGCCCCTCGCGCAGCACGAAGCTACGAATGGCGCGTCGTGGGCGTCCGTCGGTCACATCCTCCATCCCCGTCTGGCTCAAAAGAACAAGCCCTCGATCGGTGAGGAGGCCGAGGCGAAACGCTTGGCCGGCATCCGTCCAGCTAGGAACGCCTCGCGCCCGGCCTCGATCGCCTTGCGCATGGCGCTGGCCATGAGCACCGGATTTTTGGCCGCCGCAATCGCCGTGTTCATGAGCACGCCATCACAGCCCAGTTCCATCGCTACAGCGGCATCCGAGGCCGTACCCACACCGGCATCGACGATGATCGGCACCTTGGCGTTCTCGACGATGGTGCGGATGTTGAGCGGATTGCGGATACCCAGGCCCGAACCGATCGGTGCGGCCAGCGGCATCACCGCGACACAGCCGATCGCCTCCAGCTCGCGTGCGACGATGGGGTCGTCGTTGGTGTAAACCATGACCTCGAAGTCGTCCTTGACCAGAATTTCGGCCGCCTTGAGCGTGGCGATGACATCGGGAAACAGCGTCTTCTCGTCGCCGAGCACTTCGAGCTTGACCAGGTTGTGACCGTCGAGCAGTTCGCGCGCCAGCCGGCAGGTGCGCACGGCGGTATCGACGTCATAGCAGCCGGCGGTGTTGGGCAGGATGGTGTAGCGATCCGGCGGCAGCACGTCGAGGATGTTCGGCTCGTCGCGGTTCTGGCCGATGTTGGTGCGGCGCACGGCGATGGTGACGATCTCGGCGCTGCTGGCCGCGATGGCGCGGGCGGTTTCATCCATGTCTTTGTACTTGCCGGTGCCGACCAGCAGACGCGAGCCGTAGTCCTTGCCGGCAATGATGAGACGATCAGTGTTTGATGTAGACATAGCGATGGGATATCAGGGTCGATCCTGGAGAGTAAGGGTGGCGGAGATCCGCTGACAGCGGCGAGGCGCGGCTCAGCCGCCGCCGACGGCCTGGATGATCTCTACCCTGTCGTCAGCGGCGAGGCGATGCTCGGCAAAGTGGCTGCGCGGAATCAGCTCGGCATTGACCTCGATGGCGAAGCGTTGGCCGAGCATTTCCAGATATTCGACGAGTTCCGACACGCGCATGCCGTCGGCGATCTCGCGGGGGGCTCCGTTCAAGATGATTTTCATGGTGTATTGAGTGATCCGAGTAGGGTTTCAGCGAACCTGATTGGCCTCCTGCCCGAGCATTTCGGGCGTCACCAGGGTGACGCCGCCCTCGCTCACCTGGAAACCGGCACGCCGATCGGCCTCGGCGTCCACCCCAATTTGGGTGCCTTCGGGCAGTTGGCAATAGCGATCGACGATCGCCTTGCGCACGATGCAATGGCGCCCGATCTCCACGTCCGGCAGGATCACTGAGTCACTCACCTGGCTGAAAGAGTTCACTCGCACGTTCGAAAACAACAGCGAGTGGCGTACCGTCGCCCCGGAGATGATGCAACCGCCCGAGACCATGGAGTCGACCGCCATGCCGCGCCGGTCGTCGTCGTCGAAGACGAACTTAGCCGGCGGCAGCTGTTCCTGATAAGTCCAGATCGGCCAGTTGTTGTCGTAGAGGTTCAGCGGTGGGGTGATGCCGATCAGCTCCAGATTGGCCTCCCAGAAGGCATCCAGGGTGCCCACATCGCGCCAATACGCCTGATCACCGCTGCGCGGATCGCGGAAGGTATAGGCCATGACCCGATAGAGATTGATGACGTTAGGGATGATGTCCTTACCGAAGTCATGGCTCGACCCCGGCATATCGGAATCTTTGAGGAGCTGCTCAAACAAAAAACCGCGATTGAAGACATAGATGCCCATCGAGGCCAGACAGTGGTCGGGCTGACCGGGGATGGTCTCGGGATTCGCCGGTTTTTCGGCGAAGCGTCGCACCCGCCCATCGTTATCGACCGACATCACCCCGAACTCGCGTGCGCGCTCGGTGTCGACTTCCAGACAGCCGACTGTCATGTCGGCGCCGGTCTCGACGTGATGGGCGATCATGGCGCCATAGTCCATCTTGTAGATGTGATCGCCGGCCAGGATCAGGATGTATTCGGGATCATGGTCGCGGATGATGTCGAGATTCTGGAACACGGCGTCCGCCGTGCCAGCGTACCAGGCAGTCTCGGCCACGCGCTGCTGCGCTGGCCACAGCTCGACGAACTCGCCGAACTCGCCGCGCAGAAACCCCCAGCCTTTCTGGATATGCAGGATCAGCGAATGCGCCTTGTACTGCGTCAGTACGCCGATGCGTCGAATGCCGGAGTTGATGCAGTTGGAGAGCGGAAAGTCGATGATGCGGAACTTGCCGCCGAAGGGCACGCCGGGCTTGGAGCGCCAGGCAGTCAACTGTTTGAGCCGTGAGCCACGCCCACCAGCCAGGATGAGCGCCAGCGTGTTGCGGGTCAGGCGACTGATGAACCTGGGGTTGGTGTGGGGCATAACTCCTCCTGACTCAAGCGACATACAAAGGATTGAGAACGCCCTTATGATACCATCCCTGCGTATTCCAATCCCCAGAGGTACAGGAACGACATGGCTAACGCGACAGGCTCCGCCCCCAAGCTCCCGGAACCCTTGCAGCGCATCGTCGAAGCGCGTCATCACGACCCCTTCGAGGTTCTTGGACGCCACGAGGACAACGGACGGGCCGTCGCGCGCGTCTTCCTGCCTCAGGCCGAGCGTGTCCGGCTGGTCGAGCCCGATGCGCCGATGAACCGGATCGAGGGCACGGATCTGTTCGTCTGGGAGGGCGAGCCTGGACAACTGCCGGCGCGCTATCAGATCGAATGGGTGGATACCGACGGCGCAACCCATGTCCAGCATGATGCCTACTGCTTTCCCGCCCAGCTTGGCGATCTCGATCTGCATCTGTTCGGCGAGGGCAAGCACTGGCATATCTATCGCATCCTCGGTTCCCACGTTGTCGAGGTCGAGGGCGTTGTCGGCATTCAGTTCGCCGTCTGGGCGCCGAATGCCGAGCGGGTCAGCGTCGTGGGCGACTTCAATGCCTGGGACGGGCGCGCCAATCCGATGCGGGTGCGCGGTGGCTCGGGCGTCTGGGAGCTGTTCATCCCAAATCTGACGCCGGGCAGCTACTACAAATACGAGATCCGCGATCGCGCCACCCACATCCATATCAAGATCGACCCCTATGCACAGGCCTTCCAGGAGCGTCCGCAGACGGCCGGACTGATCGCCGTGCAGAGCGACTTCGACTGGGGCGATGCCGACTGGATCGCCGCGCGCGCCGAGAGCAACTGGCAGCATCAGCCGCTGTCGGTCTATGAGGTCCATCTCGGTTCCTGGCGGCGCGATCCGGACGGCAACTTTCTCAACTATCGCGTGCTTGCCCACGAGATCGCTGACTACGTCAAGGAACTCGGTTTCACTCATATCGAGCTGATGCCCATCACCGAGCATCCGCTCGATGCCTCCTGGGGCTATCAGTGCACCGGCTATTTCGCGCCCACGGCGCGCTTCGGCTCGCCGGATGATTTTCGCTATTTTGTCGATCATTTTCACAGCGAGGGAATCGGTGTGCTGCTCGACTGGGTGCCGGCGCACTTCCCGAAGGATGCCTATGCGCTCGCCCGTTTCGATGGCACCGCGCTCTATGAGCACGCCGACCCGCGGCTGGGCGAGCACAAGGACTGGGGCACGCTGATCTTCAATTTCGGGCGTAACGAGGTGCGTAACTTCCTGCTCGCCAGTGCGCTCTACTGGCTGGAGGAGTACCACATCGACGGTCTGCGCGTCGATGCCGTGGCCTCGATGCTTTATCTCGACTACTCACGCAACGCCGGTGAGTGGGTTCCCAACAAGTACGGCGGCAACGAGAACCTGGACGCCGTGGATTTCATCCGCGAGCTGAACATGGTCACGCACGAGCAGTTCCCCGGCACGCTTATGGTCGCCGAGGAGTCGACCGCCTGGCCGGCGGTGTCGCGTCCGACCTATCTCGGCGGGCTGGGTTTCAGCATGAAGTGGAACATGGGCTGGATGCACGACACCCTGTCCTACATGCAGAAAGACCCGATCTATCGCCACTTCCATCACGACCTGCTGACCTTCGGCCTGCTCTACGCCTTCACCGAGAACTTCGTGCTGCCCTTCTCGCATGACGAGGTCGTGCACGGCAAGAAATCCATGCTCGACAAGATGCCGGGCGATGGCTGGCAGAAGTTCGCCAGTCTGCGGCTGCTCTATACCTTCATGTTCAGCTATCCGGGCAAGAAGCTGCTGTTCCAGGGCTGTGAGTTCGGTCAGGGCAAGGAATGGAACTTCGCCGGTTCGCTCGACTGGGGGCTGATGGAGCGTCCTCCCCATCAGGGCGTGCACAAGCTGGTCTCGGATCTCAACCGGATCTACAGCACGCTTCCCGCGCTGCATGAAGTCGATTTCGACGCCGCCGGGTTTGAATGGATCGACTGTCACGACAGCTCCCAATCGGTCCTGAGCTATGTTCGCAAGGACCGCGCCGGCAAGACCCTGATTGCGGCGGTGTTCAACTTCACCCCGGTGCCGCGTACCAACTATCGCATCGGTGTGCCCGAGCCTGGGTTCTATCGCGAGGCGGTCAACTCGGATGCCGAGCTGTACGGCGGCAGCAATGTCGGCAATCAGGGCGGTGTGACCGCCGAGCCCGTGAGCTGGATGGGTCGCCCGCACTCGCTGCTGATCTCGCTGCCGCCGCTGGCCGGACTCATTCTCGTGCACGAGTCGCTGACCGAGTCGTCCGGCGAGGCGGCCGATGAGACGCCGGTCGCCCCAGAGACTCCTGAAACGCCAACGGATGCGGGTGATGCAACCGATCGAGCCGCTTGAGGATCAGAACGCACTGGAGCGGGCCAGGCTCAACCAGGAGACGGCCCGCATCCCCTGGCGCGAACTGCAACGCTTCTTCGCTCAAGGGCGTGTGATTGCGGTCGACCCTAGGCTGGATCTGGTCGAGCTGGCGCTCCAGTGTTCACGCGATGAAGCCCAGGTCATCGCCGCTGAGCTGGAACACGGACGCCTCGCACCGGTGAGCGATGCGCAGGCGCGTGCCTGGCTGACAGCGGATACTGAGTTGTGGGCCGTGGTCGTCAAGCCCTGGGTGTTGGTTCAGGATCGGTCTTAAATCCAATCGAGCGGATCTTCGTCCGGCGCGGGCGTGAGTCCAGGTCGGTCGATGAAGAGCCGGTGCCAGATCGCAAACTGCATCAGCCCGAACAGCTCGCGCCCGCCGCCGCGTCCGGCCTGACGCGCGGCGACCAGCTCGGGGATGGTACTGACCTCGAACCAGTCGCGCACGCCCGGATTGCGCGCCAGCCGTTGTCCGACCTCGGCGGCCAGCGACCCCCGCAGCCAGTCGCCGACCGGGACATGGAAACCGCGCTTGGGCCGCTCCAGATGGCCGGGTGGCAGCTTCGGCTCGGCCCAGCGCCGGACCAGCCATTTGCCCTGATGTCCCCGCACTTTGAGCGCGTCCGGCAGCGACAGTCCGAACTCGACGATCCGATGGTCGAGAAAGGGCACGCGCCCCTCCAGCCCGAACCCCATCAACAGTCGGTCGGTCTTGACCAGCAGGTTATCCGGTAGTGCCGTAATCAGGTCCGTGTACTGGCGGCGCTGCATGTCCGACCAGTGTCGGGGCGTCTCGCGCCAGGCGCGCTGCACCGGGGCGCGATCAGCATCCGCGACTGCGCGCAGTGCCGGTCCCATCAGGCGTCGTGTCCAGCGTCCCGCCCACTGACCTCGGGTACGGAAGCCGCCGCTGCCCGGATGGAGCAGGGACTTCAGCAGCCGCTCGGCGAGCGGCGGACGATAGCGCCCGTAACCGGCGAACGCCTCGTCGCCGCCTTCGCCCGAAAACACCACCTTCAGCTCCGTGCCGGCGGTTTCGGCCAGGATCGAGGTCGGCAGACAGGCGTAATCGCGCATCAGCTCGTCGGCGCACCAGACCGTATGCGGCAGACGCCCGAAGACCCTGGGCAGCTCCAGTGCGAGCGGTCGATGGTCGAAGCCGAAATGCGCCGCCACGCGCGCGGCCTCGTCGAGTTCATGCGACATGGTCGTGCCGCGATAGCCGACCGAATAGCTCTTGATGCGTCCCGCACCCTGTTCGGCGAGCTTGGCCGCCAGCACCGCTGAATCCAGCCCGCCGGAGAGAAACAGCCCGAAGGGGACGTCGGAGCGCATGTGCTCGTGCATGGCCGCGTCCATCAGCACGTCCAGTTCGGCGCGTGCCTCCTCAAATTCGATCCGGCGCGGTGCGACATCCAGCGCCGACCAGTAGCGGTGCTCGCGGATGCTCAGATCGGCGTCGATCAGCAGCGCCGTGCCCGGCGGAACGCGCCGGATGCCGTCGATCAATGTCTCCTCGCCGCTGGCGAACTGGTTTTGCAGGAACTGGCGCAGCGCGCCCGGCTGGATGCGGGGCGACTCGGGCAGGAGCGCCAGCAGCGCCTTGATCTCGGAAGCGAAAGCGATGCGGTCGGGCCGCCGGACATAGAACAGCGGCTTGATGCCGAGTCGATCGCGCCCGAGGATCAGGCGTCCAGCGCGCGCATCATGGAGCGCAAAGGCAAACATCCCGCGCAGTCGGTCGAGCGCGTTGAGTCCATGCGCGGCATAAGCGTTGAGGATGGTTTCAGAGTCTGAGCCGGTGCGCGGCGGATGGCCAAGCGCATGCAGCTCGGCGTTCAGCTCGATGTAGTTGTAGACCTCGCCATTGGCGACCAGCGCAAGCTGGCCGTCGGCCGACAGCAGCGGCTGATGGCCGCTCTCCAGGCCGATGATCGACAGCCGCGTCTGCACCAAGCCAACCAGCCCGGCACAATAGCGACCGCGATCGTCCGGTCCGCGATGCGCGAGCCGTTCGGCCATGCGATCGAGCCACTCAGGCTCGGGACGCCGACCTTGAGCCAGGATGAATCCGGCGATTCCGCACACCTAAAGATACCGCAGTGCGGCGATGACCAGGCCCACGCCGGTCGCGATGAGTCCGAACAGCCAGAAAAATTGCTGATCGTGACGCTTGAGCATTTCGTCGAAACGCTTGTCGACCTGCTCGAAACGCTTGTCGACCTGCTCGAAACGCTTGTCGACCTGCTCGAAACGCTTGTCCATGCGCTCAAAGCCTTCGCGCATCAGCTCACGCTGGTGCTTGAGCTCTTCCTCCACGCGCACCATGCGCTCGCGCAGTTCGATCTCGTAGACCATCGGCGGCTTACCGAGGCTCTGCTCGGCCAGCCATTCGCCGAGATGGTTCTTGATGAAGGCAATATCTTCCTGAGCCAGCGCCATGACGGGGACTCCTCCTCTATAGAGATTCCAAAACGCGATATTACAGTCCGCGCAGCAGTTCGCGCACGAATCCAGGACCACGATAGATGAGACCGGTATAGATCTGGATCAGATCGGCGCCAGCCATGAGCTTGGCGCGCGCGTCCTCGGGGTCGAGGATGCCGCCGACGCCGATGATGACCGGCTCGGAACCGAGCGCCGCACGCACCTTGGCTAGCAATTCGGTCGAGCGCGTCAGCAGCGGCCGCCCGGAGAGCCCGCCGCTCAGGCCCGTGGTCGGACTCTTGAGCCCGTCGAAGCGAATCGTGGTGTTGGTGAGAATCAGTCCGGTCGCGCCCGCTTCGAGCGCTGCGCGTGCGCATTCGATGGCCTCGTCGTCAGCCAGATCCGGGGCCAGCTTGACCAGGATCGGACGCGGACGGCTCAGACGCTGATTCGGTCCCTGAATCGCTTCCAGAATGCGCGCGACCTCATCGACCCGTTGCAGATCACGCAACCCCGGCGTGTTCGGGCTGGAGATGTTGACGACCACATAGTCGGCCAGCTCGCCCAACTGCTCGAAGCTCCGACGATAGTCGTCAGCGGCCTGCTCAGCCGGTGTGACCTTGGACTTGCCCAGATTCACCCCGAGCGGAATCTCGGGCAGACCGCGCGCCCGCAGGCGCCCGAGCCGCCGAGCCATCGCCGCCGCACCGCCGTTGTTGAAGCCCATACGATTGATCAGCGCCGTATCGTCCGTGAGCCGGAACAGCCGTGGGCGCGGATTGCCGGGCTGTGGCAGGGCGGTCACGGTTCCGACCTCGACGAAGCCGAAGCCGAGCGCCTGCCAGGCCGGCACGGCCTCGCCCTGTTTGTCGAGTCCAGCCGCCAGACCAACGGGGTTGGGAAAATGCAGACCCATGACCTCGCGCGCCAGCGCCGGACGCCGCGCGAGATCCGTCACGCTGAGCCGCCCGTCGAAGAGCGTCGACCAGCGCGCAAGCAGGGCGAGCGTGAGGTTGTGCGCCTGCTCCGGATCGAGTTTGAACAGCAGGGCGCGGGCAAGCGGCCAGGGCGGGGTCACAAGCATGGGTTTCGAGACTCCTGTGTCGAGGCAGGGCGGGATCAAGGCGAGCACTCGTCGCGGTGATCCCTAATGCTATAGTTTGAGTTTTCCAATCGAAGCGATCCGGAGGAGGACACCGCTCATGGCGATCAAAAAGATACTGATGCTGGTCGGGGACTATGTCGAGGACTACGAGGCAATGGTACCCTTCCAGATGCTACAGATGGTTGGGCATCAGGTCCATGCGGTCTGTCCGGGCAAACAGCCGGGCGAGTCTGTGCGTACAGCCATTCACGACTTCGAGGGCGACCAGACCTATAGCGAAAAGCCCGGCCACAACTTCGCGATCAACGCCGACTTCGCCACCGTCGATCCGGCCAAGTATGACGCTCTGGTGATTCCGGGCGGTCGCGCCCCCGAGTATCTGCGCCTCAATCCGCGCGTCATCGAGATCGTGCGGCACTTTGCCGCCGGCGACAAGCCGATCGCCTCGGTCTGTCACGGTCAGCAGATCCTGGCCGCCGCCGGAGTGCTGGAGGGGCGCCAGTGCACCGCCTATCCGGCCGTGCGTCCGGAGCTGGAGCGCGCCGGCGGCACCTGGTGCGAAGTCAACGAGAGCGTCTCCAATGCCTATGTCGATGGCACGCTGGTTACGGCTCCAGCCTGGCCTGCCCATCCGGAATGGATGCGCAAATTTCTGGATGTGCTCGGCAGCCGCATCGAACCCTGAACCTGATCGTCGAGGAGGCTCACATGTCCGAGGAAGAAGGTCGTTTCACCATTCATCTCCAGCAGCAGGAAGGCTTCCTGATCAATGTCGCCTTCGACTGGAAGCGCGCGCCGGATGTCCTGATGGACGAGCCGCCGCCGCTCGGCGAGCAACAGGGGCCGAACGCCTCGCGGATGCTCGCGGCGGCGGCCGCCAACTGTCTGAGCGCCAGTCTGCTCTACTGTGTTTTCAAAGAAGAACCGCCCGAGAACTGTCTGCGTGCCGAGGCGACCTGCGTCATGGTCCGCAACGCGCGCAAACGACTGCGCATCGGCGCCATGGAGATCCGGCTGATCGTCAGCGATGTGGTCACGCAGTCGGCGCGCTTCGCCCGCTGCAAGGATCTGTTCGAGGACTTCTGCGTCGTCTCGGCCAGCATCCGCCAGGGCATCCCGATGCAGGTGACGGTCGAGGACGAAGCGGGCCAAATACTCCATACCTCGTCTTGAGGCCCGTAGGGTACGCCTGGCGTACCCTAAGCCTGGAGATCACGGACGTTACCCGGAGGTCTAACCCAAAACTCTGCATCATTCAGGCTGGACGCGGTTTAGAATGCGCATCTCACTAGCGAGTGGAGGAGTGTGTCATGGTCCAGCACGATGCCGCTGATGCGGAACATTTCGAACAGGTCATCGTGGAGTCTGTTCGGCACATCCTGGAGCATCCCGATCCACGCGATTATCTCGACTGGGCGGACGACTATATCCCCGAGACCCTGGGTCTGTGGGAGTCCAGTCTCGACCCCGCCGAGATCGCGCGCCTGACGCGAATGCTTGCCACGCTCATCTGGGACGCCACGCCGCTGCCGTCCAATGCCTTCCAGCCGCGCCCGCTTCCCCAGCCGGCGCCTGAAGCGCCCTGTCCCTGCGGCTCCGGCTTCGCCTACGGTCAGTGCTGCGGCCATCTCGACGAGCTGCCGCAACTCTCGACCGAGCTGGTGTGGGATATCGTTATTGAGTGGCTGTCGGAGGACGAGGTGCGCGCGGCACTGGCCAGCGGCGCTGTCCCTAAGCCGCTGCTGGCGCGCATTGCCGACCGCTGGCTCGACGAGGATCGGCCCGGGCGGGTGGTGGCGCTGCTGGAGCCGCTGTTCGCCGGATCGCTGGAGCCGCTCGACGGGCGTTACGAGCCGGCGCTGGATCTACTCTGTGATGCCTACGACCGGCTCGACCATTGGCGCAAGAAGCTCGCGCTGCTCCAGCGTGTCTGTGAGGAGGGCAGCCGCGCGCTCCAGTCGACGGCCTGGCAGCGGCTGGGCACCATGAATATCGACGCCGGCGACTACCACCTGGCCCAGATGGCCTTCACCGCCGCACAGCGCAGCGACCCGGACAGTCCGGGCACGGCCCTGCTCGAAATCACGCTGCTGGTGGCTCAGCACAAGGATGCCCTGGCGCGCGAGCGGGCGCGTTTCTGGCTGCATCGCTTCAGACGCCTGGGGGTCGAGTCCGAAAGCTTCATGGATTTTCTGGAGCAGGTCGTCGTCGATCCGCAGGAGGCCATGGTCAACACTCAGGCCGATGCGCTCGACCCGGCACTGGTGGATCTGCACGATTGGGTTGCGGTCGCCATGGCGCGACCCTTACCCGACTATGGTCTGATCAACCGACGTCCACGCGCCCAGCCGGCACCCGCGACGCGCACCACGCAACTTGAACTCTTCGATGGACTGGAGGCACAGGGTCGGCGGCGCGTGGCGTCCGACACCGCGACCACTGGGGGCGCACCGGACGTCATGATCGACTCCGATCGGCCAGCCGAGTTGCGCGCGCCAGCGGCGGTCAAACGGTCCGAGGAGTTCTGGCACCGGCTCTATCCAGGCGGCAAGCCGCCCTCGACCCATCTTGCCCTGAGCGGTGAGCTCGATGTCTGGTCCGAGCCGGGCTGGCTGGAGTATCTGCTCGGTCATCCCGAGCTGGCCGACAGTCTGGACGTGCTCGACGATCTGGCGACGGTGCTCTATGAGCATCCCGAGAGTGCGCTGCCCTGGATCGCGCACGCTCTGCTCACCCCCGTGCTCGATCGGGCCTGGGCGATCCTGGAGCAGACCCTGCCGCCGGAGTCGGGACGTCAGCTCCCCTGGTCGATCGAGCACAACCGTCCGGCCCTGCGGCTGCTGTTCCGGCGCTATCTGGCGCAGGCTCAGGAAGGACACGCCGATGAAGCACGGCGCACGCTCGAAGCCCTGCTGCGTCTCAACCCCCAGGACAACCACGGCGCGCGCGCAGAGCTTATGAACCTCTATTTGCGCGATGGCGAGGATGAACGCGCCCTGGTCCTGGCGCGGCGCTTTCCGGACGATCTGCTCGCCGACCTGGCCTATGGCGAGGTGCTGGCGCTCTATCGGCTCGGACGTGAGGATCGCGCGCGCACCGTGCTCAAGACCGCCATCCGCCGTCTGCCGCGCATCCCGCGTTATCTGACACGCAAGCGTATCAAGCAACCGCGCCTGAATCCGCTCGGCGTCACGCTCGGCGGCGAGGATCAGGCCTGGCTGTATCGCGAGGCCATGCGCGACGTCTGGGCCGCTGAGCCGGGCGTGCTGGACTGGTTGAAACGCTGTCTGGTCTAAAAACAGGATCACAACTCAACATCGGGGGGGGCTGATTCAGGTGGACACTCAATATCGCATTGTCTATTCGGGGCGCTTGTCGCTCGGCCATAGTCATCACGAAGTCGTCGAGCAACTCGCGCGCACGTTTCACATGACCGAAGAGGAAGCGCGCGAGCTGGTGATGAACGGTCAGGGACGGGTCATCAAGCATGATCTGAGCCGCACGCAGGCCGAGCGTTATCAGGAGGCGCTGGCCTCGGTGGGGCTGGAGGTCGAGATCGAAGCGCAATCGGGTGCATCGGGGCCGTCGCTAACCAAACCGGCGGCCTCCGGCTCGGGGGCGTCGCCGTCTATCGATCTCGACGCATCGCTGGGTCGAATCGGTGAGCCGACTGTGGTTGAGGCCGGTCGCGGCTGGGGCTGGATCCAGGAGGCCTGGGGGTTCTTCAAGCAGGCGCCCTTGGCCTGGATCGGCGCGTTGCTGCTGTTCTATCTGATCATCATCGTGGTCAGTCTGGTGCCGCTGATCGGCGGACTTGCGACCACCATTCTCGGCCCGATGTTCACTGCCGGACTCATGCTCGGCGCCCAGGCTCAGGATCGCGGCGAGGGATTCAAGGTCGGTCAGCTCTTCAGCGGATTTTCGGTACGCCCCGCTTCGCTGGCGCTCATCGGCGTCGTCTATCTGGGGCTGGCGCTGCTCATCGGCCTGGTGGTGGGTGTGCTCTTCATCTTCACCATCGGCAGCGCGGGGATGCTGGCGCCCGGTGCGACCATGACGCCCGAGCAATTCCAGGCCATGGCTACAGGTCCGCAGTTCATGTTGCCAATCCTGATCGCGCTCCTGCTGGGTATGCCGCTGGCTATGGCCATGTTCTTCGCCCCGGCGCTCGTGGCCCTGGACGCGGTGCCGGTCATGCAAGCCTTAAAGCTCAGCTTCATGGGCTGCCTGAAGAATATTTTGCCGTTCCTGGTCTTCGGGCTGATCGCGCTGGTGCTGTTCTTCGTTGGCGCGATTCCGCTCTTTTTGGGGTGGCTCGTGGTCGTGCCTGTACTGACCATCGCAGTCTATACCGCTTATCGCGATATCTTCCAGTCTTGAGATATCGAGCATGACGACCTGTTACGACACCGACATCGTAGCCTGGGCGAACGAGCAGGCGCGCTTGATCCGTGCCGGGCGGTTTGACCTGCTCGACCTGGAGCACATCGCCGAGGAGATCGAGGACGTGGGCAAGAGCGAACAGCGCGAGCTCGCCAATCGCATGGCGATCCTGCTGATGCATTTGCTGAAATGGCATCATCAACCCGAGCGGCGCGGCAACAGCTGGGCACGCACCATCAGGGAGCAACGGCGCGGCGTGCGGCGTCGTCTGGAGAAAACGCCGAGCCTGAAGGCCATGATCGCCGATACCGCCTGGTGGGCGGATGTCTGGTCGGATGCAGTGGCACAGGCGGCTGATGAGACCGGGCGCGATGACTTCCCTGAGGTTTGCCCCTGGGCTGAATCCGAGATCCTCGGAGAAGACTGGTTGCCGTCGTGAACGGATGATCGGCTTGGTTCAGTTTCGGCGCAGACGCCGGACCAGCCGTCGTAGCGGAGCGGTGATCCGCCAGGAGGTCGAGCGCTCGATGGCGGCGAGTCGGGCTTCGAAGTCTCCGCACGGCTGGCGCAGTGACGCGGCGAGATCCTTCAGCGAACACTCGGACGAGGGGCGCATCCGGTCCCAGGGCGGCGCGCACAGTTCCTCGCCGCTCAAGAGCCGGTAGGCTTCGGCAGCGCGGATCGTGGGTGCGAGCGTATAGGTGCGAAAGCTGTTCAGTCCGGCAACGTGGCGGTCGTAGTCCTGTTGGGCCATCTGGGTCGTGAAACAGGCCATGGCCGCGCGCTTGCGTTCGGCCAGATCCGTGATATCGAGCAACCGATTGGGCCACAGCGGCGAGCCAACTTCGTAGAACGCAAGCTGGAGCGGACGCTCACAGCGCCGCACCGCCTCGGCGCTCGCCAGCGCCAGCGTCAGGTGGTCTGGATGGATCTCCCACCAGGATGGCGCATAGACTAGATCCGCCGACCAGTCGTTGATGGCCTCCAGGATCTGTCCGAGCAGCGGCTCGCCATATTCGAGCCCGCGATCAGGCCAGTCCCAAAACACCGGCTCGATATGACCGAGCACCGCCGCCGCGCGGCGCGTCTCGTCCCGGCGGGTCCGGATCGGGTCGGGCTGATCCGGCCCCACGCCCAGCGCGCCATCCGTGACGATGATGACCCGCACTGGGTCTCCTGCGGCCAGATGACGCATAATGGCGCCCCCGCAGCCGAAGACCTCGTCGTCCGGGTGTGGCGCCAGCACCAGCACCCGTCCGTGCGTGAGACAATGCTCGGCGCGATAGGGAACAAATTCGTGTTCAGCAACGTTCATTCAGTCTAGGTATCGTCTTGAGCAATTACTCGGTCTCCTGGTCGTCCCAGTCCGCTCCAGCCGCCACGAAACCGTCCGATCCACTCGCCGACGGACTCGCCGCCCATCTGCAGGGCGATCTGGAGCGTGCCCTGGTCGATTATGCGCGCGCCCTGCGCGAACGGCCACAGCGCATCCTTGCCGCCTACAACCTGGGTGTGGCCCTGATCGATGCTGGTTGCGGCCTGAGTTCGATTCCGCTGTTTGCGCGCGCGACGATGCAATGGTCGAACTCGGCGGTGTTGCGTAGCGCCTGGATTTACAGCCTGATACGCGCCGGACGTCATTCCGAAGCCGAGCAGCGGCTGGCCGAGGCCGAGTCGCTGGGCCTGGCCACCGAGACCTTAGCGCGCTGGCGGACCTGGATCGACGCACCCACACCCGAGGCGCATGAGGCTGAATCGCGCCCGATGCCAGCTCAGGTCGGCGCCGAGCCACCTGACGCACCGCTAAATCTACCGACGGGTTCAGCCGTACAGGCGCGGCTCCAGGAAACCTTCGCCCGCCTGATCCAGCTCTATCAGTCCGGCCATATCGAGACCCTGCTTGCCGAGCTGGAGCGCGCGCTCACTGACCAGCCATCCTGGGGCGAGGCGCATCATCTGCGCGGCCTGGCCGCGATGGCCCAGCGTGACTTCACGGCCGCGCGTCAGTCGCTCGCGCGCGCGACCGAACTCATCCCCGGACGCGCCGAACTCTGGGACCATCTGGGTGTGGCCTGTTCGCGGCTCGGTGATACCGAGGGCGCGCGGCGGGCCATTGAGCAATCACTGTGCCTGAGTCCACTGCGCGCCGAGACCTGGAACAATGCCGCCGATGTCGCGCTCCGCGCCCATGCGCTGGAAGCGGCCTTCCAATACGCACTCCAGTCGCTGCGGCTCGATCCCGAACTCCTGATCGCCAGCTATTCGCTGCTGCAGGCGGCCTATAAGCTTCTCGATCGCGACCGACCCGACACCGAACCCGCCGAGGACCGTAGCGGGCCGCTGGCGTTCGCCGCCGAAACCGTCAAATCCAAGGCCACTAGCCCAGAGCGTGCCCTGAGGCTCGCCGACTGGCTGTCGGATCTCGGGCGCTTCGAGGATGCCGTCGACATCCTCGCGCGCGCCCACGAATCACCGCAGCCACAACCGCCCTACTTGCTCAGCGCGCTGATCCGCAACCAGCTCCATGTCTGTGACTGGCGCCAGTTCGACGCGCGTTGTGCGACCCTGATCGAGCGGGTCAGAACGGCCGATCAGTCCGTGATCCGACCATTCGCGGCGCTGGCCATCCCTGGATTTACAGCCGCCGATCAGCAGCGCATCGCCCGTCTTCAGGCCGCCGAATATGCCCCCTGGTCGTCACGCACCCTGGACTTGCCACCCGCTCCGCCTAAACCGACCGGAGCGCGACTGCGCCTCGGCTATCTCTCCGATGACTTCCAGGAGCACGCCACCGCCTATCTCACCGCCGCGCTCTTCGAGCGTCACGACCGCGCGCAGTTCGAGGTATTCGCCTATTCGACCGGCCATGACGACGGCGGCCCCATGCGCCAGCGTTTGCGCACGGCTTTCGAGCACTTCATCGATATTCGCGATCTGACCCACGAGGCGGCGGCACGGCGTATTCGCGAGGACGGCATCGATATCCTCATCGATCTCAAGGGCTACACCCGCAACGCGCGCCTGGAAATTCTGGCCCAGCGTCCGAGTCCCATCCAGGTGACCTGGCTTGGCTTTCCGGGCGGTCTGGGGAGCGATTTCATCGACTATCTGATTGCCGATCCGGTCGTCGTCCCGCCGGAGCATGTCGCGTCCTATGACGAGGCCATCGCCTACCTGCCTGATGCCTATGCCCCGGTCGACGACCGGCGCGGGGTCGGTGCACGGCCCACGCGCACTGAGGCCGGGCTGCCCGAGGACGCCTTCGTCTTCGCCTGTTTCAACGACCCCTACAAAATCACGCCCGAGGTTTTCGAACGCTGGTGCCGCTTGCTTCAGGCCGTTCCCGGCTCGGTGTTCTGGCTCTATGCGCGCACCGAGGCCATCCGACGCAATCTGGCGCACGAGGCCGAACAGCGAGGCATCGCCGCCGAGCGTCTGATCTTCGCGCCTAAGCGCCCTCAGCCTGAGCATCTGGCGCGTTTGCCGCTGGCTGATCTCATGCTCGACACGCTGCCGGTCAACGCCCACACCACGGCTTCGGACGCGCTCTGGATGGGCGTGCCGCTCGTGACCTGCCAGGGCGAAACCTTCGCCGCTCGCGTGGCCTCCAGTCTGCTCGCGGCCTGTGGTCTGAGCGCGCTGATCGCCACGGATCTCGATCAGTATCAGGCGCTGGCGCTTGATCTGGCTAGCCATCCAGTGCGTCTCCTGGCACTTCGGACGCGTTTGAGCGAGGCCAAAACGCACGCGCCCTTCTTCGATGGCGAACGCTTCGCCCGCCAGCTTGAAAGACTCTATCGGCGCATGTGGAAGCGGCAGATCCAGGGATTTCAGCCGGCACGACTCGACGCGCCAGAAAAAGCGCTTGCCGGAGATTGAACTTCCACTGGATAATTCAGCGATGGATCGATATCGATTGCGCGCCGCCGAGCCGAACGACGAGCACCGATTACGCGAGCTGTTCGCGACCGTGTTCGGAGAATCTCGCACAGCGGAGGAATGGCGCTGGAAATATGGCGCCAGCTGTGCGCTGGCGACCGGAGCTGGCTACCACTGTGCCGAATCGGTCGTCGCACTCGACGACAGCGAGCAGTTGGTCGCCCACGCCGGCGTCCTGCCCCTGCCTGGCTGGCGCGAGGGTGCCCCCATCCCGATCGTGCAGGTCTGCGACGTCATGGTGCATCCCGAGCATCGCGGTGGGCTGGGTCGCCATAACCTTTTCACGCTTATGCTGCGCGATCTGCTCGCGCGCATCGCCGAACGGCTGCCGACCGCCTTCCGTTACGGCTTTCCGGGCCAGCGTCCCTATCTCATCGGCGAGCGATCCGGCGTCTACGAGTGCCTGGAGATCGCCCTGGAATCGCGGCTTTCGGGGCCACGCCGCTGGAACAATCTCTGGCGTGCCGCGCCGCTGGACTGGAACGACGCGCGCATCGACGCCCTCTGGGAGCGTCTGAACGCTCAGTGTCGTCTCGGTTTGATCCGCGACCGCGCTTATCTGCACTGGCGCTATGCCGATAATCCCAGCCATCGCTATCGTCTCTATGGTTTGAGTCGGCTGGGGCGGCTCGCTGGTTGGGGCGTCTGCGCGGAGACGGGTTCCGAGCCGAGTCTGGTCGACCTGTGGCTACCGCTGGAGTCTGCGAGGCATGCCTTGGCCGCACTGGCCGTGCGCCTGGAGTCGGATCTGAGCCGGACGACGGGTATCCGCGTCTGGCTGCCGACCGCGTATCGGGCCGCGCTGGGCGTCCCTGGCACTGAAACCCCGGTCGTGGTGGCCAACATGCGCTGGGAGACTGCAATCTCGGCTGAGATTGCGCGCAATCTTTTGTATTATACGATGGGCGATGTGGATATCTTCTGAGGCATTCCGAATCCGTGTCGCCAGCAGATGGCCAGTCCGATTCCCGTCTGTTTCGAGCCAATGTGGCGCGAAAGTCATAAAAACGGTTCGAGAGACATTTCCGTCAAATGTTGTCAATTTGCAACAAGAAGCATCGATGTGCTTGAAAACAAGTCTAAACAACTCGTTTTTCAGTCTTTTTCTGGTGCGTTTTGCTGTGCTTCGGCCGGTTGGACGTCGCCAAATTTACGGATGTGGGTTGACAACAACAATTTGTGGTGTAGACTCCTGGACGAGCCGCGAGCCAGCGTGGCATGCGTTTCGGATGGGCGGCGCCTCCGCTAACTCCAGCACGAGTAGTCCATAAGAGATCCGGAATACTCAAATCATTTTGGTCAGTTTGTAACGTGTGAATCACAGGAGAACTCCAGCGATGTTCGCAAAAAATACCCTCGCATCCGCAGTCGCGGCAGCCATCGGCGTTTCGGCGGTTGGTGTAGCCCAGGCCGATACCCTCTTTTTCCCCTATGTGGCTTTGAGTCAAACCGTCACCACCATTGTCAGCGTTATCAACACCACGGATGACAACTGGTCTAATGACGGTCCGCCTCAGGCTGCGGGTTTTCTGCACTATCGTCTCTACTACAAGAACGTTGCAAACGGAGAGGGTTTGACGAACTCTTGCGAAGAGTACAACGAATATCTGTCGACCAGTCGTAACGATATTCAGACCATCGATCTTAGTGGCGTTTATGGTTCAGATACGTTAGGCGTACTCTTTAATGATCCTGGCGTCAACAACCCGTGGGTAGCTGCTAATCGTGACTATGCTCTTGGTCGCTATGTCACGCCTGCGCGTGGTTATTTAACCGTTGACAATAGTGACGGCACTACCTGGGACACCAACGGAGATGACGGCGATACGATGGCTGGTGAAGCCTTCGTATTTGAGTTCGGCAGCGGTGCAGCTTGGGGTTATCAAGCGTATCAATCCAACTCAGAGGATTTGCGCTGGGCCGCCTCACAGAGTCCTACGCCCGTGGCGCTCATGCCGTTTGCTGGGGTTGAAGGCTCCACCAGTGATATCACGACGGCATTTTTTGTGACGCCTGTCTCTGGCAATCAAACGCCTGATGTCGAAAACGCGTATCGTGCTCGTGTCGAGTACTTCACCACGACTCGCGGCGATCTGTTCGATCGCGACGAAAACGTAATCTCTGGTACATTGCAGCAGGATGTCGTGTGTGTGGGTCGTGTTGACGCCACTTCGCTGCTGAGTGATGGTACCTTAGTTCGTCTGGGTAACGGTGGTTGGGCTAATCTGTGGAGCTACCCCGTGTTGGATGGTCAGATGGCAGCGTTCGATCCTACAAGAAGTACGGGTCTGATCAGCGTTTCTGATAGAAGCTTGGCCAGTGACGGTGCAGTTGTAATCAAGCTTGAATACAGCGTTGGTGGAATGTTCAATGGCGAGTCGATGAACGATACCTTCAACAATGCCATTATGTATGGTCCCGATGCCAATAACCCTTGGCCTCGCTGATTAAGCAGCCAACGATCTAAATTGCTTCCATTACTGATTTTGTAGTTGAAGTAAAGACAAAGGCCGCCTTCGGGCGGCCTTTTTATGTATGCATCGTAATTATTTTGATTCCTTGATTAGTTTAATATTCTTAATACCTTGTTCTAAAAAGAGGCAGCATTTTCGGATAGCGTCCGCGCACCCCATGATGGATGGTGTAGTGAGTTTGAAGTACCGCTAGACGCTTATGATGACCTTTGATTTCAGCCTTAACTGTTGGGGATTTCAGTGATTGTTAGAACACTCAATGCTCTTAGTCTGGGGTATTTTATAAGTGCTTGTTTTGCAAGCACCATATCGCTTGCCGCCAATCAATCTGAACCAGCCGTCTCCTATGAGACGCTGTCTGGCTCAGTCATGTCAGCCGACAGCGGCTGGAAATATGTGCATGATGCTGTGGGCGGGCAGTGGCTTGCCTACTATGATCGCGATCGTTTGCTTCGGTTGCGTGATCCTGAAGGAAATGAACGTCTGCTCGTTCCAAATAATCGCGCTCAGGCCCCATCCGGATTGGCTCTGTTGGCGACCGATAAGGGCGCAATTACGCTCTGGCGCGATAAATATCCTGACAAGGGACTTTATTTGCTTGACACAGAGCAACTAGCGGCGGATGCGACATCAATTGCTCCATTGGAAATTGGTGCCGACACTGAGCCATTGGCCCGTTTCGTGGCTCAGTCCGACGCCAAGGGTTTGACCCATCTGCTCTGGTACGGCGAAAAGGCCGGCCAGCCAACCAATAGCATCCACAATATCTATTATCGGAACCTGAACCGCGCCAGCCAGGAACTGTCCCCAATTGAGCTGGTGATGGCGGGCATCTATCCGGTCATGGTCTCCGACCCGCAAGGCAATCTGGCTGTCTTCAGTTGGCAGGGCGATGTCGAGGGGCGGCGTATCGTCTCGCGCTTCCGTCCGGCAGGCGGCGATTTTGCCGAGACTGTGACGGTTGCGGATGATGTGTCCGAAGTCACTCCGATCTTCGAAGCCTTCCGCTCCGGTTCGCGCTGGTTCGCGATCTGGCTGTCCCAGCGCGGTTTAGACAAGCGCGACTTCCATCTCGAAGGTGCGCGTTCCGACGACAGTGGGAAGACCTGGACCCGCTTCAACTTCGAGGATCTGCGCGGATACGACATCGGCAGCCTGAACATAGCGACTGACGATAAGGGGCATATTCTGCTCGCCGTCAGTGGGCGCGACCGCAGCCAGCACGATCAGGATAAGCAAGACGTCTATGTGATTCATTCAACTGATCGCGGCGAAACCTGGTCCAAGCCCGTCCGGCCTCGCACAGGCGACGATGAAATGCTGGCGCTGTTCAATGCGCGTAATCCCTCGGTCGCCTTCGGCCAGAAGCCCGGACAGGTGCTGCTGGTCTGGGAAGACTGGCGCGACATCCGCTCCGGTCTCTACGCCAGCCTCTCCAACGACTATGGTGCGACCTGGGCGATCGCCGATGTGCCACTGCCGCGTGAGCCGGGCGTCAACCTGGGGCTGCGTTATGAGCCGAACGCGGTCTATGCTGACGGTGATGGCTATCGTGTGATCGCCGAGCGCTACACCGACGACACGCTCAAGGGTAAGCAACTCGTCGAGCTGGCTCTCGATGAGTCCAGTTTGAAATCGATCGCAGACTCGGCGCGTGCTGAGCGCCAGCGCCAGGCTGAGACTGCTGAAGCCGCTCTGCGCGAGCGGGTCGAGGGCTATTGGAAAGCGATGCAGGCCGATGACTACAACACGACCTACACTTATCTTGATCCGTTCTTTAAGGCCGCCACACCGCTGAACCTCTATCTGTCCAAAATGGGCAAGATCAAGTACAGCGAGGCCAAGATCGACGCGATTACCATCAAGGGGCCGGTCGCCGAGGTCGTCACCACCATTCGCGCCCATGTACCTGAGTTCAAGGCCCCCATGACCGGCGAGGTTATCCAACAGCCTGAGCGCGTGGCTTCGGTCAAAAACCGCTGGCTGTGGATCGACGGCGAATGGGTGAGCGAATTCAGGGTCGAGTCGCAGGACATCGTCTTCACGCGCTATTGATCCTGAAGTCTCCAGGCCGGGTGCGCGGCCCGGCCCGGAGTCGTACCAATACACCCGCATGCACTTGCTAATGCTGCATCTGGCCACGGTATTCGGCGGCGCCGAGCGCACGACGAGCAATCTGATCACGCATCTCGATCGCGGTGTGGTGCGCCGCATCACGCTCGCCGCGCCCGCAGCGCTGCGTGATCTGGTTCCGCCTGACTATGACGACTTCATCGACACCGCCGTGCATCTGTCGCGCGGCTGGTTCACGAACACGCGCGAGCTGCGCGATGACGCGCGTGTCATCGGCACGCTGATCGCACGCGCTCAGCCGGATCTGGTGCTCGGGATGATGCACTATCCCTCGGCCCTGGCCGTGCTCGGGAGGCGGCTGGCGCGTCTGCCGGTCAAGACAGTCGGCAGCTTTCGCGGGCCGGTATACGAGCACATGCGCCTGTATGAGCATGGACGCAAGCGCCACCTATTTCTGCGGCTGGCCGTCGGTGCCACAGCGCGGCTGGCCGATCGTATGATCGTTCCGTCCGAGGGCACGGCACGCGAACTGAGCCGGCGTTTTCTGGGGCCGGCGCGGCGCACGGTGGTCGTTCCAAACGGCATCGATGGCGCCAGCGTGGCGCGTCTGGCTGCCGAACCGGCACCAGGGCTGGAGGCACTGCCGCCCGATCTGCCGCGTCTATGCACCGCCGCGCGTCTGTCGCCGGAGAAGAATCTTGGCCTGCTACTCGCGGCCTTCCGGCGCTTGCAGTCGATCCATCCAGCGGCCTTGGTCCTGATCGGCGATGGGCCGGATCGCGCGGCACTCGAACGTCAGGTGGTCGACTGGGGGCTGGCCGATCGCGTCTGTTTCCTCGGCCATTGCGAGAACGTCTATCCCTATATCCGCCAAGCCGATCTCTATGTGCATACCTGTCAGTTCGAGGGCTTTGGCTATACCATGCTGGAGGCGCTGGCCTGTGGCACGCCCGTGGTGGCGACCGATTGCCCCTATGGTCCGCGCGAGGTGTTGGGGTCGAATGAATATGGTCTGCTGACGCCGATGGACGACGCCGAATCGCTTGCGCGCGCCATCAGCATGCTGCTGACCGATCCCGAGCGCCGGTGCCGGCTGACCGAGCATGGATTGGAACGCGCCGGGCAACTCTCCATCGAGCGCATGGTGCGCGGCTATGAGCATGTTTTTACCGATGTGATGAAGCGCGGTTGAATTACATTGAAAAACGCCCTTCTCCAATCGCCCTGGTATCGCCCGCTCGCCCTTGCCGCGGCGATGATCGGCGCCACGCTCGGTCTGTGGCTGCTGCTCGCGGGCGTTTATCTCTGGAGCGACAATCCGGCACGACCGACGATTCGCATCGACGCCCAGTCGCTTCAGCTCACGGCGGGCGAGGGCGCGCCGAGCGAGCGTGGTCTGCGTGTCGAGCACCCGGCGCCCAATGGGCTGGTACTGGTCCAGGGCGCGATCCGACCCTTCGAGGCGCGCGACTATCGTGGACTGGGCTGGCGGGTCGACGGCCTGGACGAGACGCGCGAACTGCGCGTCATCTGGGCCACCGCAGCGACGGCGCGTAAGCCCTTCGACCACCTGATTTCGCCCGACGAGCGCCGCGCCGGTTTCGTCACCCTGACCGCTGACCCGAATTGGGAGGGATTGATCGTCGGCGTGGGTCTGGCCGTTGTTGGATCGACGGCCGAGGCCGAGCCGTTGTTGTTCGAGGGACTGACACTGCATCCACGGCGTCCAGCCCTGTCCGAGATTCTCCCACTGGCTTGGAACGACTGGCGGCGCGATCTGGGCTGGACAGGGCGTTCGATCAATTTCACGGACTCGGCGGAGGGTGCGAGCCGGATCCGGCCGCTGATCCCGGTAGTCGTCTGGTGCGCGCTCGCCGCTCTGATCCATCTGCTGCTCGCGCAGCCCTGGCGCGGGTTCCGTGCCTGGATGCCCTATGCGGTCATTCTGCTCGTCGGCTGGCTGGCGCTCGACGCGCGCTGGCAGTGGCTGCTGCTGGAACGCCTGGATCAGACCCATTCGCTCTATGCCGGACTCGACGCGGCCGAGCGCCAGCGCGTAGGGCCGGACCAGGGGTTTTATCCCTTCATCGAAGCGATCCGCGACCAACTCGGCGCCGAGCCAGCACGGATTTTTCTTCTCGCGTCCGATCCGGCAGGCTATGGTGCCAATCGGGCGCGCTACCATCTGCTCCCGCACAATGTCCGTCTGACCGCGACCCTGGACGCCGCCAGCGGGGTCGCGCCGGGTGATTTCGTGCTCCTGATGAGTCCACTCGATCGCACATCTTATGACCGGGCGCGCTCCGAACTGGCGTTCGGTGACTGGCGGCTGGCGGTATCGAGCGAAGTGTCCCGGCCGGGTCTGGGCACGCTGTTTCGGGTCGCACCGTTGGCAGAGGTTGACTGAGCATGGATACAAGCATGAGTTCGACCGCCTGGTTCGCCGTTGGACTGTCGTTGCTGCTGCCCTGGCTGACGGGGACCGTGCTCGTGCGGCGGCTGTGGCCGGCTGGGACGCCGGGTGTCTGGCCACTGGCACTGGGCTATGGCTATTGGCTAGGGCTGCTGGCGGGCGCGCTGGCGCTCTATCCCTTGTCGATGCTTGGCTTGCGGGTCGCGTTCTGGCTGCTGATGCTCGGTTTTGCACTGACGCTCGGCTGGGCTGTGCATGGCTGGAGGCCACCCGCCTGGGGCGCGCTCCAGTCGTTTCAGCCAGCCTGGGATCGAGACAGGCGCGCACTCGGATCACGTCTGCTCTGTGTGCTGCTGCTCGGCTGGATCGGCCTGCGCTTCACGGTGCTGGCCCTGGAGGTCTGGTGGCAGCCGCTGTATCCCTGGGATGCCTGGACGACCTGGGCGGTGCGCGCGCGCGTTTGGTCCGAACTGGGGCAACTGGTGCCCTTCGTCGCGCCCAAGGTCTGGGCGAGCGATAGCTCGGGCGCGGTCTATACCATTGAGGCCTGGCACTATCCGTCGCTCGTCTCATTCCTGGCGCTGTGGCCGACGCTGGCAGCCGGCGGCTGGAACGAAACTGCGGCGAACCTGCCCTGGCTTGGGGGGGCTATCGCGCTGGCGCTGGGATTCTATGGTCAGGCGCGTCTTTGGGGCACCTCGCCGTTGACGAGTCTGGTGGCGCTCTGGCTGCTGATCTCGCTGCCCCTGCTCGACACCCATGTGGCCCTGGCGGGCTATGCCGATCTCTGGCTAGCCGGGGCGCTCGGGCTGAGCCTGATGGCTTTTTTACAATGGACGCGCACGGGTGATAGGCGTCAGGCGGTGTTCTGTCTGGTCCTGGCCGCGAGCTGGCCGCTGCTCAAGCTGGAGGGCGCGGCTTGGCTGGTGCTCCTGGTCCCGGCCTGGATCCTCGCCGAGGCACGCTGGCGTCGGATCGGTTTGAGCCTGATCGCGGCGGCAGTCCTGGGCTTCGGACTTGCCTGGCTGATCGGTCTGCGTTTCGAGGCGCCGCTGATCGGCCAAATCGAAATCAGCGCGACCGCACTCCAGTTGCCGTTCATCGGGCGCTTCGAGCTGGGCTATCACGATAACTGGGGCGTTTTCGCCCGGACACTCCTGGGGCTGGAGAACTGGCACCTGCTCGGTTATCTGCTGCTAGTCGGACTGGCCGTGGCGAGCTGGCGAATCGTGCGTGGCGAGCGCTCGCCCTGGCTGCTGTCGGGGCTGACGCTGGTGCTCGGCAGTCTGATGCTGCTCTGGGGGCTGTTCTTCCTCACCGACGCTCATCGCTGGGCTGAGCAGGGCACCAGTCTGGGCCGGTTGCTGCTGCAATTCGTGCCGTTCTATGTCTTCTTCCTGCTGACGCTCTGGAGAGAGGCAGAGCTTCCGTGATGGGTCGCGCGGTGCTTTGCTTATCCTACACGCGGGGCGGTTCTTGTTCGGAAATCGTCTAACGGCTGTCGCGGCGCACCGGCGCATAGCGTGACGCCAGCCGTCGGCCGAAGGTGCGCGCTGGATGCTCGACCAGGTGATGCCCTAGCATGGCCAGTGCCAGCACACTGAGCGCGCAGGCGATGAAGGCCACGACGCCGGGCAGCGACAGGCCCGACTGCGCATAGAGCCTCAGTACCAGGATATGGAAGAGGTAGACGCCATAACTCAGGTTGCCTAAGAAAAAGGCCGACATCCGACACCACCCATCCTCACAGCGCATCAGACCGAGCAGTCCAAACAGCATCAGACCATAGCCAATGGCGCACAGCAGGCTGAAATAGGCTTTCAGCCACAGATGGACGCCGATCCCCTGATCGCCATGTCGCGCAAAGAAGAGTCCCAGGGCTAGCCAGAGTACCAGCCCCATCAAGCCGGCGAGTAGTGCCTGCGAACGCTGCGCTGAGCCAAGCCAGTGCTGATGCGCCACATAAACGAAGACACCGACCAGGAACTCGATCAGGATGCCGGGCAGATGAACCCGCAGAATGGCCAGCCAGTTCGGTTCCGGGACCGCGAAGGGCGTGGCTCCCAGCACAATCCCGAAACGCAGGCAGCAAAAGATCGCGAACAGCCCTAGCACGACCCAAAACCGGCCGGCGACGAGTCGCGCCAGCAACGGCAGCAGCAGATAGTATTCGACCTCGACCGGCAGGCTCCAATAGGCCGGATTGAAAAAGAAGGCTTCGTGTGCGCCGCTGGTGGTGCCGAGAAAGAGCAGATGCTTGAGCAGATAGACGAATTTTTCGGCCGACTCAGGTGCGATCAGGTAATACAGCGGCAGCGAAACCAGATAGAGCGGATAGAGACGAAAGACGCGCCGGATCGCATAGGCCCGAATCGCAAAACCGCCTGACAGCAACAGCGGGGCGAATACGAAGCCGCTGATCACGAAGAACAGATCAACCCCGGTCCAGAGGAACTTCAAAAAGGCTGGATCAGGCGTGAGCAGATGGGCGGCATGAGCCGTGAAGACCATCCAGGCGGCTAGGCCACGGACCAGTTCGATAACGGGGTTCAGCGTCCTTCCCCAGACAGTGTCGCGCTGTGGCGATCTTGAGGCGACCGTGGGTTCAGGTGTCGAGGATCGTGCTCGGTATAAAGTTGCGCGATCTGCTCGGCAATGCGCGCGATGCTAAAGCGCGTCTCCAACGCTCGGGCGCCGGTCTGACCGAGTCGTTGCGCTTGCTCTGGATCGCGTCTGAGTCCATCAATGGCGGTGGCTAGAGCGCCTGGATCGCCAGGCGGCACCGTCAGACCATTGCCCGCTTGGTGCACCACCCAGCCGGTCCCCGAGCCGGGAATATCGCTGACCACCACCGGCTTGCCAAAGCGCATGGCTTCCAGCTGCACCAGTCCAAACGCCTCGGTGCGCTCGATCGAAGGCAGACAGAGCAGATCGCAACTGGCCAGCAGGGCGTTCAGGACCGGGCCGGGTTGATGGCCGGCGAGACGGACGCGCCCGGTCAATCCAAGTGCATCGATCGACCCGCGCAGTGAGTCGGCCAGGTCGCCCGCGCCGACGATGAGCACGCCGGCCTCGGGCAACTCGACCGCTGCCCGGATCAGCACCTCATGCCCTTTGTAATAGGTCAGACGCCCGATGGCGAGGATCCGCCACGGTCGTCGGGCGTGTCCCTGTGACGGGGTGACCGCCTTCCACAACGCCTCGGCCTGGGCGCGGCTCGTTGCATCGGGATCGGGAATACGCGCTGGGTCCAGGCCCAGCGGAATGACAACACAACGCTCACGCCAGGGTGCCAGCGCGGGGCTGGATTCCAGATAGGGCGGCGAGGTGGCGATGATCTGCTGAGCGCGCGCCAGCAGACGCTGCTCGAAGGGTCGATACAGACCGTAGGCCAGACTCAGACGCCGGTCGAGCGTCGAGGCGACCACGTCCGAGTGCCAGTGCACCACCCAGGGCAGACGGCGCGCCGCAGGCAGGGCCAGCGCCCAGAACGCTGAGGTGTTGGGCAGATGCAGATGCAGCAGGTCGGGCTTGAACTCGCCGATGAGCCGGTCGATCCAGCGCGGAAAGGCTGGGCTGATCGGGGCATAGAGCAGTCGCCCGTAGGTCGGTGCGCGATAGACCGGCGGGTCGTCGGGCGCGGTGGGCCGCGCTCCGCGCCAACCGGAGCGCTCATGATGCACGAGTGCGGCGGCCTCGACGCCCTGCGCGTTGAGCGCCGGCAGCAGGTCGGCGAGAAAATGCTCCATGCCGCCGGCGAAGGGGGGGAAATATTTACCGATGTGCAGGACGCGCATCTTCAACCGGCATCGCTGTCGGCGGGTCTTGGGGGGGAAGCCAGCGGCGCGGCCTCGTCAGTCAGCGGTCCGCGCGCCTCCAGCATGGCCAGCCGCTGGGCCAGCCGCCGGATCTGGCGCTCCTGGCGCGAGCGTTCCAGATCCATGGTCAGGATCTTGATCAGCAGCATGGCGAATCCCAGCACCATCGCCAGCATGGGTGGATAGCTGACGCCCAGATAGCCGCCGATGCTGTCGAAGATGCGCGGGAAAAATCCCAGCACCGTGACGGTGGCCGCCGCGCCGATCCACCAGACCGCGTAGGGGCCGTGCAGATGATCGCGGCGCACCAGCCACAGGATCACGCCGGCGAGCGCCAGCCCGATCATCATCGAGGTCATTTGGTATGTCATTGCGCGATGAACCTATCCTGGCGAGTCTGAGTCTGCCGGTCAGCCCCGCGATCGACCGTGGCCGACGCGCGCCAGACAGAGCAGGCTGGTCTGAAGCATATAGTTTCCCACCGTCCACCAGGATTTGAACACCCTGGAGACGCCCTGGAGGCGCGGCTGCATGGGTACGGGTTCCTCGATCACGCGCAGACCGTGCCGGTGCAGGGTCAGGAGCACGCCGACATCCTGATAGTCGAGCAGGGTGGCTTCGCGTGAGGCCAGCAGGTGGATGGAGCGCGTGTCATAGGCGCGAAAGCCGGAGGTGATGTCTTCCAGGTCGAGTCCGGTCAGCCAGCGGAAATAGCGCCAGGCGAGACGTCGGGCTGGACTGGCGCGGGCGGGGAAGGCGCCGATCACGACGTTGGCTTGGCCGGCGAGCACGGGGGTGACGAGGGTGCCGATGTGGGCCGGTTCGTGCTGACCGTCGGCATCGAGCGTGACGGCCAGTTGGTAGCCGTTGCGTTCGGCGTAGCGCAGTCCGGTCTGGAGCGCGCCCCAGGCGCCCAGTTGCAGTGGCAGTGGAAGCAGGGTCGCGCCGGCGGCGCGGGCGATCTCGGCTGTGTCATCGGTGCTACAGTCGTCGATCACGACCACCGGATAGCCCCAACGCTGTCGCACCTCGCGCACGATGGCGCCGACGGTCGCCGCCTCGTTGTAGGCAGGGATCAGGACCAGGACGTCCGAGGCTCGGAGGCGTGGGGCGGCGTCTGGTGCTGGATCGCGCGGGGCGGATTCACGGGGGCTGGACACGAATCACCAAAAAGAATCGCTCATTTGAAGGCGTGGATGACTTGATCGCGCTGGAGGTTGGGATACACTTCAGTGTCGAGCGTCTGCGACACTCAGAGTTGCGTTCCAGGGACATGGGCGAGCTGTGCGGCTTCTCCATCAGAATCGCAGACAGCACGCCAAGCTAGCCGATCGTCGGCCATGATGCAAATCCAGGATCGCGGCGGCTTGAATACGACACTGTGGTGTCAGGGAATCAGGTTTGCATGTCCCGAGTATGTGCAAATCGAACATTCAGCCCTGACGGGCCGCGCTTCGATGCTCGATCGGTGGAAGGCCGACGACTAGGCGTGTTTGCGTTAGCTGCGCAGTCGCAGCGGCCATTCCTCCTGCGACCGAGGTCGTGGGTTTCCAGGCGGAGGATTTATGAAATCGTTGATGCACTCTATGGCGGGACTTGCGCTCCTGCTACCTCTGGCGGTGAACGCGGCTACGCTCGGTAGCTATCCCGCTGACGAGACCTGTCAGGCCGATCGTGAAGCCAGCTATGCTGATGGTTATTCTTTGGGCTACAGCACGGGTGAGTCGAACGGCTGGAATCTTGGTCATCAAGCCGGACATGACTTCGGGATTCGTAGCTGCGTCGCGGATCCGTTGCAGTTTGGTGTCACGCTTGCTTCGGTGATTCCGGCGGCCAGCTATGGCGAGACCGAGCCGAACGATAACTTCATTGCCGCCGATCCGCTTGCGCAGGGTGTCAATTTCTGGGGCCAGCTTTATGGTCAAGCCGATCAAGACTGGTTCTATACTGAGACTACGGCGCCTAACCAGAATATCCTGGTGACATTCTCGGTTCCGTATTGGATCAGCGGTGTCAACCTGCTGGAAGGGCTTCCAGCCGTTTGGAATATATCGGTGCGGGATGCGGCTGGAAATATTTTTGCGAACTACAACACGAATGTCATGGGTGCTATCGATTCGTATGACCAGGATCGTGAAACCTATTACTCCATGACCTATAGCATCACGGCAGGTCTAGCTGGCACTTATTACATCGTCGTCAAGCCAGTGGACGATCGTCTGATTTGCGGTGAATTTTGTAATGTGACCGCTTATCCCTATTCGGTTGCCACTGTGGTGCAGGATTCTCCGCTTGTCAATAATCAGCCTGTTGTTGGTTTCTTTGATGCGGAGGTTGAGCCGAATGATGTGCCGAGCCGTGCTAATCCATTAGCAAATGGCGTTAGTATGTATGGCTTGATTAACTTAACTTTCGAAGGAACCTATCCAGTTGATACAGGCCAAACAGATGATGATGGAAATGCCATCATTACATCTAGATGGGGGCAAGGGGAAGCTGACTGGTTTGTTTACGAAAGTAAAGGCAATGAAATTGTAACGCTGACTTTTTGCTCAAAAGACCAGTGTGGTCTCGGCGACTGGTTTGTTCAGGTGTTTGATCAACCATCTGCAAACGCCTTAGAAAGTGGTGTTGCGCCTGATCAAGTTAGGCCTCTTTTGGCTTTTAATACTAATCTTTATCAGTGTGACGACCCGGCGACAGACGCTTTTGAGTTTTGCACTACTGAGGAAGGTGATGGTGTTTATCCTAGAGATTCGGAGGCTTATCGAATTGGATTGAGGGATCCTGGTTATTATTTCGTGAGAATCGGACACATAAGGCTTTTTACAGCGCCCTGTGCTTCTTATAGCTTTGTGAGTGCTCTTGATTCCGGTGGGTTCGTGGGTTCTTGCGGTTGTTCCAATGGGGGCAATGATTGCATGATTCCATCTAATCAATGTGAAAGTGGTGATATTCTTTGTATTAATGCCGTTACAGATTCTTGTGTTCCAGGTGTTCAACCTGGTTGTCAAGAGGCATGTACAACAGAAGGCGAAGGAGAAGCTGCGACAGAAACATGTAACTATTGGCTTACAAATGCAGTGTGTGCTTGTAGCCAATACGGTAGTGAAGTCGCTGTTCCCAGCGTTTATACCAGCCCCTACAACTTTACTTGGCACGGTTCCCAATTGCCGCCCAGCACCATCGACACCGATGCTTATGAGGATTATCTGAACCGCCCGAATCCCTATACGCCATAAGCGCGTGTTTCGAGCTTGGCCGGACAGCTTTCCGTGATCCGGCCCCAAAATAAAACCGCCCCAGGAGCACATCGGGGGCGGTTTTTTATGCGTCATAAATCGATTCTGAGCGGCGAGTCTCGTTATTGTCGCGCCTCGCAAAATCCTCGCACGCGCAGACGCCTACCGACGAATATGGCGATGCTGATGCGCAGCAAGTCAGGGCGTGCAAGCCGCGCAGAGCGAACGTGGCTGCATGGGTCTGAACAGCGCCTTGACGTTCTGAGCCTGGGTCATGCTGACCTCACAGGTGCTGTCCTTGCTGCTACAGGCGCCCTGCCAGCCGTCGAAGAACGAGCCATAATCCGGCAGAGCGGTCAGGGTCACGCGCGAGTCCTTGGCGTATTGGCCGACGCAGACACCACCGCAGTCGATCACGCCCGGTCCGACATCAGAGCTGAAATCCATCCCAGTTGTCGTTTCCATCCAGTCAACATAGTTGGCCAGGCGCGTATAGACAGCCTGCGTAGGAACGCTGGTGCAGCTGTTGACCCGATCACCATCGGCATTTCTGTTGATGAGGCCGGTATTGGGATTGCTCCGACTGACGATCCCCGCCTGCACATAGCCGCCGCGCTGATTGCTCACCGCCAGCGGACTGCCATCCTGCAACTGACAGGCGCCGTTGCTGGGCGTCGAGCTGGCGCACAGCATGTTGTTGGTAATGCTGTCCTGACCATAGGCCGTGCGGCATTCGCTGGGGTTCACGATGGTCGCCTCCTGACCATCGAGCACGGTCACGGTATAGCCGCACATCTCTTCCGCATCCCAACCCGTGATCGCGCCGCGCGTATTGATACAGGCGAGCAACTCCTCGCGCTCACAGGTAACGGGCCGAATCGGCTCGGCCCACACCGGGCTCTTGAGTTCGAGTAGCGCGATATCGTTGTTACCCGTGAAAGGATCGAACTCGGGATGCTTGACGACGCGCTTGACCTTGGACACCTGACCGCCGCAATCGGGACGGCTGGAGCCGGTCCGCACCTCGATCGTGGAAGCGGCCACCGTCGTAAAGCGCTCGTCCACGTCATCGACCACACAATGCGCCGCCGTCAGAATCCAGTTGGGATGCACCACCGAACCGCCGCAGGTCCAGTCGCCATTGAGCCGCCAGGTGCTGACCGACAACCGTGCCTGCCAGGGCCACTCAGGCTGCGATTGCACGGGGCCTGCCGGGGGTGCGGGGGCCGCCTCTTGCTCCGCTTCGTCGCTCATCTGGATGTCGGTGGCCGTAACACGCCCATCCCCGCCGCCGACCTTTTGCACACTCAGCGGCAAGCTGTTCTCATTGGGATCGAGCCAGGGACTCAGGCGATGGAAGTAATTGGCAAAGGCACCATCGGCGATGACGTTGCTGACCGAATCACAGACATCACCGATGTTGTAGCCACAGATACCAAACAACTGACCGACGACCTGCCCCGAAGCCGTCATTACGGGAGCACCGCTGCTGCCCGGTTCTGTGGCCCCAATGGCATTGCGGCTGAAAATATAGGCCCCGCGCGGCATGCTCGTAACGCCGCAATATTGCGTCGGATCGGTACCGGCATCCACACGCTGCGTCGAGAAAGCCTGCGGCGAGCCTTGCGGATGACTCAGCCGGAACAGCGTGGCGCCATCGGACCAGGCGACAGGCGTACTGGTCCAACCCAGATACCAGGCATCCTCAGGCGGCTGTTCGTCGAGCACCAGCAGGCTGTGATCGTCGACAGCCGAGTGCTGGATCAGGGTCGCGCCCAGTGTGCTGAAGGTGCCCGGAGGCACGGGCTGACAAACGCTGTGACACTGTGGGGTGCGATAATCGAACCAGGCCTCGACCGTCGCCGCCACATCGGGATTGCTGACACAGTGATTGGCCGTCAAAAAATACGGAATGATGGTGTCTGGGTCGGTATCGGCGAGCAGTCCACCGCTACAGGCATAGCCCCAGCCGTCATCGATAAAGTTGATGTAGGCCACAGCCTTGCGTGCCTTGTCGATCTCCGGCCAGTCGGTGAGGTTGAAGCAGGAGGCATCCTCGACACAGGGCGCATTGTTCGGGCAGAGTTCGCGCGGCAGCGGATGACGCAGCATGGCCGAGGCGATACTGAAGCGCACGTCGTCCGAGTCCGCTTCCGCGACCTCGACCTGGAGATAGAGCTGCTCACCTGTGAAGCTATGTGTCCACAGACGTTCACCGACATTGGAATAGCTGTGCAGATCGCCGGCGTCGTTGTAGACGTGGATCTTGGCGCCGTCCGGCAGCTGGATGTTATCCAGCAGCAGGCGCGTCCCAGCCGAGTCGGTTGTATCAAGTCGAATCGTCCAGTGGAGTTCACCCTCTGTACGGCGCACCAGCCCATCGGCAAATGAATAGGTCTGATCGCCCATTGCCATGACGTCGATGGGCCTGAGATCGATGTTGATGGCAACAGGCTTGACAGCACCCACCTTGAACGGCTTGCCCGAGGCGCCGGCCGCTGTTGCCTCCTCGTCCAGCTGCTCGCGCTCCTCCGTGGTGAGCGTGAGCGTGGTGGCCGCAGACGATGGGTTGCGGCCCACGCGGCTTGTGAGCTGTTGTGCTGTTACACCGGGCATGGAGGCCGGGGCGGATGGCGCCTGATTGACGGCGCTCTGTTGCGGAAGAACCTCGGTCGCCGACACGGCACCCGTGGCGACCAGTAAGACGATCGGAAGCAGTCTCCCGGTCAGCGTGTTTCTGTCCATCACAAGGCTCCTAGTTGTGAGACACCCAGACATGGGTTTCGATGAATCGCGGGAGCGGGTGATCCCTAAGGTTTAAGGTTAGACCAAAGGCTGGATTCGCACGCCATTCACGCCAAACCAGGTTCGGCAGGATGGCTGTGGTTTATGATGTCTCATCTGAATCCAGCACCACATAGCGCCCTGACTTGAGAGCATAGCGCGTCTCTTGGACAGACGCGACATGTGGAAAACTCGCCACAGGCCACCGTATGCTTCGTCAGGACTCGTCACGGCATCAACGCCCCATCGCCGTCTTCGCCTCCTTCTCAGGCGCGGGCGGGGTCGAGCGGATGCTGATCAATCTGCTGCACGGCTTCGTCGCGCTGGGCGAGCGGGTCGATCTGGTGCTGGTACGCGCTGAGAGTCCGCATCTGGCGCAGCTGCCGGCCGGGGTCGAGCGTCGCGATCTGCGCGCGCGCCAGACCCTGCTGGCGGTGCCCGAACTGGCGCACTATCTGCGCACGCGCCGTCCGCGCGCCCTGCTGGCGGCCAAGGATCGCGCCGGCCGCGCGGCCGTACTGGCGCGCGCGCTGAGCGGCGTCGATACGCGGCTGGTGCTGCGGCTCGGCACCAATCTCTCGACTGCCATGGCTGAGCGCCGCGCCATCGAACGCTGGCTGCGCTACGGGCCGATCCGCCGACTCTATCCGGCGCTCGACCGGATCGTCGCCGTCTCCGAGGGCGTGGCCGACGACACGGCGCGCATTGCCCGCATTCCGCGCACGCGGATTCAGGTCATCCGCAACCCAGTCATCACGCCGAGTCTCTACGAGGCCGCCGCTGGTCCCTGTCCGCATCCCTGGCTGGCGCCTGGGCAGCCGCCGGTCATCCTGGGTGCTGGACGCTTTCAGCGCCAAAAGGACTTCCCGACCCTGATCCGCGCCTTCGCCCGCGTTCGGGCCAACCGCGACTGTCGGCTGATGATCCTGGGGGAAGGCGGAGGACGCGCTGGCCTGGAAACACTGATCACCGAACTGGGCCTGAGCGCCGATGTGGCCCTGCCTGGATTCCAGCCCCAGCTTCCGGCCTATCTGGCGCGCGCGGCGCTGTTCGTGCTTTCATCGGCCTGGGAAGGCTCGCCGAACGTGCTCACCGAAGCACTGGCTCTGGGTGTGCCGTCGATCTCCACGGACTGCCCGAGCGGTCCATCCGAGATCCTGGCCGATGGGCGTCATGGCCCGCTGGTTCCGGTGGGCGATGTCGCGGCCCTGGCCGCGGCCATGCTGGAGACACTGGATCAGCCACGCCCGGCATCGGAATTGCGTGCCGCCGTGGCCGAGTACGAATGGATGCACAGCGCGCGGTCCTATCTGGAGGCGCTGGGTGTGGCGGCGACGCCGGTCTGAATTCCGTCCAAATCACAATGGGGGCTACCGTGGGTCAACTCTTTCGCATCGCCGGGTTCCTGCCCTACATCCTGATGATCTTCCTCAATGCCTTTGTGGATCTGGGGCACAAGATCGTCATCCAGAACACCCTGTTCAAGACTTATGACGGCGACGCGCAGATCCTGCTGACGGCGATCGTCAATGCGCTGATCCTGTTGCCGTTCGTGATGCTGTTCACGCCCTCGGGCTTCATTGCCGACCGCTTTCCGAAGAACCGGGTGATGCGCGCCAGTGCCTGGGTCGCCGTGGCACTGACGCTCTGTATTACGCTCTTCTATCATCTCGGCTGGTTCTGGCCGGCGTTTGGTATGACCTTCCTGCTGGCGGCGCAGAGCGCCTTCTATTCGCCGGCCAAGTACGGCTACATCAAGGAACTGGTCGGCAAGGAGGCGCTGACCACAGCCAACGGCTGGGTACAGGCGACCACCACCACCGCGATCCTGGCCGGGATCTTCGTGTTCTCGATCCTGTTCGAGACCCGGCTCGCCGGCGCGACCTTCGAGACGCCCGATCAGGTGACCGTCCTGATCGCGCCGCTCGGCTGGGTGCTGGTGGCCTGCTCGATCGTGGAACTCATCGTCGCCTACCGTTTGCCGTGCCTCAACACCGGCGGGGCGCTGCGTTTCGACTGGGGACGCTACGCCAGCGCGCGCTATCTGCGGGACAATCTGCACGCCGCTTGGGACAACCAGGTCATCTGGTTATCGATCGTCGGGCTGTCGATCTTCTGGGCCATCTCGCAGGTGATCCTGGCCGCCTTTCCGGCCTTTGCCAAGGAGACCCTGGGCGAGACCAACACCATCGTCATCCAGGGCCTGCTGGCCTGCTCGGGAGTTGGCATCATCCTTGGCTCCATCATCGCCGGGCGCGTCTCGCGCGGTCATATCGAGACCGGGCTGATTCCGATCGGCGCCATCGGCATCGCGCTGGCGCTGTTCCTGCTGCCGGGACTGGACTCGACCGGCGCGCATGCGCTCAACTTCCTGGCACTTGGCGTGCTGGCCGGATTCTTCCTGGTGCCGCTCAACGCGCTCATCCAGTTCAATGCTGGTGAATCCGGGCTCGGACGGGTGCTGGCCGCCAACAACTTCGTGCAGAACGTGGTGATGCTGAGCTTCCTCGGGCTGACGGTGCTGGCGGCCTGGTTCGAGGTCGGCGGGCTGCCGGTGATGCTGGCGCTGGCGGTCATCGCGCTCGGCGGGGCGATTTACACCACCTATCAGCTTCCGCAATCGCTGCTGCGCTTTTTGATCGGACGCCTGATGGCCACGCGCTACCGGCTCAATGTCATCGGACTGAAGAACATGCCGGCGCAGGGCGGGGTGCTGATGCTCGGCAACCATGTGAGCTGGATCGACTGGGCGATGGTGCAACTGGCCAGTCCGCGTCCGGTGCGCTTCGTGATGGAGCGCTGGATCTACGAGCGTTGGTATCTGCGCTGGTTCCTGGACTTCTTCGGCGTGGTGCCGATTTCGCGCGCCAGCAGCCGCCAGGCGATCCAGACCATCGCGCGCCTGATCGACGCCGGTGAGGTGGTGTGTCTGTTCCCCGAGGGCACGCTGAGCAAAAACGGCCAGCTCTCGGAGTTCAAACGCGGCTTCGAGCTGTCGGCGCGCGCGGCCAGCTCGGGCGTCATCCTGCCCTTCTATCAGCGCGGACTCTGGGGCAGTCGCTTCTCCTATGCCAGCGACAAGCTGCGCACCAACCGTCGTCAGGGGCGCGCGCGCGAGGTGATCGTCGCGTTCGGGTTGCCGCTGCCGCTGGCGTCAAGCACCGAGCAGGTCAAGCAGGCGGTGTTCGAGCTGTCGGTGAGTTCCTGGCGCGCCTATGTCGAGACCCTGCCGACCCTGCCGGCCGTCTGGCTGGCGACCGCCAAGCGCGATCTCAAGGCACTGGCCATCGTCGATTCGGTCGGAACCACGCTCAACAACCGGCGGCTACTGACGGCGGTACTGCTGTTTGCACGGCGCATCCGGCGGCTGGCGCCGGAGTCGGCGGTCGGGATCCTGATGCCGGCGAGCAGCGCCGGAGCCATTGCCAATCTGGCCGCGCTGGTCGCGGGCAAGACCGTGGTCAATCTCAACTACACCGCCAGCGCCGAGGCCTTGCGGGCCGGGGTCGAGCAGGCCGGAGTGCGGCATGTCATCACTGCGGATCGCTTTCTGCGCAAGCTCGAACAGCGTGGGATCGATCCAGCCGGCGCCCTGCCGGGCGTGACCCTGCATCCGATGGAAAGCATTCGCGCCCAAATCTGGCGTCTCGAAGTCCTGTGGGTGATGGGGCTGGCGAGCCTGCTGCCGGCCTCAGCGCTTGGGCGACTGTTCGGACGTCCGGGCCGCGCGGACGATACAGCGGCGATCCTGTTTTCCAGTGGCAGCGAGGGCACGCCCAAGGGCATTGAGCTGACCCATCGCAACATCCTCGCCAATGTGCGTCAGATTTCCGATGTGCTCAATATGGAGCGCGACGATGTGCTGCTGGCCAATCTGCCGCTGTTCCATGCCTTCGGGTTGACGGCAACCACCTTCATGCCGTTGCTCGAAGGGCTGCCGATGGTCTGTCATCCTGACCCCACGGATGCGGTCGGCACCGCCAAGGCCATCGCCCGCTATCGCGCGACCGTGCTGTGCGGGACCTCGACCTTTCTGCGCCTCTATGTGCGCAATACCAAGGTGCATTCGCTGATGCTCCAGTCGCTGCGGATCGTGGTCGCCGGGGCCGAGCGGCTGGCGCCCGAGGTGCGCGAGGGCTTCGCGCTCAAGTTCCACAAGGAGATCCTGGAGGGCTATGGCGCCACCGAGACCACGCCGGTGGCTAGCGTCAACGTCCCCGATGCACTGGAGACCGAGACCTGGAAAGTCCAGACCGGCTCGCGTTCGGGCACGGTCGGGATGCCGCTGCCCGGCACCAGTTTCCGCATCGTCGATCCCGAGACCCTGGAGACATTGCCGCCCGGTGCGGATGGTCTGATCCTGATCGGTGGGGTGCAGGTGATGAAGGGCTATCTGGGCGCGCCCGAGAAGACCGCCGAGGCCATCGTCGAGCTGGACGGCACGCGCTGGTACAAAACCGGCGACAAGGGTCATCTCGATACCGACGGCTTCCTGACCATCGTCGACCGCTATTCGCGTTTCGCCAAGCTCGGCGGCGAGATGATCAGCCTGAGCGCCGTTGAGGACGCGGTGCGGCAGGCGCTCCTGTTGCCGGAGCTGGAACTGGTCGCAGTCAATGTGCCTGACGAACGCAAGGGCGAGCGGATCATCCTGCTTGCAGCGTCCGAGTCCGGTATCGAAGCGGAGAGTCTGCGTCGCGCCATGCTGGCGAGCGGGGCCAATCCGTTGACCATCCCAGCCGAAGTTCGGCGTGTCGAGGCTATACCCAAGCTCGGCAGCGGCAAGACGGATTTCGGCGCGGCGCGTCGGCTGGCGCTGAGCGGTTGATCGGCCGCCGGCGCATTGGTACCGGCGATGCGTTGCGCCATTTTGAGCGTCTGAGTGAAAAGCGCCTGTTTTCATAACGACTTGGACGCTAGAATCGTTGCAAAAATCGTTGCAGTGAGGCTGTCTTGTCGACTCTCTCCGATCTCCGTCAGGCGCTGACACAGAATCCGCCGGTTTCGACCCGCGAGCTGTGCCGGCGTCTGGGCGGTATCGACCGTGCCACCCTGTTGCGCCGGGTGCGCCGTCTGGAGGGCGAGGTGGTGCGTCTCGGTCAGGCGCGACGCTCGTCCTATGCACTACGACGCGTGATGCGCGGGCGGTTGGAGCCGCTTCCGCTCTATCGGCTCGACGACACGGGCGCCGGCCATCTGCTCGGCTGGCTGAGTCTGATCGAGCCTGAAGGCAGCGCCCTGGAGTGGGAGGACGACTGCCCCTGGCCGCTCGATCCTGCCATGAGCGACGGTTGGTTCGAGGGATTGCCGTACATGCTCTACGACATGGCGCCACAGGGATTCCTCGGGCGACATTTCGCGCATCGTCATGCCCATCGGCTCGGTGTCAGCGAACGCTTGTCGGACTGGTCGGACGCCGATCTCGTGCATGTGCTGTCAACGCTGGGGCACGACCAGCCAGGTGATCTCATCCTCGGCGAGGCCGCCTTTGAAGCCGAACTCGAAGCCCGCGCTCAGCGCCGATCTGTCGCTCGCGAGGACTATCCAGCGCTGGCCGAGCGCGCCTTGGCGTTCGGTGAGCCGGGTTCGTCGGCCGGCGGCGAATATCCGAAGTTCACGGCGCTGGTCGAGTCCGACGGTCGGCCGGTGTCAGTGATCGTCAAATTCTCCGGGGCCGACGAAACGCCGACCGTACAGTGCTGGTCGGACCTGCTCATTGCCGAGCATCTGGCCCTGGAGGTCTTGCGGGATGGGCTGGCGCTGCCAACGGCCACCAGTCACATCGTCCAGGTGGGCGGACGCACCTTTCTGGAGGTCGAGCGTTTCGATCGTCACGGACGCCATGGGCGCGCTCCGGTCTGCACCCTGGCTGGCCTCAATCCGGCCCTGATCGGACTGGCGGCCGAACCCTGGCCGGTCAAGGCGGTCGACCTGCATCGGCGCGGTTGGCTTTCCCTGGAGGAACTCGAACGTATCCGCCGTCTATGGTGGTTCGGTCGACTCATCGCCAACACCGACATGCACGACGGCAATCTGGCCTTCGTCCCCGGACTGGCGCTGGCCCCCGTCTACGACATGCTGCCGATGCGCTATGCACCGACACGCACCGGCGAAGTGCCGCTCGTGGAGTTCCAGTCGCCGGTGCCGCGTCCGGATCAGCGGGACGCCTGGGCCGTGGCCCACCCGGTCGCCGTCCGTTTCTGGGAGCGTGTCGCCGACGAGCCGACCGTCAGCCGTCCGTTCCAGGCGATCGCGCGTCGGAATGCCGGGATCCTGTGCGCGAGTGTTTGAGTGGCGTGGTCGTCACATCTGCAAGACTTCATTGAGTGTTGATGTTATATATAGTACCGTTCGGCGCATGAGCAATGCCGCTAAACTCTTGGCCGCCATGCGTCGCAACCCCCTCGATTGGCGTCAGGAGGGAACGAGTCACTGTGTCTTCATTCGCGCCGATGGCCGAACGCTACCCGTGCCCGCGCGTCGCCCGATCAAGCCGATCTACGTCAAGAAGTTTCTGGAATTGTTGGACGGAGACCAGCCGTGAATGACCTGAATGCCTACCCTTTCGAGATTCGCCCGCTCAGCCCGGAAGAGGGGGGCGGGTTTCTGGTGTCCTATCCGGATTTTTCGGAGTGCATCGCCGATGGCGAGAGCATCGAGGAAGCCATCGCCAATGGCCGCGACGCGCTCCAAGCCACGATCGCCACGCTGGAATCCAAGGGGTTCACCGCACCCGCGCCTAACAGCGGCGGTGTGGCTTCGGGAAAGTTCGTCGCGCGCGTTCCTAAGACACTCCATGCCCAATTGAGCCTGCGTGCCAGGGCCGAAGGCGTATCGCTCAATTCACTAGTCGTGTCGTTTCTGGCCGAAGGCTTGGGGCGCTCGGAGCACCGAGCCGGAGTCCGTTAGATGTCTGATTCGACAGCTCTCAGTTTGACCATCCTGGGTACCGGCGCGCTCGGCGGTTTCTATGGCTCCCGGCTGCTCCTGGGCGGCGCGACCGTGCAGTTCATCGCGCACAGCGATGTCGACTGGATTCGCGCGCATGGCCTGCGCGTCGACTCGCCGCTCGGCGACCAGCACCATCATCCGGTCGCGGTCTATGCCGACTCGGACCCGATCCCGCCGAGCGATGTGGTCTGCATCGCGCTCAAGACCACCCAGAATGCCCGGTTGCCCGAGCTGCTCGCGCCGCTGATCGGGGAGGGCACGGTCATTCTGAACTGGCAGAACGGTCTGACGCTGGAGGAGGAACTGGCGGCGCGCTTTCCCCAGGCGACCGTCATCGCTGGACTGTGCTTCCTGTGCTCGAACAAGGTCGGGCCGGGGCATATCGTCCATCTCGACTATGGCCGTGTCAGTCTGGCGGCGCTGGATGAACGCGGGGGCGATTGGCTGCCACGACTGCAAGCGGCCTTTGGTGCCGGCGGCATCGAGACCGATGTTCAGCCCTCGCTGCCCGCCGCGCGCTGGCGCAAGCTGGCCTGGAACATCCCGTTCAATGGTCTGTCGGTGCTGTTGGATCGGGATACCGACGCGATCATGGCCGATCCCGAGGCGCGCGCCCTGGCCGAGCGGCTGATGTACGAGGTCGCCGCGGGCGCGGCGGCCTGCGGTGTCCCCTTCGATCCTGATTTCATCCCCAAACTGCTGGCGACCACCGAGCGCATGGCGCCCTATGCGCCGAGTATGCGGCTGGATTTTCTGGGCCAGCGCGCGCTGGAGATCGAGTACATGTACCGCCGCCCACTACGCGAGGCAGCGCGGCATGGCGTGCAGATGCCGGGCGTGGAGACCATCGCCAGTCAGTTGAGCATCCTCGATCGGGCGAATCGGGGCGGTTCGGCGCCGCCGCGCTGAGTAGTCCCTCTCCCCTCGCAGGAGAGGGGAGAGGAGGGACGTGCTCAAGCCGCCGATTTGGGCGCCACGGTTTCCAGATGCCAGATATCGCGGTTGTATTCGGCGATGGTGCGATCCGAGGAAAAATGCCCGCTGTGCGCCGTGTTGAGGATACTCATGCGCAGCCAGTGCTCGCGGTCGCGATAGGCAGCGGCCGCACGCTCCTGCGCCTCGACATAGCTTCTGAAATCAGCGGCGGTCATCCAGGGGTCATGCGGATTGCGGATCGACAGGATGACCGAATCAAAGGCTCCAGTCTCGAACTGATTGAAGTGCCCGGATTCGAGCAGGTTCATGACATCCATCAGCGCCCGATCGCTGGCGATGATGGCATTGGGGTCATAGTGACCGCGCATTGATTCCACGCCCGCCGCCGTCAGACCGAACAGGAAGAAATGGTCCTCGCCGACCTGCTCGCGGATCTCGATATTGGCTCCATCGAGCGTGCCGATGGTCACGGCGCCGTTCATCATGAACTTCATGTTGCCAGTGCCTGATGCCTCCTTACCCGCCGTCGAGATCTGTTCCGAGAGATCGGTTCCAGGGGCGATCACCTCCATCAGCGACACCCGGTAGTCAGGCACGAAGGCCACACGCAGCAGACCGGCGGTCGCCGGGTCCATGTTGACGACATGGGCGACATTGTTGATCAGCTTGATGATCTGCTTGGCCATCACATAGCCGGGCGCGGCCTTGCCGCCGATCAGGACCGAGCGCGGGGTCCAGTTGGCTGTATCGCCGCGCTTGATGCGGTTGTAGAGATGGACGACGTGCAGGACATTGAGCAGTTGGCGCTTGTATTCATGGATGCGCTTGACCTGGACGTCGAACATGGCTTCCAGCGGAAACTCGACGCCGCAGAGTGCGCTGATCTGCTCGGCCAGCCGTGCCTTGTTGGCCTGCTTGATCTCATGCCAGCGCGTGCGGAAGGCGCTGTCCTCGGCATAGGGCGCCAGACGTGACAACTGCTCCAGATCGCGTCCCCAACCGGTGCCGATGGTCTCGTCGAGCAGATCGCGCAGACCGGGGTTGCACATAGCCAGCCAGCGGCGTGGCGTGACCCCATTGGTCTTGTTGTTGAACTTCTCCGGCCAGAGTTCGTTGAAGTCGCGGAACAACCCCTCGACCAGCAGTTGTGAGTGCAGCGCGGCCACGCCATTGACCGAGAAACTGCCGACAATGGCCAGATAGGCCATCCGTACCTGCGGATCATAGCCTTCCTCGATCAGCGACATGCGCCGCTGGCGATCGAGATCACCCGGCCAGCGCAGCGCGACCTCGGCGAGGAAGCGGGCGTTGATCTCGAAGATGATTTCCAGGATGCGCGGCAGGAGCTGGCGGAACAGCCGCACCGGCCAGCGCTCCAGCGCCTCGGGCAGGAGCGTGTGGTTGGTATAGGCCATGGTGCGGCGGGTGATGTCCCAGGCGTCTTTCCATTCCAGATGATGCTCGTCCATGAGCTGGCGCATGAGTTCGGCCACCGACACCGCCGGGTGGGTGTCGTTGAGCTGGAAGCAGTTGAGATCAGCGAAACGGCTGAAGTCCGGCCCGTGCAGCCGGATCCAGTCGCGCAGCACATCCTTGATACTGGCGCTGGCCAGGAAGTATTGCTGGCGCAGACGCAGTTCCTTGCCGTTCTCGCTGGCGTCGTTGGGATAGAGCACCATGGTGATGTGCTCGGCGTCGTTTTTCTGCGCGACCGATTCGGTGTAGCTGCCGGCGTTGAATTCGTCGAGATCGAACTCGTCGGTGGCGGCGGCCTTCCACAATCGCAGCGTGTTGACGGTGTCGTTGCGATAGCCGGGAACCGGGATATCATAAGGGACAGCCAGCACATCATGACTGTCGACCCAGCTCACGAGAATACGGCCACTCGGATCACGATGGGTCTCAGTGCGACCGCCGAACTGGATGCGCTGGGTGAACTCGGGGCGCTCGATCTCCCAGGGGTTGCCCTCACGCATCCAGTGGTCCGGTTCCTCGACCTGAGCGCCGTTCTCGATTATCTGGCGGAACATGCCGTATTCGTAGCGCAAGCCATAGCCGCGCACCGGCAGTTGCAGCGTGGCACAGGAGTCGAGGAAGCAGGCCGCGAGCCGACCCAGACCGCCGTTGCCCAACCCAGGGTCGGGTTCGATGGAGGCGAGTTCCTCCAGTTCCAGCCCCAGCGTGTGCAGACCGCGTGCCACCGCCTCGTCGAGATCCAGATTGAAGGTAGCGTTGGACAGCGCCCGACCCATCAGGAATTCCAGCGACAGGTAGTAGGCACGCTTGCAGCCGGTCTCGTCATAGGCCTGGCGAGTCGTCTTCCAGCGTTCCATCAGCCGGTCGCGCAGGGTGGTGGCCAGCGCCCGATAGGGGTAATACGCCGACAGACAATCGCGATCACGCCCGAAGGTATGGACGTAATAATGCTTGAAGTCGTGCGCGATCCCCTCGGAGTCGAGCGACAAGGGAGGCAGATCGAAGGTCGAGTCGTTCGGGCAGTTATTGATGAGCTTGGTCGATGAAGACATACGACTGAGATCCTTATGTGAAGAGTGGTCGTTCTGGAGTGAAGGGCACATGCGAGCGGCGTTCGATTCGGCCGGATTACCGAGGAGTGGCGCTAGCTTGGGTCCAGAGCGCGGGTGAATGCAAGCCAAATCGTGCGCGTCGCAAGTCGCTTCAGTTCTCGGGCATAAGGCTGGGCAGGGGGGAGTGTCCCTGTTTGAAATCCTCGCGCAGACGTTTGAGCAGGCGCTGACGCTCGTCGGCTCCAGAGACCATCAGGGCGGCGAAGGCCGCGCGCCATTGCACCATATATTCATGATCGGCCGGACGATCAGTGTAAAGCATGATGGCCGTGCAATAGTCGGTGGCCTTCAGATAGTCCTTGAAGGGCACCTCTGTCGGGGCGAGCAGCGAGGCGACGATCCGGCGCGCTTGGTTGGAGGCTTTATGTTGAACGCTCATGAGATCTGTCAGTCGTGGATCATGGTGACATGCCAGGTGAGTCCATCGAGTTGGAGTCTCAGGATCAGTGGCGGCGCCAGCGGGGTGCGATCAATACGGATACGCACATCATTCGGCGCTTCGAAGAAAATCTCTGAGATCGAGGCCCAGAGTCCCAGGCTATGGGTCGGGATGCGCGCAAACTGTTCGCTGATCCAATCGAGCGTCACCAAAATCTGGAGCGCCTCGACACCATGCTGGCGAATGCCGGATTCCAGCCATTCAATAAACGCGTCTGAGACCGCCTCGATGAGACTGACCTGGTCCTTGTTGAGCCGGCGGGCGATCTCCTCGCGCACGGCGTCCAGATCCACCAATCCAGCGAGCGTCACGCGATCATTCTGAGCGACGGCGTGCTCCAGCCGCCAGAGCGTGCTATAGGGCCAGACCCCATAGAGCAGCGTCATGATCAGGAGCACCATCGCCGCGCGCGTCAAAACCCGGCGGGCCAGCCGCCAGTGCGGCGACATCCAGATCCAGTCAAGTCTCTTGCAGGTCTGAGCGAGTGCGTACATTGGCGCTCTATCCTCAGGCATCGGCGCCCTGGAATTGCTCGATCGCCTCGCAGACCTCCAGCCAGTCCGTCTCGGTTGTATCCAGATCGGCCTGGAGCTGGCGTTGTTCGGCCAGGAGCGTCAGTAAACGGTCTTTGGCCGCCGGCTCGTAGAGTTCAGGCGCGCTCAGTTCCTGTTCCAGTGCGGTGCGGCGCCCGCCCAGCTCGGTGAGCCGCCGCTCCAGGGTCTTTTCACGGGCGCGCAGCGGTTGCAGCGCCTTGCGTGCCTCGGCGGCCTGGCGGCGCTGCTGCTTGCGTTCGCCGCCGCTCTCGCGTGTGTTGCTCGCCCCCTTTTGCTCGTCCTGAAGCTGGCGTCCGGCCAGCCAGGCCGGATAGTCGTCAAGATCGCCGTCGAACGGACGCACCGAACCACCGTCGACCAGCCACAGATCATCGCTGGTGACGCGCAGCAGATGGCGGTCGTGCGAGACCAGCACCAGTGCCCCATCGAATTCCTGGAGCGCTTCGGCCAGTGCCTGACGCATGTCGAGATCCAGATGGTTGGTCGGTTCGTCCAAGAGCAGCAGGTTGGGCCGCTGGCGGATGATGAGCGCCAGCACCAGGCGGGCCTTCTCGCCGCCCGAGAGCGGCGCGACCGGCTCCAGGGCGCGATCACCGGCGAAGCCGAAGCCACCGAGATAGCTTCTGAGCGTCTGCTCGGTCGCCTCCGGGTCAAGTCGGCGCAGATGCAGGAGCGGACTGTCGTCAGGGCGCAGTTGATCGAGCTGATGCTGAGCGAAATAGCCAATGCGCAGCTCCTGGGCGCGCTCACAGCGTCCAGACTGGAGGGGCAGGGTGCCGGCCAGCAGCTTGATGAGCGTCGACTTGCCGGCGCCGTTGCGCCCGAGCAGCCCGATGCGATCGCCGGGATCGAGACTGAAGCCGACGCCATCGAGAATCGGCCGCTCACCATAGCCGGCTACGGCCTCATCGAGCCGCAGCAGCGGGCGCGGCAGGTTCTCCGCCGGCTCGAAGCCGAAACGAAAGGGCGAGTCGATATGGGCCGGGGCGATCAGCTCCATGCGTTCGAGTGCCTTGAGCCGGCTCTGGGCCTGACGGGCCTTGGTCGCCTTGGCGCGGAAACGCTCGACGAAGCTGTGCATGTGGGCGATTTCGCGCTGCTGGCGCGTGTAGGCCGCCTGCTGCTGGGCGAGGCGCTCAGCGCGCTGGCGCTCGAAGGCCGAGTAGTTGCCTGAGTAGAGCGTCAGATGCTGATGTTCGAGATGCAGGGTGTGACTGACCACGGCATCGAGAAAATCGCGGTCGTGCGAGATCAGCAGCAGGGTGCCCGGATAGGCTTTGAGCCAGCCTTCGAGCCAGATGACGGCATCGAGATCCAGATGGTTGGTCGGCTCGTCGAGCAGCAGCAGATCCGAACGGCACATGAGGGTGCGGGCCAGGGCCAGCCGCATGCGCCAACCGCCCGAGTAGCTGTTGACCGGACGCTGCTCGTCGCCGGGCGCAAATCCCAGACCATGCAGCAGCCGTGCGGCGCGGCTCTCGGCGTCATAGGCGCCGATCGACTCCAGCCGCCCGTGCAGCTCAGCCTGGCGCAGACCATCGCCGGCCGTCTCGGCTTCCGTCAGCTCGGACTGGAGTCGGCGCAGTTCACGATCACCGTCGAGCGCGAATTGGATCGCGGGGCGGTCGGTGTCCGGGGTGTGCTGGGCGACATGGGCGATCTCCCAGCCGGGCGGGATCGCGACCTCGCCCGCATCAGCGTGCAGCTCGTCGCGCAGTAAGGCAAACAGGCTCGACTTGCCGCAGCCGTTGGCCCCGACCAGACCAACCTTGTGGCCTGGATAAATGGTGAGTGTGGCCCCTTCGAGCAGCCGATTGGGGCCACGACGGAAACTCAGGTCTTTCAGTTGCAGCATGAACCGCGTCCGGGATACTCAATGAGATATGTTGGTGTGTTTAGCGATCGCGCGACTTGGCGCGTCTGACGTCAACGGGCCTCAGCCTCGACGAGTCCGCCGGCTACTCGGATCTGGAGCCGATCGTTCGGCGCGATCTGGGCTGGATCACGGATGATCTCGCCCTCGGGCCAGCGGGTCAGGATGGCATAGCCACGGCTCAGGGTGCCCAGCGGACTGCGTGCTTCCAATCCAGCGACAGCGCGCAGCAGACGTTCGCGCCGATGCGCCAGCAACTCGTGCTGGGCGCGGTGCAGACGGCGTTCCAGTGCCTCCAGCTGCATGCGCGCGCACTCGATCCGGTTTGCGGGCGCCTGGCGTTCGAGTCGCTCGACGACCGGGTGCAGACGCCGGCGGGCCGCGCTGATCCGGTTGGCGATGAGCGTCCGCAGGCGCCACTCGGCGCGATCCAGCCGCTGGGCCTGTTGCTGGAGGCGTGCAGCCGGATGCAGCAGACTCAGATGACGCCGGCTTGCGCTCAGACGCTGGCGTGCGGTATCGAGCCGGCGACGCTGGGCGGCGATCAGCCGGTTTGAGAGTGTACCGACTCGCTCGCGCAGATGCGCGCCCGATGGCGCCACCAGTTCGGCGGCGGCTGATGGCGTGGCGGCGCGCTGATCGGAGACCAGATCGGCGATGGTGAAGTCGATCTCATGTCCGACGCCGCTGACGACTGGAATCCTGGAGGTCCGGATGGCGCGTGCCAGACGCTCATCGTTGAAGGCGTTGAGATCCTCCAGCGAGCCGCCGCCGCGCGCCAGGATCAGCACATCACACTCAGCGCGCGCGTTGGCCAGGTTCAGCGCGGCGAGCAGCGATTCAGGCGCCGACTCGCCCTGTACCAGTGCCGGATAAATCAGCACCGGCAGTGCCGGGAAGCGCCGCCCGAGTACCGTGATCAGATCGCGCACCGCCGCGCCGCTCGGCGAGGTGATGAGTCCGACTTGACGCGGAAAGTGCGGCAGCGGGCGCTTGAGCGCCACGTCGAACAGCCCGTCGGCGGCCAGCCGTTGTTTGAGCCGCTCGAAGTCCAGTCGCAGCGCGCCCTCGCCATCCAGCTCCAGCTGCTCGATGAGAAGCTGGAACTCGCCCCTGGGCTCATAGAGCGAGACCTGCGCGCGTGCCAGCACCTGCTGGCCGTTGGCCAGATCAAAGGTGAGCCGCTGGCGTTTGGAGCGCCACAGCGCACACCGCACCTGCGCTCCGGCCTCTTTGAGGCTGAAATAGAGATGCCCCGAACTGGGTTGAGCCAGATTCGAGAGTTCACCGCGCACCCAGAGCAACGGAAAGCCGGTTTCGAGCACGGCGCGCGCCTCACTGACCAGGCGCGAGACGCTGTGGATGTCGCGTGAGAATTCCATCTTTACTTTTTAAGTCGGTTATTTTACGCTTTCCCGTTTATCTAGGGCACCGCCGGTTGGGGCGAGGGAGCCAGCCCGGCCGGGTGGCGCCAGACCGCCGGGGCTTCTGCGCGTTCGCCCCGGCCCCCAGTCTCTCGATGCGATCCGCGGAGTTCACCATGCGCCTGATCCAGGAAGCACTCACCTTCGATGACGTCCTGCTCGTTCCAGCCCACTCCACCGTGCTGCCGAACGAGGTCGACTTCAGCACCAAACTCACCCGTGACATTGATCTGCGCATTCCGCTGGTCTCAGCGGCCATGGATACCGTGACCGAATCGCGCCTGGCCATTGCTATGGCGCTCGAAGGCGGCATCGGCATCATACACAAGAATATGAGCGCCGAGCGCCAGGCACGCGAGGTGCTGGCGGTCAAGAAGTACGAGAGCGGCATCATCCGCAACCCCATCACCGTCTCGCCGCACCTGAGCATCGGCGAGGTGCTGGAACTGACCCACGCCAACAACATCTCCGGTGTCCCGGTCACTGACAAGGGCGAGCTGGTCGGCATCGTCACCGGGCGCGATCTGCGCTTCGAGACCCGGATGGATGCGCCCGTCTCGGCCATCATGACACCCAAGGAGCGTCTGGTCACGGTCCAGGAAGGCGCCAGCCGCGAAGAGGTGCTCGGTCTGCTGCACAAGCATCGTATCGAAAAGGTGCTGGTGGTCAACGGCCGTTTTGAGCTGCGCGGACTGATTACGGTCAAGGATATCCAGAAGGCCAAGGATTTCCCCAAGGCGTCGCGCGATAGTCACGAGCGTCTGCGCTGCGGTGCGGCGGTGAGCGTGGGCAAGGGCACCGAGGAACGCATCGCGGCGCTGGTCGAGGCGGGCGTCGATGTCGTGGTGGTCGATACGGCGCACGGTCATTCGCAAGGCGTGCTCGATCGGGTGCGCTGGGTCAAGGCACACTATCCGGGTTTGCAGGTCATCGGCGGCAACATCGCTACGGCGGATGCGGCGCGCGCGCTGGCCGAGGCTGGAGCCGATGCGGTGAAGGTTGGCATCGGACCGGGGTCGATCTGCACCACCCGCATCGTTGCCGGCGTTGGTGTGCCGCAGATCACGGCGGTATCCAATGTCACTGAGGCACTCAAGGGCACCGGAATTCCGCTGATCGCCGATGGTGGACTGCGCTTCTCAGGCGATGTCGCCAAGGCTATCGCCGCTGGTGCGTACAGCGTCATGATCGGTGGACTCTTCGCCGGCACCGACGAGGCGCCGGGTGAGGTCGAAATCTATCAGGGCCGCTCCTACAAGTCCTATCGCGGCATGGGTTCGCTCGGCGCCATGGGCGCGTCCGAAGGTTCCAGCGACCGCTACTTCCAGGAGAACACCGAGAAGGAGAAGCTGGTGCCCGAGGGCATCGAAGGCCGCGTCCCCTACAAAGGCAGTCTGCTCAACATCATCCATCAGCTCGTCGGCGGGCTGGGGTCCAGCATGGGCTACACCGGCTGCGGCACCATCGAGGACATGCGTACCAAGCCGCAGTTCGTGCGTGTCAGCGCCGCCGGCATGCGCGAGTCGCATGTGCATGACGTGCAGATCACCAAGGAAGCGCCGAACTACCGGATCGACAACTAACCATGTCCAATATCCACGCCGACCGCCTCCTGATCCTCGACTTCGGATCTCAGTACACCCAGCTCATTGCGCGGCGCGTGCGCGAGGCGGGAGTCTACTGTGAACTCCACGCCTGGGATATGGACGCCCAATCCATCCGCGAATTTGCGCCTAGCGGTGTCATCCTGTCCGGCGGCCCGCAGTCGGTCCATGAGACCGAGACGCCGCGCGCCGATCCCATCGTCTTCGAGCTGGGCGTGCCGGTGCTCGGTATCTGTTATGGGCTGCAAACCATGGCCGCCCAGCTCGGCGGTGCCGTAGTGCCCTCGACCCATCGCGAATACGGCTATGCTCAGGTGCGCGCCCGCGGTCACTCGCGGTTGTTGCGTGATATTGAGGATCACACCAGTTCCGAGGGCTATGGTCTACTCGACGTCTGGATGAGCCACGGTGACCGGGTCGATGTGCTGCCGCCCGGTTTCAGCGTCATCGCTGAGACCGACAGTGCGCCGCTGGCCGGCATCGCCGATGAGTCGCGCCGCTTCTATGGCGTGCAGTTCCATCCCGAGGTCACCCACACCCGTCAGGGTCAGCGCATTCTCGAACGCTTCGTCCACGACATCTGCGGCTGCGGTCGGCTCTGGACTCCGGACAACATCATCGAGGACAGTCTGGGGCGTATCCGCGCCCAGGTCGGCCGCGACAAGGTGCTGCTCGGACTCTCGGGCGGGGTCGATTCCAGCGTGGTCGCCGCGTTGCTGCATCGGGCCATCGGCGATCAGCTCACCTGCGTCTTCGTCGACAACGGACTGCTGCGCCTCGGCGAGGGCGATCAGGTCATGAGCACCTTCGCCCGGCACATGGGCGTGCGCGTGATCCGGGTCGATGCCGAAGAACGCTTCCTCGGTCGCCTGAAGGGCGTGAACGATCCGGAGCAGAAGCGCAAGATCATCGGCAACACCTTCATCGAGGTCTTCGACGACGAGGCGAGCAAGCTCGAAGACGTCAAGTGGCTGGCGCAAGGCACCATCTATCCCGATGTCATCGAGTCGGCCGGGTCCAAGACCGGCAAGGCCAAGGTCATCAAGTCGCATCACAATGTCGGCGGACTGCCCGAGGAGATGAACCTCAAACTGGTCGAGCCGCTGCGCGAGCTGTTCAAGGATGAGGTGCGCCGGATCGGCGTCGAGCTGGGGCTGCCCTCTGAGATGGTCTATCGCCATCCCTTCCCAGGGCCGGGGCTTGGGGTGCGTATCCTCGGCGAGGTGCACAAGGATTCCGCCGACACCCTGCGTCAGGCCGATCACATCTTTATCGAGGAACTGCGCCGGGCCGATCTCTACGATCAGGTTTCGCAGGCGTTCGCTGTGTTTCTGCCGGTGCGCTCGGTCGGTGTCGTCGGCGACAACCGGCTCTATGCGCCTGTGATCGCTTTGCGTGCGGTCGAGACCATCGACTTCATGACCGCGCGCTGGGCGCATCTGCCCTATGACTTTCTGGATCTGGTCTGCCGGCGCATCGCCAACGAAGTGCCGAATGTCTCGCGCGTGGTCTATGACATCACCGGCAAGCCGCCGGGGACCATCGAGTGGGAATGACGCGAGGCTGAATCGGCGTGGGTGAGGTGTTCGTTGAGGCGGACAGGCACTGGATGCGCTATGCACTGGAACTGGCACGACGCGCGGCCGAGGAGGGGGAGGTTCCGGTCGGAGCGGTGCTGGTGGGCGAGGACGAGATTCTGGGTGAAGGCTGGAATCGTCCGATCATCGAACACGATCCCAGCGCCCATGCCGAAATCCAGGCCCTGCGTGATGCCGGGCGGCGCGTCGGTAATTATCGCCTGCCCGGCTCGATCCTCTATGTCACGCTCGAACCCTGCGTCATGTGCGCCGGGGCCATCGTCCATGCGCGTGTCGCTCAGGTGATCTATGGTGCGCCTGATCCCAAGGCTGGTGCCTGCGGTAGCGTCTTCGATCTGCTGCCGTCTGATGGACGCTTCAACCACCGTACCGAGGTTCGCGGTGGTCTGCTCGCCGAGGAGTGCGGCGACGTGCTCAGAGCCTTCTTTCGCGCGCGTCGCGCCCGTTTGACATCAGCCCGGATGACGAGGGTTTGAACTCAGCGCCGGCTCGCCCGGTAGCTCGACTGATAGAGACGCATCAGATCCAGACGATTGGACACATCGCCGCCGAAGAGATTGAAATAGGTCTCGGCGAAGTGTCGATCGGCACCCAGGATATGCGCCAGCAGCCAATCGCGGATGAAGCCCTGACAGATCTCATCGAAGACCGTCAGACCTTCTACACGCCACTCACGCAGCAGAGTGGTGAATTCAGCCATGAGCAGCGCATGCTCGCATTGATGCTCGCCGATGCATTCATAGTCGAATGAGCGCATGAAGGCCTCTTCACGCTGGAAATGCTCGCGCATCGACTCGCCCAGGCGGGTGAGGGCGTCGAGCAGCGCGTTGGCGTCTCCCGAGCGCCCGTGCGAGGCTTCGGGGCAGAAACGCAGACAGATATCACCAAGCTGCTCGATCAGGTCGCGGTGGTCTTGATCGAGCAGTTCGATATTGAGCGACCATTCGTCGTGCCAGGTCAGTAATCTGGTCATGAAATCCTCCGTTTTGTGGACTCTTATGGTCCGCTTTTATCGCTTTCGAGGTTGGCGCCAGGACGCCGGTTAATGCCAAAACCGCGCGGAAGTCACTCACGACGCGGTTTGAAGGGTAGAATACGAACTGTTGCGCCCTGCTGTTGCTCGCCCGTCTGTTTGAGCTTCAACTGATCGAGAACAGGCCCGATTTCGGACAATAGGCGCACCTGAACGGCTTTCAGGTCACTGAAATAGTAGACCATCTCACAGGAAACGGGGTCGCACAGCGAATCTCGTCCGACGAGCGGTCGCCAGGCCAGTCGGATCAGGCGTCCACCCTCGCCCTCATGATAGGCATAGCCCCCCAGGGCATCGACGAAGATCACCTCCTCGGCATCGATGACGGCCAGATACTGCATCGAGCGGATCGGGACGAAGACGCTCGATCCTCCCGCATGCTTCAGCAACTGACGCAGGGCGTTGTGGATGGGCGCCGGGATGGTGCTCTGCTCGCGTGCGTATTCGGTGTCAGGGCGGAAGAAGGTTTCACGGACGACGTAGCTGGACATGGCTGGCGCTTCCCCCTTGTGTCCTAGAACGCGATCCGGCCAGCCGCAGAACGTGTTCAGGCTGGCGGTGCGGTTGACCGTGACGGCTTTGACGTCAGTCGGTTTCGTCGAGTTCCGGATTCCAGCCGCCGGCACGCGCCTGCTCGATGGCCTCGGCATAGATGCGCGCATGGCGTTCGCGCAGTTCGGGCGGCAGGTTGGAGACCAGATGACCATAGGGCGCCCAGGCGGCTGTCACCTTGTCATAGAGGGCGTCGATGCCCTGGATGGTCCAGCCCTCGCAGGTCTCCTCCTCGGGGATGAGGCCGAACACCCAGGCGTCGCGGATGATGTTGGCCGTCGGCGTCATGGCCTGTTCCTGATTGTGGATACCCTCGTAGATCTTTTGCTTCATTGATGCGTGCTCGGCTTCTCGGCGTTGAAAAACGGGTGGCGGATAAAATCTTCGTGCTCATCGTTAGGATCCGCACCAGCGACCGACTATGGGCCCTCAGGTGCAAAAATCCAGATGAGCGATTGGATATCGATGGTCTGTGGGCGTCGTCCAGGCACGCGGTGGAAGTCGACAGGCATGGATTGGGAGGCAGTATGAATGAGACTGGCGAAACCGTGGTCGATTTTATGCGGCATGGCGAGCCTGTAGGCGGTAGTCGCGAGGTGTCATGCCCGTCAGCCGTTTGAAGGCTCTGGAAAAATGCGGCGCGTTGTCGTAGCCGGCGGCGAACGCGATGTCGGCAATGTTCAGGTCGGAATCAGCGATCAGGTCAGAGGCGATCGAGAAACGCGCCTCCTGGACAATGTCGGAATAGGTCGAGCCGCTTTGCGCCAGCCGGCGCTGCAAGGTCCGCTCGCTCATACCGACGATCTCGGCCACCAGCGACAGGTGTGGATGGCCTTGCGCGAGATAGGGACGGATGAGCGCACGCAGGGCGGTCACTAAATCCCAGCCGTCACCCAGGCTGGATGGGGCGTGCGGGTGAATCGGCGCCTCCTCGGTGTGATCGGGTTTTAACTGGCGGTCGATGCCGGTCCGCGCCATGTCGACCGCCGCGACGAGCACCGAACTGCACGGCTGGCCGGTCAGGATACGGGTGTTGCCGTAGGCCCCCAGCGCGGCGTCCGAGGGCCGCCCGCGCGAGACGAAGGTGATCTCGGTCGGGCACCAATCAGGTCCGGCGGCACTGCGCACGATGTCGATGATCCCGGCGATCGCCTTCCACTCGGAGAGCCCGATACAAGGACTGTTCTGAAAGCCCTGTACTTCGCAGACCACGCGTTGCTCGACGCCTTCACGGCGGATGCCGATCTTCAAGGCGCTGTTTTCCTGATGCGCCTGGTTGGAGAGAACCTCGATGCGGGACAGTCCGGTGGGAGCCCTGATCAACGCACGTTGTACATCGGGATGGAGCGTATTGAGCGAAGCTGCGCGCCCGGCGAGGAAGCCAAGCTCCATGATCCCAACCTCACGACTCGACCGCCAGGCCCAGTCGAAGGCGCATGACAAGCTGACGTACGCCTCTGGCGTTTGTTCTATGAATACAGGGAGCCGCGCGCGCTCCAGCGTGCGCTCGACCGGCACGCCGATGTCTCGGAGGACTCCGATATAGTGGATCAGATGCTGTGCCCGTACGACGGGGATATTCAACTGTCTGTCTCCATGATGGACGCGGCGGCCTCCCGCAGATTGGCGTGAAATGGTTAGACCAGGGCGATGAAGCCTGTCAGCATTCCGGTTGAAGTCAGGCAATCGAAGACTCCAACATCCATCGTCCATCGCCGCTGCGAGGAAACCTATGATGAACACTGCGCATGCCTTTCAACGTCAACGGGTGACTCTGCGTCACGGATTCTGGCTGATCTCCGCGCTCGCCCTGTCTGTGCTGACCGCCTGTGCCTCGAGCGGGGATCAGGTCTCGGGCGCCATGGAGGTCACGATCAAGCCTGGCGATACGGCGAACTGCGATTCGAGTCCGTGCCAGGTGTCCTTGCAGATGCCGCCGGGATCCGGTACCTACGAGGTGACCGGAAATGAGGTTAAGATCGGCGACTTCCCCGCCGGACAAACCGTCTCGCTTGGCAGTTTGTGGCAAAGCAACGCCATCAAGGTGGTTGGGGCCAATGTTCCGGCGGCCTATGTCTACATTCCATCCCAGCCCTGAGCAGACAACGCCTGTATAGCGCAGCATCTGGCACTTGGGGCGGATTCATTGATCCACGCGATAACGGAAATTCAGTCATGCTCGTACCTGCACCCCTTCGTCGGATGTTCGCCGCGCTAGCGGCCATCAGCCTATCGGCGTCTCCGGCCATTGTGTCCGCCGCGGATCAGGTCGATCCCTATGACGGTAATTGGCACTTCACGCTCACCCCCTATCTATGGCTGCCGAACATCAACGGTACGATCGACGGGCATGTGCTGGGGTCCGACCTGGGCGATTTTAGGACCAGCACCGAGATCGGTCCGAATGATTATTTGCAAAACCTCAAGTTCGGCGTCATGGCCACCGGCGAGGTCCGCAAGGGCGACTGGTCAGTGCTCACCGACATCATCTACATCGATTTCGGCGATCAGCGCTCGCATGTACGCAATATCACGGGTCGCGAGGGGCAATCCCTGAGCCGCATCGACCGCAACGCCGATACCAGCCTCTCGGCAACCGTCTGGACCCTGGCCGGTGCCCGTACCCTGGTGCGCAACCCCATGGGCAACCTCGATCTGTTGGCCGGGTTTCGCTATGTGGGGGTCGATACCAAGCTCAAGCTCAACATCCAGGGAAGCGATGGCTTTCTCGACGCCAGCGTGAACCGCTCGCGCAACCTGACCGAGTGGGACGGCATCATCGGGGTCAAGGGTATGATCCGGCTCGGTGAAGACGGCTGGTACATTCCCTACTACCTGGACGTCGGCACCGGATCATCGAACTTGACCTGGCAGTCACTGCTGGGCCTGGGCTACGCCTTCAACTGGGGTGATGTCAATCTGTCCATCCGCAGTCTCTCCTACGATTTCAACGACAAGGATGACGTGGATCTGCGCATGACCGGCCCAGCCCTGGGGGCCACCTTTCGCTGGTGAGTCACAAGATCGTGCCGTTGAGCGACTTCATCCCGATGCGGCGTATGTATTGGCCGCAGGAGAAGAGTCCGTCGATCATCGATGGCACCTGGACGCCGCCGAAGGTCGTCAAGGTGCCGTAACGACCGGCTAAGCAGGTCGATGATGAGGCAACAGGTTCAAAAACCAGGAGCTCGAAAATGAAGATCAACCTACCGGAAAGATCGGCTCGAAGAGGTGCGCCGCAATGACAACTTCACGCGTGCTTGTGAACCTTAGCGTGCGCCGCCTGTCGGCTGCGGCGCTGTCCCTGATGATGCTGCTGGCGACATCGATGACGGCAAGCGCCGATGAGGCGGACGCCAAGCAGTTGCTCAAGGCCATGTCCGACTACTTGGCGGCGCAGCAGGCCATCTCATTCGACTACGACGCTATCCTCGAGGTCGTCACCAAGGACGAACAGATCCTCGCGCTGGCGAGCTCGGGTAACGTCGTCCTCAAGCGGCCCGACAAAATCCGCGCCACACGCTCCAGCGGGTTCGCGGATGTCGAGATGTCTTTTGACGGCAAGACGCTGACCTTGCTGGGCAAGAACCTGAACATCTATGCGCAGCAAGACGTTCCTGGCACGCTCGACGACCTGGTCGATGCGTTGCGTAAGCACAACCGTCCTCTGCCTGCTGCGGACTTGCTGCTGACGGACCCCTACGAGGTATTGATGCAGGATGTCGTCGACGTCAAGGATCTTGGCAGCGGCGTGATCGGTGGCGTCGAATGCGATTACCTCGCTTTTCGCAAGAAGGACGTCGACTGGCAGATCTGGATTGCTCAGGGGGAGCGTCCCTATCCGTGCCGATATGTCATCAGCTCGAAGTCCATGGACGGTCAACCGCAGTACAGCATTCAGGTCGGGGACTGGAAGACTGGTGACGAGGTCGCAGCGACTGATTTCAGCTTCAAGAACCCTACAGATGCCAAGAAGGTCGATCTGAAGGATCTTGAGGGTGCGGATGAATTGCCTAACCACTTCCAGACAGGAGATGCACAATGAAGGCATCGAAACGATTCGGCGTCATGCTGCTCGCGGCGATTGCCGCCATTGGTGGATCCGAGCTTGGTGAGCGGCTTTCAGTCCCTGGTGTTCAGAGCCTGATCCCAACGGCCGAAGCCATTGTCGGTCGTCCACTCACACCGGTCAGCGTTGCCGGGGTCGGGCGTCGCACGGTGCGGCGTTGCGCGGCCGGCGTGTACTACTGCTAGCGAGTCGACCCCTCAAACCGACGAGTCGTGATCGCTGCTTTTGCAAGCTGGGCAGCGATCATCGTTGTCGTAGTCGGGCCGCCGATTACGACAACGAGAAAATCGACACCTCCGCAGACATTTGACTTCCTCAAGCAATCTCGGCGGGACGTATCGCCTAACAGAGCGACGACCTACTCGCGGTTGCCAATCTCGACCAGCGTATCAGCACCACCACAGATACTGTTGACCAGGCCCGGCTGACGCACCGGCGCAGCGGCGACACGACCGCCGAGCAAGCGTTGCTCGATGCCTATGGTGATTACAGCCAACGCGCCGAGGTCTAGCCGTGGCGCAGTCGCTGTTCGGCTTCGTCAAGCGCGCGACGGCGAGCAACATGGTGTTGCATTGGCTCGGCATCGACGTGCGCAACTGGAGTCGGCGCAAGCTGGGCCGACGCATCAAGCTCACGCTCGGGCTCGAATACGGCAGCGACATGCGGCTGGTCAAAAAGACCGTCGACTGGTGAGCATCGCGTTCCCGAGTCGGACGCTGTATCTGCGTCAGGACAATGGACAAGCGCAAGACGTTGTCGCGTCCAATCATTGAGCCGAGTTCGAGCACGCTGGACGTAATAGAGTGAGAATCATGCGAACACTTGTCCCTGTCGTCATCGCCGGCTTGCTGTGGGCTGCCTGGCTGTCGTCGGCCTCTGCTCAGGAGGCCGAAAGCGCGCTGCCTGCATCGTTGGTCACATCGCAGACGATTGAGTCGAAGATCGCCGAAGCGCAGGCCGCGACCGACAGGACCGAGGAGGCCAAGACCCAGCTGATCGAGCTGTACCGCAAGGCCCTGAGCAATCTACAGGCGGCGAAGGACAACGCCGCATCGGCGACCAGGTTCCGGCGCACGGCCGAGCGCGCGCCGGCCGAGATCCAGGCGATCCGCGCGGCGCTTGCGCCGGATACCCAGGCCGCGCCACTGGATGACCTTGAGGCGGATGCGAACACCCCGCTGCCGGTGCTTGAGCAACTGTCGCAGAAGGAACAAGCAGACCTGACCGCCGCCAATGCGCGACGCGCCGACTTCGAATCCCGTCTGGCCATCCTTGAGCAGCGCCCGGCGGCCATCAGCCAGCGCCTCGCCGAGGCAACGCAACAACGCGAAGAGGCTTCGTCACAGCTTCAGGCACCGACAGAGGACGATGATGCAAGTCCCACGTTTGCGCAAGCCCACAAGTGGGTGCTGGAGACGCGCTATGTGGCCCTGAGCACCGAGACCACGATGCTTGAGCAGGAGCTGTCGAGCCGACCGTTGCGGATGCAGTTATTGGAGGCCAGGCGCGACAAGGAAGAGGCCGGCATCGACGCGATGGGCGAGCGCATCCAGGCGCTCGCTGAGCTGATCGATCGCAAACGTCGTCAAGCGGCGCAGCAAGCGACGATAGATGCCGAGCAGACGCAGCGTGAGATCGCGGGGATGCACCCGGTGCTGGTCGAATGGTCCGCAAAAATCGCGGCACTGTCGCGTGACGTCAGCGAGATGACGGAGCGCCTTCAGGCCCAGGATCTCGCCCAGCAAAACCTTAAGCAGCTCCTGGAGCAGATCGACGCCGATTATCAGGATGCCCGTACAACCCTGGAGTCCGGCGAGGTCAACGATGACCTTGGCCGAATTCTCCTGCAGCAGCTCGATACGCTGCCCGATCCACGGGCCTTTGTGCAAAACGCCGAACGGCGCCAGGCAGAGATCGCCGATCTCAATGTCCGCCGTTTGGAGTATCGCGCTGAGGCACGACGCATCGCGGATACGGATGCCACCATCGAGCGGCTCGCACAGTCGCTCCAGGCTGATGCATCGAACGAGGCGCTCAAGGCCAGGCTGCTGGATCTGGTTCAGCAGCGCCAGGAACAGCTCGACCAAGCCTTGGAGACGAATCGCCTCTACCTCGACAAGCTGCGCGAACTCGATCGGGCCGAGCAGGCGTTGCTCTCGACCGCCACTGAATACAAGGCCTTTTTAGGCGAAAACCTGCCCTGGTTGCGTAACGCCAAACCGATCAGCCTCGGGGACATCCGCGGGATGCCGAGCCAACTCCGCGACCGGCTCGCCTCCGCTGATCTGCCGGGATTGCCACGCCTGATGGTCGAGCAGCTCTCTTACAGTCCCGCCTTCTGGCTCGGCCTGATCGGCGCCGGCGTCCTGCTGTGGCGACGCCGAGCGATCATCGCCGCGATCGAAGCGATCGCACCCCGGATCGGCAAACCCACGACGGATCGACTCGGCCACACGGGGTGGGTGTTGTTGCTGACCCTGCTCATCGCGGCACCGCTGCCTCTGCTGTTGGCGATCACGGGCTGGCTGCTCCAGGCTGGCGGCGGGTCAACAGTGCTGTCCCGCGCCATTGGTGCGTCCTTGCTCTGGGTCGCCCTGTATCTTGCGATTCTGCTGAGCCTGCGCGCCATTTGCCTGCCGCGCGGTTTGGCGGCGGTGCATTTCCGCTGGCCAGAACGCAACCTGATGCTGCTGCGAACCCAGATCACTTGGCTCATCTGGCCGCTCGCGATTGCGGTCGCGATCGTCCATTTCGCCATCGGCCTGAACCCGACCGAGACCGGTGGCACCCTAGCCAAACTCGGTCTGCTGCTGGGCTTCGGTGCGCTGTCCTGGTTCCTCTACCGGGTGTTCCATCCCCGGCGCGGCGTGCTCAGCCACCTGCGATCAGGTGGCGATTACCCAATGGTCTTCCGCACCTATCTGCTTTGGTATCCGCTAGCGGTCGGCTATCCCCTGACCTTGGTCGCCCTGTCCTTGACTGGTTATGTCTACACGGCTGAGGCCTATTCCCGCATATTCATGCACACAATATGGTTCATCGTGGCGCTGGTGCTGAGCAACGCGCTCGCCCTGCGTTGGCTGCAGGTCACCCGGCGGCGCCTGGCCTTTGATGCCGCCATGGAACGTCGGCGTGCAGAGCAAGCGGAAGCGCAAGAGCACGAGTCGGCCGATGAGACGGGTGAGCTGCAATTCGAGGCGCCGGAAGTGGATATCACGGCCCTGAGCGACGAGACGCGCGGGCTGATTCGCATCCTCTTGTTCACCGGCACCATTGCCGGACTGTACCTGATCTGGTCCAGCGCCCTACCGGCGCTGCACATCTTCGACGATGTGATCCTGTGGCATGAGACCATCACCGTCGATGGCACAGAGCAGTCACGGCCCATCACGCTCGGCAGCCTCGGCCTGGCGCTGCTCTATGCCATCGGCACCTGGGTGCTGGCGGATCGGCTCCCGGCCCTGCTGGAGATCGTGCTGTTGCAGCGTTTCAAAATGAAGGCGGCCAGTCGCTATACGGTGACCACCTTGACGATCTATGTCGTGGTGGCCGTGGGTCTGTTGCTGGTGCTCAGCACGCTGGGCGCGCGTTGGTCGCAAGTGCAGTGGTTGGCGGCGGCGCTCAGCGTCGGCATCGGCTTTGGCCTGCAGGAAATCGTTGCTAACTTCATCAGCGGCTTGATCATCCTGTTCGAGCGCCCCATCCGCGTCGGTGATGCCGTCACTATCGGCGACACCGATGGCGTGGTCACCAAAATCAAGATCCGCGCCACCACCATCCGCAACTGGGACGGCAAGGAGCTGCTGGTGCCGAACAAGGAGTTCATCACCGGGCGTCTGCTCAACTGGTCACTGTCGGACCAGACCACGCGGCTGGTGCTGGCCATCGGCATCGCTTACGGATCACCGGTGCGCCAGGCTATGGATCTCCTGGCAGAGGCGGCCAGGGAGAATGCCAACGTGCTCGATGAACCAGCCCCAACGGTCATCTTCGAGACCTTCGGCGACAACGCGCTCGGACTGCTGCTGCGCTGCTTCGTTGACTCAATCGATCTGCGCGTCAGCACCATCAGTGCCTTGAACGAAGCCATCAACGACAAGTTCAATGCCGCCGGCATCAGCATCGCCTTTCCGCAGCGTGACCTGCATCTCGACACCATCAAGCCACTGCGGGTTCAGATCGAACACATGGAACGCCACAGCAAGGTCGCTGTGTAGATTGGCCGCCCGGACAATTGTAAGTCTGCCGCTCAATCGCCATTTCCCCCTTTCTGCCGGGTTGATGATTTTGGCGCGATAGGGTCAGACAATCCAGTCTCTGGTCAGTCAGTATGACCCATTTTCGGCCGCGGCGTTTGTGCCAGCACCGCACAGGCTTCGCAACCCGTGTTTAACAGCGCCGGCTCGAGATCGCCAAGCGCATCAGGCACCGGATATGAACTGCACATGACCCACGAACACAGCGACGACAGCTGAATCATGTATCACCGATCGTCCGCGAACGTCATTGCGCTTGCCGTCCGGCAGATGCGCCTCTTCCAGGAGCAGAACACGATGAAACACGGCGTATCCCCATCCATATCCGGGTCGATCAGCACTCTGGCGCTGTGTCTGGCCATGCCGATCACGGCGTCGGCCCAGGTCTCGGAAGCATCGCTCGCGTCGATTTCGGCGCCCGACAGCATCGAGACCCGCATCGGCACGCTGGCGTTCAGCGACGGCGTGCCGAGCGCCGACACCGCGCAGAAGGTCTTCGATGCGCTCGACTTCACGCGCGCGCTGAACGTCTACAACAACAGCTTTCGCGGCGCGTCTGCCCTTGGGTTCCAAAAGGGCTTCCAGAGCATCGGTGCCGACTATAACGACGTCGTCATCACGTCTGAGCTGTTGGACTCGACGTCGCTGTTCCTGACCGGCAACGCCGACACCGTCTATTACCTCTCCGTTATCGACCTCTCAAAAGGCCCGATGGTGATCGAACAACCGTCGGACGGCGTCGGCACCATCAACGACATGTGGTTCTCTTGGATCATCGACGTCGGCGGCCCGGGGCCGGATCGCGGTCGGGGCGGCAAGTACCTGATCGTCGGACCTGACTACGACGGGCCGCTGCCCGAGGGCGGCTACTTCGTCGCCCATTCCAAGACCAACCGGGTCCTTTATGCCTCGCGCGCCTACCTGGTGGACAACGATCCCAAACCGGCGGTCGCGAACGTCAAGGCCAACATGAAGATCTATCCCTACGCCGAGGGCGCCTACGGTACCAGCATTGCGCAGGCGCTGACCGGCGCGGTCCGCCTCGGAGAAGAGCCGAAGATCCCCGAGACGAAGTTCGTCGAGGCGAGCAACCTGTCGTTCAATACCATCCCGCCCAGCGACTTCGGTTTCTATGAATGGATCAACGAGAACGTCCAGGCCGAGCCCGCCACCAGCTATGACGTGGAGCTTGCCGGGCAGCTTGCCGCCATCGGCATCGTCAAGGGCAAGGAGTTCGCGCCCGACGAGCGGATGAAGAAGATCCTCACCGACGCCGCCGCCGTCGGCCAGGCAGCCGGCCGGGTGTTGAACTGGCGGCCATTCGAGGTCCATCCGGACTGGGCGTATTATGAGGGGACGAACTGGGGGAACATGCTCTGGGAAGGCGGCGCCTTCTTCGAAACCCCGCCGCCCGCCTTTGAGGACGGGGTATTCAAGCCGCTGCCGCCGACTGGCGCCCGGACGCTCGATTCGCGCGCGGCCTTCTACTACGGCTATACCCTCGATAGCCCGGGCATGATCATGAACATCCCCGGCGTCGGCTCGCAGTATCTGATGGGCTTTCTCGATGCGAAGGGCGATCCGTTCGACGGCGCGAAGACCTATAAGGTGACGCTGCCCAAGGACATCCCGGCAAGGGCGTTCTGGTCTTTCACGCTCTACGACAACCAGACACGCTCGATGCTGGCAACACCGCAGAAATACCCCCGCGCGGGTTCCCAGGGGTATCCCTCGCCGGCGGCGACCGTTGCCAAAGACGGCTCAACCACCGTTTATTTCAGTCCCGAACAGCCCGATGGGGTGGATCGCGGCAACTGGATTCAGACCGACCCGGACAAGGGCTGGTTCACCATCCTGCGCCTCTACAGCCCGCTGCCGTCGTTCTTTGACAAATCCTGGCAGCCAAGCGAGATCGAACTCGTCAATTGAGGCGAGGCAGGTCTTTGGCGAGACGCAAGCCATGAATAGAGGGGCCTCGCGTAAGCCAGGCCTCTCTCCTCGTTTCAAGCTCCAGTGATCCAGGAAAATAAGGAAGGTCTTACGGATGCAACTCAAAAAATCCCCAACCCTGAAAACGCCCGTCAACACAGGGTTAAAAACCGCCCTTTCGGTCCTGACACTGACGGGCTGTCTCGCGATCGGCAGCGCCCAAGCGGCCGATGCAGGTCCGCGTCATCACGCCCAGGGCCAGTACGACAGCGTGACGGCTACCTACGTCGTGGTCGAGGGCGATGATCTGATCGCGATCAGCGAACGCTTTGAAATCCCCGTGGATGCGCTGAAGGCGCAGAACACGCTGTCGTCGGACACCATCAAGGTTGGCGACACGCTGGCCATCGGCGGTGCAGATGCAGGGACAGAGAGTGCCAGGGAGGCCATGAAAACGCAGGCGGCGTCGATTCCCGACACCGTCCAGACGGCGGCCGGCGAGCTGACATTCTTCGATGGCGTCCCGATCGGCAACACCAACGACCTGGTGTATGACTATCTGGACCGCTCGCGTGCGCTCGGGGTCTATCTCGACAACGTCGGTGCTGTGTCGATCTACAGCGTCCTCCTGGGGATGGCCCAGCAGGGTGCCGATGCACCGAACAAGATCGCCATCTGGGAACAGCTGATGGATTCCCGCACGCCGGTCATCACCTCGAACACGTCCACCATGTACGCCTATGCCCCCACGGATCTGGCAAAGGATGGCCCGACGGTCATCGAGATCCCGCCCGGCATGCTGGGCTTTCTCGACGATGCCTGGCAACGCTTCGTCGGCAACATGGGTGTCACTGGACCGGACAAGGGCAAGGGCGGCAAATATCTGGTCCTGCCTCCGGGCTATGAGGGCGAGATCCCGGACGGCTATTTCCTGCTGAAGCCCAAGACCAACAAGAACTTCCTCTTTCTGCGCGGTTCGATCAAGGATGGCCTGGAGGCGGCGGCCGATAACTTCAAATCCGGGCTGAAGGTTTATCCGCTGAAAGACAAAGACAATCCGGCACCGACCGAGTTCGTCAACATGTCCGGCAGATCCTTCAGCACCATTTTTCCGAGCACCTTGGAATACTTCGACATCTTGAACACCATCGTTCAGGAAGAGCCCCTCGATGCGATTGGTCCCGAGGTTCGCGGTTACCTGAGCGCGATCGGGATCGTCAAGGGCAAGCCATTCAATCCCGACGACAGGATGAAGAAGCTCCTGGCCGAAGCGGCGACGCTGGGGAATGCCGCCGGGCGTTCGATCACCTACGATCCACGCATTTCCGGGGTGTACATCTATCCCGACACGAAGAGCAACTGGGTGACGGCCTATGCGGATAGGAATACTTCGTTCGAAGCCGACGGCGCGATGAATCTCGATGCGCGAGTGCTGTTCTACTACAACGCTGGCGGTGTGACGCCCGCGATGGCGACGACGCATGTGGGAGCGGGTTCCGATTACGCCTTAGCTTTTCTGGACAACGACGAAAAGCCGTTCGACGGCGCGAAGACCTACAAGCTGCATTTACCGCCCAATGTGCCCGTGAACAACTTCTGGGCCGTCACGCTCTACGACACTCAAACCCGCACACAACTGCAAACCAGCCAACTCTTCCCAACGGTTGGCAGCCAGACCAATGGCTTTGAGAAGAATGCGGATGGTTCTTTCGATGTCTATTTCGCGCCCGAAGCACCTAAGGGCAAGGAAGGCAACTGGCTCCAGACCGTCCCCGGCAAGAGCTGGTTCGTCATCCTGCGGATGTACGGGCCGCTCGCGCCATGGATCGACAAGACCTGGAGACCCGGCGAGATCGAACTGATTGATTGAATGAGGCCGCATGGGATGGGCCGCTTCACATCGCCCATCCCGCATGTTCAAGGATTCGCGCCGTGCGACCGAACGATAACAAAATCCTTCTTGCCACAGCACCCATTACCGCCACCCGAAAACTGAGTTCATGAACACATCATTCAATCCTTTGCTTTTGCTGGTCAGGGCATTGGCCATCACAGTACTGGGCTGCGCCCCGGCCATGGCCGAGATGAGTGCCGAGGAATTAGCCAAGCTGGCGCAGAATCCGGTCGGCAATCTCATCAGCGTCCCCTTTCAGAACAACACCAATCTGAACTACGGACCGGAGCAGGGCACACAGAACATCCTCAACATCCAGCCGGTGATCCCGATTTCGATCAACGACGACTGGAACATCATCACCCGCACCATCGTCCCGGTGGTTTGGCAGCCGTCGCTAGGGCCGGATATCGACAGTACCAGCGGCATCGGCGACACGGTGTTCACGGCCTTCCTCTCACCCGCCAAGCCCGGCAAATGGATCTGGGGCGCGGGACCGGTCGTCCAGCTCCCAACCAACACCAGCGACGAACTGGGCAATGGGAACTGGGGGCTTGGGCCGTCGTTCGTGCTCTTGCACATTGAGCACGGCAGTCCCTGGGTCTATGGCGCCCTGGTCAACAATGTCTGGTCGCTGACCAACGACCAGCATGGCGGCTACTACAACAACGGTCTGATTCAGCCCTTTCTCAACTACAACTTCAAGGGCGGTCTCTATCTGACCTCCGCCCCGATTCTCACCGTCGATTGGACCGCCGACAGTGACAATCGCTGGACCATCCCGATCGGCGGCGGTGTAGGCAAGATCTTTCACTTCGGCAAGCTACCGGTGAATACGCAGCTCTCGGCCTACTACAACGCGGTCAGCCCCGATAATGGCGCCGACTGGCAGATCCGCGCGCAGGTGCAGTTAATGTTTCCCAAATAGCGAACGATGTTATTACAATGTGTCATCGATGATGAGGAATACCTATGAAGCTATTTGGTTTTATTGCCCTAACCCTTTGTTCGACGCTTGCGTTCGGTGAGGGCGGATCCGCCGACATGGAGTCAATCGATGCGATCCCACCCTTATCCGGTCCTGGCTGCATAGCCGGATGCGAAAACATCCTTGCGGCATGCAAGCAACAGTGTGAAGAAGGCACCGCGCGCGCTGACGAGGAGCATTTCGACGAAGCGGACGTTTCTATCGAAACTTGTCTCAGCAACTGCGAGCAAGACGCGTCCTTCTGTCGACAGGATTGCTGATTAAAATCGCGCCAGATCTGACAGATGTCACAATGCTGGCGAGACCGCTTACATCTCAGACCGCGCGAGACGCGCTTGAATAAAGGAGACCTAAAGATGATAAATTTGAAATCCGTCGCGGCATTGAGCGTCGTTATTCTCTCTGGTTGCGCCTCGTCGGGACAACTCTTGGATAGCAACCAGCCAGCGGCGATACAGGCCGCGCTGGAAAGGGGACAATTCGACCTCAATTGTCCCAGTGCCCAGGGAGATGTGCTCTCCCGTGAGCTGATCGAGCCACCCCTTGACGGACCCTATATTGGTGTCCTCCGAGCCGAGTACACCATTGGCGTCAAGGGCTGCAATCAGCGTAAAACCTATATCGTCGTCTGTGCCGAGGGAAGCGACGGTTGCGTCGCCGCCAACTCAAATTGAACCGCGTCAGCGCCGATGCGCGCTGGCTCGCGCGAGGCCGAATGAAATCTAAATACATCGCGTGCCATGCTGGGCGCGGTTTAGGTTGAAATGCTTTTTAACCAACGAGGAAATGCATGATGAAGATGTTCAGCAAAATGACTGGTCAAGCCCTGTTTGCTATCACGCTCCTGATGGGTGGGCTGGCACTGGCCGCCGATGCCAAGCAGCCATCTGGAACCGTCTCAATCGACGAAAAGCAATTCGCGTTTATTCTGGGCGGCACGACCGGCGGTGGCCAACTGACATTCCAGGGCCAGGAATATGCCTTCAAGATTGGCGGCCTGACGGCGGGAGCCAACATTGGTGTCTCGAAGATGAGTGCCTCTGGAGAGGTCTACGCATTGGATGACATCTCGAAATTCCCCGGTACTTACACCAAGCTCGACGCAAGCATCACGCTCGGTGGCGGCATTGGCGGATTGCGACTCAAGAACGAAAACGGCGTCATCATGCGCCTGGAGTCCAGGACCCAAGGTTTGCAGCTGAACGCCGGCTCGGCCAGCGGCATAAAGGTCACGATGGAATAGTGCCGTCTGCTCAATTGGCTTGGATGCCAACGATGATCCGGTGATTTCTGGAAAAGGACGGGTGCAGGGGCGTTTCAAATCGCCCCTGCCAGAGTTACAGCCATTTGCGTTCGGGCGGCTGATGTCCAGAAAGAGCCTAAAGAAAAACTAATCGATCAAAACGCACAACGGAGTGACAACGCATGTTTTTGAATAAAATTATTTTTCCCTCAGTCATCGCGGCGACCCTTGCATTCACTGGCACGGCCTCAGCCGAATCGGCGATCGAGAAGGCCCAGGCCATGCAGAACGCAAGCGAGGCCGCCGCCTATCAGAAGGAAGCGAATGCGGCTCAACAGGCGATGGACGACAAGATGAAGGCCGCTGCGGCCGCGCAGGCGGAGATGAAAGCGCATCCGTCCGCGGTCACCGAGCATGCGGCGGCCAAGGCCGAGGCCGAGGCGGAAGATGCCGCCGCGCTGGCCGAGAAGATGGACCAGGACGCAGCTGAGGCAGAGGGCAAGACCGCCGCCGATCCTCGTTAACGCGCCAGCTCCGGCAATCTTTGACGCTGCCGGAGCGTATTTCACGTTTTTTTAGACCGTTACTTCCGACAGAGAGCACATCATGAAGCTGAAAAAACTGGTCCTGTCCACCGCCCTCCTTGCCGTCCTGGGCTCGACCCAGGCCGCGACCGACAACATCGTCGCCTACACCGTCACCGAGGGCGAGGACATCCAGACGATCGCCGGCAAGTACGATATCAGCGTCACGGATATCCTGGTCAGCAATGGCAAGGAGAGCGAGGACATCACGGTTGGAGAAGTCATCTACATCCCGCCGAAACATGCCACGGGCTTTTTCGATCCCGACACCGGACTCTATATTGTCGCGCAGGGCGACGATCTATTGGAGATCAGTCGGCGCTTCGGTACCACGGTAGAGGCCATCGAAGCGTTAAACGGTCTGCAGGGCAGTCTCATTCAAGCCGGAACCGAGCTTCAGATTCCGGATTGATGCCATTTGAACCGCGTCCGGAACGGTAGGCGTCGCTTTGAGTAATCGGCCACGTTGGCACTCATCCGTAACGTCGGAGACGGCGCGGCTCAAATAATTGATTTCAAATCAACAGAAGGATCAACGATGTCCACAAGCAGCGAGATGAACATGGCGGAGATCCGAGAGGCCGTTTTCGGCGATGTCAAGAAAAACTGGGGCTGGCTTTTGGCTCTGGGACTCGTTTCACTCGTCCTTGGCACGATCGGATTCTATATGACCTTCGCGCTCACCCTGGCGAGCGTGCTCTTATTCGGAATACTGATCCTCGGGGCGGGCGTCCTCCAACTTATCCATGCCTTTACCTGCAAGGGCTGGAAATCCGTGTTCTGGCATGTCCTGATCGCGCTGCTCTATGTGGCGGCTGGTGTCAATATCATCCTGGACCCGGCGCGTGCATCCGCGATGCTAACGCTGATACTGGCCGGCATCCTGATCGCGGTGGGTGTGCTGCGTATCCTCATGGCCATTCAGCTTCGTCCAGTGGCAACAGGCTGGTTCTGGTCGCTGCTCTCGGGCCTCGTATCCATCCTGCTGGGCGGCATGATCATCGCTGAATGGCCGGTCTCCGGCCTCTGGGTGATCGGTCTCTTTGTGGCCATCGAACTTATCTTCAGTGGCTGGTCGACCGTGTTCGTCGCGCTTGCCGCGCGCCGGGCCGCGCAAGAAGACACAGTACAGTAAAGGCGTCAACTACCCCGTCCTGAAGGACGGGGTTTCTCGCGGAGAAATTGATGAAACGCATGACTCTCTTCACAGCCATCGCCGTGTTCGGCCTGTCAGGCTGTAGCGGTGGTGTCCTCGCGCCCGAGAGCGCGGCGAGCGACGCGTTTTTGGACCAGGTGGCGGCCAACTGTGGCACGTTTAAAATCGGCAACCAGCCCATCAACTTTCTGCTCGATGTCAATAACAACGACGTCTATTTCGTTGATGAGACCAGCAAGCTGTCCGCAGGCCAGGTCGATCAGTCCACCTACGCCAGCGACATCAATGCCTTCTATCCGACAGACACCAATCAAGCGGCGCTCGACTGCATCTTTGATCAGCTCAATTGAGCGGGGCCAGACTGATGAATCTTGACTTCAATCCATTTCAACGGAGATCGGCTCCGCGGCTGGCGGCGGCCCTCGTCTGCGTGCTGGTCTCGGGCTGTGGCGATCAGGTCGTCGTCGAGGGCGTTGACCTCAATGATAATGATGCGCTCGTCGGCGACAGCGTGCTCGACACGCAGATCGATGCTACTGGCATGTCAGGTGCTGAGGCCAATGCGACCGGTGATCCCTACGAGGCCGCCATCGAGGGTGAACCGAACCTGGGGCCTAACGCCCCTGGGTATATCCCCTGACCGGGCCTTGTTCGATCATGCGGGACTCGCGCACGCACGAGCCCCGCATCGGTTGAGCCTCAGGCTTTGCCCGCTGGATGTGGGCGAAATCGGCCTGTTCAGACTCGCTCGTCGTGCGCGTGGATGTCCTGGCCGGTTTATACTGCACCGCTTTGCGACTTCACACACACCTCGCCATGCACCGTACCGACGACCTCCGTATCCGTGACATCACCCGTGTGCGCTCGCCGCATGAGCTGCACGAAGAATATCCGCTCTCCGATACCGCTGCCGACACCGTCTACGACACCCGCCACGAGATCCAGCGCATCCTGCATGGTCGCGACGAGCGGCTGCTGGTGGTGGTTGGTCCCTGCTCGGTCCACGACCCCGAAGCCGCGCTCGAATATGCCCAACGTCTCAAGCCACTGCGCGAGGCGCTCGCCGAGCACCTGCTGATCGTCATGCGCGTCTATTTCGAGAAGCCGCGCACGACGGTCGGCTGGAAGGGGTTGATCAACGATCCCAATCTCGACGGTAGTTTCGAGATCAACAAGGGGTTGGGCATCGCGCGCAAACTCCTGCTTGATCTCAACGACATGGGCGTGCCGGCCGGCACCGAGTTCCTGGATCTCATCAGCCCGCAGTACATCGCCGATCAGGTGAGCTGGGGCGCGATCGGCGCGCGCACCACCGAGAGCCAGGGCCATCGTGAACTGGCCTCGGGGCTGTCCTGTCCGATCGGCTTCAAGAACGCGACCAACGGCGATGTGAAGGTGGCCATCGACGCCATCCATGCCGCCGCGCGTCCGCATGTGTTCATGTCGGTGACCAAAGAAGGGCAGTCGGCTATTTTCAGCACCACCGGCAACGCCGATACCCACATCATCCTGCGCGGCGGGCAGCGCCCGAACTACGATACCGAGAGCGTCAACATCGCCGCCGAGCAGATTTCGTCCTCGGGACTGACGCCGAAGATCATGATCGACTTCAGCCACGCCAACAGCGGCAAGCGGCCCGAAAAGCAGATCCGTATCTGTCAGGACGTCTCCGGCCAGATCGCGCGCGGCGACCGGCGCCTGATTGGTGTGATGATCGAGAGCCATCTGGTGGCCGGCAATCAGAACCCGGCGGCCTGCGATGATCTCATCTTCGGTCAAAGTATCACCGATGCCTGTGTCGGTTGGGACGACACCGAACCCATGTTGCACGCGCTGGCCGAGGCGGTCGTCAAGCGGCGCGACTGTTGCTGAATCACGCCGTATCGACGAATCACGATTGAGCACTTTTCGTTTTTGATATAGGGTCTATCTCGACGTCTTCCGCAGCCGTTTGGCCGAATTGACCGGGTCAGACGGTTATGGCTTGGACACATAAAGGAGATGGATCATGACGGCAACCACGACCGGCTCGGTGCGGCGGTCACTGAGTATCAGCGTCCTGCTCGCGCTGAGCGCGAGTCCCGCCTGGGCCGAACTCTACAAATGCCGCCAGCCCGACGGGAGCCTCAGCTATCAGCAGACGGCGTGTGCCGCGCAGGCCGAAGGCCAACGGCTCGAGGTCGACACCCGAGGACCGAACGGGCGTGAGCGCGCGTCATCCAGCCTGGACTATTCAGTCGCCGCTCAGGCCGAGCGTCTGCGCACCGAGCGCGAAGCCCGTGAACGCGCTCATCTCCAGGCACGGCGCGAGGCCCAGGCACGGTCCAGGGCGCTCAAGGCCGCGGCCAAGTCAGACCGCAATACCGATTTCGACTCGGCCAAATGCGCGCGCCACCGGGGCGAGGTCGCCAAATGGCGACAGAAGGTCAAGGGCAGCTACCGCACGCGCGACGAGAAGGACTACAACGACAGCAAGCTCGCGCATCATGAGGCGCTCGTCGAACGCTATTGCGAGTCATGAACGCACAGTGCTTCAGCTCAGAGCGAAACTGGCCTCACGCTAGAGCCGACGCAGATAGGCGTCACCACCTAGCCGCCGGCTCTGATCCAGAATCCAGTCGGCGCGACGCTGGAGCCGTGCGGATGGACGGTCGAGCCGATAGGTGCCGGGCGCGGGCAGCACGCCGATCAGGAGCGCGGCCTGCTGGCGCGTCAATTCACTGGCCGAGTGACCGAAATAGCGCTGGCTGCTGGCTTCGAGACCATAGGTGCCGGGGCTGAACTGGGCGATGTTGAGATAGACCTCAAGGATGCGCTCCTTCGGCCACAGGATCTCGATCAGGAGCGTGAACCAACCCTCGACCAGCTTGCGCTCCCAGCCCGAACCGGGCCAGAGAAAGAGGTTCTTGGCCGTCTGCTGGCTGATGGTGCTGGCCCCGCGCAGCCGTCCGCCTGCACGATAGTCGCGGATGGCATGCCGGATCTCGATCAGATCGAAGCCAAGATGACGCGGAAAGCGCTGATCCTCGCCGGCGATGGCGGCGAGCTTGACGCTGGACGGAATGTGCGACCAGTCGATCCAGGCGTGCTGATAGTAGGGCGGCGTCTGATCCAGGCGCCACACATTGAGTGCATGACGCAGCATGAAGGCCGAGGCCGGCGGATCGATCCAGCGCAGACCGAGCACCAGCACCAGGCTCACCAGGACGCAGAACGCGGCCAGACGCTGGCTCCAGCTCCATAGCGGCGCCAGCCAGGTCGCGGCCTGTCTTGAGGAATACAGGGAAGCCACGCAACACTCAAACTGGACGCGGGTTCAGCGCCGGCAAGGCCGCCCAGCGCATACGACCAGAGTCCGCGCGACCTGGTTTGTTTCCAGACCCACGACGCGCCTGACGCATGAGTTCGCGTTTCCAGCGCGGAAAGTCGAGCGGCGCACCGCCATAGATGGCCGCGTCCAGTTGGCTCAAGAGCCGTGCGAGTGCCACTGGATCGGCACCCGGTCGATGCGCGCGGATATGGGCGATGACCGCCGGTTGGTTGCTCTCGCCCTTGAGTACGCGATCACCGCGCGGTGCCGACGCGAAGCGTGGGTACCAGTCGCTCGGCTGGCTGGCACGATTGGCATGGCGGATCTGAGCGATGACATGCTGACTGGCGGGCTGTATGCGCCACAGTGTCTCGCGCGCCCGTTCAAGCAGGGCCGAGGGCGCGAGCGGACGTAGACGCGGCCCGATCCAGGTGGCCGTCAGTCGATAGCTGCCGCTCAGACCGCGTCCGATCAGACGCCGCAGGTCGCGCCCGAGATCCAGCACCCGTCCTCGATAGAAGACGCCTATCCAGTAACCGCCGATCAGCAGCAGCACGCCCGTGATCGGGATCCAAAGTCTGGCCCAGGGCGAGGCCGCCAGGGTCGCGGCCGAGAAGCCGAAGGGTCCGCCGCCGCGCACGTCGAGCGTCTTGAGCGGCAGCCGCGCGACCTCGCGCACACCCAAATCGACGTTCCACCAGGCAAGACTCATCTCGGGCAGGGTGACGCGGCCGCCGGTCTGCGGCACCAGGGTGTAGTACTCGGTGCGGCTCGCGAGCAGTTGGCGTCCGTCCGGCGCGAGTTCGGTGCTGGTAAGCGTCTGTTCGCGATAGACCCGCAGGTCCGGACCGGTCAACTGGTTCTCCAGGCTCGGGAGCTGCACGGCGGTTCCGCCGACTGCAGCGATCTCCAGGGCCAGGGTTACGGGCTGTCCCGGTTCGAGTCGGCCCTCGCGATCCAGGCTGGATTTGAGCGTCAGCGATTTGAGCGGTAGCCAGGGGCGCACCGAGGTCATGGGCGGGCGCACCTGCAGGCGGATAGGGCGCTCGGTGCTGACCTCGTAGTGCTGGCCAAGTCCCAGGCCGGCCAGTGTGCCCGTGACCTTGATCGGCGGCAGTTCCAGATCGCCCGTGCGCAGTGGAACCACCGTCAGCACGAAGCGGTTGACGATCTCCTGTTGGCCGCGATTGGCGCGGGTCTCGGTGCTCGGTCCCTTGAGCGTCTTCATCAGCACGTCGCTGGTGCTTGGCAGTTCCAGATTGACGCGGCTCAGGTTGTCGCGGCTGACGACATCGAGTGTGAGAATGGCCGGCTGTTGCAGGTAGGGATCGGCGACTTCCAGCGACCAGTCGAGCGTCGGCGCGCGCGTAGTGGTTGGTTGAACCGATCCGGGCGCGTAACGGGCTGGATAGCCGGGTTGCCAGTTGGGTACCTGGCCCGGATAGCCCTGGGGAGACTGAGCGGGCGCGGGCGCGGCTGGCGGATAGCTCGGCGCTACGCCCTGGGCATTGCTTGGCGGAATGGGACGGTATTGAGTCGAGCCTGATTGAGCCGGCTGGGGCTGTGCAGGCGCAGGAGGCTGGCTCTGCATCGGCGGCTGGCCGTAGTAGGGCTGTCCGTAATAGGGTGGAGCGTAATACGGCTGTCTCGGCGGACCTGGGTAGGGTTGACCGTAATAAGGCTGGGCGGCGAGCGGACCACTCGCCACGATCAGGGCCGCGATGGCCGGAATCGACTGTCGCCTGGACATCTCGCTTGGCCTCACCATGGGCGCGTCTCCTGCCACTGACCGGTCGTGCCTGGCATCTGGCGCATCTCCTCGATTCGGAACTGATTACGCATCAACAGGCTGGGATCGCCCTGGATTTGTTGGAGCCGCTGCTCCATGACCGCCATGCCGGGGCCGCCCATGAGTCCGGGTCCATCAAGCGCGGGCATCTGGCCCTCGCGGTTCTCAGACGCGCGCTCGCTGCCAGGCTGGAGGCCGAGCTGGTCGAACTGGTCGACAGCCTCGGTTTGGCCGGCGTCGAGCGAATCGGGCGGGCGCACATCCAGGCGCTCGGTGCGGCCACCCGAGCGGCTGGGGCGGCTGGACTCGGGCGGCGCGTCCTCACCACCGCCGGAGCGCTCGTCGCGGCGTTCGGTGCGCTCTGTATCGCCGCCGCGCTCATGTTCATCCTCACCGGGCGCACGATCCGAGCGGCCGGTTCCGGTCTCGCCCTCCTGTTGTCCGCCAGGCTGATCGTCTCGCGGCTCCTCGCCGCCACCAGCCTCGTCCTGGCCGGGTTCGGTCTGCTCGGACGCGCGCGTGCCGCGTTCCTCGCCCTCAGCGCCCGATCCGTCCTTGCGGCGCTCGAGGTCGGACGACTGGTCGCCGCGTTCGCCTTCGGGGCGGGTCTCACGCTCGGCGCCACGCGCATCCTGCTCGGTCGCGTCGCGGTCGCGTCCGGCCTGATCGCGATCGGTTTGGCGCTCGTCCGGATGTTCGCCTGCAGACGGGTCGCGCGCCTCGTCGCGATCACCGCGCGACTGTTCGCTGTCTTCGCCACGCTCGCCACCGCCGTCGGTCGTCTCCTGGCTCTGGTCGCCGCGCTCGCCGGTTTGATCCTGACTGTCGGCGCCTTCGCCCTGAGTGTTGTCCTGCTCGCGCCCGGCACTGGTCTCGGACGACTCACCGCCCGACTCGCCGGTCTGTGATTGCGGCCCGCCTTGCTGGCCGGTGTCCTGTTGTCCCTGCTCTTGGTTGGACTCAGACTCGGATCCAGCGCCGGATTCGCTCGATTCCTGCGGCTCGTCCTCGTCGCCGGACGGCTGTTGTTCGCTGTCCTGCTGTTGCTGACTTTGCTGTTCGGACGCTTGCTTCTGGTTGGAGTCCTGCTGTTGTTCGGAGGCTTGATCCTGCGTGTCCTGTGAATCCTGCGAGGCGGATTCGCGCGGCTGGGAGTCCTGTGGCTGGCTGTCCTCGCGTTGATCGCTGGACGATTTGGAATCCGCCGGCGCGTCGTCCGGTTTCTCCTCGGTCTGTTCGCGGAACTGTTCCTGCTCCAGTCGCGCGAGCATGGCGCGGGTCAGAGACAGGTTATAGGCCGCATCCTCATGCGATGGATTGGTCGCGAGCACGGACTCATAGGCTTCAGCCGCTCCGGTATAGTCGCCGAGTTTGAAGCGGGCGTTGCCCAGATTGTAGCGAGCCGCTGCGTCGAACGAACCGCCCTGGGCCAAGCTGAAAGCCTGCTCGGCCTGTCGATACTCGCCCTCGCGATAGCGTGCCACGCCACGCCGGTAGGGATCGCTGAACGACTCGGCCGCGCTCGCATAATCGCCTGAACGATAGACATCATAGGCCCGCTGCTCATCGGTGCGGAACCAGTCCGCCTGAGCGCTCATCGGGGCGATGAGGACCAAGACGACCATCCAAGATCCCGTTGGAGTCGCGCGCATTGGGCGGTTTGGTCGCTGGAGCTTGGGAGCCATCAACACTGGCGTAGGATGGGCAGAGCGCAGCCGTGCCCAGCGACGGCATACCCGCATCATCATGACAGCTCTCCCGATTTCTGATCGGCCAGCCGCCGCGCCGGTCGTCGCGCGCGTTCGCGGAACTGTGGCAGCAACAGCGCCGCGACCAGCAGCACCAGCAGCCAATACCGCTCGTTCCAGATCCGGGTGCGCGCATCGCTCGCTTCGGGCGGCAGACGGCTGACGGTTGCTGCCTCCAGGATGGCCTGGGTATCGCCGTCGCGATAGTCGGCGCGCCGATAGATCCCGCCACCCGTCTCGGCCAGTCCCTCCAGTAGCGTTTCGTTCAGCACCGAGCGCACCGGCTGGCGCTGTGGATCACTCGGATCGACGATCACGCCGCCCTGAGGCGCGGGCACCGTCGCACCGCCCGGCGTGCCGACACCCAGCACATGCAGACGCACACCCTGTTCGGCGAGCGTGGCGACCTGCTCGCGCAATCCAGGCTCGTCGAAATCCCCATCCGAGATCAGCAGCACGGCGCGCGCGCTGTCCTCGGGCAGTCCAGCGAGCAGGCTCTCGGCACGCATCAGGGCGCGGGTCAGACTGCTGCCCTGAAGCCCCGGACTGGCCAGATCAGCCGAAAGCGCCGGCAGGGCATTGAGCAGGCTCGTCGTGTCCTCGGTGATCGGCGCCAGCACATGCGGCACAGTCGCGAACACGATCAACCCCAAACGCACCTGACGGTTCTGGACGATCAGATCCTGCAACTCCTGACGCGCGCGTCCGAGCCGGTTTGGACTCACATCCTCGGCCAGCATCGAGCGCGAGACATCGAGCAGCACCAGCAGATTGTTGCCAGGATGGAACAGACGCAGATCCGTGTAGTCCCAGCGCGGCCCGGCCATCGCCGTCACCAGCAGCGTCCACAGCAGACTCCAGCGCAGAAACCGGCCCCAGCGCTCGGGCGCGCTCAGATCGCGCGTCCCGGTCAGATGCGGTAGCAGATGGGCGTCGGCATAGCGATGAATGGGGCCGCGCGCCGCCTGAGCGGCACTGCGCGCCAGCCAGAGGGCCACCGGCAAAATCAGCAGCAGCCCCAGGAACCACAGTGGCTGGTCGAAATGGAAACCCTTGTCAGTCACTGGCGAGCCTCCGCGCGAAGCGTTTGCGACCCTCGGGGAACAGCCCCAGCCCGAGCAGGGCCAGCAGCGCCACGCCCAACGGCCAGCGGTAGAGCGGTCGGGGCAGGAAGGCGGTGCGCGCTTCGGCCTCGGTCTTTTCGAGCTGGCCGATGCGCGATGAGATCTCCTCCAGCGCGCGGGTGTCGGTCGCGCGGAAATAGCCGCCGCCAGTCAGGTCGGCGATCTCCTGGAGCCTGGCCTCGTCCATGGTCAGGTCATCGCGATAGCGCACACGGCCGTCCTCCAGGATCGGGATGCTCGACTGCTTGCTGCCGACGCCGATGACATAGATGCGCGTTCCGGTCATCCGTGCCAGCCGCGCCGCCTCCTTGGGCGCGAAGCTGCCAGCGTTGTTGTCGCCGTCGGCGATCACGATCATCACCCGCGAGCCTTCGGGACGCTCGCGCAGCTTGCTCACGCCGAGCGCGATGGCATCGCCGAGGGCCGTGGCCGGTCCGGCGATGCTCGGCACCACGCCGTCGAGCAACTGGCGTGCGGCATGGCGGTCGAGCGTGAGCGGCGAGAGGATGAACGCCTGACTGCCGAACAGGATCAGCCCGACCCGGTCGCCCTGACGTTCATCGATAAAGCGCCCCATGACGCCCTTGACCACCGCCATGCGGTTGACCTGACGGCCTTCGACGGTGAAATCGAGCGCCTCCATCGAGTGTGAGGCATCGACCGCAATCATGAGATCGTAGCCCGGCGTGCTGACCTCGGTATAGGGCGTGAGCCATTGCGGGTGCATCAGGGCCACGACCAGCGCGATCCACAGCAGATGGAGCAGGGCGCGATAGAGCCAGCCGGCAAGCTGGCGCTTGGGGCGCTGGGCATTGAAGGCGGTGCGCAAGTCGTCGAGGCGCGGATGGAGCAGCGTCTGGCGCCGGCCTTCCAGCGTCTCGTCGGCCAGCGTGCGCCGATCCGGCCACAGGTAGGGCAGGAGCCAGGGGAGCGGCAGCAGCAGGGCCGCCCAGGGCCACTGGAACTCAAACATCGCGCGCACCTCGCTTGGGATCCCCGGCACTCACCCAGCCCTCGGCCGCCTCGATCAGCGACTGGAGGTCTGCCGCTCCCGCGCCCGGCGGGGCATAGGGCGCCACCAGCAGCACTTGCCCGCGCTCGTGCCAGGGAAAGCCATGCGGATCATGGGCCGCCAGCCAGTCGAGCCAGTCGGTTCCGGTCAGACCGGCACAGGCCGGGCGCCCGAGCCGGGCCATGGCGATGCGGCGCAACAGCTCCGACAGCTCGCCGGCCAGGGTCTTGACGTCCTGACCCGTGCGCGCCCGTCGGCTCAGATCGCGCAACGCCTTGGCCGCGTCCCAGCGCCAGGTGCCGAGCGTGACGCCGGGAATGGGTACGCGCAGACTGAGCGGAGCGCGCCAGCGCCAGAGCGCATAACCGAGCGCGCCGAGTGCTAGCGCCAGCAGCCACCAGCCCGGCGCCGGCGGCCACCAGGGGATCGGCGGGATGTCGCGGATGTCGCGCAACGCCTGTAAGGGCGGTTCGATGGGTGTGAAGAGCGTATCCGTATCCATGTCAGACCGCCCGCGAGCGCGCACGCTGTTCGAGGTTGTGGATGAGGGTGAGATGGATCTCGGCGTCGGTGCGCACCGGCAGCAGCAGGATGTGCAGTTGATGCGCCATTGCCTGGAGCCGTGCGCGCCGTTCCTCCCACAGTCGCCGATAGACGCGCGCGGCCTCGGGATCGTCGGTGTCGATCTCGACCAGCTCGCCGTCGGTGCCGGTGAAGGTCGCCACGCCCATGGCCGGGATCTCCCAGTCGGCCGGATCGTCGACCGGGATCAGCACCACGGTGTTGCGCTGACAGAGATCACCCAGCACCTGTTCCAGACCCGCGACCTCGCGATTGAGATCGGCGATCACGAACACCAGCGAGCCGGTCGGCAGGCCCGAGGTGGCGCGCCGCAGTGCGCCGCTCAGACAGTCGATCGAGGGGTCCATCTCGGCGCCGGGTTCGGTCAGGGTGCGCAGCACCTGCCACAGCGCGCGGCGTCCACGCGAGGGGCGGAAGTGTTGCAGACCGGTCAGAGGATCGCCGAACACCAACCCGCCGACGCGGTCGTTGAGCCGGCTCGCCGCCCAGCCGATCAGCGCCGCCGCGCGCGCCGCCTGCACCGACTTGAAGGTGCCGCGCGTGCCGAAGTACATGTGCGGTCCCTTGTCGACGCAGAGCACCACCGAGCGTTCGCGTTCCTCGCGGAAGATCTTCAGGTGCGGCTCGTTGGTGCGGGCCGTCACCTTCCAGTCCATGTAGCGGATGTCGTCGCCTTCGCGATACTCGCGCACCTCCTCGAAGTTGACTCCCGCGCCCCGGAACACCGAGGCATAGAGTCCGGCAAAGGCCGAGTTGACCAGATGATGCGACGGCAGACCTAGCGAATGGGCCTGATGGCGCAGTTCCAGCAGATCGTCGAGTCTGGGGTAGAGGCTCATGCGGTGTTGGGCGCAACCTTGTAAGGAGGTGGACTGGATTGCACGGCGTTGGTTCGGCGCTTATTGTGTTGCGCTCCAAAACTCCAGTCTCAGGCGCCAGATCGCCGAATCGAGTGTTACCCAGGAGGCTGATCGTGGATGATCAGCGCCCTCTCAAGGACTGACGGTAACGCCCGAGGAGTTCGTCGCGGTTCGCGCGCAGATCCAGGCCGGTCGGCGCATCCGGATAGGGCCGGTCGCCCATCAGACCCCGCCAGAGAATGCGGTTGTAGGTGGCGAAATCAAAGCGATCCTCGACCGAGAAGTCCATGCCTCTGGTGGCCCGCGCCCAGTAGTCCGCGTCGCGCGTCGAGCGGGGAACGGGCTGCCTCATCTGTCGGGGAGGCAGCGGCAGATCCGTCCCATACAGATAGGTCGAAGGCCTGGCCCTGAAGCTCCATGGCGTCGGCGTCGGGTTGAAGATGTCGGCCATCGGAATGGCGAGCGCATCGTTGAGATTCAGCGGCGGCAGGCCGAGCACCTCTTCAATGGTGCGCAGAAAATCGACGGTGTTGTATTGCGAGGACACCACCGCGCCCTGCTTGACGTACGCGCCCGCGACGAAGGCGACCGTGCGGTGCGAATCGACATGATCGGCGCCATCCTGTGCGTCGTCTTCGATGATGAAGATCAGGGTGTCGTTCGCGTAGCGGCTGTTGGCGATCTTCTCGACCAGCAGCCCCACGGCATAATCGTTATCGGCCACCTGGAGTTCCGGCGTGTTCACTCCATCGATCGCGGTGTCGAAGTTGCCGGTGTGATTGTGCATGAAGCGCACCAGGCTCAGGGCCGGCAAACCACCTCGGGCGTATTTCGTATCGAATTCGCGCTCCCACTCCTTGTAGCGATAGTAATCGGGAAAGGCGTTGTCGAAACCGCGGAAGTATGGGTCGGTATGGGGCGCCAGGGAAACGCTGGAGGGATAGGCGACGGTCGTGCGGGTGGCCGCCGGGTTTTTCAGCAGCGGCAGGCTGTAGGCCGAGTCCTGGGGAAAGTTGTAGCGGGTGACATCCACGAAAAAGCCGTAGTTGCGGACCGTCAGTCCCGCGCGCAGCGCAGCATCCCACAGATAGCCGGTATTGACTTCATTGTCCGGTCCATCCGGCGCCGCCACACTGGTTTGGCCCGCCAGGAGATCAGGATCGTCCGGTGTCAGTGGATTGGCCTGCTGACGTGTAAGCAGATGGGCGGGCTGGCCTGGGGCAACGGTTGGAAGCGCGACGTTCACATTGCGATTCAAACCCTCGCTCTCCAGGCTGAGTCCGCGCCCGGCATAGACCACCGGATATTGGCGTTCGATCACATCGGGCGCGCGCGCTGAGGTCGTCCAGGGCCAGCCGTCATAGCTGGTTTCGGAGCTGGCATAGAAGTTGTCGAGCGTCACGAAGGTGCGTGCCAGCTGATGCTGGTTGGGCGTGATCGCCTCGCCGAACTGAGCCAGGAAGGGGTCGCCGTTGCCGACTTCCAGATCGCCCAGAATCTGGTCGTAGGTGCGATTTTCCTTGATGATGTAGATCACATGCTTGACGCCTTCGCGCACCGCGGCCATGACGGCCGCCGCCTCGGCACTGACCTCGCTGGAAAAGCGGTTGTTGATGGCGACCTGCGCCGTCAGTGTCGTGAGCTGTTCCAGGTCGGGGAGCGGGAAGCTCTGCAGACCGGCCTTCGTCAGCTGCGGGTTGTACTCATTCGCCGCCCAGCAACCGTCATAGGTCGGCGAACCGGAGCCATAACACCAGCCCGGATTGGGGCCGGTCGGCGACTTGCCATTGACCACATAGACCATCGGCGACTGACCATCCGGCGAGCGGCCAACGGCACCGAAGCTCACCGAGTTGGGATACCAGCCGGTCGGAATGAACCCCACCACCTCGCCGCCGCCACTGGCTTCATCCAGGTTCACCACAGAGATGAAGTTCAGATTGCCATTGCTCACATAGAGCTGTGTTTCATCCGGCGAGAGCGCCACGCTATTGGGATTGGCGCCGGTATAGAGCGTCTGCTGGTCGGGATTCGCTTCGGCGGCGTCTATCGCCTCCGCCAGCGATGGCGGCAGGAGCGACACGGGAACGAGTGGAATGGTGGCGATGAGGCTGTTGCTTGCGGTGTCGATGACATCGATTGTGTCCGACTGATCCTCGACGACATAGAGCCGCGTCTGCGCCGCGTTCAGCGTCATCTTGTTCGGCTGGCCCTTGACCGGGATACGCGCCATGATCTGCGGTGCCCCGCTCAGATCCACCACGACGATCTCGCGGTCTCGCAGGCTGGAGACATAGGCGGTCGTGTTCGCTCCACGCCCCTTCACCGCTACCCAGAACGGATATTCGCCCCCTGCGACGCCACGCTGCGCGGAGTCATTCTTGCCGGGACGCAGGTCGAGTTCCGTTCCGCTCGACCAGTTGCCATAGCCGCCGCTGAACACCGTGATCGAGTCGTTATAGTAATTGGCGACCACCAGCGTCTGTCCATCGCCTGAAATCGCCACCCCGGCGGCACAGGGCGCCACGCCAACCATTTGGTTGACCTGCTTGGCGCCGTTTGGATCGATGTTCAGACCAAGCCCGCGTCCTTCGTGGCCTAAATCCAGGAAGTTTCCGTCCTGCTGACCCCAGGTTCCGCTGGCGCTGCGGGTGATGATCTGGATCCTGTCATCCATGCAGCCGGAGACATAGAAGGCCCAGCCGGATGGATCGAAGACAATCCCGTTGTAGGTATTGGCGATCTGCACGACCTGTTTCTTGACCGGCGTCGCTGTCGAAATGTCATAGATGAAGACGTACTCATTCGACTCGGCGGGATTGGGCGCCGGGCTGTCGGTGTCATAGACGCGGTTGTATCCGCTCGTCAGAACCAGCAGGGTCTTTTGGTCCGGGCTCACGACGGTACTGACCGCCTGTCCGGCCAGCCAGGCGGAATCCTCGGGCAGCTCAGGGTTCAGCGGGACGAATCGCGAACCACGGGGCGCGAGCGGTGTAATCTGCTGACCCAGGTTGGGCAGATCCTGCTGGCCCAGGTTGGGCATGCCGGGTTGGCCTAGCGCCTTGAATTCGGGCTGTGCCTGGAGCGACTCGCCTGAAATGATGAAGGTCAACGCCAGGGTTGCCGCCAGTAGCCGCAATCGCGGGTAAACGTCAATCGTGCGCATGGCTGGAAACTCCTGGGTTGAGTGGTGTGTCAAGTCCCCGGACACGCCGACTTTGGTGGCGAGGTCAAGCGCGCGATTAACGTGGTCCATCCCTGATGTATCCACTATCTGGAAATCCGACGTTCACAGGCATTGAGCAGTGGTTGATCGTGAATGATCAAGGCCATGTTTGGATTGCTGAGGTGGATGCGCAGTCCATCGCAGCGTTCGACGGCTGTCCATGGGATGAAGATAGCGCCACGCGGACCTCCGGTCCAGCCGCCATGACGTCCCCGGACCCAGAAGCCTTCGTCATCGAAGCCGACATCGGTTCTGGCGTAGCTCGCGCGGCCTGACTGATTCGAGGCGAAGTCGTATTTGCGCCCGGAGGACTGGACCAGGGTTACGTTGGTCGGGCCTTGGGAGTGGCGCAGTTCTCTTGAGCCGGCGTCATGGTCGCTTTTCAGATCCGACCAACCGGAATAGCCATTGGCGAGCCAGTACATCAGCGTCGGCCAGAGGATCAGGCTGACGGCGAAAAGCCAGAGTATCCATTTCGGTGGTTTGGTCTGTTGTGTCATCTAGGCCGCTTCAAGCATCTCGCTTGCGCTCAGTCGCGCGAGGTGGGAGCGTCGGCTGAAGCGCTTTTTTGGGTCACAACAGCGCTAACCGTTAATTTACGTGGCGGGAAGGCGACGACGCGCTCAGGGTGCGCGGCTTGCTTTACCATCAAATCTTTAAAAATGTCATTAATGTCGTAATTGAACTGGCGAGCGTACTCATCTCTGAGGGCTCGTGTTTCTGCGACAATGGGATCTTGCCACATAGTCAAGGCTCCATGAGTTCAAGAGGCGTGCAGATGACTGGCGGTTCGTAGCCAAGTGTCCGGCAGGTGTTCTCAATCTTAGGCCGAGTGTGCGCATTCGCAATATGCGTACAGTTCCAGCGATATCACGAAATCAGACACGAAGACGCTGTAGTTCAGCCTATGAGTTTCCCACCATTCTGCCGTCGTGTTCTGATTTGCCATTGCACGCAAATCGCTGCTCCGTCGAGCAGTTAAATAGCTTATGGCGGATGTTTCAACGTAAACGGTTTCCTTCACTGGGAACCCCTTACTTATTTGAATCGCAACGACAAGCATCAGCCGCCGCAAAAAGCAGAACGAGGAATGAGCGGCGCCTTTTACGGTCGGCTGTATGCGCTCGTGAGCCGTTAAGCTGCTTTGTGTCTTGCAAGTAACTTTCTTATTGCCGGAACAAGCTCGGTTGGAACCTCTATCATTGTTTGACCATCTATTTCGAATGCAGCTTCGTCTTCGGCAAGCGCGTCGTCTTCCGTCTGGGTCTCATAGTGTGCTAGAACCTTGCTCACACGCTTTGAATCCCAGCCTGGAGGAAATGTATTTTCTTTCATAAAGACGCTGTTTGGTTCTGGATCAGGCACGTAGATGACTCTCAAGAATTTTCCCCCGGAGGTGCGTCCGGGGACTTAACATTTCCTTAAGGTCTCGGCTAAAGGTATTGGCTCATAGTGCGTTTTGAGGAGGTACCAGTTGACGACCTCAATCCACTCTCTTAAAAGCTATATAAATCAATGTGTTACGAAATATTTTATAGGGGGCGCGAGAAGAAAATTTCTGTTCATGGGGTGCCTCCTCAAAACGCACTATGAGCCAAGGTATTTATTAACGATTGCTTTTAGGTGCGTTTCATATAGGTACTCGACGCGCTCTGCACTCATTGTTGATCCACGGCAAGACCTAATTCTGGACTTGATGAATAGCTTGGACATTTCGTTTATATAATCAGAATGGAAAAGATCCGAATTGTATTTATTGTGAAATATTGAATACATTTCGGCGGCTGCTGAGATAAACTCATTTGAGTACGTTGTTGCCCAGCTTCCAGGTCCGTGATGGCCAGGAATATATTCTCCTCGATATTTTCTGCAAATTTCGATGAGTTCGTTTAGCCGATTTTGCTCTTCTAAGCTCATCTTCATGGTTTATTTTCCTCTCAGAGTGTAATATTGCCCTCAGATTTATTCGCGACTAGCAGTGTATCTAAGTTGGTTAATCCAAATCCTCACGGAATCGCCACCAAACTCAACAACCGTTTGATAAACGCATCCGTTGTCACCCCTTCAGCCTCGGCCTCGAAGGTCAGCAGAATGCGATGACGCAGAATCTCCGGCGCGACCGACTGGATATGATGCGGCGCCACGAAACTCTCACCATCCATCCAGGCCCGCGCCCGCGCACAACGCGCCAACGCAATACTCGCGCGCGGCGAGGCCCCGAAACGACACCAGCGCCCCAGATCCCGGTCATAGAGTTTCGGATTGCGCGTCGCCTGCACCAGATCGACGATATAGTGATGCAGCTTGGGATCGAGATAGAGCTCGGCCACATCGCGCCGCATCGCAAACAGCTCAGCCTGACTCAACCGCTTGATCGGTGGCGCCGGACTATGTTTTTGCTGCTCACCGTCGAGTTCCAGAATCCGTAACTCCTCGTCACGGCTCGGATAGGTCACGACCGCCTGCATCAAAAAGCGATCGAGCTGCGCCTCGGGCAGATGATAGGTGCCCTCCTGCTCGACCGGATTCTGGGTCGCGAGCACCATGAAGAGCTGAGGCAGGGGATAGGTCTTCTGACCGACCGTGATCTGATGCTCGGCCATCGCCTCCAGCAACGCCGACTGCACCTTGGCCGGCGCCCGGTTGACCTCATCGGCCAGCAGCAGATTGTGGAACAGCGGCCCCTGACGAAACTCGAACTCGCCCTTCTCGTGGCGATAGATGTCGGTGCCGATCAGATCCGAAGGCAACAGATCCGGCGTGAACTGAATACGGTGGAAATCGCCCTCGATCGACTCGGCCAGCGCCTTGACCGCCGTGGTCTTGGCCAGCCCCGGCATACCCTCAACCAACAGATGACCATCGCTCAGCAGACAGACCAGCATGCTGTCGATGAACGCCTGCTGGCCGATGATGCGTGAGGCGATGTGATCGCGAACGGCTTGGAGATCGCTTGGCGACATGCGCTTTATTCTCGGGTCCGATGGTGGCTGGATGGTACACCCTGGATCGGAGCGGGCCGCGTGCCCCGGTCGATCCAGGGTCTGTCTTGTCCTCTTGCGCCCTATGCTGAGTCTTTTCCAGAGCCGGTGCAAGTCCGCCGTCCCGACGATTTGTTCACAGGCCGCACCCGCCGCCCACAACCACGATCCCAGCCCCGATCGGCTCAAGCCAATTTGTCAATGACTTACGCAACTTGTTGACAGTAAAAAACTTTTTTAAGCGGTCAAAATGCGACCGATCTGTTCCGCGTCCAGCAACCACGCGCTCTGATGGCCCATGATTAAAAGTTATGCACAGACTTATCCACAGGAACTGTTGGTATCTTGGAAAAATCCAAGCCGGGCCAAGTGTTGCGGAATCATGACGAGACGCTACCCGAACAATCGCCGCTAGATCGGCCCTGGCCGCGCCTCACCATCCGCCGCCCCGACATCCCCCAATCGCCGACGCGCAAGACACAGCACGCGATTTACCCATCAAGCGTATATAATCGGCACTGAGGCCGAATCCAGTCACGTCCATCCCGGCCGCGACCCCGTTTCCCGCCAGACATCCCGACCCCCAACCCCGAATCCATCGTCAATCCTTAGCCGCCGCGCCCGGAGTCCAGTCCTGTGATCGAAACGCTTCGTAACATCGCCATCATCGCCCACGTCGATCATGGCAAAACCACGTTGGTGGACAAGCTGTTGCAGCAGTCCGGCACGCTCGGCGACCGCTTCGGGCCGGTCGAACGGGTGATGGACTCCAACGCACTGGAGAAGGAACGCGGCATCACCATTCTGTCGAAGAACACCGCGCTGCGCTGGAACGACTACCGCATCAATATCGTCGACACGCCCGGACACGCCGACTTCGGCGGCGAGGTCGAGCGCGTGCTGTCGATGGTCGACTCGGTGCTGCTCCTGGTCGACGCCCAGGAAGGCCCGATGCCCCAGACCCGCTTCGTGACCAGCAAGGCATTCGCCCATGGCCTGCGCCCGATCGTGGTCGTCAACAAGGTCGACCGCCCGGGCGCGCGTCCGGACTGGGTCATCGATCAGGTGTTCGATCTGTTCGACCGGCTCGGGGCCAGCGACGAGCAGCTCGACTTCCCCATCGTCTATGCCTCGGGTCTGAACGGCTACGCGGGCCTCACCGACGAGGTGCGCGAGGGCGACATGACGCCGCTGTTCGAGGCCATCGTCCAGCACTGCCCGGCGCCCGAGGTCGATCCTGACTCGCCGTTCCAGATGCAGGTCTCGACCCTCGACTACAACGCCTATGTCGGGGCGATCGCCGTCGGACGCATCCGGCACGGGCGCGTCAAGCCCAATCAGCAGGTCATCGTGGTCAAGCCCGACGGCACGCGCCACAAGGCCAAGATCGGTCTGGTCTACGGCTATCTGGGTCTGGACCGCCATGAGGTGCCCCAGGCCACGGCCGGCGACATCGTGGCCCTGACCGGCATCGACGCGCCCGGCGTCTCCGATACGCTGTGCGATCCCGAGCACGTCCATGCTTTGCCGACGCTCACCGTCGACGAGCCGACCGTGACCATGACCTTCCAGGTCAACACCTCGCCCTTCGCCGGCAAGGACGGCAAGTATCTGACCTCGCGCCAGCTCAAGGACCGGCTCGAACGCGAGCTGATCCACAATGTCGCGCTGCGCGTCGAGGAGGGCAACGATCCCGAGAAGTTCCGCGTCTCCGGGCGCGGTGAGCTGCATCTGTCGATCCTGCTTGAAAACATGCGTCGCGAAGGCTTCGAGATGGCGGTGTCGCGTCCCGAGGTCATCTTCCGCGAGATCGACGGCCAGATCTGCGAGCCTTACGAGCAGCTCACGGTCGACATCGACGAGACCTCACAGGGATCGATCATGCAGGCGCTCGGCGAGCGTCGCGGTGAATTGAAGGACATGGTGCCGGACGGTAAGGGGCGGGTGCGTCTCGACTACGAGATCCCCTCGCGCGGTCTGATCGGCTTCCAGACCGAGTTCATGTCCCTGACCTCGGGCACCGGACTCAAGTACCACGTCTTCGAGCGCTATCGTCCGGCACACATGGGCGGCATCGCCCCGCGTCGCAATGGCGCCATGATCGCGAACGCCACCGGCAAGGCGCTCGGCTATGCGCTGTTCAACCTCCAGGAACGCGGGCGGATGATGGTCTCGCCGGGCGAGGAGGTTTACGAAGGGCAGGTGGTCGGCATCCATTCGCGCGACAACGATCTGACCGTCAATCCGCTCAAGGCCAAGCAGTTGACCAACATCCGCGCCGCCGGCTCGGACGAGAACATCCTGCTCACCCCGCCGGTCAAGTTCACCCTGGAACAGGCGCTGGAGTTCATCGAGGATGACGAGCTGGTCGAGATCACCCCGAGCGCCATCCGCGTGCGCAAGCGTCATCTCAAGGAGAGCGATCGCAAGCGGGCGAGTCGGGGGTGAGGTGAGGCACTTGGCCGGCTTTACGGGCGAGCAGCTCGCTCCGCCGGCCGAGCGGCGCTGACGCTTTCCTGGATTTCTTCGGTCGTCATCGGTTTGTCTTGTCCGGATGGCATCCGGACGCTATGATGAAATCAGTCAGTCTTTCGAGGAGCCGTCCATGTCGACCCTGAGTGCTGCAAAAACCGAGCGTATCGATGTTCGCGCGAGTGCTACGGTGAAGCAATTGCTTCAGGAGGCGGCGCGTTCATGCCACAAGAACGTGAGCGAGTTCCTGCTCGATGCGGGCATCGTGGCCGCTAATCAGGCCCTGGCTGATCGTCGTCATTTTGTTCTCACAGAAGAACAGTGGGAAGCCTTTCAGCACGCCCTGGATGCGCCCACGCAACCGATGCCTCGACTCAAGCGGCTGATGACCGAACCCAGCATTCTGGAATGATGCGTGTCCAAGCTTGAACCCATACGCAAACTCAAGGCAACTGACGACGTCGAATCCTTCGATTGCGGCCAAGCCGCCTTGAACCAATTTTTGCAGCGACACGCCTGGAACAATCAGCGCGCCAACAGTGCGCAAACCTATGTCTGTTGCAGTGAGGGCACCGTCGTCGGGTTCTACAGCCTGACGGTCGGCAGTGTCGACCACCCCACCGCCCCGGAGCGCGTGACGAAGGGACTGGCTCGACATCCTGTCCCTGTGATGCTATTGGCACGCCTGGCCGTCGATCGAGCCTTTCAGGGAAGGGGGCTGGGATCGGCGCTACTAAAAGATGCATTGCAGCGCACCTTGCGTGCCGCCGACATTGCTGGCATACGTGCCGTGCTGGTTCATGCCAAGGACGAGGAGGCTCGGCAATGGTATCGGACGTTTGATTTCCGGGATGGAACATCGGATCCGTTCCATCTCTTCCTGGTGCTGAAGGATCTCAAGGCGCTGCTTTCGGGGTGAGTCAGCGATCTTCGTGAGGGACTGAGTCTTGGCCAATCTTGACAGCCCGCAGTCGATTCAGGACTATGGATCACCTTAGTCATCCCGGCGTTCCGGTCCCATGTTGGTATCGACGCCCAGCCGCGAAATCGCGTCCACTCACCATCCCGATCCACTTGATCGACGCCGCTCCCCGTCCACCGGATCTCCATGTCGCGTAAGCTTTTCATTCAAACCTATGGCTGCCAGATGAACGAGTACGACTCGGCGCGTCTGGCCGATGCGCTGCGTGTCGCGGCGGGTCTGGAGCTGACCGATCAGCCCGAAGAGGCCGATGTCCTGCTGCTCAACACCTGCTCGATCCGCGAGAAGGCGCAGGAGAAGGTCTTCTCGCAACTCGGGCGCTGGAAGCCCTGGAAGCAGGCGCGGCCCGATCTGGTGATCGGCGTTGGCGGCTGTGTCGCCAGCCAGGAGGGCGAAGCGATCCGCACTCGCGCCCCTTATGTGGATCTGGTGTTCGGTCCCCAGACCCTGCACCGGCTGCCGCAGATGCTCAAGGATCTGGAGACCAACCGCCGGCCCCAGGTCGACGTCTCCTTCCCCGAGATCGAAAAGTTCGACTGTCTGCCCGCGCCGCGCGCCGAGGGACCGAGCGCCTTTGTCTCGGTGATGGAAGGCTGCTCCAAATACTGTACCTATTGCGTGGTGCCCTACACCCGTGGCGAGGAGATCAGCCGGCCCTTTGACGACGTGATCGCCGAGGTCGCGGATCTGGCCGAACAGGGCGTGCGCGAGATCAACCTGCTCGGCCAGAACGTCAACGCCTATCGCGGTCTGATGGCCGACGGCGCCACGGCAAGTCTGGCACTGCTGATCCGCTATGTGGCGGCGGTCGAGGGCATCGGGCGCATCCGCTTCACCACCAGCCATCCGGTCGAGTTCGGCGACGATCTGATCGAGACCTTCGCCGAGGTGCCCGAGCTGGCGAGTTTCGTCCATTTGCCGGTGCAGTCCGGCTCGGACCACATCCTGGCGGCGATGAAACGCGGTCATACCGTGCTCGAATATCGCGCCAAGATCCGCCGCTTGCGCGAGGCACGCCCGGACATCTGCATCTCGTCGGACTTCATCGTCGGTTTCCCGAACGAGACGGACGAAGACTTCGCCGCGACCATCGATCTGATCGATCAGGTCGGCTTCGACCACAGCTTCAGCTTCGTCTACAGCCGTCGTCCCGGCACGCCCGCCGCCGACTATCCGGACGCGGTGCCGCTGGAGGTTAAGAAGGCGCGTCTGGAGCGGCTGCAACAGCGCATCGACACCAACGCCCAGCGCATCAGCCGCCAGATGGTCGGCACGGTGCAGCGCGTGCTGGTCGAAGGGCCGTCGCGCAAGAATCCGGCCCAGCTCGCCGGGCGCACCGAGAACAACCGCGTGGTCAATTTCGACGGCCCGGCCGAACTCATCGGCCAGTTCGTCGATCTGACCATCACCGAATCACTCCCCAATTCATTGCGTGGGCGACTGGCCCACTGAGCCGCTTGAGTATTCAAACCCAATCCATCGACTTCGAGCTCACGCCCGAGGACAACGCGCGTCTGGCCAATCTCTGCGGCCAGTTCGATCAACATCTTCGTCAACTCGAACGCCGGCTCGGCATCGAGATCAGTAATCGCGGATCGAGCTTCCGGCTGATCGGCGAGGGCGACTCGGTACGGCTCGGCGAGCAGGTGCTGCGCGCGCTCTATGCCGAGACCGCCGAGGCGGTGATCACACCCGAGACGCTCCATCTCGCGCTCCAGGAATCCGGCGTGGACGCGCTGCTGGAGCAGGTCGAGGACCGGCTGCCGGACGTGGTCATCAAGACCAAGCGCGGTCTGATCCGCGCGCGCGGACCCAATCAGCAGGAGTACCTGCACGCCATTCTCAAGCACGACATCAATTTTGGCGTGGGACCGGCCGGCACCGGCAAGACCTATCTGGCCGTGGCCTGCGCGGTCGAGGCGCTGGAATCGGATCGGGTGCGGCGGCTGTTGCTGGTGCGCCCGGCGGTCGAAGCCGGCGAGCGGCTCGGCTTCCTGCCCGGCGATCTGGCGCAGAAGATCGATCCCTATCTGCGTCCGCTCTATGACGCCCTGTTCGAAATGTTCGGCTTCGAGAAGGTCAACAAGCTCATCGAGCGCAATGTCATCGAGGTCGCGCCGCTGGCTTACATGAGGGGTCGTACACTTAATGAGTCCTTCATCATCCTCGATGAGGCGCAGAACACCACGCCCGAGCAGATGAAGATGTTCCTGACCCGCATCGGCTTTGGTTCGACTGCCGTCATCACCGGCGACGTGACCCAGGTCGATCTGCCGCGCGGTCAGCCGTCCGGCTTGCGTCAAGCGGTCGAGATCCTCAAGGACGTGCAGGGGATCAGCTTCACCTTCTTCAACGCCCGCGACGTGGTGCGTCATGCCCTGGTGCAGCGCATCGTCAACGCTTACGAGGCCTTCGAGAATCAGCCATGAGCGTCGAACTGGAGCTGGATCTACAGGTCGCCACCGAGGACGCCGATCATCCGCTGCCGCCCCAGTTCGAGCGCTGGGTACGGGCGGCGCTGGAGCAGGCGGAACCGCCGTTTCAACGTGCGCACGCCGAGCTGACCATCCGGCTTGTCGATCCCGACGAGAGCCAGGCGCTCAACCTTCAGTATCGCGGACGCGACACGCCGACCAATGTGCTGTCCTTTCCGTTCGAGCCGCCACCCGGTCTCGACGCGGACGACCCGATCCATGACCTGCTCGGCGATCTGGTGATCTGCACCGAGGTGGTGCGACACGAGGCACTGGAGCAGGGCAAGGCGCCGGAGGCACACTGGGCGCACATGGTGGTACATGGCGTCCTGCATCTGCTTGATTACGATCACGTTACAGATGCCGAGGCCGCTGTGATGGAAACACTGGAAACGGCGATCCTGGGCGGGTTAGGATTCCCACCACCCTATGAAGACCAGGGCAACCTGGAGGATTTCAAGACACCTCATGACGAGCGATCGATCTAGCGAGGGTTCGCGATCACGCCACTGGCTCGGACGTTTGGGCCAGTTGCTGGGTGGCGAGCCACAGGACAGGGAGCAGCTCATCGAGTTGCTGAAGGATGCGCGCGAGCGCCAATTGCTGGACACGGATGCCCTGAGCATGATCGAGGGCGTGCTCCAGGTTTCGGACCTGCGGGTGCGCGACATCATGATTCCGCGCGCCGAGATGGTCGCGCTGCGCCGCGACGATCCGCTGGAGAAGATCCTCCAGATCGCGGTCAAGTCGGCCCATTCACGCTTTCCGGTCACGGGCGATGACAAGGGCGAGGTGGTCGGCATCCTGCTGGCAAAGGATCTGCTGTCGTTCTGTGTCGAGACAGGGCGGCGTGCCTTCAACATCCGCGATCTGCTGCGCTCGGCGGTCTTCGTGCCCGAGAGCAAGCGGCTCAACGTGCTGCTCAAGGAATTTCGCGCCAGCCGTAATCACATGGCGATCGTGGTCGACGAGTACGGCAATGCCTCGGGGTTGGTGACGATCGAGGACGTGCTCGAACAGATCGTTGGCGAGATCGAAGACGAGCACGACTATGACGAGGGGTCTGGAATCTTCCGTCGCGGCGAGAACGATTTCAGCGCCAAGGCGCGCACCCCGATCGAGGATTTCAACGAATACTTCGGCAGCGACTTCTCGGACGAGGAGTTCGACACCATCGGCGGGCTGGTGGTCAATGCCTTCGGGCATCTGCCCAAGCGCGGCGAGTCGGTGGAGCTCGGGCGCTTCCGTTTCACCGTGATGCGCGCCGACAGCCGGCGGGTGCATCTGCTCAATATCGAGTCTCTCGACCCGCCGGATCCGTCCCCGTCCGATCACGAGGGCGATGGGGACTGATGGTCTCAGTGAGACTCGGTGCCCTGATGTTGCTCTATTACCGCAAGGATCTGCTCGACAAGCATGGCTTCGCGCCGCCCGAGACCTGGGCCGATTTGGAGCGGATCGCGCGCGTCATTCTGGAGCGCGAAGCCGATCCTCAGCTCGCAGGCTTCGTCTGGCAGGGCAGCGCCTACGAGGGCCTGACCTGCAATGCGCTGGAATGGATCGATTCGTACCGGGGTGGAACCATCATCGATCTCTATGCGAGACCTCTCGCGCCGAGATCGAGCAGGCCGAACAGCGTCTGGTCCAGGATCTCCAGGCGCTGCTGGCGATCTCACTGATCACCCTCGTCACGATCATCCGGCCGCTGAGGCAGTTGACACGTCACGCCGATGATATCGCCAAGGGCTATTGGCATTTCATCCAGTCCTGCGACACCTCCGCGCAACGTCAGGATGAATTCGGCATTTTGATCCGAACCTTCAATCTGATGATCGAGACGATCCGCGCCACGCATCAGGAGCTAAAAGACGCCAATGCATGCTTGGAGCAGAAAGTCAGCGAGCGCACGCGCGAACTGGAAGAGAAGAACCGGCAGCTCGAACGGCCTTCATCCACCGACGGCCTGACGCAGATCAGCAACCGGGTCAAGCTCGACGAGCAGTTCCAAGAGCAACTTCAGGACGCGATGGTTGAGCGCGCCGACCAGGCACTCTATTGGGCCAAGTCGGAGGGACGTAACCGCGTGCTCGCCTGAGTCTGGTGTCAGTGGCCAATTGATCCCGGACCTGGTTTAGGTCCGAACGTCTTGGAAAAAGACCAGCGGCGAGCCAGTGTCAGGTTTCGGGAAACCAGCATGCATTCAGGATTTCATCATCCATGAGCCAGGGACAAGTCTCCGGAAAGCAGTCCAGTCCTGTTTCGGTGGTGGCCTGTGCGAGTGCCTTTGACCAGACCATATCCAGCCAGCGTGGCTCCAGGAGTTTGGGCTTCAGGCTGGGGGTATCATCCAGGTGATAGGCGATTTCCTTGCGCTGCGCCCGGATCGTTCGCTCCCAACTGGCTCCGCGTCGCTCGGGTTGATACTGCCATTTCAGCAAATGGGCCAGGAGTACGCTCATTCGGCTCGTCAGTTCGCGCTGTTCGCTCTTGCCCACGTCCTCGATCTCCTCGGCGACATGCTCTATATCCACCAAGTCGAAGCGACCAGCGCGGATCAATTGAGCCTGCTCCATCGACCAGGCTAAGATATCTTCGTTATAGGTATGCATGATGGAAATCCTCTGGACCTTGGCTCTATTCGGTGGTCGGAGTGGTCTTCGGGATTAGAGGTCATGGCCGGCGTAGGAGCCGTTGACCGATTTGTTGCAGACCGGGAAATCGGGGACGATGTTGCCCAGGATCAGCCGTTCGAGCGCCGGCCAGGTGAACCAGCTCGGGTCGCGCGGGAAGTAGCGGGCGATGTGTCCGGTGTCGTCGAAACGCACGAAGCTCAGGATCTCGCCGCGCCAGCCGTCGATCAACCCCAGTCCCATGGCGCCGGCTTCGGGCGGCGGGAGCGGTGTCGCGATCTCACCCGCCGGCAGGTCGTCGAGCAGGCGATCCAGCATCCACAGACTGCCGCGCACCTCACCGAGCCGTACCCGCACTCGCGCGGCTACATCGCCTTCGGTCTGAACCGGAACCTCGACCCGCAGCCGCTCATAGGGCGGGTAGGGGCTGTCATGGCGGACATCGAACGCCAGACCGCTGGCCTTGCCGACATAGCCGGTGCAGCCGAGTTCGCGCGCATCGGCTTCAGACAGAAGGCCGGTCGTGAGCAGCCGGTCGTCGAGCGAGGGCAGATCCTCGACGATGTCGAAGATGGGTTCGATGGCTTGGTGGAACGCGGCATGGTCCTGACGCAGCGTCTGAAAACCGGCCGCCGAGAGATCCTGGGCGACCCCGCCGGGGACGATCGCATCCATCAGCAGTCGATGTCCGAACAGCTCGCGCGAGCGTCGCTGCCACTGCTCGCGCAGGCGTGCGCACTGGACATGGGCGAAGGCGAACCCGACATCGTTGCAGATGGCGCCGATGTCGCCGAGATGATTGGCGATGCGCTCGCGTTCGGCCAGGAGCGCGCGCAGGACCAGGGCGCGGGGCGGCACCTCACAGCCACCGGCGCGTTCCATGGCCTGACAGGCCGCCCAGGCATGGGCGACCGTCGAGTCGCCCGAGACCCGTCCGGCGAGCCGCACCAGTCCAGCCGGATCGCGTCCGACAGCGAGTTTTTCGATGCCGCGATGGACATAGCCGAGCCGCTCTTCCAGCCGCCGCACGTCCTCGCCCATGGCCTGAAAGCGGAAGTGTCCTGGTTCGATGATGCCCGCATGGACCGGGCCGACCGGGATCTCGTGGGTTCCACCGCCGAGCGCTGGCTCGAAGGGATACTCGGCATCGGCCGGGGCGCGGCGCGTATCCTCGCCGCTCGCGGGAAAATCGGCGCGCAGCGGAAAACGATCCTCGGGCCAGGCCTGATGGCGCGTCCAGCGGCGTCCGTCGGGCTGATCGGTCCAGATGAGTCCGGTCAGGTCATGCGCGTGGCGCTCCAGTCGGCTGATTCCGGGGAAATGCGGCGCCTGTGAGGCCAGATGCGGCCGGCTCAACGGAACTTCGGTTTCCAGGATCAGATAGTCGCCGTCGCGCTCCAGGCAGGCCATCACGCGCAGACGCGGTTCGGTGCCGTGGCGTGCCAGATCGGCTGACGTGTCGAGCGGATCGGCCCAGACGCCGGCGTGACGCGCACCCAGCTCAGCGGCGATCCGCGCGGCTGGTTCCCACGCCTCGGGATCGAGGATCAGGCGCTGTGCGGGAGCGAGTGTTTCGTCGTCACGGATGTTCGCGCCGGATTCACCGAGGCGGCTCAGCAAGTCGGGCAGCCAGTCGCAGCGGCTCATAGCAGTCCCCCGCCCGTGATCAGGACTGTGGCCCGATCCAGCCATTCAGCGAGAAAACCGGGAATGGACAATCCCAGCCACAGCACCAGGCCCAGATGCACGAACACCGGCAGCAGATTGGCCGAGACCGGCCCCTGTCCCTCGGGTGCGCTGCCATAAACCATCGGCTGCAGATGTCGGAACAGTCCGGCGAAGGCAATCGCCAGTCCGCTCAGGAGCACCAGGGTGAACCAGGGATGCGTCTGCATGGTCGCGGTCAGCAGCAGAAACTCGCTCGTAAAGACCCCGAACGGCGGAAAGCCGGCGATGGCGACCACGCCAAACAACAGCGACCAGCCGATCGCCGGCTGGGTACGGATCAGTCCGCGAATGCGCTCGATCGACTGGGTGCCGGCCAGATGGGTCGCATGACCAACCGTGACGAAGATCGCCGACTTGGTGAGCGAATGCACCAGCATGTGCAGCAGGGCGCCGAAGGTCGCCAGCGGCCCGCCGAGTCCGAAGGCGAAGGTCATCAGCCCCATGTGCTCAATCGACGAATAGCTGAACAGGCGTTTGATGTCGCGCTGACGGTGTAGGAACAGCGCCGCCACCATGAAGGACACCAGCCCGAAGCCCATCAGCAGCGCCCCGGCCAGATGCGGCGTCTCGGTCGCCGCCAGCGAGCCATCGACCAGCATCTTGAGCCGCACCACCGCATAGAGCGCGACATTGAGCAGCAGCCCGGAGAGCACCGCCGACATCGGCGTCGGTCCCTCGGAATGGGCGTCCGGCAGCCATTGGTGCATGGGTACCAGACCGACCTTGGTGCCATAGCCGACTAGCAGGAACACGAAGGCGATGCGCATCACCGTCGGGTCGAGCGCGGCAGCGTGGGCGTGCAGCACACTCCAGGTCAGACCGGACTCGGTGTCGACAAGCACCAGTTGCGCCGCGAAATAGGTCAGCACCGTGCCGAACAGAGCCAGCGCGATGCCGACACCGCAGAGGATGAAATACTTCCAGGCGGCCTCGACCGCCTCCGGGGTGCGATAGAGCGAGACCAGCAGCACGGTCGCGAGCGTCGCGCCCTCGACCGCCACCCAGAGCACGCCGAGATTGTCGGTGGTCAGCGCCACCAGCATGGTGAGCATGAACGCCTGATAGAGCGCGTGATACAGACGCAGGTTGAACACACTGATGCGCCCGCTCGCCTGCACATGCTGCATGTAGGGGCGCGAGAAAATGGCCGTGGTCAGCCCCACGAAGGCGGTGAGCACGATCAGATAGACGTTGAAGGCATCGACCCGAAAGCCCGGACCTGTGACGATGTCGACCTGCGCAACCGTCCAGGCCAGCCACAGCGAACTGAGCAGGGTCAGACCCGAGACTCCCAGATTGAGCCAGCCCGCCGGCCCGAGCGCGCGCACCAGAAAGAGTGCGAGTCCGCCGATCAGGGGCGTCAGCAAGGTCAGTAGTAACGGGGTCATGTCAGGACCAGCCATCCGCCGAGTGATGTGGCGCGCTGTCCAGCGACTCCACTTCCGTTAACCGATTGAGCCGGTCGACATTGAGCGAATCGATGCTGTCGCGGATCTGGAAGAAGAAGACGCCAAACAGCACCATCGCCACCAGCAGATCGAAGGCCACGCCCAGCTCGACCACCAGCGGCATCCCGGCCGTCGCCGAGACAGCGGCCAGAAACAGTCCGTTCTCCATCGACATAAAGCCCAGTACCTGCGCCACCGCCTGCTGGCGGAAGACCATCATCAGCAGTCCGATCAGCACCAGCGCCAGACTCACGGCGATGATGTTGCGGGTGAACGCCAGTCCCTGCTCGACCATGGGCAGCACCAGCCAGTAGCTGAAGATCACCAGCGCCACGCCGGCCATGACCACCAGCGCCGGATGTCGCAGACGCTCGGTGTGACGCTCCAGCCCCAGACGGCGCACCAGACGGTGCAGCATCCAGGGAATCAGCAGCGCCTTGAGGATCAGGGTCAGGAGCGCCGAAAAATAGAGATGCCCGGCGTGTCCGCTCAGGGCCACCGTGAAGGTCACCGCTGCCACCAGCGCCCCTTGCCAGGCAAAAACATGGATCGCCGCGACCAGTCGCGTCTGCGCCAGCAGCACGAACGACAGAAACAATGCCAGCGCCGCCAGCAGCACGACGAACTGTTGCAGCAGCGGCAACACAGCCAAACTCATGCCCCAACCTCCAGGATCACATGGCTGAGGAGTCCCAGCAGACCCAGCAGCAGGGCCAGATTCAGAAATCCCGGCACACGGAACAGTCGCATCTTGGCCATCAGCGTCTCCCCGAGTGCGAGTGCCGCGCCCAACAGCGCCAGCTTGATGACCACGGCGATCAGCCCCAGCGCCAACGCCGCTGGTGTGAACGCCGTCGCGATGCCCCAGGGCAGGAAGACATTGACGATCAGCACGCCATAGAGCAGCAGCTTGATCCAGGCCGCCCATTCCATGAGCGCCAGATGGCGTCCGGTGTATTCGAGCAGCATGGCCTCGTGGACCATGGTCAGCTCCAGGTGCGTCGTCGGGTTATCGACCGGGATCCGTCCGCACTCGGCCAGCGCCACCAGCACCAGCGCACCGAAAGCGAACAGATAGGACGGACGCAGTAGAAAACCATCGGTCAGATGATGCTCCATCACTCCAACCAGACTGGTGCTGTGCGCGGTCATCGCGAGCGTAAAAACGGCCATCAGCATCGCCGGCTCGGCCAGTGACGAGATCAGCATCTCGCGCGAGGCGCCCAGGCCGCCGAAGGCCGTGCCGACGTCCATCCCGGCCAGGGCGAGGAAGAAGCGCCCCAGCGCCAGCAGCCCCACCAGCACGATGATATCGGCAATGCGCGCCGTGGGCAGATCGAGCGCGATCAGCGGCACGGTCGCGCACGCCAGCCAGGTGGCGACGAAGACGATATAGGGCGCGACCCGAAACAGCGGCGAGGCGGTGTGCGCCACGCGCGTCTCCTTGACCATTAGCTTGCGCAGATCAGCATAGGGCTGGAGCAGCGGCGCGCCGCGCCGGTTCTGGAGACGCGCCTTGACCCGGCGCACCCAGCCGATCAGTAGCGGGGCCAAGGCCACACAGAGCAGGGCTTGCAGCAGAGCGATGAACCAGACGGTCATGCGATGATCCAGAGTAAGACGAGCAGGGTCGCCAGTGTCCAGCCGAGATAGACACGCACGCTCCCCGATTGCAGGCGGACGACCCGCCGCGCCGAGGCATCGACGGCGCGCGCCACCGGCAGATAGAGCCAGCCCCAGGCACGATCCGCGATTTTGAGCCGATAGCGCGTGACGCCATCGGCGCTCCGGTCCGGCCCCTCGTCGACCAGGAACAGCAGCGCAAAGACGCGCCGGATCGGCTGAGCGAAGGACGCGGCGCTGTATTGCATCCGGGGCGTGGGCGCGGCGAACCCGCAATCCCAGGGATCGCAGCGCCGCACCCGCCAGGAGGCACCGCGCTTGAACCACCAGATGGCCGCACCCGCGATCAGGGCCAGCAGCAGGATCGTCAGGGGCGCGCTATAGCTCGCCGTCTCCGACGAGATCGGCGTCAGCCACAGCCAGCCGCTGGCGCCCGCCTGCGGCACGCCTGTGCCCAGCAGTTGTTCGGCCACCGGATCGAGCAGACCGAGGATCTGGGTCGGCAGCACGCCGAACAGCACGCAGAGTCCGGCCAGCAGTCCCTGACCCGCCCACATCCCCTTGGGCGAGGGTCGGGCGCGGCGGACATGACGCGAGCGCGCCTGTCCCAAGAAGGCGATGCCATAGACCTTGACGAAGGTCGCCGCCACCAGCGCCCCGGTGAGCGCCAGCACCGCCGAGGCGATCGGCACCAGACTGCGCAGCACGCCGCTCTCCAGCGTCCAGGCTTGCAACGCCGACTGAAAGATCAGCCACTCCGAGACGAAGCCGTTGAAGGGCGGCAGGGCCGAGATCGACAGACAGCCGATCAGAAAGAACGATCCGGTCCAGGGCATGCGCCGCAGTAACCCCCCCATCTGATCCAGATCGCGCTCATGGGTGCTGTGCAGGATGGCCCCTGCGCCCAGGAACAGCAGCGACTTGAACAGCGCATGGTTCAGCGCGTGATAGAGCGCCGCGACCAGCGCCAGCGCCGCCAGATTGGGGTGTCCGGTGGACTGGAACAGCAGTGACAGCCCAAGCGCAATGAAGATGATCCCCAGATTCTCGACCGACGAATAGGCCAGCAGTCGCTTGAGATCGGTCTGAACCAGCGCGAACAGCACCCCGATCAGCGCCGAGAGACCGCCGATCACGATCAGCGCCACGCCCCAGGACCACTGAACCGCGCCGTTGAGATCCAGCACTACGCGGATGAAGCCGTAGACCGCGACCTTGAGCATGACCCCGGACATGAGCGCCGAGATGTGCGAGGGCGCGACCGGATGCGCTTCCGGCAGCCAGGCATGGAGCGGCGCGAGACCGGCCTTCATGCCGAAGCCAAGGAAGGCCAGCGCGAAGGCGACGCCCGCCCACAGCGGTGTGAGTTCCGCCGCGCGCATGGCCTCGAAATCGAAGCCGCCGCCGAAGGCCGCCAGCACCCCGAAGCCGAGCAGGATCGCCAGTCCCCCGACATGCGCCATGAGCAGATACAGAAAGGCGGCGCGCCGGTTGGCGGCCTGTTCGTGCTGGAAGGCGACCAGGAAATAGGACGACAGGGACATGACTTCCCAGGCGACCATGAACACGAAGGCGTCGTCGGCCAGTACCACCAGCAGCATCCCGGCCATGAACAGTCCGCTAAAACCGCCGAGCGCAATCAGCGACTCGCGTCCGCCCTCGAAATCGCGCACATAGTCGCGGCCATAGAGTCCGACAGCGCCGGTCACGAGACCAATGAGGACGAGGAAGACTCCGGCGAGCGGATCGAGCCGCACATGCCAGGGCAGCCAGGGCAGCCCCAGCGGCAGAATGGCGCTGGCGCTCGTCCCCGCGATCAGTGTCCAGAGACCGGCGCCGAGCGCCGTCACGCCGGCCAGCCCGAGCAGCGGCACGGCGACCAGCCGCAGCAGACGTGGTTCACGCCCGGCCAGCAGCGAGACCGCCGAAGAACCCAGCGCCAGCCACAGGGCCAGCAACGCCAGGACGAGTGGTGAGTCAGGCATCAGGATCACACCCACACCTAGACCGGCAGCAGGCGATACTGTCGCTCCAGCACCACCAGGGTCAGCACCCCCAGCGTCAGGATCCACACCAGTACATAGGTCACCATGGCGCGCTTGGCCTTCTCCTTCTCCAGCCATTTGCGCGGACGGACGCCCTTGACGAAGAAGACGACCTTGCTGGCCAGATTGACGCTCACGACATTGATGGCCAGCAGCAGGGCGGCGCCGAGTGCCAGTCCAGGCTCGCCCTGACCCAGCATCAGACCCACGGTCGCCGCCGGCGGCAGCAGGGCGACGGCGACCATGACGCCGACCAGTACGCTCGACAGTCCGGTGGTCACCGAAAGCGCCGCCGCCGCCCCCGAGGCCAGCGCCAGTACCACAGAGTCGAGCCCGGCCTCGGTGCGCGACATCACCTCGCGACTGTTCAGCTCGGTCGGCCACAGCCAGCCGAGGAGCGTCGTGAGCAGGACTGCGAGCAGGATGCCAACCAGCACTGTCTTGATCGAGCGGCGCATCAGGGGCACGTCGCCCAGGGCTGTGCCGAGACTGAGCGCCAGATTCGGCCCCAGCAGCGGGGCGATCACCATGGCGCCGATCACCACCGCTACGTTGTCCTCGATCAGACCGATCGCGGCCACCACGGTCGAGAGCATGACCAGCACCAGATAGTTGGGACCGAGCCGCGAGTTTTTGTCCATGCCCTCGTAGAGCGCCTCGCGTGCCGCCGTGGCCGAGTCTTCCTGTTTGCGCGCCTCTTCGTCGGGCGGCGGGATGCTCGCCTCGACCGCGAGCACCAGGATGCGGGCCGATGGCTGAGCGCCCAGTAGACCCTGGAGCAGATCCAGCAGTCGCTGGACCTGATTGTCACTCACCAGCAGGCGGATGGCCTGGAGTCCATCCGGCCCCACCGGCCCCAGACGCACATCGAGCGCCTTCACGCGCTCGGCGGCTGCGCGCACGGTCTCAGCACTGCCAGCGCCGACTATGACCTCGACATATTTCATCGGTTGCTCCGCGAGAAAACGGACTCAGACCAGTGGGATCGGTCGAGGATCAGTCCAGGTCGGGGGTGTGCCCCGAGGCGACATAGATGGCGCGCTCGGCGACGTTAGTCGCGCGATCGGCCACGCGCTCGTAGTTGTGCACGATCCACAGCAGATAGGTGCCGGTGGCGGCAAAGGCCGCGTCGGCGCGCATGCGCTCCAGCACCTGGGCGATGAAGGCGTCTTCCTCGCGGTCGACCTGCGATTCCTTGGCGACGGCTTCGCGCAGTGTTGCTTCGCTGCCGTTAGCGATGAAAGCGGCCAGGGTCTGTTCGAGCATGTCGATCGCGTCCTCGGCCAGCTCGACGATGGCCGCGACCGGCTCGGCGGGCAGTGTGTCCTGGACATCTCGCTCGATGATGCGGGCGACATCGGCCGCGTAGTCGCCGATGCGTTCCAGCTCCGAGGCCAGCTCCATGCAGGCGCCGACCGCGCGCAAATCCTCGCCGGCGGGTTTGTAGGCGGCCAGGGTCACCAGGCATTCCTGTTCCAGCAGACGGCGTTGCTGGTTGATGCGCTGATCGCCGGCGATGATGCTGGCGGCCAGCGCCTTGTCCTGGGTCTTCAGACACTCAACCGATTGGTGCAGTGCTGCGACTACTTGCGCGCCGAGATCACCCACGACGTTCTGTAGGTGTGAACGTCTCTTTTGAACCAGATTCAAGCTCTCGGGCATTGCTCCATCCTCGGTCATGAATATGTGACGGTCGGCATCAGAACGCGATGCGACCGCTCCGAGGCGTCATCTTAAATCCAGTGATGGCCCGATGGCGAATGCTCCTGCAATGGTGCGCGCTCAGTCCTCGTCGTTCGTGTCCTGACGGTCGCGCCGCTCGACGGTTTCGGGGTCGACGGTGATGGGGCGGTAGATTTCGACGCGGTCGCCATCGTTGAGCCTGGTGTCGAGTCGGCTGAGTTTGCTGAAGATGCCGACCTTGTTGACGTTGAGGTCGATCTCAGGGAAGCGTTCGAGCAGGCCCGAGCGCTCGATGGCCTCGCGCACGGTGCTGCCCTCAGGCACGTCGAGCTTGAGCCAGGTCTGTTTGAATTTGTCCGCGTAGGCGACACCGACGAGCATGGTTCGAGTCCTCTGTGATGATCAGGCCAGCGCGTTCGTTCCAGCCGTCGCGTCTCGACGCTGGCGCGCGGCGGCGAGCCGCGTGTCGATCAGGCGTTTGCCGGCCAGAATGAAACCGAGCGCGATGAAACCGCCCGGTGGCAGGATCGCGAGCAGGAAGCCGCGATAGTCCGGGATCAGCGTGACTTCCAGAAAGGACATGCCCTCGCCAAGGAGCAGGCTGGCATTGGCGAATAGGGTGCCGGAGCCGATGATTTCGCGCACCGCGCCGAGCAGCATCAGCACCAGGGTGAAACCAATCCCCATCATGAGTCCGTCGAAAGCCGCCGGCAGGACGCTGTTGCGTGAGGCGAAGGATTCGGCCCGGCCCAGGATGGCGCAGTTGGTGACGATCAGCGGGATGAAGAGTCCCAGCATCTTGTGCAGATCGTGCAGCCAGGCGTTCATGCCGAGATCGACCAACGTCACCAGCACGGCGATGACCAGCACGAAGATGGGAATGCGCACCTCCGGCGTCACCCAGCCGCGAATGAGCGCGATCAGGATTCCCGAGGCGATCATGACGGCGGTCGTCGCCAATCCCATGCCGAGTCCATTGGTGGCCGTGCCGGTGACCGCGAGCAGCGGGCAGAGGGCCAGCGATTGGGCCAGCACGACATTGTTGCTCCAGAGACCGTCGACGGTGAGGCGGCCCCAGGCGGTCTTGTTAGCGGTATTGGGTTCGCGGCTCATTCCGGACTCCTGACTGGATCGGAGGCGACTGACACAGTGGCGGGCGCGGTCAGGGCGACCTGATGGCGCTGGAAGAATTCCAGTCCGCGCCGCAGCACGCCAACCACGGCGCGCGGCGTGATGGTGGCCCCGCTGAACTGGTCGAAGTCGCCGCCGTCCTTCTTGACCGCCCAGCGCTCGGGCGGCGGGTTGCCAAGCGACCGCCCGTCGAAGGCGAGAATCCAGTCATCCTTGGCGATCTCGATTTTGTCGCCGAGTCCAGGCGTTTCGCTGTGCGACAGGACACGCGCGCCCAGCACCCGTCCCTGCGGGTCGACACCCAGGATCAATTCGATGGTGCCAGAGTAGCCGGGGCCGCTCATCCGATAGGCGACGCCTGTGACCTCCAGTCCGCGCAGGGCGCGATAGACCAGCACCGGTTCGCCATCGGCACCGGGCAGAGTCAGCGGATCGACCAGCAGATCGTTGTCATGCAGCGCGGGCGGCAGCACCTGACTGAGCGACGCCTTGAGATCCTCGGCCTTGCGCAGGGCGATGGTGTCGCGCGTGCTCAGATCGCCGATCACCAGCAGTGCGGCGGCCAGCAGGGTGAATCCGCCCAGCAGCGTGGCCTGATAGCCGACGCTCTGGCGTTGGTTCAGCACGGCAAGCAGGCTCATCGCGAGGTCTCCGCGTCATTGGGATATTCCAGTGGCTGACCGCGCCGGTCGCGCCCGTAGACGCGCGGCTTGACGTAATGGTCGATCAGCGGCGCACAGGCATTCATCAAGAGCACCGCGAAGGCCACGCCCTCGGGATAGCCGGCCCAGGTGCGGATGACATAGATCAGCAGTCCACAGCCTGCGCCGAACAGAAGCTGACCGCGCGCCGACACCGGCGAAGTCACCGGATCCGTGGCGATAAAGAAGGCGCCGAGCAGGGTCGCGCCCGAGACCAGATGATAGAGCGCACCGGCATAGTGCGCGGGGTCGATCAGGTGCATGAGCGTAGCCAGGACCGCGATGGTGCCGAGCAGCGACACCGGGATATGCCAGGTGATGACGCGCTTGTAGAGCAGGAACACGCCGCCGAGCAGGAGCAGCAGCGCCGAGGTTTCGCCCAGACTGCCGGCGACTGTGCCGACCGCCCCCGAGAATGGTGCATACAGATCGGGCAGGATGTTCGCGAGCATTTCGCCCTGACCCAGCTCGGTACGCACCTGACCGAGCACTGTGGCCCCTGTGAAGGCGTCGAACCCCTGACCGCCGAAGGTGATCCCCAGGCTCTCGACCAGTCCCGGCGCCTCAGCCGAGAACAGCGGCGTCGGCGCGACGAAGCGCGTCATCTCCGCTGGGAAGGCGATCAACAGCGCCACGCGCGCGACCATCGCCGGGTTGAACAGATTCTGACCCACGCCGCCGAACACCTGCTTGGCGACCACGATCGCCAGCAACCCGCCGATCACGCCGATCCACCAGGGCGCCCAGGGCGGCAGGGTCATGGCCAGCAGCCAGCCGGTCAGGAGCGCCGTGCCATCGCTCAGATCGGGCCTGATCGGCTTACCGGCTAGCCACAGACTCAGGATCTCGGCCAGCAGCGCACCGGCGAGGGTCGCGAGAAACAGCCAGATCGCCGGCCAGCCGAACTGCACGAGTCCAAACAGCGTGGCCGGAACCAGTGCCAGGATCACCAGACCCATGGTGCGTGGAATGCTGACCAGGTCGTGAGCAAAGGGGCCGCACTGAGCGGCGGGGGTCTCGATTCGCATGGTCAGGACTCCGTCTCGGAGGCGACAGGTTCGGTCGTAGCGGCAGCGGCCTGTTGTGCGGCCTCGGCTTCAGCTTTTTTACGCGCCGCCATCTCGCGTTTGCGTTGCTCCATCTGCTCGCGCTTGGCGCGCTTGATCGCCTCCATGCGTGCGGTGCGCTGCTCGGCCAGGCGCTTGGTTTCCATCTGCTTCTGTTTGGAGCGACCGCGCGCGGCCATCTCGCCCTTGGCATGGTTGAGGAATTGCACCAGCGGGATATGACCCGGACAGACATAGGCACAGGAGCCACAGCCGATGCAGTCCATCAGACCGCGCTTGACCGCGCCCTCCAGATCGCCAGCGTGGATGTGCGCGACCATCTCCAGCGGCACCAGGCCACAGGGGCAGGCCTGGACACAGGTGGCGCAGCGGATACAGGGACGGACGTCGCTCTGGCCGGTCTCGGCGGCCGTGAGTGCCAGCACGCCATTGCTGCCCTTGACCATGGGCACGCGCGTGCTCGGCAGCGGCTGGCCCATCATCGGGCCGCCGCTGATCAGGCGCGTCGGCTCCTCCTTGAAGCCGCCGCAATGCGCGATCAGATCCTGAACCCTGGTGCCAAGCGGCACGCGCACATTGGCCGGACGGCTGATGGCGCTACCGCTGACCGTGACCACGCGCGCCACCAGCGGATAGCCGAAGCGCAGCGCCTCGTGCACGGCAAAGGCGGTCGCCGGGTTGTGCACTACCACGCCGATATCGGCGGTCAGACCGCGCGCCGGAGTCTCGCGTCCGGTCAGGGTCTGGACCAGATGTTTCTCCGACCCCATCGGGTAGCGGGTCGGCAGCCGCGCGATCCGAATGTTGGGGTCGATCGAAGCGGCGACCGCCATCGCGGCCTGCGCTTGGGGCTTGTTGTCCTCGATACCGATGACGATCTGAGTCACACCGAGCGCCTGGGCCATGATCCGAATGCCGTCGATCACGGCTTCGGAGTGCTCGCGCATCAGGCGGTCGTCACAGGTCAGGTAGGGTTCGCATTCGGCCCCATTGATAACGAGCGTTTGGATCGTGTAGCGCTTGCGCAGATCGAGCTTGACGGCGGAGGGAAAGGTCGCGCCACCCAGTCCGACGATGCCGGCCGCGGCCACGCGCGCGGCGATGGCTTCGGGTTCGAGCGCGAAGGGGTCATCAACGCCCTGGATTGCGTCGCTCCAGCGATCTTCGCCATCGGGCTGAAGCGTGATCGTCGGTACCGAGAGTCCCGAGGCATGATGGGCTGGATACTGGCCCACGCCCATGATGCGCCCCGAGGTCGGGGCATGCACCGGCGCTGAGATCATCCCCTGACCCTGGGCCAGCAGATCGCCCTTGGCTACGCGCTGACCGCGCCGCACCGCCGGGCTGGCGGGCGCGCCGATGTGCTGTTGCAGCGGGATGTGCAGCAGATCCGGCAGCGGCAGCGTCTCGATCGGTTGCTCCGAGGCCAGGCGTTTGCGGTCATCAGGATGGACACCGCCGCGAATCTTGAAGAGTTTCATTGAAGCGCGTCCTGTGGCTTGGGCCAGTACCAGTTCTGGAGGCTCGGCGCCAGTGGGCGCATCTCGATACCCTCGGTCGGACAGACCTCGGCGCAGAGTTCACAGCCGATGCAGGCGTCGGCGAAGACCGTGTGGATCATGTTATTAGCCCCCATGATGGCGTCGGTCGGGCAGCGCTTGAAGCATTTGGTGCAACCGACGCACAGACCCTCGTTGACATGCGCGATCAGCGGCGGTTTGTCAGCGACGCCCGAGAGATCGACGCTGACACCGAGCAGGCCGGCCAGCTCCTCGGCCAGTGCGCGTCCGCCGGGCGGGCAGAGGGTCACAGGCGCGCTGCCGGAGGCGATGGCCTCGGCGGCTGGAGCGCAGCCTGGATAGCCGCATTGGCCGCATTGCGAGCCGGGCAGCAGGGCGGTGACCTGTTCGGTCAGTGGATTGCCCTCGACCCTGAAATAGCGCGCGGCGAGTCCGAGCAGACCGCCGAGGGCGAGACCGAGTACGCTGAGACTGACGATGGCGGCGAACATGATGTTTTGACTCCTAAGCCAGTCCGGCAAAGCCCATGAAGGCGAGCGACAGCAGCCCGGCGGCGACGAAGGCGATGGGCGCACCGGCGAAGGCGCGCGGCACCTGTGCCAGGGCCAGACGCTCGCGCATCCCGGCGAAGATGACCATGACCAGGGTGAAACCGAGTGCCGATCCCAACCCATAGAGCGCGCTTTCGAGGAAGCCGTGCTCCTCCTGCACATTCAGCAGTGCCACGCCCAGCACCGCGCAGTTGGTGGTGATCAGCGGCAGATAGAGACCCAGCACCTGATAGAGCGTCGGCGAGATCTTGCGCATCGCCAGCTCGGTGAACTGCACCACGGCCGCGATGACCAGAATGAAGGTGAGGATGCGCAGAAAGCCGAGTCCGAGCGGTTCGAGCAGATAGTGCTCCAGCACCCAGCCGGCCACCGCCGCCAGGGTCAGCACGAAGGTGGTCGCCAGCCCCATGCCGAGCGCCGAGTCGAGCTTGCCCGACACCCCCATGAAGGGGCAGAGTCCGAGAAACTTGACCAGCACCACGTTGTTCACCAACGCGGTGGCCAGGATCAGCATGAGATATTCGCCCATCGCACCAAAACCCCTGCGTGTCATTGATGACAGTGTTTTATGCAAAGGAGGTGCCAGCTTCAATGACGCGCGATCAGTGTTCGGGAACCGATGTTCGTGCGGTCTTGTGCTGGTGCGACAGGACGCCTGGCAGTTCTTTTTAGGTGATTGATTAAATTTGCTTTATTTGGTTGATGCGGCTCGTTGGATAGACGACATCGCGGCGACTGGTCGGGCGGCAAGATGGCCGCAACGATAGCGGCTGTGGCGCTAGCGACGGCCAGGTTTGTCGCGTACTCTTTGAATTGTTAGAAAACGTACAAGCCCCATGTCTCTACGGGAGTTTGTCTATGGCTTGCCCCTGGGCATGGTGTGTTGAACAAGTGAGCGCCCAAACAGGCAGACCTCGCCATACCTGTCGCTCCATCTGGTATCTTTTTTGCTAAATGCGTTACAGTGAACCGTCATCCGCCGTCCACTCAGGAGCTACCCGTGCCGGCCCGATCCGCCCCGGAATCCATCCCATCGACCGAGATCCTCAACACGCTCGGCGAGTTCATCGCCTCGCCGCCCGACGGCACCCCGCCCGAGGTGGTGGAAGCCCTGGCGCGCATGGGCGGCAACAGCGCCGATCCGCTGCCGCCGCTGCTGTTCTTCGAGGCCGTCGAGCAGTCGCCGATCGCCATCTCGATCACCGATGCGCAGGCGATCATCCTCTACGCCAACCGCGCCTTCGAGGAACTGACCGGCTACACGCGCGACGAGGTGCTGGGTCATAACGAGTCGCTCCTCTCCAACAACGCCACGCCTACGAACATCTACCAACAGCTCTGGCGCACCATCCAGGCGCGTCAGACCTGGAGCGGTACCCTGGTCAATCGCACCAAGTGGGGCGGGGACTATCTGGCCGAGCTGATCATTACACCGGTCATCGACCGTGACGGTGAGCTCAAATACTTCCTCGGCATGCACCGCGATGTGACAAAGGTGCACGCGCTGGAAGGCGCTTTGCACCAACAGAAGGCACGCCTGGAGACCGTACTCGATGCCGCGCCCGTGATCGTGGCCCTGCTCGACAGCGCCGGCCGGGTGATTCTGGACAATCAGGAATACAAGCGTCTGCTCGGCGAGCTTCAGGGGCGCGAGCCGGCTGAGGTCTTGCGCGCCGCGCTCGGCGAACAGCTCGGACTCGATCCCTTCGTTGCCTGCCTGGAGCAGGGGCGCGCCTTCAAGAACATCGAGGTCAGTCTCGACATCCGTGGCCAATCAAGCACGCGCTGGTTCGCCTGTTCGCTCAACCCGGTCGACGAGTCCGACGCCAGCGCCCGCAGCTATTTCGGCGAATCCATGCCCGGCGAGCGCCGTCTGCTGCTGCTGGCCAACGACATCACCAGCCGCCGCCGCGAAATCGAGCGCGCCCATCTGGAGAACCTGCGCGCGCGTCTGGCCGAGCAACAGCTCATGCACGGCATGCGCGAGGCGCTGGCTGCCGCCGTCTATCAGATCCAGGTGCCGCTCAACGTTATCCAGGCCGCCAGCGGCATGTTGCGCGACGGTGTCGGCCATCCCGAGATCCTGGCGACCCTGCTCGACCAGATCAATGAGTCCGGGATCAAGGCGCTCGCCACCCTGACCGCCGCGCTGCCCGAGGAAACGCGCGAGGCCGGAGTGCGGGTGAATGTCAACAAGCTGCTGCGTCAGGTGCTCGAACTGGAGACCCAGCGCCTGCTGGCGGATGGCATCGTTGTCGACTGGCGTCCGGCGACCCTGCTGCCTGAGCTGAACGGCCACAAGAATCAGTTGCGCGCCATGTTCAAGCACTTGATCGACAATGCCATCCAGGCACTGCGCGAGTCCGGGCGCGCCAACCGTGAGCTGGTTCTGACCACGCGCCCGCTCGACCGGGGCGTGGAAGTCGAGATCCAGGACAACGGCCGTGGCATCGCGTCCGAGGATCGCTATCGTGTCTTTGAGCCGTTCCACATCGGCTGGCGCGACCGGCGCGGTCGGTCCGGCATGGGACTTGCTCTGTCTCAGGAGATCGTCAATGCCCACGGCGGATCGATCGAGGTCGATCCCGATTTCACCGGCGGCTGTCTGATGCGACTGTCCCTGAATGCTGTCTTTGCGGACGACTGAACCTTGACTGATCGATCCATGAGCTTCAATCCAACCGTCCCTGGCGAATTCGGGGAGACGAGCCGGCTTGCCCTGCTCGAATCACAACTCGCGGCGCTGTTCGAGGTCAGCCGCGTGCTGAGCCGTTCGCTCGACCTGCGTCAGACCCTACGCGAGGTGCTCGGCGTGCTGCACGAGTGCGCGAGTCTGCGTCATGGTCTGGTGTCGCTGCTCGACGAGGAGCGTGGCGAACTTCTGATCAGCGCCCTCCACGGCCAGGACGCCGAACCCTTCGAGGCCGTCAGCTACCGTCCCGGCGAGGGTGTCATCGGCCATATCCTCACCGCCAACGCGCCCTGGGTGCTGCCGCGTCTGGGCGATGAGCCGCGTTTTCTCGACCGGCTCAATCTCTATGATCCGGACCGGCCCTTCATCGGCGTGCCCATCCGTAGCGATGAGCAGGCGATTGGCGTGTTCGTGGCCCAACCGCCGGTGGGTGCCGAACTGCTCGACGACCGCGCGCGTTTTCTGGAGATGGTCGCCAACCTCATCGGTCAGGCGGTGCGACTGGCGCGCACGGTCGAGGCCGAGCAGCAGGCGTTGCGTGAGGAGCGCGACAAGCTGCGGCGCGAGGTGCGCGGTACGCATGGTTTCGATAGCATCATCGGCCGCGCCGATGCCATGCGGCTGGTGTTCGAGCAGGTGCGCCAGGTCGCCAAATGGAACACCACGGTGCTCATCCGTGGCGAGTCAGGTACCGGCAAGGAACTGATCGCCAACGCCATCCACTACAACTCGCCGCGCGCCCGCGCGCCCTTCGTCAAGCTCAACTGTGCCGCGTTGCCCGACAATCTGCTCGAATCCGAGCTGTTCGGGCATGAGAAGGGCGCCTTCACCGGCGCGGTCGCGCAGCGCAAGGGCCGTTTCGAGCAGGCCGACGGCGGCACGCTCTTTCTCGATGAGATCGGCGAGATCACACCCGCGTTTCAGGCCAAGCTGTTGCGGGTGTTGCAGGAGGGTGAGTTCGAGCGCGTCGGCGGCGGGCGCACGCTCAAGGTCGATGTGCGGGTGATCGCCGCCACCAACCGTGATCTGGAATCCGAAGTGCGTGCCGGGGAGTTTCGCGAGGATCTCTACTACCGGCTCAATGTCATGCCGATTCGCATGCCCGCCTTGCGCGAGCGCATGGAGGACATCCCGGATCTGGCGCGCTTTCTGGTCACCAAGGTGGCGCGGATGCAGGGGCGCGAGATTCAGATCACCGACAGCGCACTCCGGGCGCTGATGCGCTACGACTGGCCGGGCAATGTACGCGAGCTGGAGAACTGCATGGAGCGCGCGGCGGTGATGAGCGAGAACGGTCTCATCGACCGCGATGTCATCCAGCTCACCGGCATCGACCTGGCCGCCAGTGCGTCCGAACCGGCGCGCTCGACGGCCGCGATGAGCGCGCCGAGCAGCGCGATTGATTTCAACGACCCGGATCTCGACGAGCGTGAGCGTGTCATCGCCGCGCTGGAAGAAGCCGGCTGGGTTCAGGCCAAAGCGGCGCGTCTGCTCAACATGACCCCGCGCCAGATCGCCTATCGCATCCAGACGCTCAATATCAAGGTACGGCAGTTTTGATGGCGCGGCGCTCGCGACCGGCGCACTTGGGAGGCCGGTCGATCCACGTCGGTCAAGCGCCGTGCCGATGGCGTCGGCCGTGTGCCGGCATCGACACCGGCGCGCCGAAGAAGGCGAGCACGGTCAGGTCTTCCTGGATGTCGAAGAAGGCGTGATCGCAGGCGGCCTGGACGTACATCAGCGTCCCGCGCTCGACATGATGCTCGCTGTCGTCGATGCGCAGATGGGCCTTGCCCTCCAGGACCAGATAGAGTTCGTCTTCCTCGTGCGCGCTCGACATGTCCCTGGAGCCGACCGGCAGATGATAGATCGAGCAGGACAGCGAGGGCGTGCGCAGGAATTCCTTGAGGCTCACGCCCGAACGCTCGACCTTGCCGAGCAGGTCGCCGAGTTGAAAAATCTGCCAGGTTGCATCGCTCATGGATCAAAATACCTCTAGTAACAGTTAGTTATGCTGAATTGGAGTTTGCATATTCCATGCCAGGGGAAGATATCAAGGACCGAAGTTGCTGGCAACTGAGAAACATTCGCATCGAATTCAGCGTTCTGCTCAACGCCGCCGTGCTCAACAGGGCGCGATCAGGTGCTCGCCTGCAACACTGAGGCGACTTGACGCGCCACATCCATCTTGAAAGTATCCGCGCTTCTCTGACCGTCCGGGTCGGGTTGTGTTCTCAGGTCTCACATTGGGTCGATAACGGTTGAATCATGCACTGGCGCGCCATCATCCGGCTGTTCGGCCTCCTATTGATGCTCTACAGCCTGAGTTTCCTGCCGTCGCTGGCCCTGGCGCTGCTGTACCAGGATGGTCAATGGCTCGTCTTTCTGAATTCGCTGATGATGACCGCGAGCACGGGCCTGTTGTTATGGCTGCCGAATATCCACGCCAACAGCGAACTCTCGGTCCATGACGGCTTTTTGATCGTTGCGCTGTTCTGGGCGCTGTTGGGGCTGGTCGGTGCGCTGCCGTTCATCTTCGGGCTGCATTTGAGTCTGACGGATGCGGTCTTCGAGTCGATCTCAGGGTTTACCACCACCGGGGCGACCGTCATCGCCGGACTCGACCGGCTGCCGCAGTCGATCCTCTATCATCGTCAGCAGATCCAGTGGCTTGGCGGCATGGGTGTGATCGTGCTGGCGGTGGCCATCCTGCCGCTGCTGGGCGTGGGCGGGATGCAGCTCTACCGCGCCGAGGCTTCGGGCGTGACCAAGCACGAGAAACCGACACCACGTATCGGCGAAACGGCGCGCGTGCTCTGGTCGCTCTATTTCGGTCTGACGGCCGCCTGTGCGCTAGCCTTCTGGTTGGCCGGCATGACTGTGTTCGATGCTGTCGGCCACGCCTTCACCACCGTAGCGACCGGTGGTTTCTCGACCCATGACGCCAGTATCGGGTACTTCGACAGCCCGCTGATCGAATCGATTGCCATCGTCTTCATGCTGGCCGGGGCCGTGAACTTCGCCATCCATTTCGTCGTCTGGCGTGATCTGGACGTTCGCGCCTATCTGCGCGACCCGGAGACGCGGGTCTTCGGTCTGATCTTTTTCGGCGGTTCGCTCTTCATTGCCGCCAGTCTGTACTGGGCGGGCGTCTATGCCGATGCGCTGTCATCACTGCGGTATGGAACCTTTCAGGTCGTCTCCATCCTGACCAGCACCGGGTTTGGCACCGCGACCTTCGGCGACTGGCCGCTGCACATTCCGCTGGTGCTGGTCATCCTGTCGTTCACCGGCGGCTGTGGTGGCTCTACGGCGGGCGGGATCAAGGTGCTGCGCGTGATGCTGCTGTTCAAGCTGGGTATGCGTCAGTTGCTCCAGTTCGCCCATCCGCATGCTGTGCTGGAGATCAAGGTCGGTCAGCGCGTCGCCAGGGACGACGTGCTGCTCTCGGTCTGGGGGTTCTATGTCCTCTATGTCGCGACCTGTCTGCTGCTGACGGTAGCCATGATGGCGGCGGGTCTGGATCTCGAATCGGCCTTTGGCGCGGCCTTCACCACCGTCAATCTCTGCGGTCCAGGACTCGGCGAGGTGGCCGCCAGCTTCGCCACGGTCGATTCGGTGGTCAAATGGTTGGGCATCTTCGGCATGCTGGCGGGGCGGCTGGAGATCTTCACCCTGCTGATCCTGTTCACGCCGGCCTTCTGGCGGTATTGAGTCGCCTTTCTTCCGCCTGGGCACGAAATCTGTAATGCTAGTGCGTCTCTCGTTTGCTCGGTCTCAGACCCATGATCCACTTGACGCTCAATGGCGAGCCGCAGGCGCTCGCGCTCGATCCGGCCACGCCCCTGCTGTGGGTGCTGCGCGACCATTTCGGACTGACTGGCACCAAATACGGCTGCGGCGAGGGCGCCTGCGGTGCCTGTGTCGTGTGGCTCGACGGCGAGCCGGTCAAGTCCTGCTCCACGCCGTTGTCGGCCGTCGAAGGGCGTTCGGTCCAAACCATCGAGGGACTGTCTCCCGATGGGCGTCATCCGTTGCAGCTGGCCTGGGTTCTGGAAGAGGTGCCTCAGTGCGGCTACTGCCAGTCGGGTCAGATCATGACGGCGGCGGCGCTGCTGGCCAGACATCCGCGTCCGAGCGACGAGCAGATCGATGCGGCCATGTCTGAGGTGTTGTGCCGCTGCGGCAGTTATGGGCGTATCCGTCGCGCCATCCATCGGGCGGCCACACCAGAGGTCCAGGGTGGCTGACTCCGGGTCGATGAAAGGATTGACGCGGCGCGATCTGCTCAAGATCGTCACCCTGAGCGGTGGCGGGCTGGCGCTGGGTTGGGTCTGGCCGGCGCGTGCGGAGACAAATGAGCCGGCGGCCCCCAGATCCCCGGACCCGTTCGAACCCAATGCCTGGATCAATATCCATGCCGATGGTCGCATTCAGGTGCGGCTGGCACGCGCGGAGATGGGGCAGGGGGTCATGACTTCGCTGGCCATGCTGCTGGCCGAGGAGCTGGAGGTCGGACTCGATCAGCTCCAGATCGAACCGGCGCCTGTCGCTCCAGCCTATGTCAATTATCTGCTGGGCGAGCAGGCGACCGGCGGTGGCACCTCCACCCGCGATGCCTGGAACACCCTGCGCGAGGCTGGCGCTCTGGCGCGAACGCTCATGATCGCGGCAGCGGCTCAAACCTGGGGCGTACCCGAATCGGAATGCCGGGCGCGCCGGGCACAGGTTCATCATGCAGATGGGACACGCCGTCTCACCTATGGCGAGCTGGCCGCTACGGCGACCCGTCTGCCGGCCCCGTCATCGGTCGAACTCAAGGCCAAGCCCGACTGGACCCTGATCGGCACCAGCCCGCGCCGGCTCGACACCCCGCTCAAGGTGCGCGGCGCGGCGCATTTCGGACTCGATGTCCGGCTGCCGGGGATGCTCTATGCCACGATTGCGCGCTGTCCGGTCATCGGCGCTCAGATCAGTGGCTGGAATGGGCAGGCCGCGCACGCGGTGCCCGGCGTGATCGATGTATTTGCGGTGCGCTATGGGATCGCGGTCGTGGCCGAGACCAGTTGGGCGGCGCTGACCGGGCACGCGCGTCTGGAGGTCGAGTGTCGGCCCCGAGTCAATACGGCGGTGACGACCGAGCGCCTGCATTCACGTCTGCGTATCGGTCTGAACGGACGCGCGCCCGTGGCGCTCAAGGAAGGGGATGTGAGTCGCGCCCTGGCCAGGGCGGCACTGGAGATCGAGTCGGTCTACGAGGTGCCCTTCCAGGCTCATGCCTGCATGGAGCCGATGAACTGCACGGCCGACGTGCGCCCGGACGGTTGTGACATCCATGTGCCGACCCAATCGCCTGCGGCCACGCGCGAGACAGCGCGGCATCTCACCGGACTGTCAGCCGAGCGTATCCGGGTGCACACCACCTTTCTCGGCGGCGGCCATGGGCGGCGGCGTGAGCAGGACTTCGTGCAGGACGCTGTCGAACTCTCACAGCGGCTCGGGCGGCCGGTTCAGGTGATCTGGACGCGCGCCGACGATCTGCAGCACGACTACTATCGACCCATGACACTGCATCGACTGCGCGGTGGACTCGATGCAGCGGGCGAACCTGTGGCCTGGTTCCATCGTGTCGTGGGACCATCAGTGCTCGCGCGACGCGATCCAGGGCGTCTTCGCGACGGCATCGATTCGCTCATGACCGACGGAGCGGTGAGCCTGCCCTATCGACTGCCGCATCGACGCTTGGAGTACCGACGCGCCGACACGCCGGTCCCGATCGGACTCTGGCGCGGTGATGGTCATTCGCACAATGCCTTTGCAACCGAGTGCTTTCTCGATGAGCTGGCGCGGGCGGGCGGGCGCGATCCACTGGAACTGCGCCGGCAGCTGCTGGCCGAGAGTCCAGCGCATCTGGCGCTGCTCGACCGGCTCGCCGAGTACTGGGCCGCACCCGTGCCCGAGGGGCAGGGACGCGGGCTGGCGCTGGTCGAGGCCATGGGCAGCCGTCTGGCCCTGCTGGCGGAGGTCTCAGTCGAGGACGGAAAGATACGCGCACGGCGCTTCGTCGCTGTGCTGGACGGCGGTCAGGTAGTCAATCCGGATGCGGTGCGGGCGCAGATCGAGAGCGGGATCGTCTTCGGGCTGACCGCGACGCTCAAGGGCGCGATTACCTTCAGCGATGGCCAGGTCGAGCAGGCCGATTTCGGCGACTATCCACTGCTGCGCTTCGACGAGATGCCCGAGGTCGAGTCGATCCTGATCGACAGCGATGCCCCGCCCGGCGGGGTCAGCTCCATCGCCACGCCGGCGGTGGCGCCGGCCGTGGCCAATGCGCTCCTGGCGTTGCTCGGCCGGCCGTTCAGAACCCTGCCGATCCGGCTCTAAACCGCCAGCAGGCGCGCCTGCGCCTTCATCTTATTGACGATGGCATAGACACCGACATGGCGGTTGGGGCTCAGATGCTCTTCGAGTTGCAGACCCTGGAAGAGCGCGTCGACATCGAGCGCGTCGATCTCGTCCGGGGTCTTGCCGGAGAAGAGTCCGACCAGCAGGGCGACCACGCCCTTGATGATAGCCGTGTCGCAGTCGCCCCAGTAGGCCAGCCGCCCGGAGTGCTCCGGATGCGGATGGGCCGCCACATGCACCAGGCTCATGCACTCGACGACACGGTTGGCGTCGGTCTTGTCCGCGCCCGGCATGGGCGGCAGACGCTCGCCGAGTTCAACCAGATATTGATAGCGCGACTCCCAGTCGCCCAGCAGCTCGAAGTTCTCGATGATCTCGCTGATGTCCTCATTCATGCCACACACCACGCGCGACTAGACACGGAAGGACTCGCCGCAACCGCAGTGATCCTTGGCATTCGGATTGCGGAACTCGAAGCCCTGGTTGAGCAGATTGGTCGTGACGAAATCGATCTCCAGTCCGTCGAGACGCTCCAGGTTCGCGTCGTCGACCACGACCTTGATGCCATGACTCTCGAACACTCGATCGTCGTCGCTGAGTTCGTCGGCATAGTCGACCGCATAAGTGAATCCGCTGCATCCGCTCTTCTTGGTGCCGACACGCAGACCCAGGCCATGCCCGCGCTGTTCGAGCTGGATGGCGACGTGTCGCGCCGCCGCCTCGGTCAAGGTGACTGTCATCGCTCTAACCTCGTTGAAAATCATGATCACTTGATGGGGCTGAATTTGCATCCGCCGCGGCGCTTTTTCAAGGTTGAACCGCATCCGGACAGCAGGTATCGTCCACGCCATTGATCCCGTCCTCCGTGCTTAGGCCTCTCTTGCGTTCCGATTCGCTCGCTCAGTCCTCGCCCACCCTGTCCGAGAGCGCCATCCAGGTTCCAGTCGCCCTGGGCGTGCTGGATACGGCGCTGTGTCTGAACTGGCTCCAGACCCCAAATGATCCGCAGACGCCGCCACCGGATCTGACGACCAGCCCCGAGTTCATGCCGCTGGCGCGCCAGGTGTTTGCTAATGGTCAGCCGGTTCGCCAGACCATTGAACTCGCCGGCGCCATGCACGCGCATCGGCTCGATCTGATCCTGACGCCCATGCTCGGCACGGCGGGCGAGACGACCGGCGTCTTCGTCGGCGTACTCGATCTCACCGAAACACGGCGTGTCGAGCAGGCACGGCGCGAGAGCGAGAACCAGTTTCGACTCATGTTCGATCTGGCGACGGTCGGCATGGCCGTCATCGAGCCGAGCACCCGGCGCGTGCTGCGGGTCAACCAGCGTCTGTGTCGGATCCTCGGCTACGAGGCCGATGAATTGCTCGGGATGTCCTTTCTGGATCTCACCTACCCGGAAGATCGCCAGCACGACCGGCGACGTTTCCGGCGCGCGGTGCTGCAACTGGACACCGATTATTTCACCGAGAAGCGCTATGTCCGCAAGGACGGTACCGTGGTCTGGGCGTTGGTGAATGCGACCTTCATCCGCGATCCAAACGGTTATCCGGTGCGCGCCGTGGCCGCCATCATCGATATCACTGACCGGCGCGAAGCCGAGCGGCGCAAGGACGAGTTCCTGGCCGTGCTCGGGCACGAGTTGCGCAATCCCATGGCGCCGATCCGGCATGCTGTCGAGATCCTGCAGGCGCTGGGCGTCAACGGAGATCCGCGGGTCAACTGGGCAATCAAGGTGCTTGACCGCCAGACGGCGCACATGGGCCGTCTGCTCGACGACCTGCTCGATGTGTCGCGGATCGTGCAGGGGCGCATCGAGCTGGAAACGGTCGAGCTTCAGGTGCGTGAACTGCTCCAGCAGGCCGCCGATGGTGTACGCGCACTCATGGACGAGCATCGGCACCGTTTCGTCTGTCGGCTGCCCCCGTCCGCGTGGCGCGTTCTGGGCGATCCGGTGCGGCTGTCACAGATTCTGCTCAACATCCTGGTCAATGCCGCCAACTACACGCCACCCCGCGGCGAGATCCGCCTTGAGTCCCGGATCGAGGGTGAATCTGTGCTGATCGAGGTGCGCGACAATGGTCAGGGGATGACAGCCGAACAGCTCGATTCGCTCTTTGGTCTGTTCACGCGCGGGCCGCATGCCTGCGATACCGCCAGCGGCGGTCTGGGGTTGGGCCTGGCCATCGCGCGCCGGCTCACCGAACTGCATGGCGGCAGTCTGGACGCGCGCAGCGAAGGGTTGGGGCGCGGAACCGAGCTCTGCCTGCGGCTGCCGATCCTGACTGGCGCGCCGCCGTCGAGTCTGAACAAGCGCCTGGACGCGCCAGCCGCGTCGCCATCCGGCGAGAAGCCACAGGTGCTGGTGGTGGACGACGACCCGGACGTGGTCGACGCTCTGGCGATGCTGCTGGAGATCCTGGGCTACCCGGTCGCTGTCGCCCGCTCCGGTCCCGAGGCACTGGAGTTGGCGCGGCAGCAGTGTCCGCGCGTGGCGCTGCTCGACATCGGCCTGCCCGGCATGGACGGGCTGGAGATCGCGCGGCGGCTGCGTGCCCAGTATCCAGACCCTGAGTGCTTGAAGTTGGTCGCCCTGACCGGACTCGGTCACGAAGAAGCCCGCGAGCGCTCGCTGGCGGCCGGTTTCGATGAGCATCTGGTTAAACCGCTTGGACGTCAGGCGCTGCTGGCGTTACTCGAGTCTGTGGAGCAATGAACGCATGAAAACCGTGGTCGCAATTCGGCATGTGGCGTTTGAAGACCTGGGGTCTTTTGCCTCGGTACTGGCTCAGCGCGGCTTCAGTCTGCGTTATCTGGAGGCCGGTGTTGATCAACTCGATGACCTCGACCCCAGTGAGCCGGACGTGCTGGTCGTGCTGGGCGGGCCGATCGGCGCCTACGAGGAGTCGAACTATCCCTTCATCCGCGACGAACTGCGCCTCCTGGAAAAACGCTTGCAGGCCGACCGCCCGACGCTTGGGATCTGTCTCGGTGCACAGCTGATGGCGCGGGCGCTCGGGGCGCGTGTCTATCCGGGACCGCGCAAAGAAATCGGCTGGATGCCGCTGCATCTGTCGCCGGAGGGGCAGGTTGTACCGCTGGCGCATGTGGATGGCGCCCTGACCTCGATGCTGCACTGGCATGGCGATACCTTCGATCTGCCGGCGGGCGCGACGCGACTGGCCTCCACCGACCTGTATCCCAATCAAGCCTTCTCCTGGGGACGCTCGGCGCTGGCGCTTCAGTGTCATCCCGAGGTACGCGCCGGCCAGCTCGAACGCTGGCTGATCGGTCATGCCAGCGAGCTGGCCGGTGCCGGAATCTCGATACCGGACTTGCGCGCCGAGAGTGCGCGTCTGGCGCCAACCCTGGAGCAGCAGGGTCAGCGGTTCTTCGACGCCTGGCTAACGGCCGTCGACGCTCATCCGTGATGCGCGGCCTCAATGCCGATGCTCGGCCACGCGCATGCTGGAGGCCGAGGCCATGTCGAGCAGTCCGCGCATCAGGGCGGCGCGCTCGGCCATTGGCAAGGTTTCGATCAGCGCCTGCTTGTCCTCGGGACTGAGCGGCAGATGCGCGCACAGCAGGTTGGTCAAATCCTGATCGGCCATCTTCTCGATGTCGTTCCAGGGGATCTCGACGCCGTGCAGGCTGCAATAGGTCTTGAGCGAGCTGAGAAAGCCGGGGCGATCGGGGATGCGTCCCTCGTCGTCATGACAGTCGGCAGCGAAGCGCTCCCAGTCGACCTGCGCGCGACGATAGCCGTTGTGCTCCTCGATTTCGTGCGACACCTGGAAGCGGCAGACCCCGGTGAGCACCAGCATGATGCGCCCATCCGGGGTTTCGCTGTAGGAGGTGATGCGCCCGGCACAACCGACGTGATGGATCGCCGGGACATCCTCCATCAGCGTCTCACTGGTCGGCTGGATCATCCCGATCAAGTGATGCGAGGCCAGCACATCGGCAACCAGACTGAGATAGCGCGGTTCAAAGATGTTCAGCGGCAGTTGCACGCCCGGCATCACTACCGCGCCGGCCAGCGGGAACAGCTGCAACGTCGGGGGTAGGTCGGAGAACTTGGGGAAGAACGGAGTACGAGTCATCAATGGAGCTCCAGTCGAACCGCGTCCGATGAATCCTATTGGAAAGGCGTAGCAAGCGCGCGTGTTGGCGCTGTACATGCCCTATGATGGGGCATTGTGATCGAATCACCAGTCTCGAACCTGGAAATTGCCGCGCCCGGCCGCACCTTCCAGGCCGAACGCGCCAGACGGGCGCCTATTTATCGACTGAGAGGGAACCATGCCGGATACATCAGCCACCCAGGACCGGATCGACGCCGCGCGTGCGTCACTCGCCGAGCAGTACCCGCGGGTGCGCCGTTTCTCGGAGCAACTCTGCGAGCCGTTGGAGATCGAGGACTATGGCTTGCAGACCGTGGTCGAGGCCAGCCCGCCTAAATGGCATCTGGCCCATGTTTCCTGGTTCTACGAGACCTTTCTGCTGCGACCCTTGCTGCCGGGCTATCAGGTCTTCCATCCGCGTTTCGAGTATCTGTTCAACAGCTATTACGAACAGACCGGCACCGGCTTTTGGCCGCGTCACGAACGCGGCCTGCTGGCGCGTCCGACCGTGGCTGAAGTGTACGACTACCGGCGGCATGTCGATGCGGCCATGGCGCGTCTGATCGCTGAGTGTGCTGAGTCGGATTGGCCGACCGTCGAGCTCCGCCTGCGCATCGGACTCAATCATGAGCAGCAGCATCAGGAACTACTGGTCACCGACATCAAGCGCCACTTTGCCCATAACCCACTGCGACCGGCCTATCGCACTGATCTGCCTGTGGCGTCCGCGAGCTTGCCCGCGCCGCTCCAGTGGCTCGACTTCGAAGGCGGTCTGATCGAGGTCGGCACCGAGCGCGAAGGTTTCCACTACGACAATGAAGCACCCCGCCATCGCGTGTTCGTCGCGCCCTTCAAGCTCGCCGACCGTCCTGTGACCAATGGCGAGTTCCTGGAGTTCATCCAGGACGGCGGCTATCAGAACACCGGACTCTGGCTCTCGGATGGATGGGCGACGGTCAAGTCACAGGGCTGGCGTGCACCGCTCTATTGGGAAGAGCGTGATGGCGAATGGTGGCTGATGACGCTCTCCGGAATGCGGCCGCTCGATCCAGCCGAGCCGGTCTGCCATGTCAGCTATTACGAAGCCGATGCCTACGCCACCTGGGCCGGCAAGCGTCTGCCGACTGAGTTCGAGTGGGAGCAGGCCGCGCACGGTCAGTCGATCGCGGGCAATTTCGTCGACGACGGCTGGCTGCATCCGCGTCCGGCTCAGCGTGGCGAGGGGCTGAAACAGCTCTTCGGCGACGTCTGGGAGTGGACCGGCTCGGCCTATCTGCCCTATCCAGGCTATCGCGCCGCACCGGGTGCGCTCGGTGAGTACAACGGCAAGTTCATGTGCAACCAGATGGTGCTGCGCGGCGGCTCCTGCGCGACCTCGCGCGACCATATCCGCCCGACCTATCGTAACTTTTTCTATCCCCAGGAGCGCTGGCAGTTCATGGGCTTCCGACTGGCGGAGGTGGGCGCATGAGACTGGACACAGCGGCATTACAGGCTTCATCGATGACACAGGGACACACCGGATCGGGCGAGCGCGTCGAGTCACGCATCCGCTTCTTCGACTTCCATCCGACCACGGCCGACGTGCGCGCCGAGGTGCTGGAGGGACTGAGCCAACCACACAAACGGCTGCCGCCCAAGCTGTTCTACGATCAGCAGGGCTCGCGGCTGTTCGACGCCATCACCGAACTGCCCGAGTATTACCCGACCCGCACCGAGATCCAGATCCTGCGCGATCATGGCGAGGCGATGGCCGAGCAGCTTGGACGCGGCTGTGTGCTGATCGAGTTGGGGAGCGGCAGCAGTCTCAAAATTCAGACGTTGCTCGCGGCTCTGCGGCCCAGGGTCTATATCCCGGTCGACATCTCCAGGGCCCATCTGCTCGAATCGGCCCAGGCGCTCGCCGAGCGTTTTCCGGAGCTGTCGATCCGCGCTGCCTGTGCCGATTATTCCGGACCCTTCGAGCTGCCCTTGGAACCCGAGTGGCGCGATCTGGCGGCCTTCTTCCCCGGATCGAGCATCGGCAATTTCGATCCGGACGAGGCGCGTGCTTTCCTCAAGCGCGTGGGGCGTGTGCTGGGTCCGGGCGGGCGCTTGCTGATCGGGGTGGATCTCAAGAAGGAGCGCGCCGTGCTGGAAGCGGCCTACAACGACGCCCAGGGCGTCACAGCCGCGTTCAATCTCAATCTGCTCACCCGGCTTAACAGTGAGCTGGGGGCCGATTTCGAGGTCGACGCCTTCCGTCATCGCGCTGTCTTCAACGAGGACGCCAGCCGTATCGAGATGCATCTGGTCAGTCGGGGCAATCAGCGCGTGCGCGTCGCCGGGCAGGTCTTCGACGTCCGGCTCGGCGAGAGCATCCATACCGAGAACTCCTATAAATACGGCATCGAGGACTTCCAGCGGCTCGCGCGCTCGGCAGGCTTCGTCTCCGAGCAGGTGTGGACCGACGCGGGCGAGCTGTTCAGCGTCCACTGTCTGCGCGTGGAGGATGCCTGAGCGCCGTCACACGGCATGGCGTTCGTCGTTGCTTCGAGGCGACGGCTATTTTCATCGCTTCCAGGCAACCTGATACCATCAGGTTCTCAATGGTTTTCAAACCGCCAATGGTGTGGGAGCAAGCGCCATGTCACTGATTCAACCTTTCGCTGGTCTGCGTCCGGCGCCCGGTCGTGCGGCCGAAGTCGCCGCGCCACCCTATGACGTGCTGAACACCGCCGAGGCACGGCGTCTGGTTACGGGGCATCCCTGGAGCTTTCTGCACATCTCGCGCGCCGAGGTCGATCTGCCCGAGGATACCGACCCCTACGCGCCCGAGGTCTATGCCAAAGCACGCGAGAGCCTGGAGCGGATGCTGGCCGCAGGCGTGCTGGTCCGCGATCCTGAGCCGTCTTACTCCGTCTATCGTCTGATCATGGGCGAGCATGTCCAGACTGGATTGGTCGTCTCGGCCTCGATCGCCGACTATGACGCCGGGCGCATCAAGAAGCACGAGTTCACCCGTCCGTCCAAGGAGGATGATCGGGTGCGCCAGATCCAGGCGCTCGACGCCCAGACCGGGCCGGTGCTGCTGGCCTATCGCGCCACGCCCGACATCGACCGGACACTCGCGACCATCGTCGCCGACACGCCGCCCGAGGTCGACATCACCGCCGCCGACGGTGTGCGCCATCAGCTCTGGCCGGTGGTCGGGCGCGATGTGATCGAGCATCTGACTCAGGCGTTCGATCGGCTCGACAGTCTCTACATCGCCGATGGGCATCATCGCTCAGCGGCCGCCTCGCGCGTTGCGGCCTCGCGACGGTGTGGGGATGGAGGGGCCGCCGAGGCGCATCAGGGCTTCCTTGCCGTAGCCTTCCCGCACGATCAGATGCGCATCCTTGACTACAACCGACTGGTGCGCGATCTCAATGGCCTGGATGTCGGTGCTTTCCTGGAACGGGTCGCCGAGTGCTTCACTGTCGAGCCGTCCGACACGCCGGTCTCACCCGAGCGTCCGGGCGTCTTCGGGATGTATCTCCAGGGTGCCTGGTACCGCTTGACGCTTTCCGACACGATCCCGCCCGCTACCGATCCAGTCGCCGCGCTGGATGTGAGCCGGTTGCAGGAATATCTGCTTGGCCCGATCCTCGGCATCCAGGATCCGCGCCGCGACGAGCGCATCGACTTCGTCGGCGGCATCCGGGGTCTGGCTGGCCTCACCGCGCGCGTCGACTCGGGTGAGATGGCCGTGGCCTTCGCCCTGCATCCGACCCGCCTGGAGGAACTGATGGCGGTGGCCGACCGGGGCGAGGTCATGCCGCCCAAATCCACCTGGTTCGAACCCAAGCTCGCCGATGGGCTGGTCAGCCTCGTTCTTTAGGACTCGGCCCAAAGGTCGGCCCATTCGGCTGATCAAGACCGATCGCTGATTGCTGGAGGCTGCGCGCATCTCATGGTCAAACCACTCTACAACCTCCCCGAGCCGGACACCGACGACGCGGAGACGATCCGCCATTGGCTCGACAGTCTGGAGGGCGACTATCCGGCCGACGAGCACGAGCGCCTCGCCCGTGCCTGTGACGTCCTGTCACACTGCCAGGGTGAGTTGCGTCCAGACACTGGTGAGAGCGCGATTCGTCACGGACTCTCCACCGCCGACATCCTGGCGCGCTTGGGCATGGATCATGAGACGCTGATCGCCGCGCTGCTCAAGGGCTGTCCGGCCTTGAGCGCGGGCGAGCTGAGCGAAACGACGCGGCTGGAGGACTTCGGCCCCGGCCTCGCGCGCATGGTCGACGATCTGGCCCGGATCGATCAGCTCGCCAACGTCGAAGCGGTCATCGCCGCCAAGGATCAGCCCCAGCATGAGGAAAATCTGCGTCGCCTGCTGCTCGGCATCGCCGAGGACGTGCGCGTGGTCCTGGTGGTGCTGGCCGAGCGAGTGCATCTGATGCGCGCGATCAAGGATCTGGAGCCGGAGCGGCGCACCAAGATCGCGCGCGACACCCAGCGCGTTTATGCGCCGCTGGCCAACCGGCTCGGTATCTGGCAGATCAAATGGGAGCTGGAAGATCTGTCACTGCGCTATCTCCAGCCTGGTGAATACCGGCGCATCGCCAAGCTACTGGCCGAGCGGCGTGAGGAGCGCGAGCACTATATCGCCGCCGTCATGGCGACGCTGCGCGAGAAGTTCGACGAACTCGGCATCGGCGCCGAGATCACCGGCCGTCCCAAGCACATCTACAGCATCTGGAAGAAGATGCAGCGCAAGGCTGTCGACATCGACGACATCTTCGACCTGCGCGCCGTGCGCATCCTGGTCGACTCGGTCGCCGACTGCTATGCCGCGCTCGGTGTGGTGCATGGACTCTGGCGTCATATCCCCAAGGAATTCGACGACTACATCGCCACGCCCAAGGGCAACTTCTATCAGTCGCTGCACACGGCGGTCGAGGGGCCGGAAGGCAAGGCGCTGGAAGTCCAGATCCGCACCCACGCCATGCACCAGCATGCTGAGTTCGGCGTAGCCGCGCACTGGGCGTATAAAGAAGCCAAGGGCCATGACGCCGAGTTCCAGCGGCGCGTGGTCTGGATGCGCCAGTGGCTGGAGACCAAGAATGAGGACGAAGCCGCCGGCGAGCGGCTGGAGCGTTTCAAAGCCGAGTTCGAACCGGCGCACATCTATGTGCTCACGCCCCAGTCCAAGGTGGTCGAGCTACCCAAGGACGCCACGCCGCTCGATTTTGCCTATGCCATCCATTCCGAGATCGGCAACCGCTGTCGGGGCGCCAAGGTCAACGAGCGCATCGTCCCGCTCAATCACACACTCCACAGCGGCGATACGGTCGAGATCCTGACCCAGAAGAACGCGGCCCCGAGCCGCGACTGGCTCAGTCCGCATCACGGCTATCTGACCACGGCCCGCGCGCGCAACCGGGTGCGCCAGTGGTTCAAGCAGCAGGACTTCGACAAGCATCTGCACGAGGGACGCGGGATGCTGGAACGCGAGCTGGCGCGGCTCGGCATCGGCGACAAGCCGCACCTCGATGCGATTGCCCCGCGTTTCAACTTCAAGCGCGGTGAGGATGTCTTGGCGGCCATCGGGCGCGGTGATCTGGCGGTCGGTCTGGTCGCGCGTCAGGTTGGCGAGCCGAAGAGCGAGGAGTCCAAGGAACGCGAGCGCGAACCTGAAATCAAGCCGCGCGCCCCGCGCCATCACAAACCGGGCCATCATAAGAACGGTTCGGGCAGCGATGTCGTGGTCGAGGGCGTCGACGATCTCATGACCCAGATGGCGCCCTGCTGCAAGCCCGTCCCGTATGATCCCATCATCGGTTTCGTCACACGCGGGCGCGGCGTGACCATCCATCGGCGCGACTGCGGCAACATCCGGCATCTGGGCGCCGATGAGCGTGAGCGGCTGATCGAGGCACACTGGGCCGATCAGCCCGGCAGCAGTCACTACCCGGTCGATCTACTCGTCGTGGCCGCCGATCGCAAGGGCTTGCTGCGCGATGTCAGTTCCATCTTCTCGGATGCCGATATCGATGTGATCGGGGTCGAGACCCACTCGGAGCGCAGCACCGATACCGCTTCGATGCGTTTCACCATCGAGGTCGCGGACAATGCGCATCTGGAACGGCTCATGATCAAGCTCCAGCAGATTCCAGGGGTCGATGAAGTCCGCCGTTTCCATTGATCATCGCGAAACTATTGGATCGAGTGCAGGGGCCATGACCGCCGATTACAGCCACTTGCTGGGGCTTTGCCAGCACTTTGCCATTGAGCCGCCGATCAGCGCCATCTCGCCCCTGGGGCGAGGGCTGATCAACGACACCTATCGACTGGAGGCCGGTGGGCGCGCCTATGTGCTTCAGCGGCTCAATGGGCATGTCTTTCCCGAGCCTGAGCGGATCATGGTCAATCTGGCGCGATTGGGGCGTCATCCCGAGCCGCCCGAATCGCTCGGGCTGCACGTTCCGGCCCTGATTCCGACCCGCGACGGGACGAGTTGCGTCCGCGATCAGACAGGCGCCGTCTGGCGTCTGATGGATTTCGTCCCCGACACCTGCAATCTGCCTCGTCTCCAGAGCATCGAGCAGGCGCGCGAGGTCGGTCGGGTGCTGGGGTGTTTCCATCGCTGGACGGCGGCGCTGCCGGTCGAGGACTTCGCGGTCACGCTGCCCGGCTATCACGACACAGCGGGCTATCTCGGGCGTCTGCGTGCGCTGTTCGAACCGGGGACTGCCGCGACCGAGATCGCCCCACTCCTGCGCTTCATTGAGGCGCGGTCGGATCTGGCTGAGACGCTGGATCAGGCCGTGCGTTCAGGCCGGATCGCGCCACGCCTCACCCATGGCGATCCCAAGCTCGACAACATCCTCTTCGACCAGGACGCTCGGCGCGCCCTGGCGCTGATCGATCTGGACACCATCCAGCCGGGGCTGATCCAGCACGATCTGGGTGATTGTCTGCGTTCCTGCTGCAATGCCCTGGGCGAAGGCGAGACCGATCCGGCGCGGGTGCGGTTCGATCTCAGGCTCGCCGGGGCGATCCTCGCCGGCTATGCCGAGGCCACGCGCGACTGGCTGAGCGGTGAAGACATCGACTGTCTGTTCGACGGCATCCGGGTCATGCCCTTCGAGCTGGGTCTGCGCTTTCTCACTGATCATCTCCAGGGTGATCGCTATTTCAAGGTCGACCGGCCGGGACGCAATCTCATCAAGGCGCGGATCCAGTTCGCCCTGGTTGCCGACATCGAGCGCCAGGACGCGGCGATCCGCGCAGTGATCGTCGAAGCCTTCCGGTCCTGAGCGACGGCTTGCGCCGAAAAGACGTGCCTTCGTCAAGGCTCACGCGCTACCCGAAAGCCGAGCATGTTGAGCTTGGTATCGGGTGCAAAATGCGCGCGGACGAAGGCGCGCATTGAGTCCGCCGGTTTGTTGAAGGCTCCGCCGCGGGCGACCCGGTTGGTGCAATTGCCGGTGAGCAGGGCGCGTCCGTTGTCTGGAGCGCCTTCATAGCGTGCTCGATAACAGTCGGCGACCCATTCCAGCGCGTTGCCGGCCGTTTCGTAGAGGCCGAAAGGATTGGCCGGAAAGCTCATCACCGGCGCTGTGGAACGGTCATCCCATTGACTGTCGCAGTCGAAACAGACCGCGTGATTGGAACCGACGTCCTGACCCCACCAGAAGGGCGTGGTGGTTCCGGCGCGCGCGGCGAACTCCCATTCAGCCTCGCTGGGCAGGCGATAGCGATGGCCGGTTTGTTGCGAGAGCCAGGCCGTATAGTCGCGGGCCTCCGCCCAGCTGATACCGATCACTGGGCGTGTTCCGCGTCCCCAACCCTGATCGCTGGGCGGTTTGCGGCCCGTGGCGCGGGCAAAGCGGTCGTACTCCAGAAAGGTGACTTCATGGGCGGCCATCATGAAGGAATCGACCTTGACTGAACGCGCCGGGCTGTAGTCCTCGCCGCCGAGACTGTTGTATCCCATCCGGAAGGTGCCGCCGCTGAGTACGAGCATCGCCGGCCCGGGCGTGCCGTCGCGGAGCCGATCCTGATGGATGCGCGGCGGCTGGTTGGACTCAACCACCGGAGGCGGCACGGAGGATGGGGCCGCCGCCGGTTCGGTTTGCACCTTGGGCGGGTTGCGGCCTTTGGGAGGCGGCTCGACCTGGGCGGCGACTTCAGGACGCTGATCGGGCCTGGGGGCCGTGTCGCGATCGCCCATTAGATAAATATTGGCAATCGCCGAGACCGTGAGCAGTACGACCAGCACACCGCTGCTCGCGAGCAGCCAGCGCGGCGTCACCGAGCCGCTACGGACGACCACAGGAGCGGTCTGAGCCGGTGCTGGTGCCGGTGCGTTCTGAGCGGCAGTGCCACTGGTCTCCAGTAATTCCTGACGCAAGCGCTCAATTTCGCTCTGGGCCTCCTGGAGTGACTGCTCCTTGCGATCGAGCTCCTTCCTGAGTCCCTCCAGCGCCAGATGCTTGTCTTCCATGGCATCTTCGAGCCGCCGGCATTCCTCGGTGATGTGATCGAGCGCCTGCTCCTTGGCATCCAGCGACTGCTGCATGATCAGCAGCTCCTGCTGGAACGCGAGCCGTTCGGTGGCCGTTGCGACCTGGTTGTTGGGCACAAAGTTGTGCTCAGTCAGTCGGGCATTGAGTCGTTGGATCTCCTCTTCCGCCTCCTGGCGCATCTGCTCCAGGGTCTTGCGCAAGAGTTCGGACTCGGCGTCGGAATAGATTTGCGAGTCGGGTTGCTCAGCCATCGGCGTGTGTTCAGTCTCGATCAGCATGGGGACGGTGATGCGGTCGATTGTCCGACTTTGGCGGCATGGATACCAGACCAAACCCGGCTTTATGACGCCGCCAGCGTCTCGGTCCCAATCGCGCGTGTCCGTCGCCCTCGAAAGGCGCTGACGCGGAATGGTTCTAAACGACGTGTTTCAAGGCGATACTTAGCGCCAATTCCAGCTTCATCATTCATCCAGGAGATCTCCGCCCATGCTATTGCCCTTCAAGGAGCATTCACTGCGCCACTCGCTCGTCACCGAACTGCATGCGCGCACCTATATGCCACTGCAAGTGCCGGCGCGTCTTTCACACATCGCGGCTGTCTGCGGCGAGCGTGGGAGCGGTCGCACCGTGCGCCACCTGTACGAGCTGCTCGAGCATCATGGCGTGCCGCGCCCGGAGCGCGTCGAGCAGTATTACATGGTCAGGCTCGGTGACATCCGCCTGCTCTGGGAGCGTCACACTGAGTTTGTCAGCTATACCTTCAGTCTGCCGGGCGAGTTCACGCATCCCTTCGCGAATCCGGCGACAGCGCAACTGCCGAACGAATGGCTCGTCGGGATTCCGGGCGAGGTCATTGCGGCTGTTTCGCTGGCGCTCGAACCGGCGGCGGAGCAGGAGTATTCGCTCGAAGAGTTGAGCGCGCTATTCGGCGGCAATCCGGTGATCGGTTCCGAAGTGGTCGGCGGTCTGGCACGCGCGTATTCGGATCTGCGCATCCATGCGGATGGATTCTCGCGCATCCTGCTGCGCGATCAGGGACTCTCACCCAATCAGGCCGGGCGCTTGGCCAAGCGTATCCTGGAGGTCAGCTCCTATCGGGCCATGGCGTTGCTGGGGCTGCCGCCGGCCCGCGAGGCCAATGCCTGTCTGAGCGATGCCGAGCGGCGTCTGGTGGCCGTTTCCTCGCGCATGGCCTGCCAGGAAGATCGCAGGAGCGAGGTTCCTGAGAGCGAACTGCTGGCCGAGCTGACCGATCTGGCCGCCGAGATCGAGGCCGTGGCCGCCCGCACCAGCTATCGCTTCGAGGCTTCACGCGCCTATTACGGCGTGGTCATGCAGCGCCTGGATCAATTGCGCCAGCGGCGCATCGAGGGCTTGCAGACCTTCAGCGAGTTTCTCGACGCGCGTCTGACCCCGGCGGTCGCCACCTGTGATTCGACCGCCAAGCGCCAGCAGGGACTGGCCGAGCGTGCGGCGCGTCTGACCAGTCTGTTGCGCGCGCGCGTTGAGGTCGAGCTACAGAAACAGAATCGCGGTCTGCTCGAATCCATGAACCAGCGCGCCAAGCTGCAACTGCGGCTCCAGGAGACGGTCGAGGGGTTATCGGTGATCGCCATCGGTTATTACGGCGTTGGATTGCTGGGCTATCTGTTCAAGGGGCTGGAGGCCTATGGCGTGCCGTTTATGTTCGATGCCACCTATGCCACGGGGGTGGCCGCGCCGCTGGTGGTGCTGATCGCCTGGTTCGGGATCCGGCGCATGAAGGCGCGTTTGCTCAAGTCCGAGCACACGAAAATCTAGCGCGGCGTCCAGCGTCGGCGGGACGCTCAATCGAGCCCATCACCCGGACGCGGCGATGTCCGTCTGTAAGTCCGGCTCAATACCGCCGATGCCGAAACAGCCACCCGGCCGCGCCGAGCGTGAACAGCGCGATCAGGCCGAGTGGCCACAGTTGCGGGCCTACCTGAGCGAAACCGGCGCCTTCGAGAAAGACACCGCGCAGGATCACGAGGTAGTAACGCAACGGATCGATCAGGGTCAGGGTCTGCACCGCCGGCGGCATGTTGTCGATCGGCGTGGCAAATCCCGAGAGGATCACCGCCGGCACCATGAACAGAAAAGCCCCGAGCAGCGCCTGCTGGAGCGTGGCGGCGAGCGAGGAGATCATCAGCCCGATCCCCACGCTCGCCAGCGCGAACAGCAGCGCGCCGGCATAGAGCGCCCCAAGATCCCCGGTCAGCGGCACCGCGAACCAGAACACCGCAATCGTCAGCACCAGCGAGGCTTCGAAGACCCCGACCAGCACCCCGGGCAGGGCCTTGCCGATCAGGATCTCGACTGGACTCAGGGGTGTCATCAGCAGTTGGTCGAAGGTGCCCTGTTCACGTTCGCGCGCCACTGATAAGGCCGTCGACATCAGAGTCACGACCAGGGTCAACAGACCCACCAGCCCCGAGACGAAGAACCAGCGGCTCTCCAGATTGGGGTTGTACCAGGCGCGAATGATGAGCCGCGTCGGCAGCCCTGGCCGGCCGTGCGCCTGTGCCCAGTCGCGGTTGAAGTCGGCCAGGATGCGCGCGACGTCGTTGTTGATCACCTGGGCACTGTTGGAGTTGCGTCCATCGATCAGGATCTGGAGCGGCGCCGTGCGTCCGGCGCTCAGATCAGCACTGAAGCGCGGCGGGATCTGGATCACCAGCCGCACGGCGCGCCGGTCGATCTGCGTAGCGATCTCGTCGGGATGGCGCAGATGGCCGGCGAAGGCGAAGCTCGGCGCACCCTCGAAGCGGGCGAGCAGCTCACGCGCGGCCGCGCCGCCGTCGCGATCGAGCACGGCATACTCGATGTGGTTCAGGTCGAAGGAGGCCGCATAGCCGAACACCAGCAGTTGTATCAGCGGCGGCACGATCACCACGACCCGACTGCGCTTGTCGCGAAACAGCGCCAGGAATTCCTTGATCGTCAGCGCCCACAGGCGCGTGAACAGCGTCATCATTATTCGAGCCGCTTGTGCAGCCGGCGGCGACTGAGGCCGAGCAAGACCGTTGCCATCAGCGCCAGCGCGGCGGCGTTCGGCAGGATCACGCTCCAGACATCCCCGGCCAGAAACAGCGTCTGAAGGATGGTCACGAAATAGCGCGCCGGAACCAGATGGGTCAGGCCGCGCACCAGCGTCGGCATACTGTCGATGTCGAACAGAAACCCCGAGAGCAGAAAGGCCGGCAGAAAGGTCACGAGCAGCGCGATCATGCCGGCGAGGAACTGATTCCGGGTGATGATCGAGATCAGCAACCCCATGCCGAGCGCGGTGAGCAGAAAGAGCGTCGAGCACAGCGCCAGCACCCAGAACGAGCCACGCAGCGGCACCCCGAACAGCCCCAGCGCCATCAGGACCGACAGCACCATCCCGCCCAGACCGAGCACGAAATAGGGCAGCAGCTTGCCGATCAGGATCTCGTTGAGGGTCACGGGCGTGACCAGCAGCGCCTCCAGCGTGCCGCGTTCCCACTCGCGCGCGAACACCAGCGCCGTGAGCAGCGCACCGACCAGGGTCATGTTGATCACCAACAGTCCGGGCACCAGATAGTGGCGGCTCTCCAGCTCCGGATTGAACCAGATGCGGACCTCGGGCGCGACGACCGGCGTCAGGCTCAGGCCGCGTGCGTCGCGCTCCTGCTCCAGCCAGTTCGACCAGGCCCCCTGGATATAGCCGTGCAGCAGACGCGCTGAGTTGGCATCCACGCCATTGAGGATGACGCCGATCGGTGCCGCGTCCGAGTCGGCGCGGGCGAGGCGTTGGCTGAAATCGCTCGGCAGCACCACCAACCCCTTGACCTGATGTGCGCGCACGGCCGCGCGTCCGTCCTGGAGTGTGTGATACAGGCGTGGCGCGAAGTAGACCGAGCGTTGAAAGGCCGCGACGAACGACTGGGCCGAGGCGCTCGGCTGTTCGATCACCAGTCCGACCGGCACCCGCTTGGAATCGAGCGACACGCCATAGCCGAACAGCAACAGCAGCCCGACCGGCAGGACAAAGGCGATGGCCAGACTCGATGGGTCGCGCAGGATCTGCAACCACTCCTTGCGCAGCAAGCCGCGCAGTCGGCGTGAAAACCACGGCGCCATCAGCTGCCTCCTCCAGGTTCGTGCGTCTGGATGAGCCGGATAAAGGCGTCCTCCAGCTCGGGACAGGGGTGCTCCGGGGTCGCGGCCCGCGTCTTGATCTCAGCGGGCGTGCCCAGGGCCAGGATCTCGCCGGCGGCGAGGATCGCAAGCCGATCGCAGTATTCGGCCTCCTGCAGAAAGTGCGTCGTCACCAGGATGGTCACGCCGTCCTCAGCCAAAGCGTTGATGCGATCCCAGAACTCGCGCCGCGCCAGCGGATCGACCCCCGAGGTTGGCTCGTCGAGAAAGAGGATGTCCGGCTCGTGCATGAGCGCAGCGGCCATGGCCAGACGCTGTTTGTAGCCGAGGGGCAGGGCACCGCTGTCAGTCGTGGACAGCGCCTCGAGTTCGAAGGACGCGAACGCCCAATCGATCCGCGCCCGAACCTGGGGTCCGCGCAGTCCATAGGCGCGGGCGAAGAACTCGAGGTTCTGGCGCACCGTCAGATTGGTATAGAGCGCGAAGCTCTGCGACATATAGCCGACGCGCCCGCGCGCCTCGGCCGGCGCGCGGCGCAGATCGACACCGGCCACGCGCACCTGGCCCGCGCTCGGCGGCAGCAGTCCGCACAGCATCCGAAAGGTGGTGGTCTTGCCCGCGCCATTGGCGCCCAGCAGGCCGAAGACCTCGCCCGCCGCGACGCTGAAGCTTGCGCCCTTCACGGCCACGAAATCCCCGAAAACGCGGCTCAGTGACTCGACCTCGATCGCCGTGCCCGTTGCGCGCGTCTTCGTTCGCGAACTGGAGACCGACAGCGGGGCGGCTCGTGCTCCGCTGCTCAGCCGGTCGACGAATCCGTCCTCGAAACGCGGCGCGACGGCCTGCCAGTCGCTCAGATCGGGCTGGCGCTCGCGCGCGCTCGTCGCGTCGAGGATAACGCGGATCGACTCGCCCTGAAGCACGGCATCGACCACGCCCGGCTGTCGGCTCAGCTCGGCGCGGCGCGCGCGGCGGGTGGCGGGCGTGGCGCTGACCTGGAACACCCGACCGCGTAGCGGTTCGCTGAAGCGCGCGGGCGGTCCCTGGTCGATCAGCCGCCCGGCGTGCAACAGGATCACATCGGTGCAGCGTTCGGCCTCGTCCAGATAGGCCGTCGAGAGCAGCACGCTCATGGCGTCCTGCTGAACCAGTTGATCGACGATCGACCACAGCTCGCGCCGCGACACCGGATCGACCCCGACCGTCGGTTCGTCGAGCAGCAGCAGGCGCGGTGGTTCGACGAGCGTGCAGGCCAGACCCAGTTTCTGTTTCATCCCGCCCGAGAGCCGACCGGCCAGACGGCTCATGAAGGGCGCGAGTCCGGTCATGTCCATCAGGCGCGCATAGCGCTCGGTCCGCGCGGCCTCGGGCACCTGGTGGAGATCGGCATAGAGATCCAGGTTCTCGCGCACGCTCAGATCCTCGTAGAGTCCGAAGCGCTGCGGCATGTAGCCGATGCACGATTGCACGGCGAGCGGATCGCGCGCGACATCCAGCCCCAGCACCTCGACCCGTCCGGCATCCGGCCGCAGCAGACCCGCGACCACGCGCATCAGCGTTGTCTTGCCGGCACCATCGGGGCCGACCAGTCCGGTGACGACGCCAGGCGCTAGCGTGGAGGAGACCTCGGCGAGCGCCTCGACCCGGCGCCCGTCGCTCTGAAAACGCTTGACGAGCCGCTCGATGCGCAGCGGGGTGGGGGACTCAGGAGCCGTCATGGGGTGCTCGCGACCGGTCGGGTGGCGATCAGGGTTGGCTCGAACCGGGTTCGGCGGGACAGCCGGGCGCGGCGAGCGGCGCGGCGGTCAGGTCGATCTCGACCGTCACCGGCATTCCCTGGCGTAGTTCGCCGCGCGGGTTGCAAACGAACACCCGCGCCTGATAGACGAGATCGGTACGCAACTCGGTGGTCTGCACCGTTTTGGGGGTGAACTCAGCGGTCGGGGCGATGTAGCCGACCCAGCCGAGATAGGCGCGCCCCGGAAAGCTGTCGCTGAAAACGGCGGCCGGCTGCCCCGGCTTGACGCGACCCAGATCCGGCTCGGCGAGATAGACGCGCGCCCACAGGGGTTCGGTCAGGGTGAGCCGGAAGACCGAGCGTTGTGCCGAGGCCATGTCGCCCGGCTCCAGGAGCCGGTTTTGGATGACGCCAGCCGCTGACGCCTTGAGCGTCGTCTCTTCCAGATCGATCGTCGCCGAGTTCAACTCGGCTTCCAGCACCCGCAGACTCGCGCGCGCCGCGTCGATGTCTTCCGCGCGCGTGCCGGCCAGCATCAGATCCAGACTGGCTTGCACGGCTCCGGCGCGGGCCTCGGCCGCCTCGGCCACGCTGCGCGCGTCGTCGTAATCTTGCGGCGAGACGAGCTTGCGCGCGGCCAGTTCCTTGGAACGCTCGGCATGATGGCGGGCGTTGGTCGCCTCGGTCCGAGTGGCTTCCAGATCGGCGCGCAGCTTGGCGATCTCCTCGGCGCGCGCGCCGGCCAGGAGCTTGCGCAACTCGGCGCGCTGGGCCTCGACCCGTGCCTCGGCCATCGTGTGTGCGAGTGTCGGACGGCGTGCATCGAGCTGGGCCAGTTTCTCGCCGCGCGTGACGGACGCACCCTCGGATACGACCATGGATTCGATGCGTCCGCTGACCTCGAACGCCAGATCGACCTGACGCACGTCGATATGGCCGTAGAGTGTCAGACGACTGCTGTCCGACTCGTTGGTCGAGCGTTTGAGTCCGAACAGATAGACCAGTGCCGCCGCTAGCAGCAACAGGCCGATGAACACTAAAGGTTTCTTCATGCGTTTGAGATTGCGGCGCAGAGGGATCGCAAGGCTTCCAGGGAATCCGGGTCGACCAGGCGATGATCGGAGCCTGTGGTGATCAGCCGCGATGCCGGCAGGCCGCTGTGTGCCAGCAGCCGTTCCGAGTCGACATAGGGCACGACGTCATCCTGCTGTGAATGCAAAATCCAGGTTTCAGGTTTGACGCGATCGATCCTGCCGTGATTGCGCCAGGCCGGACACAGCAGCACCAAGGGGGTGTCTCGGGACGCTAGGTGCATGGCCACGGCGCCGCCGCGCGAGGAGCCGACGATGATATCGGGAGCATGCTGATCATAAGCGGCTTGGGCGACGTCGACCGCCAACTGAAAGTCATCGTCATCCAGGGCGGGATTGAGCACCTCATGCCCCAGGCTTTGTAGAAACGAAGGTTTCATGCCGCCTGGGGTTGAGTGCCATCCGTGTAAAAATAGAATTTTCATCGATTCGCAACCATTTGAGTGTCAAGTCTCTGGAGATTGTAGGCGCGTTTTTTGAAAAGTTTGGGGCCTGGCACCGGCGCGTCGATCAACGTGCCCTGGGCCTTTTCAGCGAGCGCCCTGGCCTCATCCCAGACCTTGCGCCGGGCCTTGAGCCGCGTCTTGGCCTTGCGTTTGAGCTTGGCGTCACTCCGCAGTACATCGTGAGCGGGCAGTCGAGAGGCCAAGGGGCGTTGGATTGAGAGATGATCATGGCCATCACCGAGTGGCCGACTGGTGTATTGAAGGCTTCAGCGTCGGAGAGCACCAAAGCCGGCCGGTTCTTGGTCGCCGTGCGGTCAGTGAATGGAAAAGGCACTCGCACCACGGTGTAGCGCTCAAAGATCACGGTAGGCGGCCTCATCGTTCTCCCCAGCCCATTCGGAGAGGGTGCCTTCAATGGCACGCAGATAATCGATATCAAGCGGTTGCACACGGCGCACACGGGCGCTGCCGTCTTCGGCCATCTCCCAGGAAACATAGTCTCCAGGGGAGACATGCAGGGCGGCACGCACGTCTTGGGGGATGGTGGTCTGACCCTTGGTTGTGATTTTGACGATGTGACCCATTGAACCCTCCGAGCTGTGCAAGTATTACCGCATTACGGTAGTACCAACGCCTCCGCTCGGGCCAGCAATTCGGCAAAGCTGTAGTTGACGCTGGTGACGCCAAAATCCGGCTCCCGGATAAAGGGTTGGCGCAGGTAGTGTACACGATACTGCTGGTCGCCAAGGAATTCGACCATCGCCGGGATGAAATCGTCCGGCTTGTTCAGCGAGTACATGTTGCGTCCAGGTGATTAGACGCGATCAGGCCGCTGATCAGGGCGGGTGCAAAATTATTGATTTTTATTCTGAATCGGATAAATTATCTTTATTTGGATAAAGATCGATAATTTCATGATCCACTATCCCCGCACAGAACTGGCTGAAGCGCTGGCGGCGGCCCTCCAGGGCAAGACTATCTTCAGCGATGCCCACAATGGCCTGTTTCTCGCCGCGCCACGCCGAACCGGCAAATCCACCTTCTTGCAGTCCGACCTGAAACCAACGCTGGAGCGACAGGGAGTCGTGGTTATCTATGTGGATCTGTGGGCGGATCTGCGCCGCGATCCCGGCATGTTGATCACAGAGGCCATTGGCCGAACCTTGCAGGCCCGCTTGGGCAAGCTGGCTAAGACCGTCAAATCGGCCGGCCTGGAAAGCGTGAGTATTGCCGGCGTCAAGCTCGATACGACCAGGATCGGCCGGCAGGATGGCGCCACCCTGCCTGATGCGCTGCGCGCACTGCATGAGACGACACAGGCCCCCGTAGCCCTGATCATCGACGAGGCGCAACAGGCCTTAACCAGCGAGGCTGGGGATACAACAATGGCCGCGCTCAAATCGGCGCGCGATCAGATCAACCGGCCCGGCGAGATCCATCTGATGCTGGTGATGTCGGGGTCGGATCGGGACAAACTGCTGCGCCTGGTCAATACTAACGGCGCACCCTTCTATGGCTCGCAGATCCAGCGAATGCCTGAGCTGGACCAAGGTTTCATCGACTATCTCGCGCACCTGATCGAAGCCCAGCGCTCCAATCTGGCACCCGTGGATGAGGTCAAATTGTTCGACGCCTTTCAGGCCTTTGGATGTCGCCCGCAGTTTTTCATGGAGGCGCTCGGACAGGCGCTGAGTCCGCTGTCTGGACTAACCATCCGTTTTGAGCAGGCAGTGCTGGAGGCGGCGGCTCAGCGTCGAGCGGATGATGAAGCTCAGATGGAATCCGAGTATCTGGGCCTGAAACCACTCGAACGAGCCATCCTCTGGCGTCTGCTGGAACAGGGGCCAAGATTTCGGCCCTATGACGTGGAGGCACTGCGTTTCTACCGAGAGAAAACCGGTGTCAAGGTCACGGCACAGAAGGCACAAAATGCGCTCGAAGCCTTGCGACAGCGCACCCCGGCACTGGTCTGGAAATCGGCGCGGGGCGAATATGCCGTGGATGATGCCGCCATGCACCGTTGGTTCGAAAAACGGGTCGAGGATGGTCGCTGGCCACCACAGGGGACGCCCGGCGATCTCGACTTGGTCACTGAGGAAGATCCGTTCTGATGCGCTGAGCGGCGCATCGGCGCCGGCCACGGGTTCGGCGCGATAGCCCTGTTCGGCCAGCGACCCGATGAGATCCAGGGCTTCAAGGGCTGACATACGGCCGCAACCGCATCTGTCCCCCAGCCAGCCACACCTCCATATGCTTGAGATACGCCATCCCGAGCAACGCCTGCTCGCCGGCCATATTTGGCAGCACGGTCGCCTTGACCTGCTGCGCGACCAGCCCACCGACATCGACACTGTCGAGCCAGGCCGTCCAACTGCGCACATTGCCATTGCCGGTCTTGCTCACCGCCCCCGGATGCAATCGCAGACCGAGCCGTTGCGCCACAGCATAGGGCAGGGCGACATCAGCCGACCCCGTGTCGATCAGAAACTCGATACGCTCACCATTGATCCGTCCAGTGACCACATACTGATCGAGCTGGTTCTGTTCGAGCATTACCTCGGGCACGCCATCGCTGCCCAGATAGGCCACCGGACGCGGATTGGGATTGCCACGGCGACCGACCTGGCTCAACACCAGCACGATGGCCAGCCCCAGCAGGGCGATGACAACGAGACGGCCATAGCGAAAGAATCCAGGAACCTTCAAGGCATGGTACCTCGCAGAGTCAGGGTGTTGCCGCGCTGGATGAGTTCGAGCGGCTTGAGAAAACTCATGCCCAGCAACACCTCGTCGCCCGGCATGTTCGGCAACACGCTCGCGCGCACGCCATGCGCGACCAGTCCGCCGAGTTCGACCTGCGCCAGCCGCGTCGACCAGGTGCGGGTGATCCCGTTGGCTGTGCGGCTGCTGCCCTCGGGACCGAGCCGCAGATCCAACCGCCGCGCCAGATCCAGCGACAGCGCCACATCCGTTGCGCCCGTATCGACCAGAAAGCGCACCGGCTCGCCATTGATCCTGCCGCTCGCGACATAGTGCCCGGCCCGATTGCGCTGGAGCACCACCTCGACGACGCCATCGGCCCCCTGGAGCGTGAGTGGATGCGGATTGGGATTGTTGTCCCGCTCCAGCCATTGATGAAAAAACAGCGCCAGCACCGCCAGCCCGGAGATCCAGGCCCCGAACAGCATGGCTCGACCGAGACGGGCGGGCCAGTCATCGCGGACGCGATCCTCGTCAGACACGCAACAGCAGCCGCGCCGGATCTTCCAGCAGCTCCTTGATCGCGACCAGGAACTGCACCGCATCGCGCCCGTCGATGAGCCGATGATCATAGGTAAGCGCCAGATACATCATGGGCGCAATCACGATCTGGCCGTCTTCGACGATCGGACGCTCCTGGATCTTGTGCAGACCCAGGATGGCACTCTGCGGCGGGTTGAGGATCGGCGTGGAGAGCAGCGAACCGAACACCCCGCCATTGGTGATGGAGAAGGTGCCGCCGGTCAGTTCCTCATAGCTGAGTGTTCCGTCCTTGGCCTTCTGACCGAACTCAGCGATGCCCTGCTCGATTTCGGCCATGCCGAGCTGATCGGCGTTGCGCAGAATGGGCACCACCAGACCGCGCGGCGAGCTGACGGCGATGCCGATGTCGTAATAGCCGTGATAGAGGATGTCCTCGCCGTCGATACCGGCATTGAGTACCGGGAAGCGTTGCAGGGCTTCGACCACCGCCTTGACGAAGAACGACATCAGACCCAGACGCGCGCCATGACGCTGCTCGAAGGTTTCCTTGTAGCGCGCGCGCAGGGCATTGACGGCGGCCAGGTTGATCTCGTTGAAGGTGGTCAGCAGCGCGGCGTTCTGCTGCGCCTGGAGCAGCCGCTCGGCGATGCGCGCGCGCAACCGGGTCATGGGCACACGCTGCTCGGGGCGACCGGCCTCGCCGCTGAGGGCGGGCGTCGGCGCTGTGTCGAGCGGCGCCGCCGCGAAGGACGATGGCGCGGCAGTCGTCCGGGATGCGCCCGAAAGGTCGGGATGACGCTCGGGCGCCTGATGTTCGCGCGCGTCCAGATAAGCGAGCACATCGGCCTTCTGGATGCGCCCGTCGCGGCCGGGGATCTGGTTCGGCTCCAGATGCAGTTCCTTGACCAGTTGACGCGCCGAGGGCGTGACATGAGGTGGTACGTTCAGCGGGGACGCGGCGGCGGGCGGCGTGGGCGTCGCGGCCGGTGCCGTGCTCACCGGCGCGGCAGGCTTGGGCGCGGGTGCGGCGGTGCTCGCCGCCCCTTCGCTGATCAGGGCCAGGACGTCATCGGTGTGGACCAGCGCGCCTTCCTCGGCCAGGATCTCGCCGAGCACGCCGGCGCGCGGCGCCGGTACCTCCAGCACCACCTTGTCGGTCTCCAGCTCGACCAGGTTCTCGCCCTCCCTGACCGCCTCGCCCGGCCGTTTGCTCCAGGTCAACACCCGTGCATCGGCGACGGATTCGGGTAGGGCGGGTACGCGGACTTCGAGACTCATTGCGGCGGGATCCTTTGGTTCATGGTCGGGTTGTAGTAACCGCTCAGCGCCTCGTCGATCAGACGCTCATGCTGTTCGACATGGGCTGCGCGATGACCGACGGCCGGAGCGGCGGAGGCCGGGCGGCCGACATAATAGGGCCGCTTGCCCTCCTGGATAAGGTTGTGGAAGCGATGCTTGATCTGATCCCAGGCGCCCTGATTCTGCGGCTCCTCCTGACACCAGACGATCTCCTCGACGTGCGCATAGGCTTCGAGCGCGCTTGCGAAGGCTTCCTTGGGGAAGGGATAGAGCTGCTCGATGCGCAGCAGCGCGACATTGGTCTGACCGCGCGCACGCCGTGCCTCCAGCAGATCATAGTAGACCTTGCCGCTACAGAAGACGACGCGCTCGACCTCGGTCGGGTCGATGGGGTCGGTCTCGGGGATCAGCACCTGATACTGGCCGTGGGTCAGCTCGTCGAGCGAGGAGACGGCGAGCCGATGCCGCAGCAGGCTCTTGGGTGTCATCACGATCAACGGCGTGCGATAGGGACGCAGCATCTGGCGGCGCAGCAGATGGAACATCTGCGCCGGCGTGGTCGGCACGCAGACCTGGATGTTGTGCCCGGCGCACAGTTGCAGGAAGCGCTCGGGACGCGCCGACGAATGCTCGGCACCCTGGCCCTCCATGCCGTGCGGCAGCAGCATCACCAGACCGCAGTACAGACCCCACTTGGTGCCGGCCGAGGTGATGAACTGATCGATGACCACCTGGGCGCCATTGGCGAAGTCACCGAACTGGGCCTCCCAGAGCGTGAGCGCGTGCGGCTCGGCCGTGGCGAAGCCGTATTCATAGCCGAGCACGGCTTCCTCGGAGAGGATGGAGTCGATGGCGATGAACGCGCCCTGATGCGGCCCCAGATGCTGGAGCGGCGTGTAGGCCTCGCCCGTCACCTGATCATGGAGCTTGGCATGACGATGGACGAAGGTACCGCGTCCGACGTCCTGACCCGAGAGCCGCACCGGAATACCGGCGTCGAGCAGGCTGGCATAGGCCAGATTCTCGGCATAGCCCCAGTTGAGGAGCTGATCGCCCAGGGCCATCTTGCGTCGCTCGTCCCAGATCTTCTCCACGCGCGGATTCAGCTCGAAGCCCTCGGGCAGACGCAGTATGGACTCGGTGAGCGCGCGCACTGTCTCCAGCGGCACGCCGGTGTCGATGTCCTGGTTCCAGTGCTTCCCGCGACAGAAACTCCAGTCGACGCGCGAGATGTTGTCCAGCCCGCAGAGCACCGGACGGGCGATGACCACGCCCTGCTCGATGGAATGACGATAGGCGGCGACCATCGCCTGTTCGTCGTCATGCGTGAGCAGACCCTGCGCGATCAGCCGCTCGGCATAGACGGCGCGCGATGTCGGATGCTGGCGGATCTTCTGGTACATCATCGGCTGGGTGACGGCCGGCTCGTCGGCCTCGTTGTGCCCGAGCCGGCGATAGCAGATCAGGTCGATGATGACATCCTTGTGGAACTGGTTGCGGAAGTCGAGCGCCAGTCGGGTGACGAAGATCACCGCCTCGGGATCGTCGCCGTTCACATGGAACACCGGCGCCTGCACCATCTTGGCGACATCGGTGCAGTAGGGCGTGGAGCGCGCGTCGAGCGGATGGCTGGTGGTGAAGCCGATCTGGTTGTTGATGACGATGTGCACCGTGCCGCCGGTGCCATAGCTGCGCGTCTGCGACAGTTGCAGCGTTTCCATGACCACGCCCTGACCGGCGAAGGCGGCATCGCCGTGGATGAGCACCGGCAGCACCTGATCGCCGGTCCGATCGCCCCGGCGGCGCTGGCGCGCACGCACCGAACCCTCGATCACCGGGTTGATGATCTCCAGATGCGAGGGATTGAAACCGAGCACCAGATGCACCAGACCGCCGGGCGTCTCGACATCCGTGGCAAAACCCATGTGATACTTGACGTCGCCGGCCATCTGACGCCAATCCATCTGGACCCGGCCCTCGAACTCGTCGAAGATGTCAGCCGGCGGCTTGCCGAAAATATTGGTGAGCACGTTGAGCCGACCGCGATGGGCCATGCCGATCACGATCTCCTGCATCCCCTGGCGTCCGGCGCGCTGGATCATCTCGTCGAGCAGCGGGATGAGCGCTTCGCCGCCTTCGAGCGAAAAGCGTTTTTGACCGACATAACGCTGATGCAGATATTTTTCGATGCCCTCGGCGGCGGTCAGGAGCGTCAGCAGCCAGCGCCGACCGTCCGTATCCAGCTCGGGCCGGGCGCGATAGCCCTCCAGTCGCTTCTGGATCCAGCGCTTCTCCTGGGTGCTGGTGATATGCATGTACTCCGAGCCGACCGTGCCGCAGTAGGTCTCCTGGACCATGCTGACGATCTCGCGCAGCGGCAGGCGATCCGGGGCATAGAGCGAACCCGTGTTGAAAACGCTGTCCAGGTCGTCTGGCTCCAGATTGTGATAGGCCAGATCCAGATCGGCGATGCGCGGCGGTTCACGCAGCTGGATCGGGTCGATGGCGGCGACCTGATGTCCGCGATAGCGATAGCCGTTGATGAGACTGAGTACGGCAGCCTGCTTCTCGGCGGCGGCCGGATCCAGACAGTCGACCGCGCGGCTGGCGGCATGCGCGCGTGGCTCACGGGCGAGACGCCGGAAGTTGTCGCGGATCGGGCCGTGTGGCGTCTCGGCGGTGGCCGGCTCGTTGGCCGCCTCCCGGCGCAGGCCGTCGAAGCGCGCGCGCCAGGCGACATCGATGCTTTCCGGGTCGACCAGATAGCGTTCGTAGAGATCCTCGATAAAGGCCGCATTGCCGCCATAGAGCGCGCTGGAGCCTCGGAATAGGTCTAGGAGTGTGCTCATGCTGAAGTGTTCGATTGCCTTTGGTGGTGTATTTTTTATTGTGGATAGTCTGGCTCGGCTCCACGGGATACGGCCCGACGCGCGGGTTTTATAGCATACTCGACACAGAACCCGACACGCTGTCACAAACCGCTTATGGTCAATGAAAGCAATTGAAATGATCGTGTTATTAAATAGTTGGTTCGCGTCGACAGTGCGGCTGTAGCCGACGAACCCGAGACAGCCATGCCAAACGATCCGGATTCAGCCGAGCGTCTTGTAATCCCTGATTTCGCGTTTGATCGCCACCAGGGCCATGTACAGCGTTTGCGCGAGACGCGCATCCGCTTGGCCAAGCTCGAAGCCGACATCGCCTATTTCCAGGCGCGTCTCGAATTGATCGGTGAACCCACTAGCAGCAACCGTGCCGCACAGCGCAAGCTGTTCACGCTGTTGCACAAGGCCGTCGCCAAGGAGATTCTCGACACCCGGCGGCACCATGCCGAACTGCGCTGAGGGCGTTCAGTGTGCCTTCAGCGCACCGATCCCGAGACCTGTCGCGCTATCCTGTGACACAATCGCCACCCAAGCCGCGTCCGTTTGGTTGTGAGGCGTCGTCTCCGGTGGGAACCACGCCATTTCCGCCGATCCGGAACCAGCCTCGACGCGGTTGGCCAATCTTGTTTTCAATCTTGAACCGCGTCGACGACGATGCTTGCATCGCCGGCTCGGCGTCGAGCCGATGATCGGACGCGGTTTGACCCCAGGATCCAACATGTCCAACAGCATTCGTATCGCCACCCGCAAATCCCCCCTGGCCATGTGGCAGGCCGAGCACGTCACCGCCCGGCTCAAGGCACTCCATCCCGGTCTCACCGTCGAGATCATCGGCATGACCACCAAGGGCGACCAGTTGCTCGACTCGCCGCTGTCGAAAGTCGGCGGCAAGGGGCTGTTCGTCAAGGAGCTGGAGCAGGGGATGCTGGCCGGGGAGGCGGACATCGCCGTGCACTCGATGAAGGACGTGCCAGTCGAGTTCCCCGAGGGACTCCATCTGGCGGTGATCATGGAGCGCGAGAATCCCTATGACGCCTTCGTCTCCAACACCTATGCCAGCCTGGCCGACTTGCCCGAGGGCGCCTGTGTCGGCACCTCCAGCCTGCGCCGTCAGAGCCAGCTCGCCGATCGCCGTCCCGATCTGCGTATTGAGCCGCTGCGCGGCAACGTCAACACCCGTCTGGCGAAGCTCGATGCCGGCGAGTACGACGCCATCATCCTGGCGGCGGCCGGACTGATCCGGCTCGGTTTTGAGTCGCGCATCCGTGACTGCATCGATCCGGTCGACTCGTTGCCGGCCATCGGTCAGGGTGCCATCGGCATCGAGTGCCGCATCGACGACGCGCGCGTGCATCAGCTCATCGCGCCGCTGGCCGATCGCGACACCACCGACCGCGTGCTCGCCGAGCGTGCGATGAACGCGCGGCTCAACGGCGGCTGTCAGGTGCCGATCGGCGGTCATGCGGTGCTCGACGGCGATCAGCTCATCCTCAAGGGTCTGGTCGGAACCACCGACGGCACGCGCATCCTGCGTGCCGAGGCGTCTGGACCGCGTGCCGAGGCCGAGGCGATCGGCGTGCGCGTGGCCGAGGATCTGCTCGGGCAGGGCGCTGATGTCATCCTGAGCGCGATCATGGGGCACTGAGCGATGAGCCTGCCTGCCGATCTTGCCGGTCGCGGTGTGCTGGTGACCCGTCCCGCCGGTCAGGCCGAGCCGCTGTGCCGCCTGATCGAATCGGCGGGCGGGCGTGCCATCCGCTTTCCGACCATCGCCATCGAGCCGACCAACGATCCCGATGCCACAGCACTTCTGGCCGAGTCCTGGCATCTGCTGTATTTCGTCAGTCCCAACGCGGTCGAACAGGCGTTGGCACTGGTCGCTGACGGCACCTGGCCGCACGTCGAGCGGGTGGCGGCGGTCGGACGCGGCACGGCGCGCGCGCTGGAGGCTGCTGGGCGCGCACCTGATCTGGTGCCGAACGATCGTTATGAGAGTGAAGCGCTGCTGGAGATGCCGGAACTGGCCGACATGCGCGGCCAGCGGGTGCTGATCGTGCGCGGCGAGGGCGGGCGTGGACTCTTCGCCCAGGCCATGACCGAGCGTGGAGCCGAGGTGCGCTTCGCCGAGGTCTATCGGCGCGTGCGTCCAGCGGTCGATGTTGCGCCGCTCCTGGCACGTTGGCGCGAGGAGGTCGACTTCGTGATGGCGACCAGTGACGAGGTACTGCTCAATCTGGCCGAGCTGCTCGGTCAGGATGGGCGGGCGCGTCTGCTGGCCACGCCGCTGGTGGTGATCGCCGAACGCACCGCCCAGACGGCGCGTGATCTTGGATTTCAGACCGTCCGCGTCGCCGAGCGTGCCGAGGATGCGGCTATTCTGGGTTCACTGATCGGTCTGTCGCCATCCACCCGAGGTTGATTCAGGATTCAGCTGAGGCAAAAAACCATCCTGCTGCATCTGGACGACGATCTCCTCGATCACCTGGCTGATGGTGGTGCGCTCCGAGTTGGGATCGAGCCGCTGGGAGCGACCGGACCAGACCAGCCGCTCCTGCTTGGCGTCATAAAGGTTGGTTTCGAGCCGCAGCGACTCGGGATCGGCGTAATAGCCCGGCGTGCAGACCTCTTCGTAGACCTGACTGAAATAGCCGACTAGATGACGGTAGTGATCTGGAACCGACTGGGTGCGCGCGGCCGGTTGAGTGCCGGGCGACTCATCGGCGATCAGATGGGTGATGATGACGCTATCGGCCTTGACCCGCGCATAGCCCTCGGTCAGCCGCGTCAGTCGCCCGAGATTCCGGTCCGAAACCAGCGCGTGTCCGGCCGTGGCCTGGACCCCAAGGACCTGAAGCTGTTGGACGAAGTGGTCCTCATAGGCGCGCCGCACCCTGGGATTGTTGGTCACGCCGAAGACCACCAGCCGCTCGTACTGTCTGGGCGCTTGACCCGGCTGGGTCCAAACCGAGGACACCGGGCCAGTGGTGGCACAGGCGCTGACGAGCAGGGCGAGCAGACCTGAGAGAAAAACACGCGCAAAGAGGTACATCAGTCAATCGACTCCAGTATTGGCGCGGTATCCTCAGAGAGTAAGCGGATGCGGCGCACTATAAGCAGAGTGTCGCGCGCCATCGGCGCTGGTACTCAGTATCAGTATGCCGAAGTCACCGGTCTTCTGGCTAGCATGCTCAGCGCGTCTGCGTTGGCGGCGGCACCCATTCGATGGTCAAATCCGAATGCGCAACCGCCTGACAGGTCAGACAGGTACCGGCCGGCTCGCCCTCAAGCGCCTCGATCAGCCCGCTGGGGTAGTGAATGAAGCCACTCTTGAGCTTGACCGCGCAGGCCCCGCAATGGCCGCCCCGGCAGCCGTTGGGTAGCTCGATGCCCTGGCGCAGTGCGGCCCTGAGCAGGGTTTCGTCGGGCGCGGCCTCGAAGGCTGGGCCATCGGGTAGGATCTGGATCTTGAAACTCATGCGGAAGTGGAACCCATGCAGGATAGTGTGATTGCAGGCTGTGGATATGTGGGCGAGCGTCTGGCGCGCCAATCCCTCGATCGGGGCGAGTCGGTGCTCGGTCTGGTCCAGAGTCAGAGCGGACTGGAACGGCTGGCGGCGGCCGGCATTACGGCCGCGCGCCATGATCTGGCCGGCACCGAATCCATGCCCTGTTCGCTCGCCGGAACACGGCTCTTCCATCTGATCCCGCCGCCAGCTCAGGGGCGCGAGGATCTTCATACTCAGCGCCTGATCGAAACCTTCGACCAGGCCGGTCATCCCCGGCGCCTAGTTTACATCAGCACCACGGGCGTCTATGGCGACTGTGGCGGTGCCTGGGTCGACGAGGACTGGCCGACGCGCCCGACCCTGGAGCGCTCGCTCAGACGCCTGGACGCCGAGGAGCGTCTGCGCCGCTGGAGCCAGGAGCAGGGCGGCGAGCTGATCGTGTTGCGGGTCGCGGGGATCTACGGGCCTGGACGTCTGCCGCTGGAGCGTTTGCGGCGCGGCCTGCCGCTGGTGCGGCCCGAGGAGGCGCCGTACAGCAATCGTATTCATGTCGATGATCTGGTCGCCATCTGTCTCGCGGCGATGGAACGCGGGCGCCATGGTGCTATCTTCAACGTCAGCGACGGCCATCCCAGCACCATGACCGAGTATTTCCTGCAACTGGCCGAGGCCGCCGGTCTGCCGCGTCCGCCGCTGGTCACCATGGCCGAGGCGTCCGCGCATCTGTCCGAGGGTATGATGGGCTATATGAGCGAATCGCGGCGGCTGTCCAACCGCCGTGTGCGTGAGGAGTTGGGTGTCGAGTGCCGCTATCCGACCCTGACCGAGGGGTTGGCACAGGCACTCGGCGAACAGGGCCTGCACCGGCCGACGATGGAGTGACAATTGGAGAGATCAATGACGATGAAACACGCTCTACCTCTGGCGCTGCTGTGCGCCGCGACCCTGACCAGCCAGGGCGCAAGCGCGGCCAGCGAGGCCTCCTTCCGCTTCGATACCACGGCCAATCTCTACGAGATCTGTGCCCTGACCGAGGAAATGCCCGGATTTGCGATGGCCAATCAGGCTTGTCGCGCCTTCATCGAGGCGACTGTGCAGTATCACGACGAGATCAGTGCGCGCCGCAAGCTCAAGCGGCTGGTCTGTTATCCCAAGGGTGCGACCATCGAGGACGGCAAGCAGGCGTTCGTCGCGTGGGCCGATCGCAAGTCCGAGGATGCCACGCTGATGGCTGAACAGCCCGTCGTTGGACTGATGCGCGCGCTGGCGGCCAAGTATCCCTGTGGGCGCCAATGAACCCAGCGCACGATTCAGGACTCAATACGATAAGGGCTGGGGCGAGCACCCGGCACGGTCATCGAACGAAACGACACAGGGGTATTCCATCATGAAAACCATGGCATTCATCGGCGTTCTGTCGGCGGCTCTGGTACTCGCCGGCTGTGGCACCACCACCGGCAGTCGCACGGGCAGCGGCGCGGCCATGGGTGCGGCCGGCGGTGCGCTCATCGGCTCGATGACCGCTAACGCCGGTCAGGGCGCCCTGATCGGGGCCGGCGTCGGCGCGCTGGGCGGTTATCTCTACGACCAGCATGAAAAGGGCTATATCGACTAGTCCGACAATAGTCGGGCGGAAATTGCGGTTTTTTGTCGAACCCTGGTTGACGCAAGGACGCGCATCCACTAGCTTTCGCTCAAACGACGGTCGGCGGCCAAGTCCAGGGCTCCAATGCTGTCAGGGTGGTCGGCGTGTTTCCATGGCTGTCGCGGCGGCTTGTGTGTTGGCCCGCGGCGGTATCGATCGATCGACACACACCATGATGAGCGCGAGAGACAGAAGCGATGAGGATCTACGTAGGCAATCTGCCCTATAGCATGAACGACGAGGAACTGCGGAACATCTTTGGCCAGTTCGGTGAACTGGCCTCCGCCGAGGTGATTATGGATAAGTTCTCGGGTCAGTCGAAAGGATTCGGCTTCGTCGACATGCCCAATAACTCAGAGGCCGATGCAGCGATCAAGGCCCTGAACGATACCGAAATGAAAGGCCGCAAGCTAACCGTCAATGAAGCGCGACCGCGCGCTGAACGCCCGCGCGGAGGCGGCGGGCGCTACTGATCGACCTCGAACCGCGTCAGCGTTGGCGCGGTTCGAGCTGTATCCCCAAGTCCCCCCAGATCCGGTCGACCCGCTCGCGGATGGCCTCATCCATACGGATCGGCTGCCCCCATTCGCGGGTCGTCTCGCCCGGCCACTTGTTGGTGGCGTCAAAACCGATCTTCGAGCCTAGGCCTGAAACCGGCGAGGCAAAATCCAGATAATCGATCGGCGTGTTCTCGATCATCAGAGTATCGCGCGCCGGGTCCATGCGCGTGGTCATGGCCCAGATGACGTCTGTCCAGTCGCGTGTGTTTACGTCCTCGTCGACCACGATCACGAACTTGGTGTACATGAACTGGCGCAGGAACGACCACACGCCCATCATCACCCGCTTGGCGTGTCCCGGATACTGCTTGCGGATGCTGACCACGGCGAGCCGGTAGGAACAGCCCTCGGGCGGCAGATAGAAGTCCTGGATCTCAGGGAACTGCTTGCGCAGGATCGGCACGAAGACTTCGTTCAGCGCCACGCCTAGCACCGCCGGTTCGTCGGGCGGACGGCCGGTGTAGGTGCTGTGATAGATAGGGTCGCGCCGGTGCGTCATCCGCTCGATAGTGAAGACCGGGAAGGAATCGACCTCGTTGTAATAGCCGGTGTGGTCGCCGAACGGTCCCTCGGGGGCCATGTCGTCCGGGTAAATATGGCCTTCCAGTACGATCTCGGCGTTGGCCGGAACCTGGAGATCGGAGTCCAGACAGGTGGCCAGCTCGGTGCGGCGGCCGCGCAGCAGGCCGGCGAAGGCATATTCCGAGAGCGTATCCGGCACCGGCGTCACCGCGCCGAGGATAGTCGCCGGATCGGCGCCCAGCGCCACCGCGACCGGAAAGGGCTGGCCGGGATTGGCGCGCTGCCAGTCACGGAAATCGAGCGCCCCGCCGCGATGCGACAGCCAGCGCATGATGACGCGGTTGGGTCCGAGCACCTGCATCCGGTAGATGCCCAGATTCTGGCGCGACTTCTCCGGCCCGCGCGTGATGACCAGTCCCCAGGTGATGAGCCGCGCGGCGTCTCCCGGCCAGCAGTGCTGAATCGGCAGCCGACCGAGATCGATCTCTGCACCGCTCAGCACGACCTCCTGACAGGCCGGGTTGCGCCGTACCTTGGGTGCCATGTCGAGCACCTTCTTGAAGATCGGCAGCGTCTCCCAGGCCTGTTTCATGCCCTTGGGCGGATCAGGTTCCTTGAGGAAGGCGAGCAGCCGCCCGACCTCGCGCAGTGCTTCAACCGATTCCTCGCCCATGCCGAGCGCGACCCGCTTGGGGGTGCCGAACAGATTGCCGAGCAGCGGAATCCTCGAACCCTTGGGCCGCTCGAACAGCAGTGCCGGTCCGCCCGCGCGCAGGGTGCGGTCACAAATCTCGGTGATTTCAAGATAGGGATCGACCTCGACGCGGACGCGGTGCAGTTCGCCGCGTTGTTCGAGCTGGTCGATGAAGTCGCGCAGATCGCGGTATTGCATCTGGGTTCGAGACTCCTGTTAAGCGGCTTCAGCGACGATGCCCGAATGACGCAGCAGCGCATCGGTCGTCGGCTCGCGTCCACGGAACTTGACGAACAGCGCCATCGCGTCCTCCGAACCACCTTTCTCCAGGATGTTCTCCAGGAAGGCGCGTCCGGTATCGGCATCGAAGACACCGCGTTCCTCGAACAGCGAGAAGGCATCGGCCGAGAGCACTTCGGCCCATTTGTAGCTGTAATACCCGGCCGCATAGCCGCCGGCGAAGATGTGCGAGAACCCATGCGCGAAGCGATGGAAGGCCGGAGGGCGGATCACGGCCACCTGATCGCGGACGGCTTCGAGGATCTCGTAGATTCGTCCGCCGCGCTCGGGGTCGTAGTCACGGTGCATCCGGAAGTCGAACAGCGCGAACTCCAGTTGACGCACCATCTGCATCGCCGACTGGAAATTTTTGGCCGCGATCATGCGTTCGTAGAGTTCAGGCGGCAGCGGCGCGCCGGTCTCCCAGTGCGAGGCAAACAGATCGAGCGATTCGCGTTCCCAGCACCAGTTCTCCAGGAACTGGCTCGGCAGTTCCACGGCATCCCAGGGCACGCCATTGATCCCGGCCACGCCCGGATAGTCGACGCGCGTGAGCATGTGATGCAGCCCGTGCCCGAACTCATGGAACAGCGTCAGCACTTCGTCATGCGTCAGCAGCGACGGCTGATCGCCGACCGGTGGTGTGAAGTTGCAGACCAGATAGGCGACCGGGATCTGATCGCAGCGGCTGGTGTGCAGGCGCTCGGTGCAGACGTCCATCCAGGCTCCGCCACGCTTGTGTGTACGAGCAAAGGGGTCGAGATAGAACTGACCGCGCAGCGCGCCGCTCAGGAGATCGCGGATCTCGAAAAAGCGCACGTCCGGGTGATAGGTTTCAAAGGTCGCGACCTCCTGGATCTGGATGCCGAACAGCCGCTCGACCACGCCGAACAGACCCAGCAGCACGCGACTGATCGGGAAGTAGGGACGCAGTTCCTCCTGACTGATCTGGTAGCGATGGACGCGCAGCTTCTCGGAGTAATAGCTGATGTCCCAGGGTTCCAGCGGCTCGACGCCATGCTGATCACGCGCGAAGGTCGCCAGCTCGTCCAGCTCCTGCCGAGCCTGTCCAACCGAACGCGCGGCCAGGTCTTCGAGGAAGCCCAGCACGTCATCGGGCGAGCGCGCCATCTTGGTCGCCAGCGAGCGCTCGGCATAGTTGGCGAAGCCGAGCAAGCGGGCCAGCTCATGACGCAGGGCCAGGATGCGCTCCATGAGTTCACTGTTGTCCCACTGGCCGGCGTGCGGACCCTGATCCGAGGCGCGCGTGCCATAGGCCTGATACATCTCGAAGCGCAGTTCGCGGTCATCGGCATAGGTCATGACCGGCAGGTAATAGGGCATGTCGAGCGTGAACAGCCAGCCGTCCTGGCCCTGACGTTCGGCGTTCTGACGCGCCAGTGCCAGCGCCGACTCGGGCAGACCGGCGAGCCGAGCCTGATCCGTAATGGATTTGCTCCAGGCGTTGGTCGCATCCAGCACGTTTTCGGAATACTGGCTGGTCAGTTGCGAGAGTTCCTGGCTGATGGCCTTGTAGCGGTCTTTCTGTTCCGGCGGCAGGTCGACGCCCGAGAGATGAAAGTCGCGCAGTGCGTTCTCCAGCAGCTTGCGTTGCGCCGCATCCAGATGTTCCTGGGCGGCGACCGCGCGATAGGCCTGGAACAGCGACTCGTTCTGACCGACCTCGGTGCCGTACTCGCTGAGCTTGGGCAGACAGGCGTTATAGGCCGCCCGCAGCGCCTCGCTGTTGAGCACGCCGTTGAGATGTCCGACCGGCGACCAGGTGCGGTTCAGACGATCATCGGCCTCGTCGAGCGGCTCGACGAAGTTCTCCCAGGTCGGCACCGCGACCTCGCGTGTCAGCCGTTCGATCGTCTCGCGACACTCGGCCAGCCGGGCGTCGACGGCCGGTTCGACGTGCTCGGGGCGGATCAGGGTGAAAGCCGGCAGGCCGGCTTGATCGAGCAGTGGATTGGACATGGCTGGCGTGATCCGTAGTCGGTTGACAGTGTTCGGTGGACAGAACCGCGCGCGCGGTCAGCGGGCGGTCATGATAAAGCCTTGGGGGCACCCACAAAAGATCGCGGCTCCAAACCGCCATTCAAGGCGGTTCGGGACGATTCAATCAGGCAGAAAACCGCTGTTCTGGCGCGGCGCGATCGGGCCTTGGAGCGAACGCTTCATGTCTTTGAGTGGCCGGGGCTTGAAGGTGCGCGGAGCGCAGAAATGATGGCGCCAGAGTTCAAGCCGATAGCGCTCAGTCGTTCGACCCATGCCTTGCCAGTCCTCGTTCACGGGCGTAAATCCGCGCTCGGTACCATAGGCGAAGACCCGGTACTGGCCCTGGGGCGTGCAGCGGATGCCCTCGAAGGAGAGATTGCGCGCGCCGGTGTTTGAGCGTGCGACCAGGGTATAGCGCACCACCTCATCGGGACCGACGCTCAGATGCCGGCCATCGATGAAATAGCGAAAGGCGTCTTGCGAACCGTCGAGGCTGAATTCGATCAGATCCGAGTCGGCCGGCAGCGGCGGCAGCCGGGTCAGCGCCTCGGTCCAGGGCGTGCCGGACTTGACGCTCGACGGCGTAAAGGGCGCCGGCTCGTGGATGAAGGGACTGTCCTCGGCCAGAGCCGAGGACAACCACAGGACTAGACAGTAAAGCGTCAGAATGCGGGTCTGTCTCATGAGTCTATGCGCTGTACATCGGAATGCGGCAGACCATGATGCGCCAGGATCGACTCTGGCTCAACAGCTTGGCCGATAGCGCAGATCCAGGGTATAGGGATGCTCGCCCGCCGGTTCCTCGGGCGGCGGGTCGATTTCACCTGGGGTGTGACCCATGAGACGGAAGCGCGCGATACGCCGGCTCTCGGCCTCATAGCTGTTGACCGGGAAGCTCGATTCACTGCGCCCGCCCGGATGGGCGACATGGTAGGTGCAACCGCCGAGACTGCGCCGGTTCCAGAGATCGACGATCTCGAACACCAGCGGGTTGTGCGCCGGGATCGTCGGGTGCAGACCCGAGGGCGGACTCCAGGCTTTGAACCGGATGCCGGCGACGAACTCAGCACGCCGCCCGGTCGGACGCAGCGGCACCCGCCGTCCGTTGCAGACCAGAACATGCCGATCACCGACCATGCCGCTGACCTTGACCTGCATCCGCTCGACCGCGCTGTCGACGAAGCGCGATGTGCCCTGGGCCGTGACCTCCTCGCCGAGCACATGCCAGGGTTCGATGGCCGCGCGCAGTTCCATGTCGATGCCGTTCTCGGTGATCAGATCGCCATAGTGCGGAAACCGGAACTCGAAGAAGGGTTCAAACCACTCCAGCTCGATTGGATAGCCTGCGCGACGCAGATCGCAGATGACATCATCGAAGTCCTGACGCACGAAATGCGGCAGCAGGAAGCGATCATGCAGCTCGGTGCCCCAGCGGATCGGCGAGCGTCGATAGGGATCTTTCCAGAAACGCGCCACCAGCGTGCGCAGCAACAGCAGTTGCGCCAGACTCATCCGGTGATGCGGCGGCATCTCGAAGCCGCGAAATTCCAGCAAGCCCTGACGCCCGGCCGCGCTGTCGGGTGAGTAGAGCTTGTCGATACAGAACTCGGTGCGATGGGTGTTGCCCGTCACATCCGTGAGCAGATTGCGCAGCACGCGGTCGACGATCCAGGGCTGGGGCACCTCGCCGGGCGGCAGTTGCTGGAAGGCGATATCCAGCTCGTAGAGCCGGTCGTCGCGCGCCTCGTCGACCCGTGGAGCCTGACTGGTCGGACCGATGAACAACCCCGAGAACAGATAGGACAGACTCGGGTGATGCTGCCAGTATGTGATGAGGCTCTGCACCAGATCCGGTTTGCGCAACAGCGGACTGTCGGCCGGCGTCGGGCCGCCGAGCGTGACATGGTTGCCACCGCCGGTGCCGGTGTGACGGCCGTCGAGCATGAACTTTTCGGTGCCGAGCCGCGTCAGGCGCGCTTCTTCATAGAGGATATGCGTATCGGCGACCAGTTGATCCCAGCTCTCAGCCGGATGGATGTTGACCTCGATGACTCCAGGGTCAGGCGTGACGGCGAGCTTTTGCAGACGCGGATCGCGCGGCGGCTCATAGCCTTCGAGAATGATCGGCAGCCCGAGTTCAGCCGCCGTATCCTCGATGCACAGCACCAGATCCAGCCAGTGTTCCAGATGCGTCAAGGGCGGCATGAAGCAATAGAGCCGACCCGCACGCGGCTCGATACAGAGCGCGGTGCGGATCAGATCCGGGTGCGGATCGTCGCCGGGCGCAGCTTGCGGGCGCACGTCGGGATGAGAACCATCGACCGGGGTCAGGCGGCCATAACGCGCCGCGAGATCGCGCGGTTGGAGACCCTGCTCGCGGATCGTCTGCGGCGCCTGGGCCGGCTCGCCCGGTCGGCTGTAGCGACGCGCAATCTCGTCATAGGGCGAGCGCAGGGGCGCAACCGGATCGAATGAACTGCGCTCCAGCAGCGGCTCCCGGTCGCGCTCCGCGACATGGGGCAGGGCGTCGAGCGGCAGCCGCAATCCCATCGGCGAGTCGCCTGGAATCAGGAACATCCGCCCATCGCGGAAGGCCCAGCGACCGCTCTTCCAGCCCCCTTCGATTCCAAGTCCCCACCAGCGCAGTGGCAGCACATAGCCGGCGACCCGGTCCAGACCCTGATCGAACAGCCGGGCGATGCGCTGGCGTTCATTCGGGTCTTTGAGCTTGTTGTCGAGCGGGTCGACATTGACCGGCAGTCGGGCCTCACGCCACAGGTAATACCAGGCATCCTCATGGGCGGGCGCGGCATGCTTCGGGTCGACGTCCAGATGTCGGGCAAGCACTTGGATGAAGCGCTCAGCCTCAGCCGGGCCATGACCATAGTCGCTGTCTTCATGCCCGAACAGCGCCGGATCGCGCCAGACCGGCTCGCCGTCCTTGCGCCAGAAGCAGGACAGCGCCCAGCGCGGCAGTTGCTCGCCCGGATACCACTTGCCCTGACCGAGATGCAGCAGCCCGCCGGGCGCAAAGCGCGCCTTGAGCCGACACAGCAGCTCCTCGGCCAGCCCCTTCTTGGTCGGCCCCAGCGCATCGATGTTCCACTCCGCGCCGTCCATATCGTCGATGGAGACGAAGGTCGGCTCGCCGCCCATGGTCAGGCGCACGTCATTGGTCCGCAGTTCGGCATCGACCTGATGGCCGAGCGCCTCGATCGCGGCCCATTGCTCCTCGGTGTAAGGTTTGGTGACGCGCGGATCTTCGTGGATGCGCTCGATCTGGTTGTGGAAATAGAACTCGACTTCGCAGGCATCCGTCGCGCCCTCGATCGGTGCCGCACCGCGCGGCGCGGGCGAGCAGGCGAGCGGAATATGTCCCTCGCCGGCAAACAGCCCCGAAGTCGGGTCGAGTCCGATCCAGCCTGCGCCCGGCACATAGACCTCAGCCCAGGCGTGCAGGTCGGTGAAGTCCTTCTCTGGCCCTGATGGACCGTCGAGCGCCTTGACGTCCGCCGTCAACTGCACCAGATAGCCCGAGACAAAGCGTGCCGCCAGTCCCAGATGACGCAGGATCTGCACCAGCAGCCAGCCGGTGTCGCGGCAGGAGCCGAGCCGTTTTTCAAGCGTCTCCTCACACCGCTGCACGCCCGGCTCCATCCGGATCACATAGCCGATGTCCTGTTGCAGTTTCTGGTTGAGATCGACCAGAAAATAGACCGTCTCGCGCCGGGCGCGATCGACGCTTGCCAGCCACTCGCGCAACAGCGGACCGTCTTCGCTGAGCTCCAGATAGGGCGCGAGTTCCTTGCGCAGTTCGGGCGCATATTCAAACGGATAGTGATAGGCGGATTCTTCGAGGAAGAAATCGAAGGGGTTGATGGTGATCATCTCGGCGATCACATCGACCTCGATCGACAGCCGGCGCGTCTTCTCCGGAAAGACCAAACGGGCCAGATAGTTGCCGAAGGCGTCCTGCTGCCAGTTGATGAAGTGTTCCTCGGGTTCGATCTTGAGCGAATAGCTGCGAATCGGGGTGCGACAATGCAGGGCCGGGCGCAGACGCACCACATGGGGCCCGAGGCTGACGGAGCGATCGAAGTGGTATTCGGTCTTGTGGTTCAGGGCGACCAGGATGGACATTGGAACTCTTCCCGTGAGGCGTGGCGTTGGACATTAAGATCCCACAAAAGACCCTGTCTGTCTTGTCGGTCCGCGCTCGGCGTGGCGCCCGAACATCGTGCCACGCGGCGATGTAAGGATCAGCGGTATGCGTGCTTCGCGGTTTGGTGGTCGCTCAGCAGGGATGTGAAATCCTCGGCCGGCTGCGGACGTCCGAACAGATAGCCTTGACCCGCCATACAGCCCTGACGGATCAGGAAATCGCACTGCTCAGACGTCTCGACGCCTTCGGCGATGACGTTGAGCCTGAGATTGCGGGCCATGGCAATGATGGTGGCGGCGATTTCCATGTCGCTCGAATCCGCCGGGATGTCGCGCACGAAGTCGCGGTCGATCTTGAGTTCGTCGATCGGCAGCCGCTTGAGATAGGCCAGCGAGGAGTAGCCGGTGCCGAAGTCGTCGATGGACAGCCGCACACCGAGCCGCTTGAGTCCGCGCAGCAGGTCCAGTGCGCGTTCGCCCTGGCCCATGATCATGCTCTCGGTCAGCTCCAGCTTGAGCCGCGCCGGTGGCAGACCGGTCTCTTCCAGCACGCGGGTGACGCGCTCGACCAGATCCGGGGCGCGCAGTTGTCGGCCCGAGAGGTTGACGGCGACGGTCAGATCCGCCAGCCCGCCGGCACGCCAGGACTGACCCTGAGCGCACGCCTGGCGCAGAACCCATTCGCCCAGCGGCACGATGAGTCCGGTCTCCTCAGCCAGCGGAATGAAACGGTCGGGCGCCACCAGCCCCTCGGTGGCGGAGTTCCAGCGCACCAGGGCCTCGCAGCCGATGAGCTGCCCATCGCGCATATCGACCTGGGCCTGGTAGTGCAGCACGAACTCCTCGCTGGCGAGCGCCCGGTGCAGACGTGCTTCCAGTCCCAGACGTTCCTGGGCGGTCTCGGTGAGGTTCGGGGTGTAGAAGCGATAGGTGTTGCGTCCTTCTTCCTTGGCCTGGTACATGGCGACATCGGCATGCTGGATGAGATCCGTCACCGTGCGTCCATCGTCCGGATAGAGGCTGATGCCGATGCTGGCACCGACATAGAGTTCATGTCCGCTGGGCAGATAGAAGGGGTCTTGCAACAGGTCCAGCAGCGTTTGGGCGACACCGGCCGCGTCTTCTGGACGCTGGAGATTCTCCAGCAGCACCAGGAATTCGTCGCCGCCGAGCCGGGCGAGCGTATCGTCTTCGCGCACCCGTTGGCTCAGGCGTTGTGCAAGCGACTCCAGCAGGGTGTCACCGGCTGGATGACCCAGGCTGTCGTTGATGTTCTTGAAGCGATCCAGGTCGACGAAGAGCACGGCCACCCGGCCGCCACGCCGGTCGGCATGTTCCAGGGCATGTTGCAGACGCGACTGCACCAGACGCCGGTTGGGCAGGTTGGTCAGGGGATCGTAGTGGACCAGGTGTTCGAGCCGCGCCTCGGACTGCTTGAGCTGGCTGATGTCGGTCATGACGCCGACATAGTGGCTGGGCCGGCCCTGGCTGTCGGCGACCGTGTTGATGGTCAGAATCTGCGGATAGAGTTCGCCGCTCTTGCGTCGGTTCCAGATCTCGCCCTGCCATTGCCCGGTCGTCTTGAGGCTGGCCCACATCGACTGGTAGAAAGACTGATCCTGGCGGTTCGAGCGCAGGAGACGGGGATTGCGACCCAGCACCTCGGGTTCGCTATAGCCGCTGATCTCGGTGAAGGCGCGATTGACGTTGAGGATCTGTCCATTGAGGTCCGTGATAATGACGCCCTCGCGCGTGCTTTCGAACACGGTCGCGGCCTGACGCAAGCGGGTGTCGGCCCGTACTCGCGTGACCGCCAGGCCGGCGATGCAGGCGCATTCCTCGATGAGTTCGCGCTCGATCGGCGTCGGGGCGCGCGACTCGGCATAGTGGACACGCAAACAGCCGATCGTCTGCCCGGCGCCGTCCTTGAAGGGCGCGACCCAGTCGGCGGGTCGCGCGGGCGGCGGCTTGGCGGCGGACAGGGGCTGTCCGTCGAGTCCGATCTGAATGCAAACCTGCATATCCGGTTCCAGACGCTCCAGACGCATGGCGATCTCACCGAGGATCTCGGTGAGCGATTGCGTATCGATCAGGGCATCGAGCACCGCCAGACGTATCTCGCGCATCTGCTCGGCGATCTTGGTCAGGGTGACATCGTGCCAGGCGCCCGTGGTCTCATGGGTGGCGCCGCCGTCGGTTTCCAGGACCGTGACCTCGTCCTGGATCCAGCGGACCCGGCCCTGAGCATCGATGAGGCGATAGGCGCAGACCCTCTCGCCGCCCTGGTTTAGCTCGCTCAACCAGCGCAAGGCCGTCTCCCGATCCTCCGGATGCAGGCGCGAGGCCCACCAGCCGGGCTGGAGCGCCAGCGTCGGGCTGTAGCCGAGTAGGCGTGTACTGTTCTCGCTGACCCAGGTCAGTGGCCACGCGTCCGGACTGAGACGGCGGCTGTAGAGAATCACCGGACTGGTGGCGAGCGCCAGTTCCAGCCGTTCGGAGGTGGCGCGCAGATTGGCGCGCTCGCGCCCCAGCTCGGCCAGGCTCCAGGCTTTTTCCAATGTCGCCGGGAGTTGATGCAGATAGCCCGAATGCTTGGAGAGAGAGTCGTTGGCGCCCAGATGGATGGCGCGTGCGGCCACCTCTTCGTTGCCCTGACCCGAGACCATGATGATCGGGATGTCCAGTCCACGCTCAGCGCGCAGGATCTTGATCGTTTCCAGGGCATCGAGTCCCGGTAGACGATAGTCCAGCAGCAGCAGATCGAATTCGGCGAGGGCGTGCGGATCGGCCGGCAGGTGCTCCAGGATCTGGCTGGCATCCTGGACCATCGTCAGCCGGATGTGGGGGGCATAACGCGCCAGATGACGGCGGGTCAGATCGATGTCAGCAGGGTTGTGCTCGGCATAGAGTACGCGCAACGGGCGCGCCTGACGGGTCTGGGCCAGACGGAAGCGGCGCCAGGCATCACGCAGGGTGGCCGGCAGGCGTTCGAGTGTGCGCTCGCCCTTGCTCAGATAGTCGTCAGCGCCAGCCTGGAGCGCAGCAATAGCCGCGTCCTGATCGCCCGAGCCGGTGAGCACCACGACCGCCAGCGGCAGACGTCGCTCGCGGATCCAGGCCAGCGCGTCCAGTCCCGAACCATCCGGCAGACGCAGATCCAGCAGCGCCAGATCATAGCGTCCCGGCGTCCCCAGATGCTCCAGCGCTTCCGATAGCCTGGACGCCTGTTCCAGCTCGATGTCGGGCGCACGCCGCGCCAGCCGGCGCCGGGTCAGATCGGCATCGACCGGATTGTCTTCGACGTGCAGGACGCGCATGCGACTACCTCGCTGGATGCTTGAGCCAGTCGCGGCATGGTGCGACCCGGACGGCTGTCTCGGTGAATCGGTCATGGCTCACATGCTAAACGATAGCGGAATTGATGTTCGGGCGGTAGCGTTTCCCGAGCGCCATTGTCAGGCATGGGGGAACTCCAGATGGAAGGTCGCCCCCTGGCCGGGCGAGCTCTCGGCCTGGACCTGTCCGCCCATGCGCTGCATGGCCTTGCGCACCATTGCCAGTCCGACACCTGTGCCGGGAAACTCCTCGGTACGATGCAGGCGCTGGAAGATCTCGAAGAGACGGTCGTGGAAGCGCATGTCGAAGCCGATTCCCTGATCGCGGACACTGAGCCGGACGCGCTCACCGAGCGCCTCGGCACGGATGCTGATGACCGGCGGCTCACCTGGACGGTGGAACTTGAGCGCATTGTCGAGCAGGTTGCGCAACACCAGTGCCAGTCCATCCGGATCGGCACGCACCCAGAGTCCTCCGGGATCCAGTTCCAGGCGCGCGCCGCTGGCCTGAATCTGGTCCTGATGTTCGGTGATCAAACGCGCCAGCACCGGCTCCAGCTCGATTCGCACACCCTGCAATTCGCGCCGCTCCATGCGCGAGTAGGCGAGCAGATCCTCGATCAGGCGTCCCATCTGATCGACACCCTGACGCACGTTGCGCAGAAAGAGCCGCCCCTCGTCGTCGAGCTGGCTCTGGTAGTCTTCGAGCAGCAAGCGGCTGTAGCCCTCGATGCCGCGCAGCGGTGCCTTGAGGTCGTGCGAGACCGAATAGGTGAAGGTCTCCAGCTCCGTGTTGATAGCATCCAGCTCAGCGGTGCGCGCCGCCACGCGCGCTTCCAGTACCTCGTTGCCATGCACCAGCAGATAGGTCATGGTCGCCCCCGTCAGGGCGAGCAGCAGACCCAGCAGATAGATGGGCAGGTGTGTATGGAGCGTGTGGCCCCAGTCCGGTCGGGGAATGGCGGACAACCGCCAGGTGCCGCCGGGGATCTCGATGGCGATCGAGACCGGATCGCGATCCAGGACCGATGGATCGCCGAAGAAAACGTCACCCCAGGCATCCGTGCACTCAGAGCGCTGAAGCGCGAGACGGAGCCGTGGGATGGCGTCCTGCAGACCGGCTTGACGATAGAGTTGGTCCATTTCGATCACGGCCGTGACCAGACCCCAGGGGCGTTTGGGCGCGCTGGGTGGCTCAGGCGTGACAAAGACCGGATCGCGCAGCAGAAATCCCATGCCGCCCTGTACCAGGGGCAGGGGGCCAGCTAACACGGAGTGGCCGGTGTTCAGGGCACGCTGCGCCTCCGGGCCTTGAATTGGGTGGCGACGGTAATCCAGTCCGATGACAGATTCGTTGCCGGGAAGCGGATAGACCAGCGACACCACCAGATTCGGCGCGCCGACGATATTACGCAAGGAGTGGCGCTCGTCGACCAGTCCTTGAGCGATGCGCGCGAACTCGGCTTGATCGATGTCCGGATGCGCTGAGATCACAGCCGTCAGCCCATGCACCAGCAGCCGATGGGCGTTGACGACGCCTTCGAGGCGCGCGCGCAGTGTCGCCAGCTCGATGAGCACGCCCAGCCGCTCCTGTTCCAGATCGCGCTCACGGGCGAGTCGTTCGATGACCAGTGCTGTGGCCAAGACCAGTGACAGGACCAACAGGGCCAATAACCAGGGACGCTTGGAGGTGGTGAATCGGCTCGAACGCACCATGACAGATCGGGTTTGGAATCCTCGCGATTATCGTTGATCGTTGTGATTAAACCTGAAATCCGTCTCCAGTCTCCAGTCCTGAGTGATGTCGCACCTACAAAAAAGGCGCCCGAAGGCGCCCTTGCTGAACAAGGCAGCCTGGAGGCCGCCGAGCACTCAGTTGACCTTGGGTTCGAGCTCGCCCTTGGCGTAGCGCGTGGTCATGTCTTCCAGCGAGATCACCTTGATCTTGCTCGCGTTGCCGGCAGTGCCGAAGGCTTCATAGCGCGCCTTGCAGATGTCCTTCATGGCCTTGGTGGCGGCGATGAAGTATTTGCGTGGATCGAATTCCTTGGGATTGTCGGCCAGGAATTTGCGAATGGCTCCCGTGGAGGACATCCGCAGGTCGGTATCGATGTTGACCTTGCGCACGCCGTGCTTGATGCCCTCGACGATTTCCTCGACCGGCACGCCATAGGTCTCGCCCATGTTGCCGCCGTACTCGTTGATGATCTTGAGCCATTCCTGCGGCACCGAAGAGGAGCCGTGCATGACCAGATGCACGGTCGGGATGCGGGTGTGGATCTCCTTGATGCGCTCGATGGCCAGGATGTCGCCTGTGGGCGGACGGGTGAACTTGTAGGCGCCGTGCGAGGTGCCGATGGCGATGGCGAGCGCGTCTACACCGGTCTTCTTGACGAAGTCAGCCGCTTCGTTGGGATCGGTCAGGAGCTGGCTGTGATCGAGCGTGCCCTCGGCGCCGATGCCGTCTTCCTCGCCGGCCTGTCCGGTTTCGAGCGAGCCCAGACAGCCCAGTTCGCCTTCGACCGAGACGCCGCAGGCATGCGACATCTCGACCGTGCGGCGGGTGACATCGACGTTGTACTCATAGGTGGCCGGGGTCTTGCCGTCCTCACCCAGCGAACCGTCCATCATCACCGAGCTGAAGCCAAGCTGGATCGAGCGCTGGCAGATCGCCGGCGAGGTGCCGTGGTCCTGGTGCATGCAGACCGGGATGTGCGGCCATTCTTCGATGGCGGCCAGGATCAGGTGACGCAGGAAGGGCGCGCCGGCGTACTTGCGCGCACCGGCGGACGCCTGGACGATGACCGGGGAATCGGTCTCATCGGCCGCTTCCATGATGGCGCGCATCTGCTCCAGGTTGTTGACGTTGAAGGCCGGTACGCCGTAGCCGTGTTCGGCGGCGTGATCCAGCATCTGACGCATTGAGATCAGGGCCATGAGTTGTCCTCGTTTTTCGTGGTTGGAGAAGCCGTGAATCGAACAGGATGCCGTCGAGCGTCCCGTCCATCAATCCTCGTTCAGGAGCCGATGCTCGCCGACACGCATGACCTTCATGATGTTGGTCTGGCCCTCGACACCCGAGCGGTCGCCCTTGGTGATGATGACCAGATCGCCATCGCGCACCGTGCCGCGGCGCAGCAGTTCCTCGATCACCTCGCAGTTGACCTCATGGATGTCGGTGCTGCCGACATCGAAGGCCACCGGATAGACGCCCCGGAACAGGCGGACCTTACGCTGCGTCGGCTCTGAGCGCGTCATGCCGTAGATGGGGATGCCCGAGCTGATACGCGACATCCATTTGACCGTCGAGCCGGTCTCGGTCAGCGCAGCGATGGCCTTTACGCCCAGATGGTTGGCGGTGTACATGGCCGCCATGGCGATGCCTTCGTCGACGCGCCCGAACACCGAGTCGAGCCGGTGACCGGAGCGGGTGACGTTCTTCTCGGCCTCCAGACAGATGCGGTCCAGAGCCTCGATCACCTTGGCCGGGTTCTTGCCGATCGAGCTTTCGGCCGAGAGCATCACGGCATCCGTGCCGTCGAGCACGGCGTTGGCCACATCGAAGACCTCGGCGCGGGTCGGGATCGGGTTCTCGATCATCGACTGCATCATCTGGGTGGCGGTGATGACGACGCTGTTCAACTCGCGCGCGCGGCTGATGAGACGCTTCTGGACCGCCGGCAGCTCGGCGTCGCCGATCTCCACGCCCAGATCGCCGCGCGCGACCATGATGGCGTCGGCGGCATTGATGATATCGTCGATGCCCTTGAGCGACTCGGCACGCTCGATCTTAGCGACGATGCCGCCGCGTCCGCCGGCTTCGTAGAACAGCTCGCGCGCCAGGCGCACGTCGTCGCCGTTGCGCACGAAGGAGACGGCCAGATAGTCGGCGTCGATCTCGGCGGCGAAGCGGATGTCCTCTTTGTCCTTGTCGGTCAGAGCCGGGGCCGAGAGTCCGCCGCCCTTCTTGTTGATGCCCTTGTTGTTGGAGAGCGCGCCGCCAACGACCACCTGGCATTCGATACGCCCGTCGACCACCGCGTCGACCCAGAGTTCGATCGCGCCATCGTCGAGCAGCAGGGTGTCGCCGTGGCGCACGTCGTCGGCCAGCTCGACATAGGTCGTGCCCACACGCGTCTGGTCGCCGGCATCGATCGGGCAGGCAGTGTCGATGGCGAAACGGTCGCCCCGGGCCAGTTGGATCTTGCCGTCGGTGAACTTGCCGATGCGGATCTTAGGGCCTTGCAGGTCCATCAGGACCGAGATCGCCTGACCGGCGGCCAGTGCACGCGCACGGATGCGCTCAGCGCGCTCGCGATGGCGATCATGGGTGTCGTGTGAAAGATTGAGTCGGACGACATCGACGCCGGCGGCGAGGATCTCATCCGTGACCGAGACCGGATCGGTCGCCGGTCCCAGGGTTGCAACGATTTTGGTGCGTCTTGGCATGGTTGTAGTTAAGTCTTGAGCGTCCAGCATTCAGGGTTCAGCGTTCGGTCGTCAGCCAGATTCACGGGTGAGCGACCGAACGCCCATGGCGCCGCGATGCTGGATCAGTCCTTCGCCCGCGTTTCGAGCATGGCGACGGCGGGCAGGGTTTTGCCTTCGAGATATTCGAGGAAGGCGCCGCCGGCGGTCGAGATGTAGGAGACCTGGTCGTAGATGTCGTATTTCTGGATCGCGGCGATGGTGTCGCCGCCGCCAGCCAGACTGAAGCCGGCGGCCTTAGCGATGGCCATGGACACGGTCTTGGTGCCACCGCCGAACTGATCGAACTCGAACACGCCGACCGGACCATTCCAGACGATGGTGCCGGCCTTGGCGATGATGTCGGCCAGTGCCTGGGCCGAGTCCGGGCCGATGTCGAAGATCATGTCGTCCTCGGCGACCTCGGCCGCCGCCTTGGTGACAGCGGGTTCGTTCTCATTGAACTGCTTGCCGCAGACGACATCGGTGGCGATCGGGATGCTGGCGCCGCGCGCGGTCATCTTTTCCATCAGCATCTTGGCGGTCGGGATCAGATCATGCTCGCACAGCGACTTGCCGACCGGAAAGCCGGCCGCCGCCAGGAAGGTGTTGGCGATGCCGCCGCCGACGACGAGCTGATCGACCTTCTCGGACAGCGCTTCGAGCACCGTGAGCTTGGTCGAGACCTTGGAGCCGCCGACGATAGCGACCATCGGACGCGCCGGGTTGGCGAGTGCCTTTTGCAGCGCGTCCAGCTCCTGGGCCAGCAGCAGGCCGGCGCAGGCGGCCGGGGCAAACTTGCCCGCGCCGTGCGTTGAGGCCTGGGCGCGATGTGCGGTGCCAAAGGCGTCCATGACGAAGACGTCGCAGAGCGCAGCGTATTGCTTGGAGAGCGTTTCCTCGTCCTTCTTCTCGCCCTTATTGAAACGCACGTTCTCCAGCAGCACCAGCTCGCCGTCAGCGACTTCGGGCGCCTGATCCAGATAATCGCGGACCAGACGTACCTCGCGTCCGAGCTTGGCGGCGAGCGCCTCGGCGACCGGCTGGAGCGAATCGGCCTCGGAGAAGACGCCTTCCTCGGGACGACCCAGATGCGACATGACCATGACCTTGGCGCCGGCCTTGAGACAGTGCTCGAAGGTCGGCATCGAGGCGGTGATGCGTGCGTCCGAGGTGACCTGACCGTTCTTGACCGGGACGTTCAGATCCGAGCGGATCAGCACCCGCTTGCCGGCCAGATCCAGGTCGGTGAGCTTGATGAAGGACATGAGTCGTGTCTCCTCGTAAGTTTGGAATTGTGATGTCAAAGCGATCCGCGAAGCCCTGTGGCTTGGCGCATGGCTCTAGTCATCGAGCCGGATTCGTGCGGGAAACTCCGGTGCGAGTTGTGATAGTTGCAGTTGACCGCCCGCCGCGTAGAACGACATGACGCCATCGATGCACAGCCAGACTTCCAGCGCCCCGCACTCGAAATACAGTGCGCGTTTTTCGGCCATTTCATCCGCCGTATTGCTCCCGGAACGCACCTCGATACAAATCTCCGGCGCGATGGAGCAGTCGGTCTCGCCGCGAATGATGCGAATGCGTTCATGACTGGCCCAGGCCACGTCGGCCACCCGCGTCCCCTTGCGCGTGCGGATCGCACATTCGGGCAGGGCACGACCATCCTTGAGCAACGAGCGCAATAGATATTCGATCTCACCCTGATAGAGCGAATGAATGACCTTGACGGCATTCATCACGATCTCGCCTTTTTCATTGGTTTCGATCTTGAAAGGCAGATCGCGCAAACTCGGGTGTTCACAGACTTCACTCCATTGCATGGGGAGAACTCCGGATTCGTTGTTGGCTCCCACGCGCCGGCGTGGGAGCCGCAGACGCTTACTTGGCGACGTGCTCGACTAAGCGCAGCATGTTGCAGGTATAGCCGTACTCGTTGTCGTACCAGGCCACGACCTTAACGAAGGTCGGGTCGAGCGCGATACCGGCTTCGGAGTCGAAGATCGAGGGGTTGGCGCAACCACGGAAGTCGGTCGAAACGACCTTCTCATCCGTGTAGGCTAGCACGCCGGCCATATCACCGGACTCAGAGGCCGCCTTCATGGCGGCACAGATCTGGTCGTAGCTGGCTTCCTTGGATAGCTCGACGGTCAGGTCGACGACCGAGACGTCGGAGGTCGGTACGCGGAAGGCCATGCCGGTGAGCTTGCCGTTCAACTCAGGCAGCACCTTGCCGACGGCCTTCGCGGCGCCGGTGGAGGAGGGGATGATGTTCTCCAGGATGCCGCGACCGCCGCGCCAGTCCTTCATCGAGGGACCGTCGACCGTCTTCTGGGTCGCGGTGGCGGCGTGCACGGTCGTCATGAGGCCGCGCTTGATGCCCCAGTTGTCGTGCAGCACCTTGGCGACCGGCGCCAGACAGTTGGTGGTGCAGGAGGCGGCCGAGACGATGGCCTGGCCCGCGTATTCTTTGTGGTTGACGCCATAGACGAACATCGGGGTGGCGTCCTTGGACGGGGCGCTCTGCACGACTTTCTTGGCGCCGGCCTGGATGTGCTTCTGGCAGGTTTCTTCAGTGAGGAAGAAGCCGGTCGACTCGATGACCAGATCGACGCCGACCTCGCCCCACTTGAGGTTGGCCGGATCGCGCTCGGCGGTCAGGCGGATGCGCTTGCCGTTGACGATCATGGTGTGGCCGTCGACGGCGATGTCGCCCTTGAAGTTACCGTGGACCGAGTCGTACTTGAGCATGTAAGCCAGGTAGTCGGGATCGAGCAGGTCGTTGATGGCCACGACCTCGATGCCGGGGAAATCCTTGGCGATAGCGCGAAACGCCATGCGGCCGATGCGACCAAACCCATTGATGCCAACCTTGATTGTCATGCGGTAGAACTCCAGTGATAAAAAAGGACGGGTATTTTAAACCCTGTCAGGTGGCGACAGGATGAACACGGGCCATGAGCCGATGTGCGGTCATCCTGTCGATTCCTACATGATTGAAAGCCGAGGTACGGCTCAGAGCACGCCGCGAACCGTGGCGACCAGGTTCTCGACCGTGAAGCCGAACTCCTTGAACAGCGCGCCGGCCGGGGCGGACTCGCCGAAGCGGTCGACGCCGAGCACCGCGCCCTGGGTGCCGACGTATTTCCACCAGCCGTCGGTGACAGCGGCTTCGACCGCCACGCGCGCGGTGACGGCCTTGGGCAGTACGGATTCCTTGTAGGCGGCGTCCTGGGCGTCGAAGGTGTCGGTCGAGGGCATGGAGACGACGCGGATGGCCTTGTCGCTCATGGCCTCGGCGGCCTTCATGGCCAGTTCGACCTCCGAGCCGGTGGCGATGATGATGGCATCCGGGGTGCCGGCGCAATCGCGCAGGATGTAACCACCGCGCGCAATGTTGGCCAGTTGCTCGTCGGTGCGCGGCATGTGGGCCAGATTCTGACGCGAGAAGATCAGGCAGCTTGGTGTGCTCGTGCGCTCGATCGCCAGCTTCCAGGACAGGGCCGATTCGACCGCGTCACAGGGACGCCAGACGCTCATGTTCGGGATCAGGCGCAGGGTCGGGATCTGCTCGACCGGCTGATGGGTCGGGCCGTCCTCGCCCAGACCGATGGAGTCGTGGGTGTAGACGAAGATCGAGGGCACCTTCATCAGCGCGGCCATACGCAGGGCATTGCGCGCGTACTCCGAGAACATCAGGAAGGTTGCGCCATAGGGGATGAAGCCGCCGTGCAGCGCGATGCCGTTCATGATCGCCGACATGCCGAACTCGCGCACGCCGTAGAAGATGTAATTGCCGCCGTCGTTTTTGCTCACGCCCTTGCAGCCCTTCCACAGCGTGAGGTTGGAGCCGGCGAGGTCAGCCGAGCCGCCCATCAGTTCGGGCAGCAGCGGACCGAAGCCGTTGAGTGCATTCTGCGAGGCTTTGCGCGAGGCGATGGTCTCGCCCTTCTCGACCACAGACTTGACGAAGGCGTCGGCTTTTTCCGACCAGTCGGCGGGCCGCTCGCCGGCCATGCGACGTTTGAACTCGGCCGCTTCGGCCGGAAACGCCTTGGCATAGGCATCGAACTTGGCGTTCCAGTCGGACTCGGCGGCGGCGCCGCGCTCCTTGGCATCCCAACCCTGACGGACATTGTCCGGGATCACGAAGGGCGCGTGGTTCCAGCCCAGGTTCTCGCGGGTCAGGGCGATTTCAGCGTCGCCGAGCGCCGCACCGTGACACTCTTCCTTGCCCTGCTTGTTCGGCGAGCCGAAGCCGATGATGGTCTGGCAGCAGATCAGGGTCGGCTTGTCGGAGACGGCGCGCGCCTGCTCGATGGCCGCCTTGATAGCGTCGGCGTCATGACCGTCGACCTTGGGGATTACATGCCAGCCATAGGCCTCGAAACGCTTGGGCGTGTCGTCGAGGAACCAGCCGGGCGTGTCGCCATGACCGCGCACCTCACCGTCGATCGAGATGTTGTTATCGTCGTAGAGCGCGATCAGCTTGCCCAGACCCAGGGCGCCGGCCAGCGAGCAGGCTTCGTGCGAGATGCCTTCCATCAGACAGCCGTCGCCGAGGAAGACATAGGTGTTGTGATCGACGATCTCGTGACCCGGCTTGTTGAACTGCGCGGCAAGTGCCTTCTCGGCGATGGCCATGCCGACGGCGTTGGTGATGCCCTGACCGAGCGGGCCGGTGGTGGTCTCGACGCCCGGCGCATAGCCGTACTCGGGGTGACCGGGGGTTCTGGAGTGGAGCTGACGGAACTGCTTGAGGTCTTCGATGCTCAGATCATAGCCGGTCAGGTGGAGCAGGGAATAGATCAGCATCGAGCCATGGCCGTTGGACAGCACGAAACGGTCGCGGTCAGCCCACTTCGGGTTGTTCGGGTTGTGGCGCATGAAGTCGTTCCACAACACCTCGGCGATGTCGGCCATGCCCATAGGCGCGCCCGGATGGCCCGAGTTGGCCTTCTGAACCGCATCCATGGCGAGCGCGCGGACGGCATTGGCGAGTTCTCTGCGTGAGGACATGAAGCCCCTCCTGAAATTGAGTTAGCGATGGTCGAAAAGCGTGCGCCTGTACCCCACCGACGGCGTCGCGTCGGTGACGACGGCCGGACGATCCGCTCGGCGGCGCGGAATCGGCGATGGGTTCGTGGGCGGGTAGCCACGAGGAACCAGGGGGCGTTTAGCGATTTGTAATTTTCTAATATTAAAAATTGACGCACGAAATGGCCAGCGTTTTTATCGGGTACGCTCGAACGGGCGTGCGCACCCGGCCAGACCGAACGACCGCGGCGGGCGTCTCAGTTCGCTTTCCACTTGATCGAACAGCCCATGCTCGGGATCTGCTCGGCAGGACCGTTGCCGGTCTCGGCGACCTGCTTCATGGCTTCGAACAGGTCGCGACGCACATCCGGGGGCGCGGCCTCCTTGCGGCTGGCGTCGAGCCGACCGCGATACTGGAGTCCCAGTTCGCCGTTGTAGCCGAAGAAATCCGGGGTGCAGACAGCGCCATAGGCCCGTGCGATCGCCTGGCTTTCGTCGTAGAGATAGGGGAAGGGGAAACCGGAGTCCTCAGCGACCTGCTTCATGCCGTCGAAGGAGTCCTCGGGGTAGTCGTTGGCGTCGTTGGAGCTGATGGCCACGCAGCCGATACCGAGCGCAGCCAGTTCGCGCGCGTCGCGTACCAGCCGATCGCGGATCGCCTGGACATAGGGGCAATGGTTGCAGATGAACATGACCAGCAAACCGCGCGGACCCTTGCACTGGTCGCGGGTCCAGATCCGGCCATCGACCCCCGGAAGCGAGAAGTCTGGAGCGGGGGCGCCAAAGTCGCAGAGCGGGGTTTCGGTCGATACCATAAAGTCCTCCGAGCGTGGGCGTTCGGTTTGTAATGATCGGGCGATGGTACCGGAAGTCCGCCCGATTCAAAATCTTGCATCGCACAATGGGGATTGAAACGCGAGATTCCAGGCTTCGAGTCTAGTTTCAAGAGCCAAATCGACGCGCTATCATGCCCGGCTTCATCAACGCGCTATCCGGCGCCCCGAACCCAGGTCTCGTGATCGACTATGAGCAAGGACTATATCTTTACCTCCGAATCCGTTTCCGAAGGCCATCCGGACAAGATGGCGGACCAGATTTCCGACGCCGTACTCGACGAGATCTATCGCCGCGACCCCAACCACGCCAAGGCGCGCGTGGCCTGCGAGACCCTGGTCAAGACCGGTTTCGTGATGCTGGCCGGTGAAATCACGGTCACGGACGCCGATCTCAAGATCGACTACGAGCGGGTGGTGCGCCGTGTGGTCAAGGAGATCGGCTACGACAACTCCGACGTCGGTTTCGATGGCAACAACTGTGGGGTGCTGATCGCGCTCGGTGAGCAGTCCAAGGACATCAATCAAGGTGTCGACCGCGAGACCGAGGAAGCCCAGGGCGCGGGCGACCAGGGTCTGATGTTCGGCTATGCCACCAACGAGACCGACATGCTGATGCCGGCGCCGATCGATTATGCGCATCGGCTGGTCAAGCGTCAGGCCGAGGTGCGCAAGAACGGCACCCTGCCGTGGCTGCGTCCGGACGCCAAGTCGCAGATCACCGTGCGCTACAGCAACGGCAAGCCGGTCGGGGTCGATGCCGTGGTGCTGTCGACCCAGCACAGCGAGGATGTCAGCGACAGCGTGCTGCATGAGGCGGTAATGGAAGAGATCATCAAGCCGGTGCTTGGCACGACGGGCTGGCTCCATGCCGGCACCCAGTATCACATCAATCCGACCGGTAAGTTCGTCATCGGTGGGCCGGTGGGCGACTGCGGTCTGACCGGGCGCAAGATCATCGTCGATACCTATGGCGGCATGGCGCGTCATGGCGGCGGTGCCTTCTCGGGCAAGGATCCGTCCAAGGTCGACCGTTCGGCGGCCTATGCCGGTCGCTATGTGGCCAAGAACATCGTCGCCGCCGGGCTGGCCGACAAGTGCGAGATCCAGGTCTCCTATGCCATCGGTGTCGCTGAGCCGACTTCGGTTTCGATCGAGACCTTTGGTACGAATCAGATTAGCGAGGATCGCATCATCGAGCTGATCCGTGCCCATTTCGATCTGCGTCCTTACGGCATCATGCGGATGCTGGATCTGACCAACCGCGAGCTGATCAAGTATCAGGACACGGCGGCCTATGGTCACTTCGGGCGCAGTGAGCCTGGATTCACCTGGGAGCGCACCGACAAGGCCGACGAGCTGCGCGCAGCGGCTGGGATTTGAGCTTGAGTTGAGTTGATGGACGGCGGGATGGGCGAGGGAGTGCCTGTCTCGCTGATGGTTTGAAATTTGCCGCAGTCGCACATCGAGTCAGTGCTGAGAGAATTGATAGGTCTCGGCTATGTTACATGCCGCGAAGGAAGTGTTCAGTATACATTGCCGGAAACTGCGACTTGGAAGCAGAAGTGACTCTGTCATCGCAGCAAGATGCGGCGAAAAACGAACTTTCTCACAGGAAACCTCAGCATGATCCAAACCATTGAGGCTGCCATCGACGACAGCGGACAAGTGCATTTTTATCAGCCGCTAACAATCAAAGGCGTTCATAGAGCTTTGGTGACGATCCTGGACGAACCTCCCGCACAGTACATGGAGCAGGTACTGCCCGTCGTTGAACCAAACGATGCAGAACCGAAAGAGCTCTTCGGTCTCTGGCGGGACTATTCGGAAACAGAATCGGTCGACGGCTATGTGAGAAATTTGCGCAAAGGGCGATTTTAATGCTGGTTGATACAGATGTGCTGATTTGGTACATGCGTGGTCATGCCGGCGCTTACGATACGATTGAATATTTGCCTGATATCACGCTATCTGCCGTCACCCAAATGGAGTTGATGCAGGGGATGCGAAACAAAGGCGAAATGCTTGCCTTCGAGACTACGCTGGTGCGCTGGCAGGCTAAACTGGAACCAATCACCCAGGCGATTTCGGATCGCGCAGTGATTCTGGTTCGTGACTATGCCCTCAGCCATGCCATGAAAATGGGCGACGCCTTGATTGCAGCAACAGCGTTGGAATTAAGTCGGCCGCTTTTGACGGCTAATTCCAAGCACTATCGCATGATCAAGAGTTTGGATTTGCATCAGTTCAGGCCATGAGCGTTTCTACACTATAGTAACGGAGCAGGATGCTATGAGAACGAGTCCCCTTATGCGCGATTTTCCGTATTTTGCGAAATCGGGAAGAGGAAAAATGGGATGAGTGGTTCAGTCAAAGGCCTAGCTGTTTACTTCGATGATCGTCATCTGCATGTTGAACTTGAGGATGGTCGGATTATCTCGACGCCGATGTCATGGTATCCGGACCAGTCGTCTCAGCGACCTGAATCTGGCCAAGCTGGACCAATACTTCCAGACCTACGGATTCGACCTGTCCGCCGAAGACGACAAGGAACGCCTGCTCCGCAACGCCGACCTGATGACGGACCAGCGGCAAGTCACAGTGGCCGGCCTGCTCCTGTTCGGAATCCACCCGCAGCGCTATCTGCCCTTTGCCGCGATCTCGATCGCCCGCTTCGCCGGAACCGAGATCGCCGATGAGCTGCTCGACCAGCAGGTCATCGACGGACCGCTCGATCAGCAGGTCGATTCCGCCCTCGCCGTCATCAAGCGTAATCTGTTTCGTCCCAGCCGCATCGAATCGACACGCACGGTCGATAGCCGTTTCCAGTATCCGGACCGGGTCTTTCGCGAACTCATCGTCAACGCTGTCGTCCATCGCAACTACGCCATCCACGGCTCACGGATTCGCCTCCTCATGTTCGAGGACCGGATCGAGTTCATCAGCCCCGGTCGGCTACCGAACTCGGTGACGGTGGAGAAACTGCGGGTCGGCGTCTCGTGCGCGGTCAACCCGATCATCCTGCGCTATATGGAAAACCTGCGCTATGTCGATAAACTCGGGCGTGGTCTGCCGATGGTCTATCGCGCAGCCGAGCAGGCCGGTAAACGCATCGACTGCGAGGAGTTCGGCGAGGAATTTCGGGTCGTGCTCCAGCTTTGATCATAACGACGCGCCATAGCGGTCGAGGAATGGCTCATCCTGTGCAAGCCATCACCGAAATGACACCGGGAGCACGCCATGCAAGATGATCTGGATCAGGCCCGCGCCTGGGTCGATGCCGACGCGCCGGTCCTCTGGCTCTTGGGCAAGACCCAGTCCGGCAAGACCAGCATCGTGGCCGAGATGACCGGCCAGGGCTATGACGAGGTCGGTCGCGGCTACAAGCCCATGACCCAGGAAAGTCGCCTCTACGACTTTCCGCCCGAGAAGCCGGCGATGCGCTTTCTCGATACCCGCGGCCTCGCGGACTGTGTCGACAGCGACCCCGACTCTGAACTGGCCCAGGCGCGTGAACAGGCGCATCTGCTGGTCGTGGTACTCCGGGTCGATGACCTGGATGTCAAAGACATCGTCGACATCGTCGACCAGACGCGCCGCCGCCGGCGTGAGTTGCCGGTGATCGTCGCCCAGACCGGGTTGCATCGCTGCTATGGTGAACATGATCGCCATGTCCACCCATACCCCTTCGACGGCAGCTGCGACGACGCCGACCGCGCCGGCGTGCCCTATCCGCTCAGCCGCGTCATGCTGGCCCAGCGCCTGCTGTTCGACCGGATTCCAGGCACGCCGCCATTGTTCGTGCCGCTGGATTTCACGCGCCCGGAACAGGGCATCGCACCGGCCGACTATGGCGCCGAACGGCTGTGGGATGTGCTGGAGCAGATCCTGCCGGAGGTCTCGGAGCGTTTGCGCGGCCATACGGCACGCTCGACCACGATTCGCGCCAAGGTGATCCTGCCCTGGGCGATGGCAGCGGCGACGGTGAACGCCGTGCCTATCCCCGTGGCCGGCGGACTGGGGTCGGCCAGTCTGCAAGCGGCCATGGTGGTGCAGATTGCCCAGCGGCTGGGTTTTCCGACCAACTGGGATCTGTGGCGCGAGTTCGTCGGCGCGCTCGGCGCCGGCTTCGCACTGGGCTTCGGCGGTAGCTGGGCGGCGCAGCAGATCCTCAAGGTCGGACTCGGCTGGGGCACGGCGATCGTCGCGTCATGGACCTTCGCCATCACCTGGGCGATCGGCGAGGCGGCGCTCTACTACTTCAGCGAGAAGGCCGCCGGGCGAGACCTGGATCACGAACGACTGCGCGCGCGTTACCATCAGGCTCTGCGTGAGGCGCGCGATCGCTACAAGACCCTCAAGCGCGACCGGGAATAGGAGGAACCGACATGACGCAGACGTCCGCCTGGCGTGAATTGAGGCGACATCATCGGCGCAAACTCTGGTGGCTGGGGCTGCTCGGCGCCCTGATCCTGATTCCATGGTTGGCTGGACTGGCCGCCGGCGTTTGGTTCATTGCGCACCAGGGTTGGACCTGGTATTGGTGGGTCAGCTCGGTGCTGCTGATCACACTCGGTTTCTGGCTGGTACTGTCGAAGCTGCATCGGCCACAGCCGCCGCACATCACGCTGCCTTTTGCCTCGCCAGGGGCCTCGGAGGCCGAGCGTACCGCCCGACAGGCCTTGCGCCAGCGCGCTGAAGCCGTCGAGGCCAGGGATCTGGACAGCTTCGAGGCCATCGCGCCCCTGATACAGGGGGCCTTCCATGACGTGGCTCAAGCCTATTCACCGGACGATCAGGCGGCGTTGTGGCGTTTCACGCTGCCGGAACTGCTGTTGATGGTGGAGGATTTTGCGCAACGTCTGCGCACGAGGGTGCTGCTGGAACTGCCGATGGTTCGGCATATCGAGCTGTCCTGGGTCGTCACGCTCCTGGATCTGGCCGGCCCGGTCGGCCGGTGGTGGAGCGTCCTGCGTCTGTTGCGCTGGGTCGACCCGAGCCAGGCGCTGTTGGCGGAGTTGCGCGGCGGTTTGACGGGCAAGGTGTTCAGCGGTGTCGGCGAGACGGCGAAGGCACAGGTCGGCGTGATCCTGATCGAGCAGGCCGGCGAGACGGCGATCAAGCTCTACTCCGGCACGTATCGGCGTCGGGTCGATGAGTTACGGCCGACTGCGCCGCAACCCCTCCCGGAGACGCCTGACGCCCCGCTGACGATCCTGCTGGCCGGACGCCGCAATGCCGGAAAGTCGGCCTTGCTCAATGCCCTGCTCGGCAAAGCCAGAGAGCCGGTCGGTTTGCTGACGCCCGCCACGGCCGACTGTCGCGCCTATGAATTTCAGTCGGCACAGGCCGGTAAGCTGATCCTGGTCGACTGTCCCGGCAGTGACGGCCGGCCGAACGAACCCTGGCTGGTCCAGGCCGCGCAGAGCGATCTGGTGCTGTGGGTCGCGGCGGCGAATCGCGCCGATCGTGCCGCCGATCAACGGGCGCTGACCGCGCTCGATGCCCTGACCGAACGCAACCGGACGACACGCCGCATCCCGCGCGCGCTGGTGCTGACCCATGCCGACATGCTCGACCCGCCCCAGGAATGGACGCCTCCCTATGACCCGGATCAGGGGCTGGGCCTGAAGGAACGCGAGATGCGCGAGGCACGCCAGGCGGCCTGTGAGCAACTCGACGTGCCCCTGCATCAGTGTGCGCTGGTGGCCATCCGTCCCGGTGAGCCGCTCTGGAATCGTGAGGCCCTGGAGCAGGCCATCATTCAGGTTCTGCCCGAGGCACAGCAGAAACGGCTCGAACGCGGGTTGGGCAAGGACGGTTGGTTCACGAAGTCGAAAGACGTCGTGCTCACAGCGCCGAATCTCATCGACACTTTCAAATCATTCACGGGTCGGATGCTGAGCCGGACATGGAGATCGCCATGAACGCGTATCACCTGCCGTTCACGGACGAAGAATTACGATGTACTCCGGTTCGAGGGTACGATCTATAATGTTGGTTCGACCAGTATGACCGCCCGATGCAGGACCGCTTCGCCGGATAAGACAATGACAGACGAGGAATTCCGCGTCATGGCCCAACTCTAACCCAGACACGCCTGCCACCGAGGAGCGTTGCGACCTGAATCCCAGGATTCAGGCCAGGCTCGGTGGCAGGATTTCACTGTTCCAACGGCGCTCACTCACGTTCTATCGAGGTTTGATTCACATGAGTGAGTTCACCGACTACAAGGTTGCTGACATCAATCTGGCCGACTTCGGCCGCAAGGAGATCGCCATCGCCGAGACCGAAATGCCCGGTCTGATGGCGATTCGCCGCAAATACGCTGCCGACAAGCCGCTCACCGGCGCACGCATCACCGGCAGTCTGCACATGACCATCCAAACCGCCGTGCTGATCGAGACTTTGGTCGATCTCGGCGCCGAGGTACGCTGGTGCTCGTGCAACATCTTCTCGACCCAGGACCATGCCGCCGCCGCCATCGCCGCGCGCGGCATTCCGGTTTATGCCTGGAAGGGCGAGACCCTGGAAGAATACTGGTGGTGCACCGAACAGGTCATCAACTGGCCTGACGGCAAGGGTCCGAACATGATCCTCGACGACGGCGGCGATGCCACGCTGCTGGTCCACAAAGGTGTCGAGTTCGAAAAAGCCGGTGCCGTGCCCGCGCCCACGGCGGACGACAACGAGGAATGGACCGCGATCCTCGGCGTGCTGGGTCGCACCTTCGAGCGCGACCGCCAGCACTGGCACACACTCGCCGCCGACATCAAGGGTGTGACGGAAGAGACCACCACTGGCGTGCATCGTCTCTACGAGATGGCCAAGAACAGCGCGCTGCTGTTCCCCGCGATCAACGTCAACGACTCGGTCACCAAGTCCAAGTTCGACAACCTCTACGGCTGCCGTGAGTCGCTGGTCGACGGCATCAAGCGCGCCACTGATGTCATGATCGCCGGCAAGATCGCCATGGTCTGCGGCTATGGCGACGTCGGCAAGGGCTGCTGCCAGTCGCTGCGCGGTCTGGGCGCGACCGTGTGGGTCTCCGAGATCGACCCGATCTGCGCACTCCAGGCGGCGATGGAAGGCTATCGCGTGGTGACCATGGAAGACGCGGCTCCGGTCGCTGACATCTTCGTCACCGCCACCGGCAACTTCAACGTCATCACCCATGACCACATGGCGGCGATGAAAAATCAGGCCATCGTCTGCAACATCGGTCACTTCGACAACGAGATCGATGTCGCCGGTATCAGCAAGTACCAGTGGGAAGAAATCAAGCCGCAGGTCGACCACATCATCTTCCCCGATGGCAAGCGCATCATCCTGCTGGCCCAGGGCCGTCTGGTGAATCTGGGCTGCGCGACCGGGCATCCGAGCTTCGTGATGTCCAACAGCTTCGCCAACCAGGTGCTGGCGCAGATCGAGCTGTTCACCAAGACCGAGCAGTATCCGGTCGGCGTCTATGTGCTGCCCAAGCATCTCGACGAAGACGTGGCGCGGCTGCATCTGGAAAAGATCGGCGCCAGGCTGACGGAGCTGTCCAAGACTCAGGCCGACTATATCGGCGTGGCCGTCGAAGGGCCGTACAAGCCGGAGCATTATCGGTACTAATGGGCTGATCGCCTGTTGTCCTGATCGCCGGTCGTGTGCCTCGGTGCGCGACCGGCGTTGTCACTCTGGAGGCTCCCACATGACGACTTCCACGACCCCGAAGCGGGTCTACAGTGTCGAGCTGTTCCCCCCCAAGACCGCCGAGGGGATGGACAAGCTCAAACAAGAAATTCCCAAGATCAACGCCCTTGGCCCCGCCTATTTTTCCGTGACCTATGGCGCCGGTGGCTCGACCCGCGAAGGGACGTTCGAGACCGTCGCCTGGCTGCGTTCGCAGGGCATCGACACCGCACCGCATCTGGCCTGCATCGGCTCGACGCGCGCTCAGGTGCGCGAGATCCTGGCGCATTACCACGAGCAGGGCATCAACCGTCTGGTGGCGCTGCGCGGTGACTTGCCATCCGGCATGGGCGCGGGCAACAGCGGCGACTTCCGCTATGCCAACGAACTGGTGAGCTTCGTGCACGCCGAGTTTGGCGGTGCCTTTGTGATCGAGGTCGCCGCCTATCCCGAGTATCACCCCCAGTCGGGCAGTCCGGCGCGCGATCTGGAGAACTTCAAGCGCAAGGTGGAGGCGGGCGCCGATGCCGCCATCACCCAGTATTTCTACAACGCCGATGCCTATTTCGGCTTCGTGGATAGCTGTCAAAAAGCCGGGATCACGATCCCCATCGTTCCAGGCATCATGCCGATCACCAACTACACCCAGCTCGCCCGCTTCTCGGACGCCTGCGGGACCGAGATCCCGCGCTGGATCCGGCGGCGGCTGGAAGGCTATGGCGACGATGTCGAGAGTATCCGCGCCTTCGGGCACGAGGTGGTGCTCGGGCTGTGCCGGCGGCTGATCGACGGCGGCGCGCCTGGTCTGCACTTCTACACCATGAACCAATCGGGTCCAGTGGCCCGGCTGTGGCGTGAGCTGGGATTGTCCGATTGAGAATTTTCAAATCATTCGCGGCTCTGGATTGCTAATCTCAACCCCGCGAAATCATCCACTCCTCCTTGTTCAAGGCCGCCCACTGATTTGGGGCGGCTTTTTCTTTTCTGTATGACGGGTCGCTACGGTCGAGACGCGCCGCGCGGCGGATGGAATAATGCGCCATTGCATCCATCAACCACCCCCGGCCACCCGGCCCGAGACCCACGCCATGTCCGACCTCGATCGACTCTACCGACTCGGCCCGATCCATCTCGCGCCCAGCGTGACGCGCTGGCAGGCCGCGACCCTGCTGTTCGGCGCCTTTTTCTCCATCGGCCTGATGACCTTCATCGCCATCGGGCAGACCTATATCCTCAACGAACATCTCGGCATCCCAACCGACGAGCAGGGCACTATCAGCGGCGATCTGGTGTTCTGGACCGAGATCATTACCCTGGCGCTGTTCATTCCGGCCGGCATTCTGGTCGACCGTGTCGGTCGGCGTCTGATCTTCGCTATCGGCTTTCTGCTGCTGGCGGTGACCTATGTTCTCTATCCGATGGCCGGCTCGGTCGACGATCTCTATCTTTACCGCATCGTCTATGCCCTGGGCGTAGTCACGGTCGCCACCGCGCTTTCGACCGTGATGGCCGACTATCCGGCCGAACGCTCGCGCGGCAAGCTGGTGGCCACCGTGGGGGTACTCAGCGGACTAGGGATCGTCGTCATCAACCAGTTCTTCGGCGGTCTGCCGAAGACTCTGATCGCCGATGGCCTGGACGGCGTCACGGCGGGCTATGTCACCCATTACATCGTGGCCGGGGTCGCGGTGGTGGTCGCCGTTTTCGTCTGGCTGGGCTTGCAGAAGGGTACGCCGATGCGCCACGAGGAGCGCCCGGCAGTGCGTGAGCTCTTCGTCAGCGGTTTCGCGCAAGCGCGTAATCCTCGCATCTTACTGGCCTATCTGGCCGCCTTCATCGCGCGCGGTGATCAGTCGGTCAATGCCACCTTTCTGATCCTGTGGGGCACGACGGCGGGGCTGGCGGCGGGCATGGACACGGCCGAGGCCATCAAGAATGGCACGATCATTTTCGTCATGGCCCAGGTCGCGGCCCTGGTGTGGGCGCCGATCATGGGGCCGTTCATGGATCGAATGGACCGCGTGACGGGGTTGGCGCTGTCCATGGCACTGGCGGCGATCGGTAATCTGGCGGTGATCTGGTTGGTCGATCCGCGTCCCGGCTCGGGTTGGATCTTCTTCGTGCTGCTCGGCATCGGTCAGATCAGCGTTTATCTGGCCTCGCAGTCGCTCGTTGGACAGGAGGCGCCGCTGAATAAGCGCGGTTCGGTGATGGGGGCATTCAACGTCGCCGGGGCGATCGGCATCCTGATTATCACCGTGATCGGCGGGCGGCTGTTCGATGGGGTCGCACCCTATGCGCCCTTCGTGCTGGTAGGCTGTATCAATGTGCTGCTGTTCGTGCTCTGTGTGGCCGTGCGTCTGAGCGGACCGGCCAAGCCGGCTGTGGCGCTGGAGAAAGTCTGAATCCCGAAGCGAACGAGGCGTGGTCTGTGCCGCGCTTCTTCGATGTGTGCTAGCATTTCTTACGGCGTATTACTTCAGGAGAGCCGAAGATGAGCACTTCAACAGTCACCAGCAAGGGCCAAGTCACGATCCCGCAAGCGTTACGTCAACGCCTTGGCATTCGCCAGGGCAGCACGGTGAAGTTTTCACTGGTCGACGATCATGTCGAGATGCAGGTCGTGCAATCTCCGGTCTCGGTGCCAACCAGCGGTTTTGGCCTGCTCAAAAGCAAGCGTACGGCTGTGCCGGCTGATTTCGATCCCGCAACCCTGATGACACCATGATCGGCCTCGATACCAATGTGCTGGCTCGGTACTATGTCCAGGATGAGAGCGATGCCGAGGCCCAGCACCAGCATGAAGCGGCACGCACATTGATCGAGTCCGGCGTGCCGCTCATGGTGTGCACCACGGTGTTGCTGGAGTTCGAGTGGGTGATGCGCGGGTATTACGGGTTTTCACCAACCGAGATTGCGACGGTCATGCAGCATGTGCTGTCGCTTTCTCACGTTGAGATCGAAGAGCGGGACAGAGTCGTGCAAGCGATCTCTCATGCGGCGGCCGGATTGGAGTTTGCCGATGCGCTTCACTTGAGCAGCTATCGGAATTGTGACCGCATGGCTTCGTTCGATGATCGCAAACTTGCCCGCCGCGCCAAGCGCCTGAATCTGACACCGCGCATTTTTGTGCCGCAGTGAGGCGAGCGGGGTGGAGCCTAAAACGACCAAGGCGCGGCCTGAGCCGCGCCTTGGTTCACACGGACAGGATCGCGATCAGAGCAAGGGCACCAGCAGCAGTGCCACGATGTTGATGATCTTGATCAGCGGGTTGATGGCCGGGCCGGCCGTGTCCTTGTAGGGATCGCCGACGGTATCACCCGTGACCGCCGCCTTGTGGGTCTCGGACCCCTTGCCGCCGAAGTGGCCTTCCTCGACATACTTCTTGGCGTTGTCCCAGGCGCCGCCGCCGGTGCACATCGAGATGGCGACGAACAGACCCGTAACGATGGTGCCGATCAGCATGCCGCCGAGTGCGCGGATTCCGGCACCGTCGCCCATGAGGATGTTCATGCCGATGGCCACCGCAACCGGAACCAGGATCGGCAGCATCGAAGGAATGACCATCTCTTTGATGGCAGCCTTGGTCAGCAGATCGACGGCCTGCGAGTAGTCCGGCTTGGCCGTGCCTTCCATGATGCCCTTGATCTCGCGGAACTGACGACGCACCTCGATGACCACCGAGCTGGCGGCGCGACCGACGGCTTCCATCGCCATGGCGCCGAACAGATAGGGCACCAGACCGCCGATGAACAGACCGATGATGACCGCTGGATCGGACAGGCTGAAGACCTGCATCTTGCCGGCGACTTCCAGGTTGTGGGTGTAGTCGGCGAAGAGTACCAGCGCCGCCAGACCCGCCGAACCGATGGCATAGCCCTTGGTCACGGCCTTGGTGGTGTTGCCGACCGCATCGAGCGCATCGGTGGTCTTGCGCACGTCTTCGGGCAGGCCCGACATCTCGGCGATACCGCCGGCGTTGTCGGTGATCGGGCCATAGGCGTCGAGCGCGACGATCATGCCGGCCATCGACAGCATGGCCGTGGCGGCGATGGCGATGCCATAGAGATCAGCGGCCATATACGCAGCCCAGATCGCGATACAGACGGCGAGCACCGGCAGCGCGGTGGACTTCATCGAGACCGCCAGACCGGCGATGACGTTGGTCGCATGTCCGGTTTGCGAGGCCTCGGCGACATACTGGACCGGATGGTACTCGGTGGCCGTGTAGTACTCGGTGATGAACATGAGCGCCGCCGTCAGACCCAGACCGATGAGCGCGCAGAACAGCATCGCGAAGAAGTGCTCGCCCATGATCAGTCCGGTGACGATGGCGAAGAAGATGAAGGCCAGACCGCCCGCGACCGCCGTGCCCCGATAGAGGGCATTCATGATCTTGCCGCCTTCGTTGGCCTTGACGAAGAAGGCGCCGACGATGGAGGCAATGATGGAAACCGCGCCCAGGGCGAGCGGATAGAGGACATAGTTCATGTCGATGCCGCCATCGGCACCCTTGAACATGAGTCCACCCAGAACCATGGTAGCGATGATGGTGACCGCATAGGTCTCGAACAGGTCAGCGGCCATGCCGGCGCAGTCGCCGACGTTGTCGCCCACGTTGTCGGCGATGACGGCCGGGTTACGCGGGTCGTCCTCAGGGATGCCGGCCTCGACCTTGCCGACCAGATCAGCGCCGACATCCGCGCCCTTGGTGAAGATACCGCCGCCGAGTCGGGCGAAGATGGAGATCAGCGAGCCGCCGAAGGCCAGACCGATCAGGGCATGGAGCGCGGTTTCATCGGCGCCCAGATACATGAAGTAACCAGCCACGCCGATCAGACCCAGACCGACCACCAGCATGCCGGTCACGGCACCGCCACGGAAGGCGACGGCCAGGGCCGATTCGAGGCTGACGGTCGCGGCCTGCGCGGTACGCACGTTGGCGCGTACTGACACATTCATGCCGATATAGCCCGCCAGACCCGAGAGGATGGCGCCGACGGCGAAACCGCCCGCCGTAGCCATACCGAGGAACAGCCAGAGGACGACGAAGAGTCCGGCACCCACCATGCCGATGGTGGTGTACTGCCGATTGAGATAGGCCCGGGCGCCGGCTTGGATAGCTGCGGCGATTTCCTGCATCCGCTCGGAACCGGCGGACTGGGCCGTGATCCAGGCCACGACCGCGAGGCCGAAGACGATGGCCAGGCTACCAGAGCCGATGGCGAGCCAAAGAACAAAATCTGTCGACATACGTATCCCCCCGTTTACGGGTTATATGCGTTGGAAAGAGCCGAGCAGTGGCGACAATCGCAACATCTGGAATACGGCTTCGGACGAACCGATGTGCCGCCAAAAACGGCACGAAACTTTAGCACAAAGAATTTGTCGTTTTCCGTCCGGGCGGCGTTTTGGGGCGTCTTTATTTTTCTAAATGCTCAGCATTCATTTTTCTGAGGCTGAATCCGGGGCGGCTGCGTCCAGATACGCCCGGAAGGCCGATGATCCGATCCCTTTGAAATCCTCGCCTTCACGCACGATGAAATAGGCCGCGATCCCTTGCGCCTCGGCGAGCGCGGGTCCGCGTTCCTCGCCGAGCACCATGAGTGCGGTGGCCAGTCCGTCGACGACCCGACCGATCTCGCCGATCACGGTGACCGAGCCAAGCTTGCGGTCGACCGGGGTTCCGGTCATGGGGTCGATCTCGTGCGAATAGTGCTTGCCGTCCTGCTCGAAGAAGTTGCGATAGTCGCCCGAGGTCGAGAGCGCATGGCCCGAGAGCGGGACGACGCGATGCACGGCGCGCCGGTCAGGCCGTGGCTGCTCGATGGCGATACCCCAGGGCAGGCCCTTGGCGTTGCGTCCCTTGGCGCGGATGGCTCCGGCGATGGCGACCATGTAATCGCTGACACCGCGCGACTCCAGCCAGTCGACGAGCCGGTCGGCGCCATAGCCCTCGCCGAGCGAGGACAGATCGATGTAGAGATCGCCACGCGCCTTGCGCACGGCGGGTGGCTCGCTGCGCAGTTCGAGCTTGCGATAGCCCACGCGCTCACGCGCGGCCTGGATCTCGGCCTCGGTGGGCCGCCGGTCGGGGCGGCGCTCGGGACCGAAGCCCCAGAGGTTGACCAGCGGGCCGATGGTCACGTCATAGACCCCATCGGTCAGGGCGGCGATGTGCTGACCCTCGGCGATGACGGCAAGCAGATTCTCCGAGACTGGAATCCAGTCGGTGCTTGGATTGGCGTTCAGGCGCGACAGCTCCGAGTTCTGATCATAGGTCGAGATCTCGGCGATGACGGCATCGAGCACGCCGAGCAGCTCCGGCTCCAGGGTCTCGGCGCTCAGTCCGGCGGGTGGACGGGCAATCTTGACCGAGTAATAGGTACCCATGGTCGGGCCGGACAGCTCGATCATGGGGTCGTTGTGCTCGCTACAGCCGCTCAGCGCGACGAACAGCAGCGCGAGGGCAATGCACCAGCGTGAAGCCCGAACAAAATCGGTCATGGGGGCGGGGGTAACCATTCGGTCTCCAGTACGTTCGCGTTGTACGGCCTCTGATGTGGCGCTGGGTTCTGGCACCTGAGAGCGCAGTTCCATCATGGACGACTTTGACTTATTCTGAACCGCTGCTTGTTCGTTCTATGAGTCGAAATCACAATGGGCCAATCAATCATGCTATTGAGATACTCCATCGCATCGGCCCTGCTGTTCATCATGGCTTCGACAGGACAGGCAAGCACGATATCGATCCCCTCCTATGATGTTTCGACCACCGGCATCGATTCTAACCCATTTCAGGTGTCTGTCATTCAGGATGCGTCCAGGGCGTTAACGATTGACGAGATCGCATCAGGGCGGATCGAAGGCACTCTGACATCCTCCCGGTTCTACCTGAAATCCACGGACGTTAACTATTGGTTTGTTTTCACTCTGGAGAACACGTCCAGTCAGTCGGTCAATCGCGTTATTCGCTTTGACGAACCCTTTACCGAGCATGCCAGTCTCTACTACCGCCAGGGTGAATCCTGGCATGAGCTCTCAGCCGGACTCGCGGTGCCGATTAAGGAGCGTCGTGTCTATAACCGAAATCCTGTCTTCCCGGTGAGACTCGATCCAGGGGAAACCAAGACCGTCTATCTGAAGCTTCAGTCCAATTACGGCAGGCTCACTATTGGTTTGTATTGCGAAAAGCCGGAAATCTTTCTGAATTGGGAGTTGCTACAAACAGCCTGTTACCTGTTTTATTTTGGTGCCGCTAGCGCCTTGATTATTTATAATTTGTTTTTGTTTTTTGCGCTCAATGAGCGACTCTACCTCTATTATGTTTTGCATGGGCTTTCGTATATCGTCTGGGTGTTTCTTTACAGCGGCTTCGATCTTTACCTCGGCATCGGAAAAAACCTTCACTACGGGCTAAACCCTGTTACAAATTTTGTTTTGATATTTCTCATTTTATTTACCAGGAGATTGCTGCAAACGGAAGTCAATTTTCCAAATATTGATAAGATTTTAATCGGGATTGCTATCGCGGCATTGCTGCTAGGAATCGCTAGTTTTTCTGATATATATTATTATCAATACCTTACATTTCTTGGACTATCGGCTTATCTATTTTTTATGTTTTTGGGCGTATATGCAGTACTGAAGCGCGTCACGCTGTCCGGTTACTACCTACTGAGCATGGTGCTCTATTTTTCCGGAATTATTCTGCTCGCCTTGCTGTTGATGGATCTTGTTAACTACAGTCTGTTTGCGCGATATCTGTATATGCCTGGATCCTTGGCTGAATTGACCATTTTCTCCCTGGCGTTAGCGTATCGGGTTAAGTTATTGCAGAATCAGAACACGGCATTTCAGCAACAGTTGATCGAAACCGAACGAAAAGCGAAAGCGCGCCTGGAAGCGCAGGTGGCCGAACGCACCGAGGAACTCAGGCAGGCCAACGTCAAGTTGGAACGCATGGCCATGAAGGACGGTCTGACCGGATTGGCAAATCGGCGATTTCTCGATGAACGTTTGCGCTACGAATGGCAACGATTAAAGCGCGAGCAGGGTGTTCTCGCCGTTATTTTATGCGATATCGATTATTTCAAACGATTCAATGATTACTATGGTCATCAGGGAGGCGACGAATGTCTCATCAAAGTGGCGCAGGCGATTCAGAGCAGCCTCCAGCGCCCCGGTGATCTGTGTGGACGCTACGGAGGTGAGGAGTTTTTGATTCTGCTGCCGAACACGGATATCCAGGGTGCGGCCATCACCGCCGAAAGAATTCGTTCAGCGGTCGAGGCGCTGAGGATCAAACATCTGGAATCCGACATCGCTGCTTATGTCACCCTGTCGCTCGGTGTCGCTACGGCGAGCCCACATGAGGGCCGTAGCGCGGAACATCTCGTTTCGGTAGCGGACGAGGCCCTGTATCGAGCTAAGGATCAGGGCCGTAACCAGGTTGTCCTGATGTCTCCCCGGCCTAAAGTCGAGAAATTCCCGCCTTCTCATGGAAGCGCAACCGCTACAGTCTCACGCGGAGGCGGTGCCTCGTATTCCTGACGAAATGTCAGCACCTCCTTGGCGCGCATCGGCGGGCTGGGGACTGGGCTGAGGCTGATACACCCCTCACGGCAGTCCTCGACACAGATACTGCACAGGATGCAGCGGCTGTGGTCGATGGCCCAGGTCTTGTCCTGCTTGTTGACTTGGATGGCCAGCGTCGGACACTTGTGGGCGCAGATGGTGCAAAAGTTACAGTTGTCGATCCGAAACTCGATATGACCGCGCGTGCGGGCATAGGGCGTGCGCCGCTCAGTCGGATAGAGCCGCGTGACGGGTTTGTGCAGCGCACTGCGCATCACCAGATTCGAGATAGGCCACACCGACCAGGACCAGGACATGGGGATCACCTCTCGTTGCAGCTCACACAGGGGTCGATGGTCAGCACGATGACCGGGACGTCGGCCAACTCGCAGCCGCCAAGCATGTGAATCAGCGGCGCGATGTTGGCGAAGGTCGGGGTGCGGACCCGGAAGCGGTCCAGATTTTTCTTGCCGCTGGCGCTGATGTAATAACAGACCTCGCCGCGCGGCTGTTCGAGCCGAAACATCGCCTCGCCCGTGGGCCGCTTGCCCTTGACCGAAACCTCGATCTCGCCGGCCGGCATCCGGTCGAGGCATTGGGTGATGAGATCGAATGACTGATCGACCTCGCGCACCCGCACCAGACAGCGTGCATAACAATCGCCATCCTGCTCGATGATCGGCTCCCACTCCAGCGCGCCATAGGCCGCATAGCCAAGCTGGCGCGTGTCATGGACCACACCGCTGGCACGCAGCACCGGACCTACGGCCCCGAGCGCGCGCGCGTCCGCCGCGCTCAGGAGTCCAACCCCAACGGTGCGCTGCCTGACCGTCGGATCCTCGCGGAAGATGGTCGCGATCTCGTCGAAGGCGACGCGGATCTCGCCGATCCGCTGCCGCACGCGGCCCAGCGTCTCGTCATCGACGTTCTTGCGAATCCCGCCGACCTTGCACACCCCAAAGATGACCCGCCCGCCGGTGGTCTCCTCGATGATGTCGACCATCATCTCGCGGATGCGCCAACTGTGCTGGAACAGACTCTCATAGCCGAGCGCGTCGGCGGCCAGACCCAACCACAGCACATGACTCTGGATGCGCGAGATCTCGCCCCAGACCGTGCGCAGCCAGGCCGCGCGCGGCGGCGCCTCGACGCCCATCAGTTGCTCGACGCCCTGGCAGTAGCCCTGACCGTGGATGAAGCTACAGATGCCGCAGATCCGCTCGGCGACATTGGCCATCTCGATGAAGTCGTAGCGCTCGGCGAGCAGTTCGAGACCGCGATGCACATAGCCGATCGAGGGCAGGGCGCGCACGACGCGCTCGTCGTCGAGTTCCAGATCCAGATGGATCGGCTCGGGCAGCACCGGATGCTGCGGACCAAAGGGGACGATGGTGGTGTTGGACATGGAATCAGGTCTCCGGGGCGGACTTGGCCGCTGGCGTGCGCGTTTCCTTCTTGACTGTCACCTCACCTGAGAACGGAATCTTGGTCTTGGTGCGCAGGAAATTGCCGCCATAGTCGACCGTCAGCCCCGGAAAGTTGAGGCCGAACAGATCCTTGAGTTCATTCTCATAGGTGAAGGCGGCCGGAAAGATGGCGCTCAGGCTCGGCAGCTCGGGCGGCGGGTCGCGCGGGATCTGGACCCGGTAGTGGGTGCAGCGGTAGTCCTGCTCATAGCTGATCAGGATCTCGAAGTGATCGGCGCGCGCGGTGCCGGTCATCTGCACCAGCCGGAAGCCGTCGCGCTGATGCTGCTCGGCGGTTGGCACCCATTGGTCGAGTGTCAGCGCGTTGAATGGCTCGTCGGGATTCATGGATTTTCCACCACTGGGCTGACTATTTTTCGTTGACGTTTACGATCCTTGGCGCGCTGCTCCAGGATATCGAGCGCCTGGACGATGCCGTCGATGATGCTCTCGGGACGCGCCGCGCAGCCGGGGACATAGACATCGACCGGCAGCACCTGATCGATGCCGCCATAGACGTTGTAGGCGTCGCGGAAGATTCCGCCGCTCAGGGCGCAGGCGCCGATGGCGACCACGACCTTGGGGTCGGGCATCTGGGCATAGAGATTCTCGACCACCTTGCGCGATTCCTCGTTGACCGAGCCGGTCACGAGGAAGATATCGGCGTGTTTGGGATTGCCGGTGTTGATGATACCGAAGCGTTCGACGTCATAGGTCGGCGTCAGACAGGCCAGTAGCTCGATGTCGCAGCCATTGCAGCTCGTGGCCGCGTAATGAAGCACCCAGGGGGATTTTTTCAGGAAGCTCATGGATTCTTGCTCTTGGGCTGAGTCACAGGGGCTTGGAGGTCGAGCGGACTTTTGGCCTTCTTGTCCGTCATGCTCGGTATCGTGTGAGTGTAGATCATGGTCAGAAGGTGCCATCACCTCAGCGATGTGCCAAGGGCATCGAGCGGCCTTGCCTTCTGATATTAGTGTATATACATTAATGCACATGAACATCATCTTCGATCCCGCCAAGGACCGTTTGAACATCGTCAATCACGGCATGTCGTTGGCGTTGGCAGCGGATCTGGAATGGGATCTGGCGTTGGTGAATGAAGACACCCGCGAAGCCTACGGCGAGCAACGCTGGGTTGGCTTCGCGCCCATCGGCCGGCAGATCTATTGCGTGGTGTTCACTGAAGCACATGATTGTTATCGCATCATCAGCCTGCGCGAGGCGACCAACCGTGAAAAACGCACCTACCTCGATTACCTCTAAGTCTGGGCGAGTCTTTCTCCTGAACAGCGAGGAAGAAGACGCCCGCATCCGCGAAGGCATCGCGGCGGATCCCGACACCCATGAGCTGACCGACGAAGAACTGAGCAAGCTCCGTCCGCTCACCCGCCTGCCCGGACGTCCAAAGTCCGACGCGACCAAACAGCCGGTCTCCATCCGCCTTTCACCGGAAGTGGTCGACTATTTCAAGGCTGAAGGCCCGGGTTGGCAGACGCGCATCGATGCCGTGCTGCGCGAGTATGTCGCCTCTCACTGATCGTCAGGCCGCCGAAGCCCGCTGCTTCACACCACCAGCGGCAACAACATCAGATTGGTCACGCCCACCAGCAGCGTCACCCACCAGGTCGCCTTGAGCGTGCTTGACCAGGTCAGGCGCGCATGGGTGTTGTCGACCAGCACCTCGACGAAGAACAGCGCAAAAGCGATCGGCAGCGCCAGCCACGGCCCCCAGGGCGCGAAGAACAGATACAGCCAGCCGAGCAGGATCACGTTCTCATACCAGTGCGCGATCTCGACCAGCGCCAGATCGCTCCCCGAGAAATCCGTGGTCAGCCCCTTGACTAGCTCCTGATGCCCGTGATGCGAGGAACTAAGATCAAACGGCGACTTGCGCAGCTTGATCGTCAGCACGAACAGAAAGCCGACCAAAATACCCAGCAGTTGCAACACCTGCCAGGGACTGCCGGCGACGATGTCGGCGACCCGGAAACTGTCGGTCGTCAAATAGAACCCGAGCGGCACCAGGATCAGCATCGGCTCATAGGCCATCATCAGCATCAGCTCGCGCGATGAGCCGATGTTGCTGTAAGGCGAGTTGGTCGAATAGGCCGCCAGACACAGAAAGATCCCGGACACAGTCAGAGCGAACAGACTGAGCAAGAGATCACTGCCCAGAAACAGAATGAACCCCGAGATGACCATGAAGAACAGAAAGAACCACAGATAGAGCGTCTGCAACCGGGTCACAACCAACGTGTCCTTCTCGAACAGCTTGAGCACGTCGTAGACCGGTTGCAGAATCGGCGGACCCTGACGCGACTGCATGCGCGCCGTCAGTCGTCGGTCGATGCCCGCGAGCAGAGCGCCGACCACGGGTCCCAGCACAACGAAGGCGATGGCGAGCCACCAGGCATAATGGGTGCTCATAGCGTCGCCCCTCCGATCATGAGCGCAATCAGCGCCGCTGTGCCCAGGCCACCGTAGCGGAGCAGGGTGGTCTCATGGAAGAACCCCGTCATGTAATAGCCTCGGCTCTCGACCATCCGCTCGGCCCCCATCGCCCCGCGATACGACGCACTGCCGTCGACATTGGCCCCGCTCAGATAACCGCTGACCTCGGCAAAGCGCGGTGGCTTGAGCCAGAACAGCAGTGGCAGCACGAACAGCCCGCCGAGCATCAGCGTCATGAGCCAGACCGTCTCCCAGGGGATGACGGCCTGGATGTCCGGGATCAGACCCAGCGCGGCCAGGTAATGCGTATAGGGAATGACGAACACCGTATCGGCCAGCGGAAAGAGCGCACAGGCGACATAGGTGATGACAGTCAGCGCGCCCAGCGCGATCAGCTCGTCGCGCGCGATCGGCTCGGTGCTCGGGCGCGGCCGGCGCGGCATCGCCACCAGCTTGCCCATCCACTTGCTCCAGAAAAACAGCGTCGGCGCACTGCCAAAGGCCAGGATCGCCGCCAGCAGCAGCCCGTCGCCGGGCATCACGTCCATGTTGAGGAACGCCTGGAACGTCGTGTACTTGCTCAGCAGCATCCCGAACGGCGCCAGGAACATGCCCAAAATGCCGACCAGCAGCATCGCCGCCATCTCGGGACGCCGATAGACCAGGCCCTCCATGTCCTCGATGTCGCGGCTGCCGATCAGATGCTCGGTGGTGCCCACAGCCAGGAACAGCAGCGCCTTGGCCACCGCATGGAAGAGAATCAGCAGGATCGCCGCCCACATCGCCGCCGCCGTGCCCACGCCCGCGCACATCACGATCAGCCCCAGATTGGCGATGGTCGAATAGGCCAGCACCCGCTTGGCGTTGCGCTGGTTGACCGCGACCAGCGAGGTGACGAGGAAGGTCACACCGCCGATGAGCGACAGCAGCAACCCGGCGACGGTGTCATAGAAAACCGGCGAGAGCTTGACCAGCAGGAAGACGCCCGCCTTGACCATGGTGCTCGAATGCAGCAGCGCCGAGACCGGCGTCGGCGCGACCATGGCCCCGAGCAGCCAGGAGGAAAAGGGCAGTTGCGCCGACTTAGCCAGTCCGGCGACCGCGATCAGCGCCGCCGGGATCAGGGCCAGCGCACTACCGGCGGCGACCAGCCGGTCCAGCTCCCAGGTGTGCAGTCCCGGCCCATAGGTCAGCCAGGCGATGGCCGCCGCGAAGGTGACGCCGCCGATCAGGTTCAGTCCGAGCGCGCGAAAGCCGTTGCGGATCGCTTCGTCCGTGCCCGAATAGGAAATCAGCCAGAACGAGCACAGCGTCGTCACCTCCCAGAACACGAACAGCCAGGTGAGATGGTTGGTGAAGACGATGCCGAACATCGCGGCCAGGAACAGGAAGATCACGAAATAGAACGCGGGTTGGCGATCCGCGACCTCAGGCTCATGAGCGTGATAGTCGCGCATGTATTGCACGGCATGCAGACAGATCAGCCCGCCGACCACGCCGACGATGAGCGCCATCAGCAGCGTGAAGCTGTCGATGTAGAAGGGATGCGCAACCTCGGGATGGACGGGCGCCAGCTCCGCGCTCAGCATCAGCCCGGCCTGGAGCAGGATCAGCACCGGGATATACCACTCGCGCGCTACGATGTGTCGGCAGAAGTACAGCAGCACCAGGGCCAGCGCCACGCCGGCGAGCCTGAAGAACCCGTCGAGCGTCGCATGCAGCCAGCCGGGAATGGCGTAGAACTCAGGCCCCAGGCCCAGATGCAGCCCGGTCAGCAGGAGGGTCGCGATGGCGATGGCCCCCGCCGAGATCCGGACCCGTTGCGCGCGGATCGCGTTGTCGGGCGCGCGGGCGACGGCGATGCCCGCCAGCAGCGGAAAGAGGATGAGCAAGCCGATCGAATACATGAAACCGCGTCCTTTATAGAGTGAGGAATGGAGGTCACGCGGGAGATCGAAGCGGCATGGTAACGCCTCGGCGAGTGGATCGCCTAGCCCCGGTCTCCGGCGGACGCCCTCCATCCAGTGCGCGCCTCCAATGTGCGTCACCGTACAGACACCGGACGCCGCGAAGGGGATGCTAACAGCCAGGCATCAAGACTGGATGCTGGGTCGGTCGTGTGCAGACAGACAGATCCGTGTCAGGGATTCGGGTCGTCAAGCATCGACATCGCCGCCGTATTTTCAGTAGCGTGAGTGTCTAAAAACGCTAAATTTAGGTAACGACACATGAACAATACCTCCACAATCGCCCTTTTTAGCGCTATTGCTCTTTTTAGCACGATTACTTTGCTGCTGCTCTCAGCATGCAGCACAGCCTCGAAGCATGAGCCGGCGCCAGCCGCTGCTGCTCCGATGTATGATTCGACGCCTGCCCCGATGTATGCGCCAAAACCAGATCGCAATTGATGACTTCCCGTTTTCAATCGTCGCTGCTGTCAACTTTGAAAGTAAAACGTTAAAGTTGACAGCAAAGATCGTGGGTTGAATCCTGGGTGACACAGACCGACCTTCAGCTTCATGCTGGTACCAGCCTTTATGCGCCATTGTCTTGACTGTTATGCGTATCCGGCTCGCTGTGATCGGTTTCTTCACGATATTTTTCAGCCATACCCTGTTGGTTGGCGCGGCCTCGTCACTGTCAATTTTTGATGAGATTCAGGGATCGTCCGTTTCGCGTCCACTTCCACCCGAGTACGTCATCGACCTGGACGGGTCCGTCACGCTGCGAATCTGTTTTAATTGGTCGTGTGCGCGCAGACAGACCCTAACCTTCACTCTCAATGATATGGCGCGTCTAAAAAGGCATCTGGCGCGTTGTCCGGGCACAGGCCTTCACGATAGATTACAGCGCATACGCATCGGTATCTGGCAAATGGAAGTGCTGGCACAACAGTCTCAGCCGTTGCTGGCCAACGACCTGGCCATCAACGATTTCGAGGCGGACATCGATGGGCGGATGGATTGCATCGATAACGCCAGCAACACCACGACATATCTGCATATTCTCCAGGATCTCCGGGAACTGCCCGGCTGGACGGTCGCATCACCAAAGGTGCGTCGTCTGTTCGATATCACGACGGTGCACTGGACGGCCGTCATCACCGATACAGCTACTGGGCGGCCCTGGAGCGTTGACTCCTGGTATCGCCCGAACGGCCATCTGCCAATGGTCATGCCCTTGTCGAGCTGGATCGATAAGAAGAAGGGCTGGGAACCGCCTTTCAAACGTCTGAATACCACACCCCGCTCGATCGACGCGCTCTGTCGTCCAGGGGCGCGAACACATTGGGATATCGTCAATGGGCATGTTCTGTACTAACCCTATTTGCGCGCCGACTCGATGCTCAGTCTTCTGGCCCTCGACGACGATCCGCCTGGCTCTATGCCTGTGTGGTGTATTGAGTGCCGGTTGCAGTGCGCACCTGACAACACAGGCCGACAGTGGCGCGCATCGTCCCAACCCGATGCTCAATGCACACTATTCTGAAGCGGCCGAGGTTCCGTTCGTTATGGAACAAAAAACGGCTATGGCCGATCGTTCCTGGCAGATCGACTTTGCATCAGAGAGCGCCTCGCGCCGGACGCGGGAGATGGCCGATTGGATCGTCAACTCAAGAGACAATGGCCATAGGCCGTTTGCGATCGTCGATAAAGTCAATGCCAGGGTCTATGTCTTTGACGTCAACGGGCAGCTACAGGGCGCCGCGCCCGTACTGCTTGGATTGGGGAGAGGCGATGACGTGGCCCCAGGCGTGAGTCAAATGCGGATGTCACAGATCCCTCCGGCACAGCGTACGACGCCGGCAGGGCGTTTCGTGGCGACACTGGGCCGCAATTCTCATGGCAAGGACATACTTTGGGTGGACTATGAAAATGCCATCTCCATGCATCCAGTCGTTACGAGTAAACCCAAAGAGCGTCGGGTGCAACGCCTGGAGACGCCATCACCGCTGGATAACCGTATTTCGTATGGCTGCATCAATGTTCCAGTGAAATTTTTCACGAACGTGATACAGCGCCGGTTTTCCGGGACGGGCGGCGTTGTGTATGTTTTGCCGGAAAGCTACGGTTGGAGCGGTCGCACTACGTCCGATCGCGTGTCTCAGGGGCGTTGGCTTGATTCGATGGACGGTTGAGCGTCTGAATTCTCAAACGCCTACAGGCACTGAGGTTCTATAATCGCGCCTCGACACGCGCCTCATCGTCTCGAGGCGACCACGACGACGGCTGTCAGCATGTCTCACCCTTCACTCACCGAATGCCCCGAATGCGGTCTCTTGCAGCGCCACACGCCCCCGCCGCCCGGTGGCGTGATCGAATGCGCGCGCTGCGGCTCCGTACTCCATCGTGACCGACCGGACAGCCTCAATCGTACCCTGGCGCTGACGCTGGCCGGCCTGCTGCTGTTCGTCATCGCCAACAGCTTTCCCTTCATCGCCTTCGATCTGCGCGGCAACGAGACCCACACCACACTGCTGACCGGCGTCCTCAACCTCTATGAGTCGGGCCAGTGGGGGATCGCTGCCGTGGTGTTCTTCACCAGTGTGCTGGCACCCGGACTACAACTGACCCTGCTGCTGGCGGTCCTGATCCCGCTGACGCTCAAGCGGATGCCGTCCTGGCTTCCGCGTCTGTTCCGACTGGTGCGCACCCTGACGCCCTGGGGCATGATGGACGTCTTCATGCTCGGTATCCTGGTCTCCGTGGTCAAGCTGGTCGAGATGGCGAGCATCGTGCCCGGAGCCTCGCTCTTTGCTTTCGCGGCCCTGATCCTGGTGCTGGCGGCGGCCCAGGCGGCGCTCGATCCGGATCTGGTCTGGTCGCGCGTGTCGCTGTCCAATCCGCGTCTCGCCCGCGTGCGTCCGGGCGACGCGCATCTGGCCTGCGACGTCTGCGAACTGGTGATGCCGCGCGCGGCGGCCGTCCGCGACGGTGAGTGCCTGCGCTGTCCACGTTGTGACGATGTGCTGCACCGGCGCAAGCCCGAGAGCCTGCAACGCACCTGGGCTTTGGTGCTGGCGGCGATCCTCTGTTATATCCCCTCCAACCTGCTGCCGATCATGACCCTGACCTCGTTCGGACGCGAACAATCGGATACCATCCTCAGCGGCGTGATCTTTCTGGTGGTGCATGGGATGTGGCCGCTGGCGCTCATCGTCTTCGTCGCCAGCCTGGTGGTGCCGCTGCTGAAACTCCTGTTGCTGATACTGCTGTTACTCTCGGTCCAGTTTCGCTGGAACTGGAACCCGCGCGAGCGCACCCGACTCTATCGGCTCACGGAAACCGCCGGCCGCTGGTCGATGGTGGATATCTATGTCGTTACCATCCTGGTCGCCCTGGTGCAGGTCGGTAATCTGGCCAATGTCGAGGCCGAGGCGGGCGCGGTGTTCTTCTGTGCCGTCGTGGTGCTGACGATGCTGGCCGCCATGTCGTTCGATCCGCGCCTGATCTGGGATCGGCTGGAACGCGAAAAACCGGCGCGCGCCCAGGCGACTGTGGCTGAGGCAAAGATTCAGACATGACTGAGACCGAACGCGAACCGGACCACCGTGCGTCCGACCCGATCCCCGAAGCCCTGGTCAGACCACGCGGTCGGTTCTCGCTGGTGTGGCTGATTCCACTCGTGGCGCTGGCCGTCGGTGCCTGGCTAGCGTTCAAGACCTGGAGCGAGCGCGGACCGATCGTCAGCATCGAGTTCAAGAGCGCCTCCGGACTGGCAGCCGGTCAGACGCGCGTCAAGTTCAGAGATGTCGACATCGGGCAGGTCACGGCCATCGACTTCAGTCCGGATCTCAAGACCGTCATCGTCTCCGCTGAGCTCAAGCGCACCTTCGACGATTTCCTCACCGAGCACACCCGCTTCTGGGTCGAGCGCCCGCGTGTGACCCTGAGCGGCGTCTCGGGACTCGACACCCTGGTCTCGGGCGCCTATATCGCGCTCGACCCTGGACACGATGGACGTGCCCGACGTCATTTCACGGGTCTGGAGCAGCCGCCGCTCATCACGACCTTCGAGGACGGCGGGCGCTTTCGACTCCGCGCGCCGACGCTCGGCTCGCTCAACATCGGCTCGCCGGTCTACTACCGCCAGATCCAGGTTGGTCAGGTGATCGGCTATGCCCTGGAACCGGACGGACGCGCGGTCGGGATCGAGGTCTTCGTCGCGGCACCGCACGATGCACTGATCACGCCCGACACCCGCTTCTGGAACGCCAGTGGACTGGACGTCTCGATCTCGACCGCTGGCGTGCAGGTCGACACCCAGTCGCTGCTGTCGGTGCTGATCGGCGGCATTGCCTTCGGCACGCCCGAGACCATCGACCCGGCCCAGGCCCACGACCCCCATCCAGACGCCTTTCCGCTCTATCGCAATCGCGAAGCGGCCCATGCCAGGATCTATGCGCGCAAGGAACGCTATCTGCTCTTGTTCGAGGGTGCGGCGCGCGGCCTGACGAGCGGCGCGCCGGTACGGCTCAAAGGCATCGATGTCGGTCGCGTGCTCGACATCCAGCTTCAGCTCGACACCGAGGCGCTGGAGTTCCTGATTCCGGTACTGATCGAGGTCGAACCCGACCGCATCGTGCGGAGCGGTGAGACAAGCGTGCCCGATGAGCGTCAATTGATCGAGCGTCTGGTCGAGCGCGGTCTGCGCGCCCAGCTCAAGCTCGACAGCATGCTGAGCGGCGCGCTCTATGTGGATCTGGATGTGGACGCGGAAGCGCCGGCGGGACGTCTCGTCCAGCAGGGCGAGTACATGGTGATCCCGACCCGGCCCGGTTCGCTGGAGGCCATGACGACCCAGCTCGCCAGTGTGCTCGAAAAGCTCGATACCGTCCCCATCGAACAGATCGGGCGCGACCTGAGTCAGACCGCGGCGGGGGCCAATGCCCTAGTCAACGCGCCCGAGCTCAAGGGCGCCGTCGTCGAGCTGGAGGCCACGCTCGCCCAGGTACATGCCGTGGCCGCGCGGCTCGATCGCGAACTCGGTCCCGAGCTGACCAAGACCCTGCGCGAGAGCACGGCCACGCTCGAACGGGCGCGGGCACTGCTCTCGGATCGCTCGCCGCTCTATGTCGAGATCCAGCGAACGCTGCAAGAGGTCTCCAGTGCTGCGCGCTCGATGCGGCTGCTGACCGACTATCTGGAGCGTCATCCCGAGTCGCTGTTACAGGGCAAGGGGCGTGGGCGTTGATCGCGAGTCTGATGGCGTACTGCCGCATCTTGGTGCAAAGACACCGAGCTAGCGCTTAATTGGTGCATCGAATTCTGTTTGTCATGGCGAACGACCGCCGCTGACGGCTCCAGTCGAACACTCTGGTCGATCATGGTCCGATCCATGCTTATGGATCGCACCAAAACTGAACAACCGGGTTTCGAATCTATGGAGTCCTTGCAAGCAGGTACTGACGTTCTCTTCATCTTGATTGGCGCCGTGATGGTGCTGGCGATGCACGCGGGCTTTGCCTTCCTGGAAGTCGGCACCGTACGCGCCAAGAATCAAGTCAATGCCCTGGCGAAGATCATGACTGACTTCGCCATTTCCACCATCGCCTATTTCTTCATCGGCTACAGTCTGGCCTATGGGATCGATTTCTTCTCCGGCGCCCAGATCCTTCAGGACCGGAATGGCTATGAACTGGTGAAGTTCTTCTTCCTGCTCACCTTCGCGGCGGCGATTCCGGCGATCATCTCGGGTGGGATCGCGGAACGCGCCCGTTTCTATCCGCAATTGCTGGCCTCATTCCTGATCGTCGGCGGACTCTATCCGTTCTTCGAGGGGCTGGTCTGGAACGGCAATCTGGGTGTGCAGGATTTCATCGAGTCCATCCTGGGCGCCAAATTCCATGATTTTGCCGGCTCCGTCGTGGTGCATGCGGTCGGTGGTTGGATCGCGCTGGCCGCCGTGTTGCTGCTGGGGCCACGTCAGGGGCGTTACCGCAAGGATGGCAGCGTGACCGCGCATCCGCCGTCCTCGATCCCCTTCCTTTCGCTGGGTGCCTGGACGCTCACGGTCGGCTGGTTCGGATTCAATGTGATGTCGGCGCAGACAGTCGAGGCCGTGAGCGGGCTGGTGGCGGTCAATTCGCTGATGGCCATGGTCGGCGGCATCCTGGCGGCCCTGATCGCCGGCAAGAACGACCCTGGCTTTCTGCATAACGGTCCGCTCGCCGGTCTGGTCGCTGTCTGTGCCGGGTCCGACGTCATGCATCCGATTGGTGCACTCGTCACGGGGGCGGTCGCGGGGGCACTCTTCGTCTATGCCTTCACCCTGACGCAAAACCGCTGGCGGATCGACGACGTGCTCGGTGTCTGGCCCTTGCATGGCCTGTGCGGACTCTGGGGAGGGATCGCTGCCGGCGTATTCGGACTCGAAGTGCTCGGCGGCGCCGGTGGCGTCAGTCTGCTGGCCCAGGTGGTGGGCACCCTGGCCGGCGTGATTATCGCGCTCCTGGGCGGATTCCTGATCTATGGACTCATCAAATTGACGTTGGGACTGCGTCTGACGCAGGAAGAAGAATATATCGGCGCCGATCTGAGCATCCACCGCATCACGGCTCAGCCCGACTACAATCGGGGCGAGGTGTAACGCGCACCTGAGGCGAATCAGGGGGCGGTTTGGTCGATGGCTGTCGGGGGCGTGCAACTCCTGCCAGCCATCACCTCTGATTCCTGGGGCAGTCCAAGCCGTCGAGGCATGGGACGCGGTTCAGACACATCCAGTGGGTTTCGGCAGTCCACCCCACTTACAGATGAGTTTCATCGGCCCTTTCCTGAAGATGTCGTAGAGCTCCTTAGTCGAGACCTTCTGCTTTTTGGCGAAGATCCGGATCGGTGGCACCACGCCATCTTCCTCATACATGGCACGCGCCTCGCGGATGAAGTGCATCACCTGCTCGGTCATCTCGAAGTCATCACTCTGCGCCAGCTCGACGGCGACCTCTTCGCTCCAATCATCGCGGTCGAGCAGAAATCCTTCGTTGTCCAAAGCCACGCTCAGGCTTGCGCTCATCGTCTCTCTCCGGAAGGTTCAGGGAATCGAAAGTCTGTGACCCAGAGATAGCGGCGGATAATAACTTATCAAGTCGATCAGTTATTGGGCCGGGCGTCCGGACTCGATCGCCTCCAGCACGCCATCCCAGAAGCGGATGCGCGCACACAGGGCTTCCTCGGCAGCGGTCTCGGCCTCTTCGATACGCTTGGGGTCATCACCGCACAGTGTTTCGAGCAGCTGCATCGAGAGCGGACCGTGGAAATCCTCGTCGAGATGGATGTGACGCTTGAGATAGGCATGGAAGATCGGCGCCTGCGTTTCCGTGATCGCCATGCGGTCGAGGAACTGGCGAAACATGGCCGGGATCAGGTTCTCGCGCCCCAGAGCCAGCGCCGCCGCGACCAGGTGCGGCTTGTCCTCGCGAATGAAGCAGAAGGTCGTCTCACTGAAATAGCGTGCCGGCAGTGGAACCAGGGGCGAGTAGAGCGCCTGATCGATCCCCTGCTCGGTAACCAGCGCCAGAAAGCGTTTGGGGATCTCGCTATCGGCGCCAACCTCGTTCATGGCCTGGCAGTAGAGTTCGAAATGGCTGGCGTACAGCACCTCGCCCTGCCCGAGCGGGACGGCGTCTGATTCTTCTTCCTGGACCAGTTGATTGATGAAGTAGCGCAGACTCGGGTCCGAGGCCGGCTGCCAGGGCACGACGACCGGAGCGATATCGCGTTGCAGATACTTGATCAGCGACATGAAATCCCAGACCGAGAAGACATGATGCTGCATGAAGATCCGCAGATCCTCGATGCGCTGGATGGCGCCATAGATGGCGTGTCCTTCGAGTTGATCGCGCAGGGGACGGAGATGATCGAGATTGAGCGCTGCCATGAGTCGAGTCCTCTGATGAGTCGCACTGAATGATCAGTATTTCAGTTGTTACTGAAATCAAATCATATCATTCAAGGTTGAAGCGAACGGGTACACGTAACGCCCAGGACGTGCGTCCGATCGAGCGCGGGATGGGATCGAAGCGTCCGAGCCGCGCGAGTGCCTGAAGCGCGGCCTGATCGAGCGCGGCGTGACCTGAACTCTGGGCGAGCTGGATTTGACCCAGCCGTCCGTCGGTCTGGATGACGAAGGACAGCATGGCCACGCCGGTTTTTCCATGTCGCCGAGCACCGGCGGGATAGCGTTGATGGCGGGCGATGGCGCGTTGCAAGGCGCTCAGATACGCACGTTCAGCGTTGATTCGGCTTGCCGGCGTCGCCTTGGGTTCCTGGGTGGACGCCGACAGCGCCGGACTCGCGGCGTTGGTCCGCCGACTACTGTGGTCCGTTGCCTGCTCGGATCGTTTCGGGCTGTCTTGTGACGCGCGCGTCTGGCTGGGCGTCGTGGTTCGCGTCACGCGATCCGGGCTACGCGCCTTCGGGGCCACATCAGGTTTTAGCTTCGGTTTGGGTTTTGGCTTGGGCGGCGGCTTCGGCAGGGTTTTTGGGGCCGGCGGGGCCTGTTCTTTGGTTGGGCGCTGGGTGTCGTCCTGGGTGTTCGGGACGATCGGAGCTGGAGCCGGCACGGCGGCCGGGACTGTTGGCGGCGCCGGCTGAGTCGGCGCGTTGGCTGGGTCAGACGATGTCTCGGCAGACGTGTCGGAGTCCTCTCTGACCGGCACGAGTTCGAACGCCACGACAGGCCGGCTCGATTCGGCCACGCGCGGCAGATCCGCGTGCCAGAACACAGCGGCGACGGCGGCATGCAGGACGGCCGAGAGCAGCAGGGCGAGCCAGGGACAGTGTCGGCACATGACCTGAACGATGTGCACGCGCAACACTAATCAGCCAGAAAGGTTTCCGCTGACACCACGCGCGGCACCAGTCGTCCGTCTTGGGTCGCGACCATCCGCACGATCTGGCGGTCCTGGTTCGGGCCGTAGCTGACGTGGATCGGTTGATCGTCGCCATAGACGTACAGTCGGTCGAAAGGCGTGTTGGCGACGATCCACTGAGCCACTTCCAACATGCACTCATCCTCGACGAGAAAGTCCACCGCCGCGCCCAGTCGCGCGCAGATTGGGCGCCCGAGCCGGTTGTGCTCATGGGCGGCGTGCTGGTCGCGCTTCGGGTCGATGCGTCCGGGGATCTGGCGCGCCAGCTCGGGCGAGCAGAAGCCATAGGTCAGACGGATCATGCCGAAATACTCGATCACCGGATCGAGCACCTGCTCGGCCAGCTCCAGGAGTGCGTCATAGCTTTCGGGCCGGCGCGGGAGATTTGCCAGTCCGGTGTGCGCCTGGGTCTCGCCACATTCGATGAGCTGGCGAAAGGTCAGGAAGCGTCCGCACGGATCGTCGAGTGCCGGCCGCGTGCGCGGTCTGGTCAGCTCGAAGCCCTCGATCGTCCAGCGCCGTTGGGCCAGCGTCTCCCGAAACAGCGCCGGCGGCGGACCATAGCGGCTCAGGTCGAACAGTTCCAGATCATCGAGTGCCTGATCGAAGGCCAGTTGTTCGGGATAGTGCTCGAATTCCTCGTTGATGTAGCGCGATTTGCGGTAGAGGAAGGGCGGTTCATAGGCCTCGCCATAGGCGAAATAGTCGATGTCGAGATCGCGCAGACGGATTTTGACCCGCTCGATCAGACGCGGCAGTGCCTGGCCGGCGAAATCGTCATAGCGCATCAGACTAACCTTGCCCGAGGCGATATGGATCTTGACCAGATCGGCTTGATGGTAATCGCCATAGAGCACGGCGGCACAGCCGACATAGAGACGCAGCACCGGCGGCAGACGTTCGACCAGACTGGCGTGCAGTTGCAGCGAGCGGCCCGGATCGAGTCCGCCCAACCCCTGTTCGGCGGCCGCGCGGCAGGCGTCTTCGAGCGCGCCGATATCGGCGATGCGAAACAGCCACTCGGAGGCCTCGGCGCGCGCGGCGGCATAGTCACCGAAGAAGTGCTTGATATCCTGTTGCAGACCCCGTTCCAGATGGCGGTAAGGACGGCGGCGCTCGAACTGTTGCAGCGCCAGATAGACCAGCAGATCATCGCGCCGGGCGCGCGCGGCCTGTTCAAGCTCGGCGGGATCGCGGCGCGATTCCAGGAAGCGTCGCGCCTTGGCCAGCGAACCGAAGCCCTCGGTCAGGGCGAGCAGATCCTCGCCGACCTCGGACTTTTCAGGCGGGCGTCCCAGGCTCAGCCACAGCGCCCACAGGCGTTCGAGCGGTTCGCGCCAGGCGGCCTCGCGCTCGGCCGCCCGATCGCGCCGTGCGCGCGGTTCGCGTGAGACCGGCTCGCGCAGACGCGGCGAGGGCGCACGCAGCGGTTGGCGCCGCCGACGAGAACGATCGACCAGAAACCGCTGTTCAGCGTCCTTGTCGCGAAAAACATAGAGCACGCCCGGCGCGACCGGGATCGCCTCCTCGTCGAGCGCCTGATCCAGAAAGGTCTTGATTTCGGACGGAGTGAAATATTTCTGGAAGGTGCCGCGCTTGGTCATGACCCCATCGCGAAAGCGCGTGCCGCGCGGGTCGTTCTGGTTGGCCAGCATCACCGAGACCACCAGCAGTCGTTCAGCCAGCGACCAGGCGCGCGTCAGCGCCTCCAGCCGTTCATCGAAATCCTCGATGACATTGATGACGAAGCCGAGATTGACGATGTCAGCCGCCTGGACAGGCTGATCGGGAGCATGGTAAGGATCCCAGCCGCCGGCCTCCAGACCATTTTCGATCAGTCCGCGCACATCGTCGCCGCGTCCGCAGCCGTAGTCGAACAGCCGATAGCGCCCGTCCAGAAAGCCATGCCGGGCGAGCGACTGGATCGGCGCCGAGAAGCCGTAGCGGGTCAGGGCGGTCCGATGACGCGCCGCCTGCCAGCCGGGCTGGAGTCGGGTGTCCGTCGCGTCGGTGTCGGTCTCAGGCGGTGCGGTGTCCGACTCATCATTGCCCAGCGGCAGTAAGGCGTGCCCGTCGAGCCGATAGCCGCGCTCGCGGATCAGCGCCAGCCATTGACGCCGATAGCCGATGCGGCGCGGGTCGTCGAACAGACCGACCGACTCGCAGGCCGCCGTGAGCGCGGCGTATTTGGCGCGGCGCGGATGCTCGGGTGGCAGGAAGAGTTCCTTGCGGTGCAGGATCGGCGGATTGAGCGAATCGGCATAGGTGCGATAGCTCAGCGTCCCGGCGGCGAGATCGACCAGCCAGCTCTCGCGCAGCGCGGGGAAGGGATCTTCGTCGAACTCCGGATAATTCAGCAGAGCGATGCGCGCGCCCTCGGCATCGAGACGGACCAGATTGAACTGCGCTTGACGACGCACGTCCGCCAGACGCTCAGCCGCGACGAGGCGTGCCAGGGTCTCGGTGTCGAGCTGTTCCAGGGACTCGACATGCAGATAGCATTGACGGCCGACGATCTTGCTCGGAATGGCGCTCATGGGAATCGCGGTCAGCCAATGTCGCGCCGGTAACGCGCCCAGTCGAAGGCTGGACCGGGATCGGTCTTGCGTCCGGGGGCGATGTCCGCATGTCCGACGATCCGCTCGGCGGTGATGGCCGGGTAGTGCCGCTGGAGGTGGCGGGTGCACGCCACGAGCGCGGCATATTGCATCTCGGTGAAGGGCGTTTCATCGGTGCCTTCCAGCTCGATGCCGATCGAATAGTCGTTGCAGCGTTCGCGCCCCTGGAAGCTGGAGAGTCCGGCGTGCCAGGCACGGCACTCGCAGGGGACATACTGGATCAGCCGCCCATCGCGCCGGATCAGTAGATGCGCCGAGACGCGCACGGCGGCGATAGGCGTGAAATACGGATGCGCGTTCGGATCGAGCCGGTTGAGAAAGAGCGCCTCGATCCAGTCGCCGCCGAACTCGCCCGGCGGCAGACTGATGTTGTGGATCACCAGCAGATCGATCACCGTCCCCGGCGGACGCGCGTCCTGATTTGGCGAAGGTCGGCGCTCGGCGCCCGCGAGCCAGCCCTCGACATCGATGTCCGGGCCGGGCGACGCATCAGCACTGTTGGAAAGGGCGACCATTCGTGAGCGTACCTGAGTCTGTCTGGATGGCTGAGTGTTTTCGTGGCTGAGTATTGAGCCGTGCGAGTGCAAGCTGTCCTATCCTATTTCACTTCGGTTATTCCAGTCATTGTCGGTATCGCTCATGTCCCACACATCCGCCGCACCTCAGCCGCCGCTTATCCTTGATCCAGCCAGGATCGAGTCCCAGGTTCGCCTTGCCCTGGAGGAGGACGTCGGGTCGGGCGACCTGACCGCCTCGCTCCTGCCGGCCGATCAGATGGCGCGTGCCGAACTCATCACGCGCGAGTCGGCGGTGCTCTGTGGCGCGCCCTGGTTCGAAACAGTCTTTCGCCTGCTCGACCCCGAGATTCAGATTTGCTGGGACGTCAACGATGGCGAGCACATTTCACCCGGTCAACGGCTCTGTACGATCGCAGGTCACTCGCGCGCCCTGCTGACCGGCGAGCGCACAGCGATGAACTATCTCCAGATGCTCTCGGGTACCGCGACCCTGGCCCGGCGCTATGCCGATGCCGTGGCCGGGCTTCCAGTGCGGTTGCTCGACACGCGCAAGACGCTCCCCGGACTCAGATTCCAACAGAAGTATGCCGTGCGTTGCGGCGGTGGTCACAATCACCGCATCGGGCTGTTCGACGTGATCCTCATCAAGGAGAACCATATCCTGGCCGCCGGCTCCATTCCGGCCGCGCTGGAAACCGCGCGCACGCTGCACCCAGGCGTTCCGGTCGAAATCGAGGTTGAATCGCTGGCGGAACTGGAGATCGCACTCGGTGCGGGTGCATCCGTGGTGCTGCTCGACAACTTTGCGCCCGACGATCTGCGACGGGCGGTCGCCCTGACCGCTGGCCGGGCGCAACTGGAAGCCTCGGGCGGGATCAGTCTGGAGACCATCCGCGCCGTAGCCGAGACCGGCGTCGACCGGATCTCGGTCGGCGCGCTGACCAAGGACGTGCGCGCGGTCGACCTGTCGATGCGCGTGCTGTAGGCGAACGTCCCCCGGTTCAGACTCCGAGCCGGGCACGCGGGTCGAAAGGCAGTTGCTCGGCCATGCGCTGATAGAATTCACGCGCGGCCTCGGTCTCGGCCGGCGGGATGACGATCTCCAGTTGCACGATCTCGTCGCCCGGCGGCGTGCCCGGCAGACCGCGTCCCTTGAGTCGCAATTTTCGCCCGGACTGCGAACCGGGCGGAATCTTGAGGTTCACCGAGCCGCCCAGGGTCGGCACCTGGACCGTGGCCCCGAGCGCGGCCTCCCAGGGTGCGACCGGCAAGCGCAACTGGATGTCGCGTCCATCGGGCGTGAATAATCGATGTGGCTTGAACTCGATCTCCAGATAGAGATCTCCGGCCGGTCCACCGTGGCGTCCGGGCGCGCCCTGACCGGTGAGCCGGATCTGGCGGCCCTGAATGACGCCGGCCGGGATGCGGACATTGAGCGTTCTGGAGCGAGTCGTGCTCTGGCCGTTGGGTCCGGTCTCGGGCAGATCGAGCTTAAGCTGACGGGTCGCGCCCTGATGTGAGTCCTCCAGCTCGATGGCGATCGTGATGGTCTGATCCTGGCCGCGCTGGCGGCCTGGGCCACGGCCCTCGGATCGGAAAGCGCGGCCGAAGATGCTGGAAAAAAAGTCGCTGTACTCGCCGGATGCGCCGCCAGTGTTGAAGTCGAAATTGCGCCAGCCGTCCGCGCCGGGTGGCGGACGGAAGTCCTCGCCGGCCCGCCAGTTGCTGCCAAGGGCGTCATAGGTGGCGCGCTTCTCGGCATCCTTCAGCACTTCGTTGGCTTCGTTGATTTCCTTGAAACGCGCCTCAGCGTTCGGTTCCTTGCTGACATCCGGGTGATATTTGCGCGCCAGCTTGCGATAGGTGCGCTTGATCTCCTCCTGGGAGGCCGTGCGCGATACGCCGAGGGTCTTGTAGTAATCCTTGTATTGCATCGAGGGGTCTCAAAAAAGGGTCGTGCCGGATCAGGTTCGAGATCCGGTAATAATAGGATCGAGTCTTGAGCAAACAAGCGCTTGGCACGCTGATGGGGCCGGTCTACGACGGATCGCTTGATCCATGTGCCGGCACTGTCCGCCCCTGCGCCCAGGTGCGTAGTCGCTCGATCTGAGCGTCCATGATCGCCGATAACGGCTGGGTATTGGCCAGCTCGTTCAGGAGCGTCTCGGTCGTGATGGCGACCTCTTCGCGGGTGCTGTCGGCGAAGCGCGCCGAGACCACGGCCTGTTCGATACCGGCGCCGGTGAAGCCTTCGCTGGCCTCGGCCAGAGCATCGAGATCGAAGTGCTCGGGATTCAGTCCGCGCTGGCGCAGATGGATGGCGAAGATATCGCGTCGGACCTCGGCCGTGGGCAGATCGACGAAGAAGATTTCATCCAGACGCCCCTTGCGGATCAGCTCGGGTGGCAGGCGCTGGATGTCGTTGGCGGTGGCGGCCAGAAACACGCGCGAACGCCGCTCGGCCATCCAGGTCAGTAAGGTGCCGAGCACGCGCCGCCCGACGCCCTCGTCTTCTGAGCCGGTGGCCACGCCCTTTTCGATTTCGTCGATCCAGAGCACGCAGGGCGCCATCAGGTCCGCCGTTTCCAGTGCCCGGCGCAGATTGCGCTCGGTCTCGCCGATGTATTTGTCGTAGAGCGCGCCGAAGTCCAGCCGCAGCAGCGGCACACCGAAATAACCGGCTACGGCCTTGGCCGCCAGACTCTTGCCCCCACCCTGAATACCCAGCAGCAGCAGACCGCGCGGCTGGTCGCGCTGGCGCTCGGGATCGAGAAAGGCCGCGCGCCGGCGCTCGATCCAGCGCTTGAGATTGGACAGACCCGCAATGTCGGCAAACGAGCGGGTGTCGTATTCAAAACTGATGATGCCGTCCGGGCTCAAAAGCTCGTACTTGGCACGACGCACGGCCGCGACGTCGTCCTGGGTGATGGCTCCATCGCGGCGGATGGCGTTGCGGATGAGCCGGCGGGCATCGGACTCGGTGATACCGAGCAGATTGTTGGCGAGTTGATCGACGGCCTCGCGCGTGGCGCGCACCGCGCCCTGGTTGGTGACCTGCTGCCAGGCCTTGGCTTCTTCGCGGATCAGGACCATGAGCCGGTTGCGATCAGGGAGTCGCAGGGTGAAGCGCGCGCTCAGATGACGCAGTTCGGCGGGTGCCTCCAGGGCATGACTGAGCAGAACGAGCGTGCGCGGCAGCCCCGCATAGCCCTGGGCGATCTCTTTCAGCAGCCGGACATGCAGCGGATCGTCCAGATAGGGATGGAAGTCGAGCAACAGATAGAGCCCGCGCTGCGGCGTGATCCGGATGTGGCGCAGGATCTCAGTCGGACCGGAGAGCATCCGCTGTGGTTCGCTGTCGTACTCGATGCGCCGCAGACCATCGGTGACCGTCCAGCAAAACCCCGGCTCCGAGATCCGGAGCGCCAGACGCGCGAAGAGCTCGACCACACGCGGTTCCTCGATCGATTCGATCAGGACGATAGGCGTGTCCGAGCGGAGCAAGAGTTCGAGATCGTGCAGATCGGGTGTCATCGCAGTTGGCCCCAGGCGTCGAATGCGGCAGGATTAGCAGCAAACCGGGCCGGACTCAAGCGCCCGCTCGCACTGATCGACTAAAATAGCCCCAGATTCACGCCAACGCCGATCACGGATCACAGAGACCCATCTATGAGCGCCAAAGACCATCTGATCATCTTCGATACCACGCTGCGCGATGGCGAGCAGAGTCCAGGCGCCTCGATGACGCGCGACGAGAAGGTGCGCATCGCCAAGGCGCTCGAAAAGCTGCGGGTTGATGTCATCGAAGCCGGCTTTCCGATCGCCAGCCCCGGTGACTTCGAGGCGGTCAAGGCCGTGGCCGAGGCGGTCAAGGACAGCCGGGTCTGCGGTCTGGCGCGCGCGCTCGATGCCGACATCGACCGCGCCGGCGAGGCGCTCAAGAACGCTAATGCCGGGCGCATCCATACCTTCATCGCCACCTCGCCCATTCATATGGAGAAGAAGCTGCGCCTGAGTCCGGATCAGGTGCTGGAGCAGGCGGTCTATGCGGTCAAGCGCGCCCGCAATCTGACCGATGACGTCGAGTTCTCGCCCGAGGATGCCGGACGCTCCGAGATCGATTTCCTGTGCCGGGTGCTGGAGGCGGTGATCGACGCTGGCGCGCGCACGGTCAATATCCCGGATACCGTCGGCTACAACATCCCGGATCAGTTCGGCTCGCTCATCGCCACCCTGCGCGCGCGCATCCCCAACGCCGATCAGGCGGTATTCTCGGTCCACTGTCACAACGATCTGGGGCTGGCCGTGGCCAACTCGCTCGCCGCTGTGCGCAACGGGGCGCGTCAGGTCGAGTGCACCATCAACGGACTCGGCGAGCGCGCGGGCAACGCGGCGCTGGAAGAGATCGTGATGACGGTGCGCACCCGTCAGGATCTGTTCGAGTGTGACACCCGGCTCGATACCACCCAGATCATGAACTGCTCGCGCCTGGTCTCAGGCATCACGGGATTTGCGGTCCAGCCGAACAAGGCCGTGGTCGGCGCCAACGCCTTCGCCCATGAGTCAGGCATCCATCAGGATGGCGTGCTCAAGCATCGCGAGACCTACGAGATCATGCGCGCCCAGGACGTCGGCTGGAGCGAGAACCGCATGGTGCTCGGCAAGCACTCCGGCCGCAACGCCTTCCGCGCGCGCTTGCAGGAGCTGGGCGTGGTAATGAACTCCGAGGAAGACTTGAACGCCGCTTTTGCCCGCTTCAAGGATCTGGCCGACAAGAAGCACGAGATCTTCGACGAGGATTTGCAGGCCCTGGTCACAGAGACCACGCTGGAGACGGCCAACGAGCGCGTCAAGCTGGTCTCGATGCGTGTCTGCTCCGAGACCGGCGAGATGCCGAGCGCGGCCCTGGTGCTGGCTGTCGATAGTCAGGAGCGTTCCGGCACGGCGACAGGTGGTGGTCCGGTCGATGCGACCTTCAAGGCGATCGAAAGTCTGGTTCACACCGGCGCTACGCTCAAACTCTACTCGGTCAATGCCATCACCAGCGGCACCGATGCCCAGGGCGAGGTCACGGTGCGGCTGGAGAAGGGCGGGCGGATCGTCAACGGTCAGGGTGCGGATACCGACATCCTGGTCGCTTCGGCCAAGGCCTATATCAACGCCTGCAACAAGATCCTGCATCCGGCCGAGCGCGCCCATCCGCAGGCCGCCGATGTCTGAGGGGCACGCGATGGTCGAGCGTCCGCCGCTGGACGAGGATCGGCGGCTGGCCTATCTGGAGGCCATGGGCGTGAGCGTCTGGGAGCCGCGTGCGTCTCTGCCCGTCTCTGCTGAGCCGCTGGTTGTCGAGCCAGCGTCTGTCGCGGCTGCAACGGATATGCCAACCGCGACTGCGCCAGTTGCTCGGGAAGTACCGCCTGCCGTTGTCGACGAGCGCCCCGTCACGGCTGAGCGCAGCGTGTCGCCTGAGATCGTGTCGCCGCCAGAGTCGATGTCGTTTCCGCTCCCCGACTGGGAGGAGGAGGCCGACTATTCGCCAGCGCTGCTTGATGAATGGGAGGCGATGGGCCATCCGCCCACGACTGAAGCCGAAGCGGTGAACCCGATCGAGCGCATGGACTGGAATACGCTGGGTGCCACCGTGCGCGGCTGCCGTGCCTGTCGACTCTGGGAGACGCGCACCAAGACCGTCTTCGGAACTGGCGATCGACGCGCCGATCTGATGATCATCGGCGAGGCGCCGGGCGCCGAGGAGGACAGCCAGGGCGAACCCTTCGTCGGGCGGGCCGGGCAGTTACTGACCCGGATGCTGGCGGCGATCGGCTTCAGCCGCGAACAGGTCTATATCGCTAATGTGCTCAAGTGCCGTCCGCCCGGCAATCGCGATCCCAAGCCGGACGAGGCGCTCGCCTGCCAAGCCTATCTGCATCGTCAGGTGGCGCTGATCGAACCCAGAGTCATTCTCTCGGTGGGGCGGATCTCGGCTCAGCACCTGCTCAAGACCGAGACCCCGGTCGGACAACTGCGTGGACGCTGGTTCGACTATGGTCCGGCACGCATTCCGCTGCGCGTGACCTATCATCCAGCCTATCTGCTGCGCTCGCCCGAGCAGAAGGCCAAGGCTTGGGAGGATCTGACCGAGGTCAAACGCCGCCTGTGACCTCGGGGATCAAGCGGTCGCTGCTCGTCAGGGTCTGGACATTCAAATCAGCTTTGCCTATGATTTTTTTGAATGTGATCGTTAAATTAAATTTCATATTTAATTATTTTCTAATATATACTCTTCCCCGTGGTCGATGCAGTGCTGGCCACGCTTGCTGCCAACGACAAAATAATTGGAGAGATATATGAAAAAGCTTGCTACCGCTGCCGCTATCGCCGCACTTCTTGGTGCTTCCGCTTCTGCTTCCGCCTGGTGGGGTCCGGGCTGGGGTGGTCCTGGCTACGGCAACGGCATGGGCGACTGGATGAATGACATGTTCGGCGACGGCTATGGCGACTTCAACATGAGCATGAGCGGCGGCGGTCGCGGCTACGGCCGTGGTTACGGTCGCGGCTATGGCAATGGCTACGGCTATCCCTACGGTGGCTACGGCTATCCTTACGGCGGCTATGGCGCTCCCTATGGTGGCTACGGCGTTCCCTACGCCTTCCCCTATGGCGCTCCTTACGGCGCACCGGTTGCTCCGGCCGCTCCGGCTCAGTCCGAGTCGAAGTAAGCGCGACACCTAAGTCGGGGAAAGAAGCCAGGCGTTATGCCTGGCTTCTTTTGTTTCTGAGCCCCGCTATTCGATGACGATCTCGTAGAGTCGTGGCCAGTATTTGCCGGTGACGAACAGCCGGCCGGTCGCGGTGTCATGGGCGATGCCATTCAACACAGCTTCCGGACTCACGCGCTCGCTGGTTGGATAGAGCGTCGTCAGATCAACCACGGCGGTCACCGCACCGCTCGCCGGCGAGATCCGCACGATGCGGTCGGTTCGCCAGACATTAGCCCAGATCTCGCCGTCGATGTATTCCAGTTCGTTGAGCCGGCGCACGGGCTGCCGTCCATCGCGGACCTTCAGCCGCTGCACGACACGCCGTGTTTTGGGATCGAGAAACCGCAGCTCGTCCGTGCCATCGCTCATGATCCACTGCTGTCCATCGTGGGTCAGACCCCAGCCCTCGCCTTGGTACTGGAAGGTCTCAAGCCGCTCGAAGGTTTTGGCGTCGTAAATGATCCCGAGCTGCTCGCGCCAGGTCAGTTGCACCAGGCGTCCGTGCCAGTCGGTGAGGCCCTCGCCGAACAGATCGGGCGCCAGCCGGATTTCCTGCTCCACGCGCCCGGTTTCCAAGTCGACCCGACGCAATGTCGAGTGACCATAGTTGCCGGTGCTTTCGTAGAGCGTGCCGTCGATGACGATCAAGCCCTGTGTGAAGGCGTTTGGATCGTGCGGATAGCTCGCCACCACCCGGTAGCCGAGCGTCGGCGCTGAGCCGGCCAGACAGACGCCATACCCCAGAACCAACAGCACAATCAAGCCGAGTCCGTATCTCACGCCGCCAGCCCCTGCGCCTGCAACGCGCGGATCTGATCGCGGATCGCGGCGGCCTGTTCGAACTCCAGATTCTTGGCGTGCTGATACATCTGCTTCTCCAGCGTCTTGAGACGCTTGGCCATTTGTTGCGGTGTCAGGCGTCCGTACTCGGCCACCTGCTCAGCGACCCTGGCATAGTCACGCGCCTTAATCGGTGCGCCGGGCGTGTGAGCCTCCAGAATATCGGCGACGGCTTTGCGGATGGTCTGGGGCGTGATGCCCTGGGCCGCGTTGGCCGCAATTTGCTTGGCGCGGCGCCGCTCGCTCTCCTCGATGGCGCGCTGCATCGAGCCGGTGATCCGGTCGGCATAGAGAATCGCCTTGCCGTTGGCGTTGCGCGCGGCGCGACCCATGGTCTGGATCAGCGAGTCGGCCGAGCGCAGAAAGCCCTCCTTGTCGGCATCCAGGATCGCCACCAGCGAGACCTCGGGCATGTCCAGCCCTTCGCGCAATAGGTTGATGCCGACCAGCACGTCGAAGGTACCGAGCCGCAGATCGCGGATGATCTCCACTCGCTCGACGGTGTCGATGTCCGAGTGCAGATAGCGCACCTTAACGCCGTGCTCGTCGAGATACTCGGTCAGATCCTCGGCCATGCGCTTGGTCAGCGTCGTCACCAGCACCCGTTCGTCGGCGGCCACGCGCGGGCCGATCTCGGACAGCAGATCGTCGACCTGACTGAGCGCCGGTCGCACCTCGACCTCGGGATCGACCAGCCCGGTCGGGCGCACCACCTGTTCGATGACCGCACCCGAATGCTCGATCTCGAAGGCGCGCGGCGTGGCCGAAACATAGAGCGTTTGCGGCTGGCGCGCCTGGAACTCTTCGAACTGGAGCGGCCGGTTGTCGAGCGCCGAAGGCAGCCGGAAGCCGTATTCGACCAGATTCTCCTTGCGCGAGCGGTCGCCACGATACATGCCGCCGAGCTGGGGTACGGTGACATGGCTCTCGTCGATGACCAGGATCGCCTCGGGCGGCAGATAGTCATACAGGGTCGGCGGCGGCTCGCCGGGTTGGCGTCCGGAGAGATAGCGGCTGTAGTTCTCGATGCCCTGGCAGTAGCCGACCTCCAGCATCATCTCCAGATCGAACAGTGTGCGCTGTTCGAGCCGCTGGGCCTCGATCAGCTTATCGTTGGTGCGCAGCCAGTCGAGCCGCTCCTTGAGTTCCGGTTTGATGAGATCGATGGCCTTGAGGATGGTCTCGCGCGGGGTGGCATAGTGGGTCTTAGGGAAGACGGTGTAGCGCGAGACCTGCCGCCGCACCTCGCCGGTGAGCGGATCGAACAGCGACAGCGTCTCGATCTCGTCGTCGAAGAGCGCGACCCGCAGCGCCGCGTCGTCGGACTCGGCCGGGTGGATATCGATCACGTCGCCGCGCACGCGATAGGTGCCGCGTGACAGCTCGATCTCGTTGCGGGTGTATTGCAGCTCGGCGAGCCGGCGCAGGATGGCGCGCTGGTCGATGCGCTCGCCGCGCTTGAGGATCAGCACCATCTTCAGATAGGCCTCGGGATCGCCCAGGCCATAGATGGATGAGACTGTGGCGACGATGATGACGTCGCGCCGTTCCAGCAGTGCTTTCGTCGCGGAGAGGCGCATCTGTTCGATGTGCTCGTTGATCGCGGCGTCCTTCTCGATATAGGTATCGGTCGCCGGGACATAGGCCTCGGGCTGGTAGTAGTCGTAATAGGAGACGAAATACTCCACCGCGTTGCGCGGGAAGAAGGCGCGCATCTCGCCATAGAGCTGGGCGGCCAGCGTCTTGTTGGGCGCGAGGATGAGCGCCGGACGCTGCACCTGGGCGATGACGCTCGCTATGGAAAATGTCTTTCCTGAGCCGGTCACGCCGAGCAGGGTCAGGCCGGCCTCGCCGTCGTTCAGGCCCGCGACCAGACGGCGGATCGCCTCGGGCTGATCGCCGGCGGGCGCGAAGGGGCTGACGAGTTCGAAGACTGGACTGGGTGGACTGGACATGCGGGGCAACCTCGTCGCGTGAACGGCTAGCGCGGGTAGGGGAGGGTGGCTTTCGATTGGCGTGTCGGAAAGCGGGTGATTCGCTATTATTGTGATCCTCCAACCACGAATCCAGCCATCAGGGCCATCCAGGTACTTTCGTCCATGACCACCAAGCTCGCTGCCCGCGTCCAGGCCGTCAAGCCCTCCGCAACCCTTGCCATCACTGCCCGCGCGGCCGCGCTCCGTGCCGAGGGTCAGGATGTGATTGGACTCGGCGTTGGGGAGCCGGACTTCGACACCCCCGAGCACATCAAGGCCGCCGCCATCCGCGCCATCGAGTCCGGCTTCACCAAGTACACTGCTGTCGACGGCACGCCTGAGTTGAAGCGCGCCGTCATCGCTAAGTTCAAGCGCGAGAATGGGCTGGACTATGCGCCGAATCAGATCCTGGTCTCGTGCGGCGGCAAGCAGAGCTTTTTCAATCTGGCGCAGGCGTTGCTCGATCCGGGTGACGAGGTGGTGATTCCGGCGCCCTATTGGGTGTCCTATCCGGACATGGTGCTGCTGGCCGGCGGCCTGCCTGTGTTCGTGCAGGCGGGTGCGGCGCAGTCGTTCAAGATCACTCCGGCTCAGCTCAAGGGGGCGATGAACGAGAAGACGCGGTTGGTGGTCATCAACAGTCCGTCCAATCCGACCGGCATGGCCTACAGCCGCGAAGAGCTGGAGGCGCTCGGTGAGGTGTTGCGTGATTTCCCGAAGGTCATCATCGCGACCGACGATATGTATGAGCACATTCGCTGGAGTTCAGCGCCCTTCGTCAACATCCTCAACGTCTGTCCGGATCTGGCGCCGCGCACGCTGGTGCTGAACGGGGTGTCCAAGGCGTATGCGATGACGGGCTGGCGGATCGGCTATGCGGGCGGGCCGGCGGACATCATCAAGGCGATGAACAAGATCCAATCGCAGAGTACGTCCAATCCGACTTCGATCTCGCAGGTCGCGGCTCAGGCGGCGCTGGAGGGGCCGCAGGAGTGCATCGGGGTCATGCTCAAGGCGTTCATGGAGCGTCACGACTTCGTCGTCGAGCGGCTCAACCGGATTCCGGGCATCGAGTGTCTGCCGACCGATGGAACCTTCTATGTGTTTCCGAAAGTGCAGACGCTGATCGAGCGTTTGGATGGGGTCAACAACGATCTGGAGCTGGGTGAGTATCTGATCGAGAAGGCGGGCGTGGCGGTGGTGCCGGGGTCGGCGTTCGGGTTGGGGGGCTATCTGCGGCTGTCGATCGCGACCAGCCGCGAGACGCTGGAGCGGGCGCTGGATCGGATCGAGCAGGCGGTTAAAAACGCTTGACACGGGTCTGATCGGGCACTACCATACGCGGCTCAAGATATTCCCTGGTAGCTCAGTCGGTAGAGCGGGTGACTGTTAATCACTAGGTCGGCGGTTCGAGCCCGTCCCAGGGAGCCATATAAGTAAAAGAAATCCTTGCCTTCTTGCGGAGGCAGGGATTTTTTTTGCCTGCCTGATCGCTGGACTCCGGTGCATATCCGGGGTTAGGCGGACTGGTCTACATCGACTACCCTGACAGCCACCAGACGAATTCTCACGCATCGTGGTAACGGGACAGCACTGGGGTCAGTGGGGTTTCTGGGGTCTGGCCTTGAGCGGTATCAACACGGAGCGGGGAAGAGCATGGGGATGTGCCCACGTCACTGGGGTTGACCCCACGCGCGACCCTAACCTCGACCCCGCCATTTCATCGGTTTTTCCAATGTCGACATAGGAAAACCCTACTGACCCCACCGAACCCGCTAGGTGATGCAAGATTCTGACGGTATGTCGCTGAGTGATCGCCTGGAGCACTGTTTAGCGCTGGCGTTGGACCAACCTGACCGATCGGGTCTCTGTGGCCTGTAGGCCGTTTCAGCGCTTTGGATGCGACCTCTGTCACTTCGGTGCCAGGAGTGGCCTTGATCCAAGGTCTGAGAATCCTTGTCTCAGCGATGAGTTAAGAAAGACTGTAAGAGCAAGTGACATGCATCCTGACACTGAGTGGGACAGTCTCCCTTCTACCAGCAACACTAGACAAACCATGATTTGTGTGTCTACACTCTCTTAGGTGTGTGTGGTTCTGAGTCAGAATAAATAACTTTTATTTTAAAATTACTATCAGTCTAGGCTACGAAAATCGGACTATAACCTAGAACGTGTTTTTGGGAGGCTATTCTTGTTTAAGCACTTTAAAGACTCACCTGAATCCAGATTATTTGAAGAGCAAATTTATGCACAAGTTGTGGGGGAGCTAGCGCAAGGGATGCGAAGGGATGGTTTATGGGCAAAAGCTTTAGCAGAAAGTGATGCAAAAGAAGAAAAAGCTAAATCTTTATATATCAAGTATCGAGTACAGTCGATCAAAGATGAAATCGCAATATCTGAGAAAATTAAAAAAATAGAAAAAGAACGTCAGGCTAATAAAGCAGAAATAGAAAAAAGAATTGAACAAAAAGAAGCTCAAGCCAAAAAAGATGCTGACTCACCAATATTTGATGCTCCGATGACAGCAGTTAAGGAAACGCTGATCAAATACCGTTTACTATTCGTTAACACTGAAAGTGCCCTTTTTCACAAACATTTTGTTTTCAGTGGCTACGTCATGAGTGTTTCGCGCTCCATTCAATGGCCCGTGCGGCCCATTTCGGCCACATGTAGATCGTCATATCAC